>JAUWOY010000006.1 GCA_030611885.1 Chloroflexota bacterium | reverse complement strand
GCGGGGAACTACGCCTACGTCGCCGATGATTGGGCGGGCCTGCGCATCATCAACGTCACCAACCCGGCGCCCCACAGCGAGGCTGGCTACTACAGGCCGGGGTGGGCCGAAGGCGTGGCGGTGGCGGGGAACTATGCCTATGTCGCCGATGGGTTAAGCGGTCTGCGCATCATCAACGTCTCCGACCCGGCGGCCCCCACCGAGGCTGGCTCCTGCGACACGCCGTCGTATGCCAGAGGCGTAGCGGTGGTGGGGAACTACGCCTACGTCGCCGATGATTGGGCGGGCCTGCGCATCATCAACGTCACCGACCCGGCGGCCCCCACCGAGACCGGCTTCTCCGACACGCCGGTGTATGCCAAGAGCGTAGCGGTGGCGGGGAACTACGCCTACGTCGCCAATAAGTACGAGGGCCTGCACATCATCAACGTTACCGACCCGGCAGCTCCCACCGAGGCCGGCTACTACGACACACCGGGGAGGGCCTATGGCGTGGCGGTGGCGGCAGGTGATCCGCAGGGTCACACCTACGCCTACGTCGCCGATTGGTACAGCCTGTGCATCATCAACGTCACCGACCCATCGGCTCCCACCGAGGCCGGTTACTACTACACGGGGGGTACCGAGGGCGTGGCGGTGGCGGGGAACTACGCCTACGTCGCTGATTGGGGTGGTGGCCTGCGCGTCATCAACGTCACCGACCCGGCGGCTCCCACAGAGGCCGGCTTCTACGACACGCCAGGGTCTGCCAGGGACGTGGCGGTGGCGGGGAGCTACGCCTACGTCGCCGCTGAGAGTGGGGGGCTGTTCATTCTGCGGTTTACGGGCGGGGAGGATACCACGCCGCCCACAGTAGTCAGCACATCTCCTGAGAATGGTGCCACTGATGTGGCTATTGACACGGTGGTAATGGCTACCTTCAGCGAACCTATGGATGTCTCCACCATAACTGCCGGCAGCTTCACTCTAGCTGGCAGTGCAGTCGCAGGGACGGTAACATACGACAGCGACACCTACACTGCTATCTTCACCCCTGATGCTAACCTGGACTACGACCACGAGTATACTGCTACTCTGAGTACAGCTATTACCGATGAAGCCAGTAATCCACTAGCAGAACCCTATACCTGGAGCTTTGCTACAGGATCAGCCCAGTCACCAACTGCTCATGCCTCAGACATAAGCGGTCAACCACAAACTATGTATCCAGACACTGTTTATTCGGTGACCGCCCAATATTACGATCCTAATGGGAGGGATGATCTCAAGTACTGTTACCTCCAACTTCGCCACCCTTTGAAGTCTCTTACCATGATGTGGTCTCAGTCCGATGGCAGCTCTTCCCTCTGGGCCGGTGAGGAAGGGGCTAACTATCTAACCATAACCAGCGTCACCAACACAGAGTTAGCCAACGGTTACGAGCTGACCTGGAGCTTCAAGATAAGTGGCGATTGGGTGCTTGCCGAGAATTCCATTGATTTTGGCGTTTCCGCCCGCGACGATGACGGCCTGGGAAGTGGCTGGGACTACGACAACACCAACGCCTCTTTCACGCCAGCGGAAGGGGAAGTCCCACCGCTTGAGCCGCCTCCGTTTTATCATTTTGTCGAGGATGATATTTTCTGGGGTAGGATCTTGCCTGAAGAGCCGACTGAACAGGATTTGCGACAGAACTACCAATTTGGTGGTGTGATTACTGTTACTATCCCGATTTCGCGCTACTACGGCCTGGTGGACGAAAATGGTCACTTGACTGATGGGTTGGTAATTGATGACTACGGCGAGGTTGTCCATAAGTGTAACCCTATTGGGAAAAGTGTGGCAGAGAAGGCACGCCTCACCATAATGGCTTATGATGTGGACCGCTTCGCGCCAAACACGGAGGCGGATGCTATTTATGTTAATGGTAACCCTATTCCCGACATTCTCTTTGGATATGACAAGAAATGGAAAAGCTATGACTACTGGGTGCCCGTCGAGTTTCTGAAGTTTCCTACTTTAGTGGATGGTCGCCCTGTTGCAGCGACTAATGCTATCACCATTGCCGTTGATAGCCAGGGATTTGGCTATGCCACTGAGGTTGCGTGGGCTCGCCTTGAGATTCCAGGTACCTATCCGATTCTGTTGGTCCCGGGATATGGAGGGGGAAGCGGGGGGGGATACTGGAAGGAGCTTGAACAGTACCTCCTGGCCGAGGGCTACATTGTGAATACGACCTATTTCTTTGAGGAAGAGCAGTTAGAAACTGATACAGGGAAAAGCTCTGTGGCCGGACAAGCGGAACTCCTGGACGATTTTATTTCTAATACGCTCCTTCTACGGTACAACACAAACGAGATCAATATTGTCTCGCATAGTACTGGCGGCCTTGATAGTCGAGCGTACATTGAGAAGAGATATTGGAATACATCTGCGACAAATGTACCAACCTTGGTCACTATCAGTGCGCCCCATCGTGGAACGTATGTGGCGGACAAGATACTGGCCGGGTCCGGGATTTTCAAGTTAGGCCCGTTATTCCACTATTGCAAATGTGAACGAACCAACAATATCACTGAACAGTACGTGAACACTCAATTCAATTGGCGTCATCCCGCCATGCCTGGTGTCAACTACTACGCCCTCGTAGCCGACGCGTCAAAGCCCGATGATTTCTCGCGATATGATGAGGTTGAGTGGGTGGTCGAGTCAAGCTTTTGGGTGAATTACTATGGTTTCCCTCGCAGTTATTCAATTCTATATAAGCGCAGTGACTATGGAAATAACTATACAGGCCTGTTTAACGGACGCAATGATGGCTTGGTATCAATGCGTAGTCAGTCTTTACAAGAGGTCCCTGGGCATGTATCAGGTGAGAATACAGAAATCTATGTGGTTCGAGAAAATCACGACACGGGTCGTAAGTCAGACCGCATGGGAGCGTTGCTGGCGGAAATACTGCACGTTGATAACCAAGGTCGATTGATTCCTCAATCTGAGCTGTCAGTTAGTGAGGTACAAGGGCTGAGCGTTCTGCTGGAAGAGGGTACTCCAACACTGCCTTCCACTTTGATCTTCTCGGGAGTCATTTCCGAATCCACGACTGTAACCCAAACGCTCTACGTTGATTCAAACCAGACGGCAGATGTCGCTCTTTTCTGGGACCACCAGCCGCTTACTTTTACACTTTATTACTCAGATAGAACTGTTGTTCGCACTGACGATCCAGGGATCACCTACACGGAAACGGTGGGCAGTGCTGTTGAAGGAAATGCGCTCGCTTATGCCATCGAAAATCCCTCCATAGGGCCGTGGGAGGCTGTGCTGCAAGCCGGCGCTCCACTCACTGATGGCGTGAGCTCCTGGCTCCTGATGTTTACCCAGCGCTCCTCTATTTCATCCGCGATCAGAACAGATGCCGACTCATATCATATTGGAGATACGGTCACAGTCTCAGCCGAGGTCTTTTCGGATACCGTTGCCATAACAGGAGCAGATGCTCGACTTACAATCGTTGATCCCACTGATACAGTCACGGAAACACTCCTCTTCGATGATGGCACTCACAGTGATCCAGCAGCAGGAGATGGTGAGTACACCAATCAGTTCATCGTTAACCAGTCCGGTGCTTACTACGTCACTGCCGATATAACAGGAACAACTCCTTCAGGAACCGTCTTTCAGAAAAGCACAACGACAGGTATCACCGTGCTATCTCGTGATGCTGTCCTCAGCGGGGTATACTCGGACACAGGTGTTGACAGCGATGGAAATGGATTGTTCGATCATCTTTCGATCAATGTTGGCCTGGATGTCACTCGTGAGAGCTCTTTCGAAATCTCCGGCAATCTCTACGGAAGTGGCGGAACTCTAATTGGCAACGCCACGAATGTGATCACCCTCACATCTGGTAGCCATGATATCCCACTGAACTTCGATGGTAAAACGATTGCCGATGCTAACATATCAGGTGGTTTCCTGTTAGATGAGGTGATTGTAACAGATTTTGAGGCTGATACCGTCACGGAGATAGCAACAGAGGTGTATACGACCTCTGTTTATAGTGCTTCTCAGTTCCAGCACGATCCAATTCGCCTCACCGGAACAATCACTGATATGGGAGTGGACACTGACGCCAACAGCCTCTATGAACTTCTCCGCGTGAACGCGCCTCTCGACGTGTGGCACGCTGGCGTCTACACAGTAACAGTCAGCCTCTCCGATGGCAACGGTCAAGGTATCACCGGGTTTACTCGGCCCTACACCCTGACTGCCGGCCTCAATACCCTGGCCCTGGACTTTAACGGCCCCTCTATCAACCTCTACAATGTTGATGGACCATACCAGGTCAAGAATTTACTCTTCTCCCGTACCTCGACGGAGACGCTAGAAGTCACTGATCTCCACACCACTCAACCCTACAGCTATACCGCTTTCGAGGCCGACACTGTAGCCCCTAGCTCGGCCATTAGTCCATTACCCGCTGTCATCACCACGACCCCCGGCATCAACGTGACCTGGAGCGGGTCAGACCCCGATCCCAGTTCTGGCATCGCTTCCTACGATGTCCAGTACAAAGTCGGCTCCGCAGGCGCCTGGACCGAATGGTTGACCCAAACGGTTCTGACGCGCTATCCCTTCGGCCCCACCGATCCCATCACCGTCACCAGCGGCGAGACGTACTATTTCCAGGTGCGAGCCAACGACTACGCGGACAACGAGGAAGCCTACCCCGGCGGAAACGGCGATGCCCACTTTTGCGTCCTCTTCAACGATTTCAACGACAGTGGCCGAGTGGACGTGGGGGACATCATGCTCGTTGCTAATTGCTGGCGCATGACGACCGAGGATCCTGACTGTGCACCCTACGACCTTGATGGCGATGGAATCATCACCGTCGTGGACATCATGAAGGTGGTAGCCCACTGGGGAGAAACTTGTGAGTGAGGGGACGGTTTGAACGGCGAAAGGCCACGAAAGCATTTCTCTGCTTTCGTGGCCTTTGCTTCTTTTGTACAGCGAGCGAATATCGCCCACGTGCTGTCTTTAGTACCCCTGGCAGGACTCGAACCTGCAACCTGCGGATTCGAAGTCAGACGCTCTGTCCAATTGAGCTACAGGGGCACGGCAACAAGATGTAGTATGCCTGCTCTCTTTACCACTATCTTGTGGATGCGCTTGGTAACGTGCAAGGTGCAAAATGACAAATCAGAATGTGAATCGGATGTGCTCGCTGAATTACATCAGCCCTAATCTCCTGGCTTGCTTGTAAATCGCTGCATCGTTGCGTTTGCCTACGAGCAGCACCTCGACTGATTGTTCCTGGCGGTTGATAATGTAGAAGATGCGGTACTCTCCAGTGTCCACTGTGTAGCCTTCGCCCTTCTTTTCGCTGTCGTGAGGGCGAGGGTTGAACTGTAGCTCAACCACCCTTCTCATGACTTGCTTGTAAATCTTGGGTGGGTAGCGCCGCATATCTTTAATCACCCGCTCCTCTATTCGCAGGCTATAGCTATTCATGCTCACGCCTCAAATCTTCGAGGCCTATCTTAACTCCAGTGGCAGCCTCGTAATCGGCCAGGGCTTCTTCGATGCTGTAGAACTCGCCCGCAGTAGCCAGTGCGCGGTCAATAATCAGGGCGTCCCTGGCATCCTCTAAAGCCTTCAGCCTGGCTACCATCTCGTTGTAGCTCTCGTAAGCAAGCATCACTACCTGCGGGCGTCCTCTCTGAGTAATCACCACGGGCTCTTTTCGGGCCGTAGCAATCAACTCCCTGGTCTTGATCCGCAAGTCGCTGATGGGCATGATGGGCAATGCTTTCACCACCATAACACTTCACCTCACTTTTATTTGTATGCCTGAACGTACTATAGCGGGTTTTGGCCTTCTTGTCAACTCATAGTAAGCGTTCAGCCTCAGTGCGATTACGCCGGTTGAGTAGACCGCAGGTCGTATCGAAACCAAGTGATCGCACGGGGAAGCGGCCAAACGTGGTTTCGATACGCCCCTTTCGGGGCTACTCAACCGACGTTTGGCCTACCCCCTGAACGCATACAACTCATAAACTAAACGACTTGCACCTTCATGATGTCAGTCGTGCCGGGGCCGCTGCCCGCCGCTCCGGCGGTGATGACCACCACGTCGCCCTGTTTTACCAGCCCGTGTTCTTGCGCAGCTCTGACCGCCCCAGCGATCGTTTCATCGGTGCTGTCGGTGCGCCTGGAGAGCAGCGGATGAACTCCCCAATAGAGGGCCAACTGGCGCTGAACGACAGGGCTGGGCGTAACGGCGATTATGGGGCAGGGAGGGCGATATTTGGAGATGATCCGGGCGGTGTGGCCTGAGATGGTGGGGGTGATGATCGCCGCTGCCTCCAGATCGCAGGCCGTCTCATAGGTGGCATGGCTGACGGCGTCGGCAATGGAGGTCACCGGGCCAAGGGGCGGGCGGGGCCTGGCTAGACCTTCCAGCCCGCCTCGCTCGGCCTCCTGGGCGATCCTGACCATTGTCCGCACGGACTCAAGAGGATACTTGCCCACCGCCGTCTCGCCAGAGAGCATGATGGCATCGGTGCCGTCCAAGATGGCATTGGCCACGTCGCTGGCCTCAGCCCTGGTGGGCCGCGGGTTGCGCATCATCGAATCCAGCATCTGGGTGGCAGTGATCACCGGCTTGCCTACGGCGTTGCATTTGGCGATGATCATCTTCTGCACGATGGGCACGGCCTCCGGCGAGGTCTCGACCCCCAAATCGCCGCGAGCTACCATGATCGCGTCCGCTGCCTCGATGATCCCATCAATGTCGTCCACCGCCTCGGGCTTCTCGATCTTGGCCACCACGGGCACCGGGGAATCGGCGACGGTCAGAGACCTTGCCGAACTGAGCTCCCGGATCATCTCCCTCAGCTTCAGCACCTCACCCGAATTGCGCACAAAGGAGAGGGCCACCCAGTCCACCTGCTGCTCCAACACAAAGCGCAAGTCTCGGCGGTCCTTATCGGTGATGGTAGGAATGGCGTGAGAGGCGCGGGGCAGGTTCATGCCCTTGTTGGTCTGGAGCAAGCCACCGGTGATCACCCGACAGGTGATGTCTGTTTCCTCATCAGTGGAGAGCACCTCCAACTCCAGCAGCCCGTCGTCAATGAGGATGCGGTCGCCGGGCTCCACGTCTTGGGGAAGCTCGGCATACTGGACGGGCACCTCGCCGCCGTGACCCACAATGGGCCGCGTGGTCAGGGTTAGCTTCTCCCCGGAAACCAAAAGCACCCCCTCACCCTCCATCTTCCCCACCCGCAGCTTGGGCCCCTGCAGGTCGGTCAGGATGGCTATGGGTTTGCCCACCTCGGCAGCCACGGCGCGGATGTGCTCGATGTTCTCGCCGTGATAGGATTGGCTGCCGTGGGAGAAGTTCAGGCGGGCCACGTCCATGCCGGCCAGCATCAGCTCCCGCAGCATCTCAGGGGCGCGGCTGGCCGGCCCGATGGTGCAAACGATCTTGGTGCGCAACATGAGACGTTTCCTGCTTCTCACTCGTCCGTCGGCAGAGGGACTACCTCGACCGCTGCGGGGCCTTTGGGGGTTTGTTCGATCTGGAACTCTACCCTCTGCCCTTCTTGCAGGGTGCCGTAGCCCTCGACGCCGGAATGGTGAACGAAGATGTCTTCACCGTTGGCCTTGGTAATAAAGCCCCAGCCCTTGATGGCGTCGAACCATTTCACCTGTCCAATGGGCTTCCGTCCAATGGGCTCCCGTCCAATGGGCTTCACTCCAGGCTCCTCAGCAGTGCGGCAGCGAGGACAGAACTTGGGCTCGAGTAACTCGGCGCCTCGTTCGGCCATTTTCCGCTGCTCGGTGACGGTGAACACGAATTGAGATCCACACTGCTCGCAAGTGAGCATCTTGTCTCTGTAATTCATTTCGCCTCCTTATTAGCTGACAGGCACAAGCCTGCCTATGGAGCGGACTTGCGTCCGCACTCCTGTCTTAAATTAGCTCTTTGCCGCTTCGCTTACAGCAACTCCGGCCTCTCCCCAGAGCAAACCACGTCCGTTAAGCTGTCGCCGCCCCGCAGGGACATCAGCACCTTACCCCGAGTTGCGCGTCCCATGCGCGGCGCACTACGCACCCGCAACTTCCTGGTGCCTCCCTTGGCCGAGACCAGAACGATCTGATCGCTGCCCTTGACCACGCAACCGCCCACCAGATCCCCCGTCTTCGACGATAAACTGGCCGCGACCACCCCCCTGCCGTAACGTCCTTGGGTAGGATACTCAGCCAGGGGAGTCCACTTGCCGTAGCCCGCGCTGGTGACAACGAACAGGCTGGCCCTGGCTTGCACGAGATCCATAGCCACCACCTGGTCGCCTCGGCCCAGTTTAATGCCCATCACCCCGCCGGCCGGCAGCCCCATGGGGCGCACGTCCTCCTCCGCGAATCGGATGGCCTGCCCCTTCCGCGTGACCAAGAGCACTTCCTCACCGCCAGTGGTAAAAGCGGCCCATCCCAGCTCGTCGCCCTCATCCACACCCATCACGGTGACCTCATCGCCCCGGGCAGCCAAGAAGTCGGCCAGCGTCACCCGCTTGACCTTGCCCTCGCGGGTAACCAGGAACAGGTACCCCTCCTGGGGTTGCGCGGGGGGTTTGCCGGTCGCCACGGGCAGCGCCAGGACAGCAGCAACCTTGTGGCGTCGCCACAGAGAGGTCATATCAGCCAGGTGATCTCCTCCGCTGGGACTGTCGGCCTCAGGTATCTGATGCACCAGCAAAGATACAGCCCGCCCGTCGGCGGTGAACAGGAAAAGTTCGTCCTGAGTGTTGGCCGCCAACACCTGGTGCAGAGGATCCTCGACCCGTCGCCGGGTGGTCTTGATCCCCTCATCTAAGGAACGTCGCGAGACCAGGCCACCACGGCTGATGCCGATCAGCACCTCCTCGTCGGGCAAGAGGTCGCGGGCTGTGAGCTCGACCTTCCTCCGTTCTACGATCTGAGTGCGCCGGGGGTCGGCGTACCTGGCCTTGACCTCCTGCAACTCTTCCTTAATCAAGGCCAGAATCCTCTTGGGGCTGCGCAGGATGCTCTCCAACCGACGGATGAGCTTGAGCTTTTCTTTGTGCTCATCCTCTAGCCTCCTGCGCTCCAGGGCAACCAGTCGCCGCAGAGGCATATCCAGGATAGCCTGAGCCTGGATCTCGCTCAGCTTGAACTCGCGGCGTAGATTTCTACGAGCTGTATCAACCCTGCGGGAGCGGCGGATGGTGGCGATGACCTCGTCCAGGTTGTCCAAGGCTATCAACAGTCCTTCTAACACGTGGGCTCGCGCGCGGGCCTGCTTCAGATCGTAGCGGCTGCGGCGGGTGATGATCTCACGGCGGTGGTCGAGGTAATGTTGCAGAGCCCGCTTGAGGGAAAGCAAACGGGGCTCGCCATCTACCAGGGCCAGCATGATGATGCTGAAAGTGCTCTGCATGGGCGTCAGCCGAAAGAGCTCGACCAGCACCTCGCGGGGCGCTACGGTTCGGGTCAGCTCAATGCAAAGACGCATCCCCTGGCGGTCCGACTCGTCCCTGAGATCGGTGATACCCTCCAGGCGGCCATCACGGACCAACGTGGCGATTCGTTCGATGAGGTTGCTCTTGTTGGTCTGATAAGGCAATTCTGTGACCACGATGCGATGGCGGTTGCGGGTCATCTCCTCGATGTGAGTCTTGGCCTGGACCGTGATGCGTCCTCTTCCCACTGCGTAGGCGCTGCGGAGGGCGTCCGCTTCGGCACCGTCCCCTTCGCCCGGTCGGTAGCGATAGACGATTCCACCAGTGGGGAAATCGGGGCCTTTTATGAACCGCATCAACTCCTCGACGGTGACCTCGTCGAGCTTCTTGGCATGGTCTATCATATAGATAAGAGCATCGCAAACCTCGCCCAGATTATGGGGCGGAATGCTGGTGGACATGGCTACGGCGATACCTGAGCTACCGTTGATCAACAGATTGGGAATGTTGGCCGGCAAAACCCTCGGCTCTTGCAGAGTGCCATCGAAGTTCTCAGCGAAATCCACGGTTTCCTTATCAATGTCGTTTAACATCTCTTTGGCCGTGAGGGTCAGCCGAGCTTCGGTGTAGCGCATAGCCGCTGGCGGATCGCCGTCCACGCTGCCGAAGTTGCCCTGACCATCCACCAGCATGTAGCGCAGGGAGAAGTCCTGGGCCATGCGGGCCATGGCATCGTAGACAGCCGCGTCCCCGTGGGGGTGGTACTTGCCCAGCACCTCGCCCACGATGCGGGCGCTCTTCTTGTAGGACTTATCGTGATGGAGGCCCATATCATGCATGGCGTAGAGGATGCGGCGATGTACTGGCTTCAGGCCGTCGCGGGCATCGGGCAAGGCTCGGGATACGATCACGCTCATGGCGTAACTGAGGTATGCCTCCTGCATCTCGTGGCCGATATCTACCTGGCGGACTGTTCCGATTTCCATATCTGCACTCCTCACCCTACATCGAATCGAGAAACTGTGTCCTTTACTATATGCTATTTCCAGGCTTTTGTCAAACAAAAGGGCAGTGACCGAATCAAACTCGATCACCGCCCTCCCCTTCAGTGGCCGTTTATTCTGACTAGCTGGCAGCCAGGGGCAACTCGGCTGCCTCTGCTTCCGGAGCGGCCGGTTCCCCAGCATCTCCCTCCACTTGCTTGATGTCCAGCTCCTCGTCAGCCTCCTCTTCTTCCTCTTCTTCTAAGATAGCCAGTTCCCCAGTGGCTCCCCCTCTAAACAATGCTAATCCCACATCCTCAAAGGTCTCTGAAAGGACTTCGCCCTCATGTCCAGGCCGGCCCCGAAAACCTGTTCCCGCCGGGATCAGCTTGCCGATGATGACGTTCTCTTTGAGACCGTAAAGATCGTCCTGCTTGCCCTCGATGGCCGCACTAGCCAGAATTCTGATAGTATGCTGGAAGGAGGCTGCCGAAAGGAAGCTGTCGGTATTGAGGGCGGCCTTGCTGATACTCAAAAGGGTCGGTTGAGCTGTAGCCTGGCGACCACCTTCGGCAGCCGCTTTAGCGTTGCCCTCGGTAAAGACCCGGCGGTTCACCAGTTCACCTGGCAGGAACTTGGTATCGCCCGAGGAGGTTACCACCACCCTGTTCAGCATCTTGCTGATGATCACCTCGAAATGCTTATCGTTGATGTTCACCCCCTGAGAGCGGTAGACCTTCTGAATCTCTGATAGTAAGTAGAGCTGGGTGGCCTCCCGTCCCAGGATACGCAGAAGGCGATGGGTGTTCTTGGAACCCTCCGTCAACTGCTGACCAGCCTTCACCCAATCGCCCTCTCCCACGATCAGCCGTGCCGCTGAGGGCACTTCGTATTCTCGCTCCTCTCTCCTCTCGTGGACTACGATGATATGGCGACCCTCTCGCAAGACCCGCCCGCCCTTGTTAGCAACTTGCTCCTTCTCGCCGTGCCAGCTAGCGATAGGCGTGCCATCGGCTATCTCGTCGTCATCCTCGACCAGGACCTTCCAGCCACGCTTAATCTCGTACTCGTCGCGGAAAACCTCACTATTGACGACCCGGATGTAGCGCATCCCTTCCTCGCGCCGGATCTCCACCAGGCCCTCAATGTCGGACATGAGGGCCTCGCCTTTGGGGTTCTTGCGAGCCTCAAAAAGCTCCTCCACCCGCGGCAGGCCGTGAGTGATATCTATACCTGAGGCCACTCCGCCGGTGTGGAAAGTGCGCAGGGTGAGCTGGGTGCCCGGCTCGCCGATGGATTGAGCGGCTATGATTCCCACTGCGGCCCCTACTTCGACCGGCTTTCCGCGGCCCAGGTCACGCCCGTAACACTTGGCGCAGAGGCCGTACCTGAGCTGGCAGGTCATGGCCGAGCGAATGCGGATTTCCTCGATGCCAGCCGCCTCGATGGCCTCTACCTCTTCCTCCTCGATCATCTCCCCAGCGGAGACTATGATCTCGCCAGTGGCGGGGTCGGCAATTGGCCCCGCTGCGACCCGGCCCAAGATACGCTCCCCCAGGGTCTGGCCCCCCACATCGTCCGTTTTGTTAATCCAGATACCACCTCTGGTACCGCAGTCCTCGGCGTTGATTATCGCGTCCTGAGCCGCGTCTACCAACCGCCGCGTGAGGTAGCCAGCGTCGGCGGTGCGCAGGGCGGTATCGGCCAGGCCCTTGCGCGCCCCGTGGGTGGAGATGAAGTATTCCAACGTTGACAGGCCCTCACGGAAGTTGGAGAGGATGGGCATCTCTATGATGCGACCCGCCGGATCGGCCATCAAACCACGCATTCCTGCGAGTTGCCGAATGGGCTGAAAGCCCCCTTTGGTGGCGCCTGATTGGGCCATCATCTGAATGGGGCCATTGGGATCAAGCGCCTGGGCCACGGCCTCGGTCACGTCATCAGTGGCCCTGGTCCAGATCTCAATCGTCTTAGTATACTTCTCATTCTCGGTCAAGAGGCCCCGACGATACTGGCGCTCCACCTCCCTGACTTGCTCAGACGCCTGCTCCACGATTACGTCCTTGGCCTCGGGCACGGTAAGGTCAGAGACAGCGATAGTCACGCCTGACCGGGTGGCATACTTAAAGCCGATGGTTTTGATCTCGTCCACCAGCTCGGCGGTCGCCTCCAGACCGAGCTTTTTATAGCATTTGGTCACCAAATCCTTGACTCGCCCCTTGTCCAAAACCTCGTTCACGAAACGCAGTGCATCAGGCAGGATCTGGTTGAAAATGGCCCGGCCGACTGTGGTCTCGACAGGGTGCTTCCTGGCTGTGCGCCGCTCTCGCACGTGCATAACCTTGATCTTGGCATGCAGGTCAACCTTGCGCAGCTCGTAGGCCAGGGAGACCTCATCAAGGTCAATGAAGACCTTGCCCTCACCACGGCAGCCGTCCTCTTCCAGGGTGAGATAATAGCACCCCATAACCATGTCTTTGGTAGGACCCACGATGGGCTCACCACTGGCTGGTTTGAGCAGGTTCTGCGTGGATAGGATGAGCTTTCGCGTCTCTTCCACGGCGACCTTAGATAGCGGAATGTGCACGGCCATCTGGTCGCCATCGAAGTCAGCATTGAAGGCAGCACAGACCAACGGATGGATCTGGATAGCTTTGCCATCCACCAAGACAGGCTCGAAGGCCAGGATGCCCAGGCGGTGCAGGGTAGGAGCGCGGTTGAGCAATACTGGCTGATCCTTGACCACCTCTTCCAGCACCTCCCAGACCTCAGGGCGTTCCCGCTCAATGAGCCGCCTGGCCCCCTTGACGTTATTGGCGTAGTTGTATTTCACCAACTTGCCGATCACAAAAGGACGATAGAGCTCCAGAGCCATGCCTCTGGGCAGGCCGCACTGGTGCAGCTTCAGCTTCGGGCCAGTGACGATCACCGAGCGGCCTGAGTAGTCCACGCGCTTGCCCAGCAGGTTGCGGCGGAAGCGCCCTTTCTTGCCCTTGAGCATGTCCGAGAGGGATTTCAATTCCCGTTGGCCACGCCGGGAGCGGGCCTTGCCTCGGTAGCTGTTGTCAATAAGGGAGTCAACCGCTTCCTGGAGCATGCGCTTCTCGTTGCGCACAATGACGTCAGGCGCTCCTAGTTCCAGGAGACGCTTGAGGCGATTATTGCGGTTGATCACTCGCCGATAGAGGTCGTTCAGGTCACTGGTAGCAAAGCGGCCTCCATCCAACTGCACCATGGGCCTAAGCTCTGGCGGAATGACGGGCATCACGGTCCAGATCATCCACTCAGGGCGGTTGCCCGATTTCCGCAGAGCCTCCACTACCTGCAACCTTTGGACCGCCCTCTTGCGGCGCTGTTTTGAACGGGTAGTTCGGACCTCGGCCCACAACTCCTTGGCCAAGACGTCCAAATCTACCCCTTTCAGGATCTCATAGAAGGCCTCAGCCCCCATGCCAGCCTTGAAGACCCGGCCCCATTTGGACCTCAGCTCCCGGTAGCGAGCCTCGTCCAGCAACTCTATCTGGGCTAGCCCCATTAGCTCCTCGCGATCAGCCTCGGTCTTTTGCTTTAGAATCTCTATCCTCGGAGCCAACTTCGCCTGCAGGCTCTTGATCTCCTCCCTCAAAGCATGGCGCAGGCTCTCGATATCGGCTTCCACGGAGGTTGTGTTCTGATCCTGTTCGACTCTGATCTGGCCCTCGATCTCGCTCAACTTCTCTTGCACGACCCTATTCAAAAGAACCAAATGCTCCCGGCCTACCACCTCGCCTGCCTCGGCGATGGTCTCCTCCGTGGGCGAGAAGATCAAAGGAGACTTCACTGTCTTTCCCTGACGGGCCTCTACCTTCGCTTGCAAAGTTTGAGCCTCTTTCACGATCCCGTCGGTGGCCGTGGCTAACTCCTCCTCCAGGCGCTGATGAGTGGCCTGCCGGCCCTCCTCCAGTTCCTCGACTTTCTCAGCCACCTCCTGCTCTAGCTCATCAATTTGCCCCTGGATCTCCTTCCCCAGGTTAGCCTGTTCCAGGGCCAACTCCTCTTCGAGACGACGAAGAGCTTTCTGCCGCGCCTCCTCGTCTACCTCGGTTATGATGTACTGAGCAAAGTAGAGGACGCGATCCAGGTACCGCCGTGAGATGTTCAGCAGTTTCCCCATATAGCTGGGCACACGCCGCGTATACCAGACGTGGGCCACCGGAGCTGCCAGCTCGATGTGTCCCATGCGCTCCCGCCGAACCGAGGAGCGAGTTACTTCCACTCCACACTTATCGCAAATTATGCCCTTGTAGCGCACGTTTTTGTATTTGCCGCAATAGCACTGCCAGTCCCTGGTAGGCCCGAAGATGGCCTCGCAGAAGAGGCCGTCTTTCTCAGGCCTCAGCCGGCGGTAGTTGATGGTCTCCGGCTTGGTCACTTCGCCATGGGACCAGGAACGTATCTCGTCCGGCGAAGCCAGGCTAATGCGCAACGCGCTGAAGTCTTTTACTTCCAAGGTGTCCCTCCTGATTGGATATTGGTTATTGGATATTAGATATTGGATATTAGATATTTGGCGGTGGTCTCCATACAGCGATGGCCCAACAGGCGCGACACGAGCGAAATATCACCCGTATCCGCCAAGGTGGACATAGCAAAGGTATGCCGTAGGACGTGGGCCGATACATCCTCCAGGCCAGCAGCTTGGGTGTAGACATGTATCAGCCGCTGCACCGTGCGCTTGGAAATGCAATTTCCGTCCTGACTGAGGAACAGGTTTTCGGTGCTAGTCGAAGGGGGTCGGACCTGCAAATAATCCTGCAAGGCGGCACAGGCCAGGGAATTGAGGGGGATTTGGCGGCGCTTACTGCCATCGCCGCCGCGAGGGTTTCCGCCTCCCACCAGTAACAAGCCCTCTCCACTGCCCGGCAGTTGGACATCGGACAAGCGCAATTCTGTCAACTCTCCCAGCTTGATCCCCGTTTGGAGCAACAACTGGACGATAGCGTAGTCGCGCTTGACCAGGCTGGGCCGCCCCCCTTGTACCGCCTGAAGAAGGCCAGCGACCTCCTCAGAAGCCAGGGCGCGAGGCGGGTTTGGATCAGGTCTCGGAATCAACCGCACCTCGGAGGCGGAATTGCTCTCCGTCAGGCCGGTTTCCATGGCAAAGCTGTAGAATTTGCGAACAGCCTGCAGGCGCCGATTGATCGTGGCGGGGGTCCACCCCTCGTTGGTCTGCATGTGGCGGCGATACTCGCGGATGTCGTCGGAGGTCAACTTCAACAGGGAAGATGCCGCCCCCTTGGCATCAGCGTGCCAACGAGCGAAGATCCTCAGGTCGGCCAGGTAGTTCACGATGGTCGTTGGTGCCAGAGCCGACCGCGCCAGGTGCTCTTCAAATCGGATTAACAATTCTTCGACGTTCTCAGCCACTAACCAATACCTCTAATCAAGCAAGCAGAGGCGGCTCCCACGCCGCCGGATATCGCGGGCATGGGAGCCCGCTCTGCTGCAGGGGGGGGTAGTTACCCCTCAGCGCAAAAAGAGCGACTGAGATCGCAACTCCCATCGCTCTGAGACCATCATGGTCATTTTATACGCAATAATTATACGCCTTTCGGCCGAAATTGTCAAATCGTTCCGACGCCCACCATTGACCGCAGGTAGGTCTCGATGAAAGCGTCCAGGCCCCCATTGAGGACGGCTTCGGCGTTGCCTGTTTCGTAACCGGTGCGCAAATCCTTGACCATTTTGTAGGGATGCAGCACGTAGGAACGGATCTGGTTGCCCCAGCCAGCCTCGACGTGCTTGCCCTTGAGACGCACCTGTTCTGCCTCCTGCTTCTCTTGCTCGAGATCGAAGAGACGGGCCCGCAAGATCTTCATGGCCGTCTCCCGATTCTGGGCCTGCGAGCGCTCGTTCTGGCAAGTGGCAATTATTCCCGTCGGTAAGTGAGTGATGCGCACGGCTGAGCTGGTCTTCTGCATGTGCTGCCCGCCTGGCCCACTGGAGCGGAAGGTGTCAATTTGCAAGTCGTCAGCGTTTATGTCCACTTCGATCTCCTCCCCGATGTCGGGCCAGACCTCCACCAGGGCAAAGGAAGTGTGTCGCCGGTGAGCAGCATCGAAGGGGGAAAGGCGCACCAGGCGGTGGACGCCTTTTTCTGCCTTCAGATAGCCGTAGACGTGATCTCCTTCGACGCTGACGATGGCCCTCTTCAGGCCTGCTTCCTCACCTGCCATGCTGTCCAGGATGCTGGTCTGATAGCCGCGTCCCTCGGCCCAGCGCAGGTACATCCTGAGCAGCATCTCCGTCCAATCCTGGGCTTCGGTGCCGCCCGCCCCGGCGTGGATGGCCAGGATGGCGTCGTCCTTGTCGTAGGGGCCTGAAAGCAGCAGCCAGAACTCCAGACGCTCCAACTCAGCCTCAATGGTCTCGACTTCGCCGGCTATGTCGCCAGCCATGGCCTCGTCCTCGTCAGCGACGGCCAAATCGAGGAGAATCTGAGCGTCGGCCACCCGCCCTGTCAGTCCCGTCCAGGTCTCTACCTCCTCATTAAGAGAGGCCAGCTTTCGCATCGCGGCCTGGGCTTCATCTGGGCGGCCCCAGAAATCGGGCTTCGCCGCCCACCGCTCCAGCCGCGTTATCTCCTGCTCTTTGCTGGCCAGGTCAAAGACGCTCCTTCATCTGCTCGATGCGCTGCTTCAACTCGTTCAGTTTGCTACTCAGTTCTTCCATAAGGGCATACCTCCCAATTCCAGTAAATCACAAAAGCTCGCAGCGGATCTGGCGATCCGCTGCCCACCTGCTGGATCTAGCGATCCAGCAGGAGCAGTTTAGTATCACGCGCCGAACAACCCCTCCACGAAGTCCTGGGCGTCAAACTCGGCCATGTCCCCCAGACCCTCGCCGGTGCCCACAAAGCGGATGGGCAAACCCAGTTCCCTGGCGATGGCGAAGACAACACCACCCTTGGCCGTGCCATCCAGCTTGGCTAAAAAGATGCTTGTCACCTCCACGTCGTCTTTGAAGTGCCTGGCCTGGGCCAGGGCATTCTGCCCAGTGGTGGCATCCAGCACCAACAGAGTCTCGTGGGGCGCCTGGTGCACCTGCTTGGCCGCCACGCCTCGCACCTTCTTGAGTTCCTGCATCAGGTTGTACTTGGTGTGCAGACGGCCAGCCGTGTCCACGATGAGTATATCCGCCCCACGAGAGCGAGCGGCCCGGATAGCGTCGTAGACCACGGCGCCCGGATCGGCCCCCGGCTGATGGGCAATGACGTCGCAGCCAGCTCGCTGGCCCCAGATCTTGAGCTGATCAATAGCCGCTGCTCGGAACGTGTCGGCCGCGCCGAGGATGACTTTTCTGCCTTGCTCCTGGTAATAATGCGCCAGCTTGGCAATGCTGGTGGTCTTGCCCGAACCATTGGCCCCCACCACCAGGACGACCGTGAGCAAGCGCGGCTCGTTGATGCTCGAGGGAAGTCTGCCATCCAATGTGGCTACCAGCTCCTCTTTTAGCATCCCCTCCACGGCTCTGGCATCACGCACTCGCTCTTTGGCGACACGCTCCCGCAGCCTTTCCACCAGTTCAACCGTGGTGTTCACCCCCACGTCGGCCTGGATCAGGAGCTCCTCCAGCTCCTCCCAAAGCTCCTCGGTGACCTCGTTGGCCCCAAACAGACCAGCGACCCGCCCGAAAAAAGACTGGCGGGTGCGCGTCAAACTATCCTTCATCTTCTTTGAACGACCAAACATGACCAGGCTTACCTCCAGCGATATTATACTACAAAGAGGCAATTATGACAAAGATGAGCGCGACCAGACGACGCGAACGGTGTTGCTATTCTTGAGTTAAAAGTGTACTTGTGGTATAATCTCGCTTGGGAGGATCCCAAATGCAGTTGACGCATCTGGACGAAGAAGGGCATGCCCGTATGGTGGACGTGGGCGGCAAGCCTGACACCGAGCGAGTGGCGGTGGCTAAGGGCGAGATCACCATGCGTTCAGAGACGCTGGCCCTGATCCAGGAGGAGGGCATCCCCAAGGGCGACGTGCTGGCCGTGGCCCAGGTGGCTGGCATCATGGCCGCCAAACGGACTCACGAACTGATCCCCATGTGCCACCCCTTGCTTCTGACCCACGTGGCCGTCGAGTTCGCACCCCACGAGGCAGAAAGCCTGATCGAGATCACAGCCACGGTGAAGACCACAGGCAAGACAGGCGTGGAAATGGAAGCTCTGACCGCCGTCGCCGTGGCCACGCTGACCATTTACGACATGTGCAAGGCCGTGGATCGGGCCATGCACATCACCAACGTCCGCCTGGTCCGCAAGAGCGGAGGCAAGAGCGGGGAGATAATACTGGAGTAAAGGTCGTAGCTATGCGCATAGACCAGCAAATCGCCCTTTATGAAGAACAAGCGAGGGCTTTCGAAGCAAGGCATGGAATGACTTTCGAGGAATATACCCGTGATCTGAGGGGAAGGGCCTCAATTGCGGAGGAAGATGAGTGGATGGATTGGGAAGAGGCCCTGGTCTTCTTAAGAAAGTGCAACAAGATAAAGAGGCAGATAGGCGTAGAGGAATAATGAAGGGAACTATCGTCGCCGTTTGCAGCAGCAAGAAGAAGGGGATACGCAAAAACAACGTGGGGGGAGCCGAGTTGAAAGTGGATTGGGGCATCGTTGGCGACGCCCACGCCGACGACTGGCACCGCCAGGTGAGCCTGCTGGCCCTGGAGAGCATCGAGAAGATGCAAGCCCTGGGCCTCAACGTCGGGCCAGGGAGCTTCGCCGAGAACCTCACCACTCAGGGCCTGGACCTCCTGTCCCTGCCCCTCGGCTCGCAGGTGCGAGTCGGCGACGAGGCCGTGCTCGAAATCACCCAGCACGGCAAAGTCTGCCACGACCGCTGCGCTATCTATCGCCAAGTCGGCGATTGCGTCATGCCCCGCGAGGGCATCTTCGCCAAAGTTATCAAGGGCAGCCAGATCAGGACAAACGACGCAATCGAGAGTATACAGCCATGAACCTACGCTGCTTATCCTGCCAACGAACTTATCCCCAGGATACGTACCGCTGGCGCTGCGAATGCGGCGGCGTCTTCGAGTTGGAGGGAACCCCTGGCTTCGCCCAGGACAAGATCAAGACAGATGATATCAGCCTGTGGCGCTATCGGGCCATGCTGCCGGTGAATTACGAAGAGGGCATCATCTCCCTGGGCGAGGGCCTCACCCCTCTGGTCGAGACCCAGGTTTATGGCACCAATATCCACTGCAAATTGGAGTTCCTGGCTCCCACGGGGTCTTTCAAAGACCGGGGCACAGCCGTGTTAATCAACGTGCTGAAGAGAATGGGGGTGAAGAGAGTGGTGGAGGACTCCTCAGGCAACGCAGGGGCCAGCCTGGCAGCCTATGCCGCCCGGAGCGGAATAGAAGCCGAGATATACGTCCCGGCCTACGCCTCGCCGAACAAACTGGCTCAGATCGCCGTCTACGGAGCAAAGCTGGTGAAAGTGGAAGGGCCACGAGAGAGAGCTTCTCAAGCCGCTCAGGAGGCAGCCGCTCAGGGCGCTTACTACGCCAGCCACTACTACAACCCCTTCACTCTGGAGGGCCTGAAGACCATTGCCTACGAGATTTGGGAGCAACTGGGCGGGCGCGCTCCCGACAATCTGGTTCTACCTGTCGGCCACGGCACTCTGCTGCTGGGAGACTATCGCGGCTTCAATGATCTGCTGAGCGTTGGCCTGATCGAAAAGCTGCCCCGCCTCTTCGCAGTCCAGGCCGAGCCCTGCGCTCCCCTGTACGAAGCTTACCAACGGGAGCTGGACGATGCCTTCCCCATCGAAAAGAACGAGACCGTCGCTGAGGGCATCAGCATCGCCCAGCCGGTGCGAGGCCGCCAAATCCTGGCCGCGGTGCGGGAGACGGGCGGCACTGTGCTGGCTGTGAGCGACGAGGAGACGCTGCGCGCCCGCGATGAGTTGGCCCGACGCGGGCTTTATGTCGAGCCAACCTCGGCGGTGGCCATCGCTGCGCTGCCGCAACTTCGCGATCTCATCAAGGATGAGGAGCTCACCGTCGTCCCCCTGACAGGGAGTGGCCTCAAGAGTTAAGAGAAACCAGGTTTTTGCTCAAGAGCTCTTCTCGGGGTATCGAAGATGCCAGTAATTGCGCACATTCGTGGATGCAAAGGGTGTAAAAACCTGGTTTCTGACCACTGACAAGGAGATTAAAATGAGCAAAGAGAGCGATCGAGTGGTGATCACGGGCATGGGAACTATCAATCCCCTGGGACTCGATGTGGAGACCACCTGGCGGAAGCTGTTGGCAGGCAAATCGGGGGCGGGGCCCATCACCCGCTTCGACCCTTCGGACTTTTTGACCCAAATCGCCTGCGAGGTCAAAGACTTCGACCCCCAAGATTACATGGATCGCAAGGAGGCGCGACGCCTGGATCGCTACATTCAGTTCGCCATCGCTGCCACGACCCAGGCCCTGGAGCAGGCGGGGCTCACCGTTGATGAGAGCAACGCCGACGACGTCGGGGTGATTATCGGCTCCGGGATAGGTGGTCTTCTGACCATGGACAAGGGCTATCATGACCTCTTCGAGAAAGGCCCCATGCGGGTCAGTCCTTTAACTGGCCCCATGATGATCTCCAACATGGCAGCGGGGCAGATAGCCATCACCTTCGGCGCTGCGGGCCCTAACTTCTGCATCGTCTCGGCCTGCGCCACCGGCAGCAACGTCCTCGGCGAAGCCTTCGAAATCGTCCGCCGAGGTGACGCCGTGGCCGTCATCGCTGGCGGCAGCGAGTCCCCATTCGTGCCCTTCGGGATGGCCGCTTTCCACCGCACGGGCGCACTCTCGCGGCGCAACGATGAGCCGGAGCGAGCCAGCCGCCCCTTCGACACCCAGCGCGATGGCTTCGTCTTTGGGGAAGGGGCGGGCATCTTGATCCTGGAGAGCCTGGAGTATGCCCAAAGACGGGGGGCCAAGCCGCTGGCTGAAATGGTTGGCTACGGGGCCACCTCCGACGCTTATCACATCAGCGCGCCGGCCCAAAATGGAAGGGGGGCCGCCCAATCCATGAAGAGGGCCTTGAAAAAAGCTGGCCTGGAGCCAACGGATGTGGATTACATCAACGCCCACGGTACCTCGACCATTCTCAACGACGTGACCGAGACCAAGGCCATCAAGGCCGTCTTCGGCGACTACGCCTACCAGGTTCCCATCAGCTCCACCAAGTCCATGACCGGCCACCTTATGGGCGCGGCCGGCGCACTGGAGGCCATAGTGTGCGTCAAGACCATCCAGGAAGGCATCATCCATCCCACCATCAACTACGAGTATCCCGATCCTGAGTGCGATCTGGACTATGTACCCAACGTGGCTCGCCCGGCTGATGTTAGAGTAGCCCTCTCCAACTCCTTCGGCTTCGGAGGGCACAACGCGACCATTGTCATCAAGGCATACGAGTAGCATGTTCAATCTATCCGAATTAGAGAAAACACTAGGAATCAATTTCAGCGATAAGTCGCTCTTGCAGCGGGCTCTCACTCACCGCTCCTATCTCAACGAGAAACCCGACTATCCGCTGTCCGACAACGAGCGACTGGAGTTCCTGGGCGATGCGGTGCTCGACTTCCTCACAGCGAAGTACCTCTACAATCGTTTCCCGGAGATAGCGGAAGGGGGTCTGACCAGCCTGCGCGCTGCCCTGGTCAAGGGTGAGACCTTAGCCCACTTTGCCGCGGCTTTGAAGCTGGGCCCATACCTGCTGCTGAGCCGAGGTGAGGCCGAGAGTGGCGGTCGGAAGCGCCAGGCCACCCTCTGCGCCGCCTTCGAGGCGCTGGTGGGAGCGATCCTCCTCGACCAGGGACTCCAAGCTGTCGAGGGTTTTGTCCTGAGGTGCGTCGAGCCTGAGATCAGGCACATCCTCGAGGAGGAACTGTACAAAGATGCCAAGAGCATGCTGCAGGAGCTAGCTCAGGCCCAGCTTCAGATAACGCCCATCTACCGTACTGTAGCCGAGCGAGGCCCTGACCACGCCAAAGAGTTCACCGTCGAGGTGCTCATCGGCGATGAGGCCTATGGCCGCGGCGTCGGGCATAACAAGCAAGTTGCCGAGCAAGCGGCGGCTAAAGTAGCCCTGCAGAGGATGAGTTTAGAGTTTAGAGTTTAGAGTTTAGAGTTTAGAGTTTAGAGTTTAGAGTTTGGAGTTTGGAATTGCGCCTTAAGCGTCTGGAACTACAGGGTTATAAAACCTTCGCCACCAAGACGGAGTTCGTGTTCGAGGACGGGATCACGGCCATCGTGGGGCCCAACGGCAGCGGCAAGTCGAACATCGCCGACGCCATACGCTGGGTGCTGGGCGAGCGGAGCCACAGCGTACTCAGGGCCAAGCGCACCGAGGACATGATCTTCTGGGGCAGCGAAAGGCGCTCCCGCCAGGGCATGGCTCAGGCCTCCATCACCCTGGACAACAGCGATGGCGGACTGCCCACGGAATACAGCGAAGTGACCATCAGCCGCCGCGCCTACCGCTCAGGCGAGAACGAATACTTCTTGAACGGCAGCCGGGTCAGATTAAAGGACATCACCGAGCTTTTGGGTAAGAGCGGCCTGGGCCGCCGCACCTACAACGTCATCGGCCAGGGGCTGGTGGACGCCGTCCTGTCGCTGCGGCCCGATGAGCGCCGCGCCATCTTCGAGGAGGCGGCCGGCATCAGCATCCACCAGGCTAAACGTACGGAGGCCATCAACAAGCTGGAGCAAACCAGGAACAACATCCTCCGGGGCAATGACCTCGTTAACGAGATCGCCCCCCGACTCAAGCGGCTGGAGAAGCAAGCCCAGCGGGCACAGCAGCACGAGGCACTGTCCCAGCAACTGGAGAAACTCTTGGGCACCTGGTACGCTCATCGCTGGCGAAAGTCCCAAGCAGCCCTCCGCCAAGCCGAAGCCAGGGCTACGGAGCGCCAAGAGCTATCGCGGGAGCACGAGGTCGAGCTGGAGGAACTAGAGCTACGGAAAACCGAATTGAGAACTCAGCAGAGCCAATTGCGGCACAAGCTCAGCGACTGGTACCTGATGGGAACTGACCTGCAGGCCCAGGCAGAAGAGAAAAAGCGGGAGCTGGCCGTGAGCGAGGAACGGCTGCGGCTCCTCAATCAACAGAGCGAGGACATCGCGCAAGAAATAGTCTCCCTGGAGGCCAACCGAGCGACTCAACTGGAGAGGGTGGCGGAGGCCCAGGAAGAGCTAAGCCGAGCGAAAGCCCAGCTTCAAGAGCGATTGATTCGTCTGCCACAGGCCCAGGAGCAATTGGAGGCCCGCAAGAGGAAGCGACAGGCCGTCCTGGAGGAGCTGACCGAGGCCCAAGACCAGGCCTTCCAGTTGGCCACCGAAGCCGCCGACCGGCGCAACCGCCTGACGCAACTCTCCGAGCGACGGGAGGAACTTGGCCGGGAGGTGGAAGATCACCGCAAGGCCCTGGCCGAACATCAAGCTAAGATGACGGCTTTACAAGAACAAATCGAGACTCTAAAAGGCGAGTTAGAGGCCATTGAAGCCGAGGCCGATTCACTGATCCTTCAAAAGCAGGAGATAGAGCAAGAGAGCGAGGCATCGCGAGAACGCCAGGTTCAGTTGCAGGCCGCCCTGTCCAGGATCAAGCAAGAGGAGACTGGACTGCAGGCCCGCTATGATTTGCTGGAGAGGATGAGGCAAGAGGAATCAGGCTACTACGCTGGCGCGGATGCGGTGCTCCAGGCGGCCAGGGACGGTCGGCTGAGCGGTATCATTGGCCCAGTGGCCAGCTTGATACAAACGCCCGCCGAGCTGGACACGGCCATCGAAGCGGCCTTGGGGCCGCATCTGCACGATGTCGTGGTGGAAACCCTGGCCGACGCCGAGGCAGCCATCCAGTTCCTGAAGCGGACCAGAGGGGGGAGAGCCACCTTCCTGCCACTGGACAGAATCATAGCCACCGAGAAACCCAGCCCGCCCGTCACCGGAGTTGAGGGCGTCATCGGCCCAGCCGTTGACCTGGTGAAATTCGAGCAGAAGCTAGCCCAGGTGGGGCACTGCTTGCTGGGGCGAACCATCATCGTCCGCGATTTCGAGACCGCCCTGCGCCTGCTGGCTCGCTTCAGTTCCCTCAGCATAGTGACTCTGACCGGTGAGGTCATCGGCGCCGACGGGCCCGTCACCGGCGGGCCGACGCGAGGCCGAGGCAGGGGCATACTAGCCCGCGAACGAGAGTGGCGCGAGCTGCCCCGACACCTGGCCGAAGCCCAGAAACGTCGCTCAGACTTGGAGAAAGAATGTCAGGCCGAGGAGGCCGACCAACGCCGTTTGCTGGAGAAGCTGGCGAGCTTGGAGAAGAAGGGAGACGAGATCGAAGCAAGGGAGGGGGTCAAGCTAGAGGAACTAGCCTCTCAAGAGCGACAGACCGAACTCCTGGACCAGGAGATGGGATGGCGGCGGACCATAGGGGACCAACTGAAGGCCGAGACGGGAGCCCTGGACGAGAAGGAAACACTGCTCGCCGAGGAACTGGAAGGTCTGCAAGAGGAGGAGACAAAAACCCAACAGCGTATCCTGGCCTTAAAGGCGCGCCTGGGCACTCTGAGTGTCGAGGAGCTAGAGGCGAGGCTGGCCGAATTGAAGACCGCCGTAGCCGTGGCTGAGCAAGGCTGCGAGAACCAGAGAACTGTCTGGCAGAACTTGCAAGCCGGTTTGATCCAATTGGATGAGCAGGTATCAGCCAAGAAGGAGAAGGAAGCACAACTGACGGCGGAAAGTCGGGAGCTGGTCACCCGGATCGAGGATCTACGACTTGGCTCCAGGGAACTGCTGCATCAAATCCAAACCGTGGCCCAGCTCGTCGAGCCAAGCGAGGCAGAGCTGGCCGACTTGGAGAGCGAACAAGTTGATCTGGAAAAGACAGAGACTCGCCTTCGGCCCTTGCTCCGCGAATACGAAAGCCTGCAGGGTCAAGCCGTGCTGAAAGTGGAGCGTCGCAAAGACGAGCTGACTAGCCTGCTGCACCAGATCGAGAATGACCTGGGCCTGGTGGAGATGGAGACCGACGACCATATCCCCCCGCTGTCCCCCAGCGAAGAGCCACCGCCCGGCCTGGAAGAGGAGATCGGACAACTGACGGCGCAGATCAAGCGCCTCGGCCCCGTCAATCCCAACGCGCCTGCTGAATACGAGGAGATTCTGGAGCGCTATAGATTCCTCACGGCTCAGGCCGGGGATTTGGAAGAAGCGGCCGGGAATCTCCGCCAGGTGATCGGCGAGCTGGACGAATTGATGAAGAGAGACTTCAAAGAGACGTTTGAGGCGGTGCGCAGGGAGTTCGAGGAGTATTTCGTGTCGCTGTTCGGCGGAGGTACAGCCGAGTTGGTACTTACCGAGCCTGACAATTTGATGGAGACGGGAGTTGACATCGTAGCCCGGCCGCCGGGGCGACGGAAGCAAAGCCTGGCGATGCTGTCCGGAGGGGAGAGGGCCTTAACGGCGGTGGCCCTGATCTTCGCCATCCTGAAGACCAGTCCTACCCCCTTCTGCTTCCTGGACGAAGTGGACGCTACCCTGGACGAGAGCAACATCGGCCGCTTTCGGGACGCGCTGCAAGAGCTATCGAAGCGCACTCAATTCATCGTCATCACCCACAACCGGGGCACCGTCGAGGCAGCGGACACCATCTACGGCATCTCCATGGGCGAGGACAGCTTCTCCAGAGTCATCTCCCTGAAGTTGGACGAAGTTGTGCGGGAGTAAATCCCCCATGGCACCAACTTTGCCGTAGAAAATCAAAAGAGCCGCCTGGCTACCACCAGGCGGCTCCTTTGCTTTTACCCTCACCGCACTTTCCGCGTGTAATCGGGTAACAAGATGGGGGACACGATGGGGTCCTCTATCCCCGCCTCCTCCAGCTTTTTGCTCCACTCATCCACGTGGGCCAGGGTCAGCTTGCCTGGCTCTACTTCCTGGGCTCGGAGGGCGGCGGCCCGGCCAGCGCGGCGACCGAAGACGTTTATCTCCAACAGCGAGTTGCCCATCAGGCGGTTGCGGCCATGTACCCCGCCGGTGACCGCCCCGGCCGCGTACAGGTTGGGCACTCCCTCGATGGAACCATCGGGCCTTATGTATATGCCGCCGTTCTGGTAGTGTGCCGTGGGGTAGACCAGCATGGGGTCCACCGTGATGTCAATGTCAAAGCGCTTGAACTGGCGCACCATGGCCGGCAATCTCGCCTCAATGGTGCCAGGGCCGTGGATGATGTCGATCATGGGGGAATCCAACCACACACCCTTCATGCCCGCTGGCGTCTCTATCCCTTTTCCCCTCTCGCCACATTCCCTGATGACGGCTGCGGCCTCGGCGTCGCGAGTCTCCAGGTGATAGACGAACTGCTCGCCCTCAATGTTGACCACCTGGGCTCCCAGGCCACGCACCTTGGCTGTCACCAACTGGCCCACGATCTGCTCCGGGAAGGCGGCGCCGGTGGGGTGGAATTGATAGGTGTCTTGATGAAGCAACCTGCCCCCCACCCGATAGGCCAGCACCAGTCCATCCCCCGTGGCCCCGTAGTGGTTAGTGGTGGCGAAGCCCTGGTAATGCAGGCGACCGGTATCGCCGGTGGCGATGATGGTGCACCTGGCCCTCACCACCAGGTGCTCCCCCGTCTCCAGGTTCTGCAAGATAGCTCCCGCCACCTGGCCCTTATCGTCCATGAGGAGCTCGATGGCCGGGGCGAACTCCAAAACGGTGATGTCTTCGGGATAGCTGCGCACTTCGTCGCGCAGGGGGCGCATGATTCCCGCTCCGGTGTAGTCTCGCGCCGCGTGCATCCGCTTGCGGGAAGTCCCACCACCATGGATAGTGAACATGGTGCCGTCGGGCTCCTTGTCGAACATCACGCCCAGTTCCTCCAGCCACTGGATGACCAAGGGGGCATCAATCACCATGGCCTCGGCCAGGCCCGGGTCGTTGGTGTAGCGCCCCCCGCCTATGCCGTCCAGGTAGTGGATGACGGGCGAATCGTTGGGCTTGTCGGCAGCCTGGATGCCTCCCTGGGCCATCATGGTGTTGGCGTCGCCGAAGCGCAGCTTGGTGGCTATGATCGCCTTGGCTCCGTTCTCCCTAGCCAGGAGAGCTGCCGAGGCCCCCGCCCCACCTCCGCCGATGATCAGCACATCGGTGTCGTAATCAATCTGCTCCAAATCGAGTGCGTCCGAGGTAAGATGGCTGCGGCCCTCCAGGACGTCCACCAGCTCCCTCATGGCTTTCTCTCCCCTGTTGGGCCCAACTCTTATCTCGCGGAAGCCCTCGGTCCGATAATCGGGGTGAAACCTCTCCAACAGGCGCTCCTTCACCTCCGGGGCCAGCCTGGGGAAAGGCTGATCCAGTCGGGCAGGCCGAGTGGCCTCTACTTTCTTGATGGACTCGCGCATTTCAGGTGTATAGCTCATAACGTATCTCCTCTTTTTGGAGATTAGAGATTGGAGATTGGAGGTTAGAGGTTAGAGGTTAGAGACCAATATCCAACATCCAATGTCCAACTTCCAACTTCCAACGTCCAATTTCCAATTTCCAATTTCCAACTTCCCTAAGCCGGCTCGATGTCCCGCTCATTGTATCTCTGGCGCAATTCTTCGTCACTCAGGGACCTTATCTCCCTCATCGGCTCATCGAACTTGCCAGCCTCGATCTCCGCCACCCGCTCGCTCAGATGCTCGGCCTTGGGAGCCAAGTATTTGCCGTAGAGACGGCGGCAGAGGATGGCGATGTTGTACTGCGCCTCCTCAGCCGGGCAGCGAGCCGTGCAGAGGCCGCACATGATGCAGTCGAAGGATTGGTCGGCCACGGCGGCGATGTCGCCTCGCATGGCCTTGGCCATGTAATCCTTGACATCTATGTCCTGGGGGCAAGACTTGGTACACGTGCCGCAGCTCAAGCAGCGCAGCAGCTCAGGATAGATCTGGACCAAGGTTTCGAAAGTCGGCTCCAGTTCATCCAACTTATACGGCGCTCGCTCGGCAGGGAAGAAGGGGATCTGGGCGATGTACATTTCGGGTTCCACCACCGTCTGACAGGCCAGGGCGACCTTGAGCCTGTAATCGCCCGCCGTACGATAGACGGTGGCACAAGCGCCGCAGAAGCCGCCCCGGCAGCCCACTCCCCGCACCAGCTTGTAGCCGGCATACTCCATAGCCTTCATGATGGTCAGGCTGGGAGGCACCTCGTACCTCTTGCCCATGATGTAGATGGAAATCAGTTCTTCAGACATTGTAACACCTCCGACAGAACTTCAAACTTCAAACTCTAAACTCCAAATTTCAGAACGGGCGAATGAGCGACAGTCTAGATCTCTCGCACGTCCACCATTTCCATACCCAGGGCTTCCATGGCCGATACCAATTCGTCTTGACCCACCTCTGAGACCTTAACCGTGATCAGGCGATTGGTGGGATCCTCTCCCACGAAGGTCCCCAGGCTGATGACGTTGCCGCCCATTTCGGCTATCTCGCCGGTGATGGTAGCCAGCATACCCTTCTGCTCCGGGACAAGCATGGTCAATCTAACGCCCTTCTCCCTGGCCCCGAGAAGTTCCAGGAAGATGCAGAAGAGGTTCGTCTCAGTGATGATGCCCACCAACTTGTCATCGCGCATCACGGGCAGGCTGCCGATCTTGTTGTCGGCCATGACGCGGGCCGCCTCCTCCAGCGGAGTGTACTCGGTCGCGGTGATCACATCCTTGCACATCACGTCCTGCACCTTGATTTTGGAAATCAGATAGTGCAGCTCGTGGACGCTCAACGACGTGGCTGGCGAGGGAGAGACGTACAACAAGTCTTTCTCGGTAATGATGCCCACCAGCTTACCCTCCTTGTCCAATACGGGCAAGCGGCGCACCTTTGACTCCCGCATGAGCTTAAGGGCATCATCAATGGGAGTATCGGGGTGAGTGGTAACAGGACGCTTGGTCATTCTTTCACCTACTAGCATTTTCACACCTCCTTATTGGTCTGTTGGTCCTTGCTTTTGAGCTTTGAACTTTGAGCTTTGAGCTTTATATTGCAGCCTCCACCATGGCCAACACCTGCCCGGTGGTGAAGTTCCGTACCGCTGAGGCCTTGTTGGGACAGGCCACCACGCAGGCGCCACACCCCTGACAGAGGGCCGCGTTGACTACGGCCAGGTTCTTCCAGGGATGCATCTCGCGGGCCTCGTAGGGACAGGCTTCGATGCACAAGCCGCAAGCGGAGCACAGTTCCTCGTCCACATAGGCGATGATGGGCTCCTGAATCATCTCCCGCTGGGAGAAGAGGGAGAGCACCTTGGCCGCCGCGCCGCTGGCCTGGGCTATGGTCTCAGGAATGTCCTTGGGAAACTGGGCCGCACCTGCAAGATAGATGCCCGCCGTCAGGCTCTCCACGGGGCGCAGCTTGGGATGGGCCTCGCTGAAGAAGCCGTGCTCGTCGGTAGCTATCCGCAAACGCTGGCCCAAGTCTTTAGCCCCCTCGCTGGGTACAGTGGCCGTCGCCAGCACCACCAAATCGGCTGCCACCTCCAGCGACTTGCCCGACAAAGTGTCAGCCCCCCAAACCACCACCCTGCCATTCTCCGGGAAAACCTTCGACACTTTGCCCCGCAGATAAAGCACGTCGTACTGCTCCATAGCTTGCTGCACGAACTCCTCGTAGCCCTTGCCAGCAGAGCGGATGTCAATGTAGAAAACGTAAGCCTGGCCCTCAGGCACCTGGCGCTTGTACATGATGGTCTGCTTGGCCACGTACATGCAGCAGATTTTGGAACAGTAGGGCATGTGCAGCTCTGGGTCGCGGGAGCCAGCGCACTGCACCCAGACGACCTCCTGGGGGACCTTCCCATCCGAGGGACGGCGAATCTGCCCGCCTGTGGCCAACATCCGCTCGAATTGCAAGCCGTCAACGACATCGGGATATCGGCCGCCGCCGTACTGGCCTAGTTTCTCTTTGGGGTAAAGGTCGTAGCCTGTAGCGACCACAATGGCGCCGATCTCGTAAACTCGTAGATTCGGGGTTCGTAAATTCGTAGATTCTGACGAGTCTACGAATTCCGAATCTACGAATCTACGAACCTTGACCGTGAAATCCCCCACACACCCCGTGACCTCTTCCACCTCAGCCTCGGTAATGACCTGGATATTGGGATTACTGGTCACGGCCTCGATTTGGGAAGCCAACAGGTCTGGCGCAGGGTCGAAATTGAGATAGATGCCGGAGAGCTGGGCCATGTGGCCACCCAGGTACGACTCCTTTTCGACCAGGATCACCGGATAGCCAGCCTCGGCGATGTCCAGCGCAGCTTGCAAGCCAGCGATGCCGCCGCCGATGATCAGGGCTTGCTTGACCAGAGGCAAGGCCAAGGGCACCAGAGGCTCGTCGTAGCGCACCTTTTCCACGATGGTCTTGATGGTCTCAATGGCCTTGTCGGTCGCCTCGTCGGGTTGCGACTGATGCACCCAGGAGCACTGCTCTCGAATGTTGGCAATTTCGCATAAATAGGGGTTCAGTCCAGCCGTAGCCGCCGTCTTGCGGAAAGTGACCTCGTGCATCGTCGGTGAGCAGGCGGCGACGATGATCCCGTCCAGGTCGTGCTCGGCGATGGCCTCTTTGATGAGGTCCTGCCCTGGATCGGAACACATGTATTGATAATCAACCGAATAGACCACACCTGGATAGCCGCGTATCTCGTCAGCCACCCGTTTCACGTCCACCGTGCCAGCGATATTCAGGCCGCAGTGGCAGACGAAAACGCCGATTCTGCTCATCTAGATCGCTCCCAAGCCTGCCTGAACAAGTTCAGGACTCCTCATTTGCAAGTTCAATCCCACACCTCTCCCCCGCTCGCTTCCCAATTCACCCTTCCCTCGGCCACGATGCCCATCTTGTGCAACGCTCGATACAGTCGTTCCTCCCAGATGTCGCCGTGGAGAAGCTCCTGCACTTCCCGCGCCCGCATCAGGCGCTCCCAGGTGGTAATGATAAAAGTGATGCGCCGCCACTTCTGGCTCACGATGGGCTGGGGCAACCGTTTGAGTTCCCCCAGGCGAATCCTGTAGTAATCCTCTTGAGCTCGGGGATGAGAAGCTTCCTGAGGCAAAAGCTCAACTCGCTTGACGGTTTCCCATTCTTGGGCCTCGGCCCAATAGTTGATGGCCCAGGCCTGCTCCCCGAAAACTTTGGTCTGATAAAAAGCCAGCACAGGAGCGTTGATGGCCCTGGTCGGGGCGCGCCTGACGGGTATGCGATACCAGTGCTCGTCCCTGGCGATGGTGAAATCCCGCAAGTTGTTGATGATGGCCACCAACACCGTGGTGTAAGGGCCGAATTTCTCTTCAGGCAAGCTTCCTACTGTACCTTCCCAACCCCATCAGGCTCGAAGACGAGCACAGAGATGTGATAGCCCTCGTTCAAAAGGATGTCGAAAGTAAGTCGGTGAATCGCCTCGTCTATCCCTTCGCCAACCTCGTCATCAGGAGGATAAACCGATATTGTGGCATCTACGTCTTCGAAAGGCTCATAAGAAATGCTTACTTTCGCCTCCGACGAGATACTCGTGATTTCCGTGCACACATCGGCAACCAGTTTATCGAGCCTGCTCATTGTCCAATTACCTCCTTCGCCTTGGCGACGAACTTTCCGGCCCAATCCAATGCTCGCTTCGCTTTCTTCCCACTGATGCCTTGTCGTCCATAATCTGCTAAACGACGCAGGTCATACCCTATGCTGAGGCGTCCGGCCAAACCAGGCGAGAACAAGTGCCGCTTTTTGACTAACTCCTTACCGAAAACGGTTGACAATCCACCGTGGCTCCACTTTTGAGGCGGGTACCCCATCCATTCCAAAGTGGCTATCGCTGCCCAGAAGGTGGTATAATAACAGCGACTTGCACTCGAATCATATAAGCCATGCTCGCAGCATAACTCCGCTGCCTTCAAAGCCTCTTCTGCTTTGGCGAGAGGCTCTCTCATCTCTCCCCCCATCTTGCGAACAGCGATACCACTTTGGCCGCCGCGCCACTTCCCTGAGCCACGACTTCCGGGATATCCTTGGGGCCGGTGGCAGCCCCAGCCAGGAAGATGCCGGGGCGCACGGTCTCCAGAGGATGCATGTTCCCGTCGGCCTCGACGAAGAAGCCGTGCTCGTCGGTCTCTATGCCCAGCATCTGCCCCAATTCTCTGGCTTCAGCATGGGGTACCGTGGCTGTGGCCAGCACGACCAGATCAGCCGCCACCTCCAGGGGCAACCCGCTCAGGGTGTCGGTTCCCCAGACCATGACCTTGCCGTCATCCTGGAAGATCCTGGACACCTTGCCCCGCAGGTAGAGCACCCTGTCTTCCTCCATCGCCCGCCGCACGAACTCCTCGTAGCCCTTGCCACCCGCGCGGATGTCAATGTAGAAGACGTAAGCCTGGCCGTCGTGGACTCGATGTTTGTAGAGCATGGCGTGCTTGGCGGTATACATGCAGCAGAATTTGGAGCAATAAGGCACGCCCAGCTCTGGATCGCGGGAGCCTGCGCACTGGACGAAGACCACTTCTTTGGGCACCTCGCCATCGGAAGGCCGTTTTATCTGACCAGCCGTGGGCCCCGAGGCCGAGAGCAGTCGCTCGAAGGCCAGCCCATCAATGACGTCCGGTATCCTGCCGTAGCCGTATTGACCCAGGCCATCCGTGGGGTAGAGGTCGTAGCCCGTGGCTACGATTATTGCCCCCACCCGTTCCTCGACGGTGTGCTCTTCCTGCTCGAAGTCAATGGCCCCCACTGGGCAAACCTTCTCGCAGACGCGGCACCTGCCCCTGACAAAGTAAATGCAATTTTCGGCGTCAATCACTGGCTTGTTGGGCACCGCCTGGGGCGAGAGGGTATAGATGGCCTTGCGCTTACCCATCCCGCGCTCAAACTCCGAGACCACTCGCTTGGGGCACTTCTCCTGGCACACTCCACAGCCAGTGCAAACGTCCCAGTTCACGTAGGCTGGCTTCCGCCTGACGCGGACGCGGAAATCCCCAACGTCGCCCTCGATAGATTCCACCTCCGAATACGTCAGGAGCTTGATGTTGTCGTGATGACCCACCTCCACCGTGCGAGGAGTCAGGATGCACTGGGCGCAGTCCAGGGTGGGGAAGGTCTCCGAAAGCTGATGCATCCGCCCGCCAATGGAGGGGAGCTTGTCTACCATGATCACCTGGTAGCCTGAGTTGGCTATGTCCAGCGCGGCCTGCATCCCGGCGATACCCGCGCCGATTACAAGCGCTCGCTTGACAAAAGGTGTCGGGATCTCTAATCCCTCAACCATAGGTTCTCTCCTAAGCCGTTACAGCCATTAGCTCCAGACCTTCGAGTTTTCCCCTACGAAGCATTCCAGCTATCTCGTCCATTTCTGCCTTCGCTTCTTTGGAAAGCATCGCCGTCCCACAGCCTGGTGTGGGGCAGCGGTAAACTTTGACTCGATACAGGATCGCTTTACCGCCAGCGAGACGAACATCGAAGTAAGCGATGTTCATCCGACCGCCACACTTGGGGCAAGTGTCCTTCTGAGGTTCAAAAACAAGCTTCTCGTCCTCGAACTCATCCCAGTGATTGGCTAAACTGTGGGTATCCCAAAATGCCGCTTCTTCTCGAATAGACGAGAACTCTGGAACCCTTTGAACTAGGAATTGTCCAACCATTTGGCTAACAGTGGCCGCGGATCAACGTAGTGACGATCCAACTCAAAGTCCTCGCTATCCAGGCCCAGGGCGATGCCCATGAGTTGAGTGAAATACAGAATAGGGATAGGCTGGAAGCCAGCGTGCCGGCTCCTCATCGTTTTCTGCATCCTATCCAGGTTGAACTGGCAGAGGGGACAATTGGTTACCACGAGCTCGGCTCCGCTCCGCTGGGCCGAATCCAAGATGGTAAAACTCATCTCCGCTGTCACCTCGACCGACTTGATCGCCAGATAGGCCCCGCAGCACTCACCCCGGTGGGAATAGTCCACCGCCTCAGCTCCCAGCGCTATCATCAGATCATCTAGCGCGCGGGGATTCTCCGGGTCCTTTTCGTAGGCCACTTCATCCGGGGGGCGGAGAACCATGCAGCCGTAGTAGGCAGCCACCTTCAACCCCGAAAGGGACTTCTTGACCGCCTCTTTGATCTTGTCAAATCCGATGTCATCGCGCAATATCTGCAATAAGTCGAGAACTTCCAAATCGCCGCTGTAGTCCGCCTCGAGGAAGAAGTTGAGTTTCTCCCGGCTGTCCTCGTTTTCGCGGATAACCTTGTTGGTGCGCTTGAGGACGTTGTAGCAAGTGGAGCAAGCCACGGCCAGCCGCTGGCCTGCCTGTCGAGCGCTGACTAGCACCTGAGCTGGCCCAGCCAAGTCCAACATGTTGTCAACCAGCAGGGGGAAAGTGGCTCCACAGCAATTCCATTCTGCCAGCTCGACCAATTCCAGGCCCAGTGCCCTCGTCGAAGCTCGCGCCGAATTGTCGAAGCCCTTAGCTTTGGTGTTCAAGCTACAGCCGGGGTAGTAAGGCATCTTCATTTCGCTGTTCTCCATGAACAAAGTGATGGGTTAGCGAGGCGATCAAGGAACTCATTTACGCAAATATGTGAAAAGAGCCATTTCAACATCAGCAGCAAACCACTTTCCGCCCTCCCTACCCATAGGGTTAACCACTCCATGTTGTTCAAGCGCTTCGGCAATTCTCAAGCAATCGTCAGAAAATTGCTTGTATCCATGTTCATCATATCCCAAGTTCTTCGATATGATGCTGTCAAGAACGGGACACACATCGGGACGCAAAAAGCGGAGATGCTTCGATGCGAATGATGTTCCAAGACCGTAGATTTGCTTGATTTTTCGCAGTGCGCCTTGGACGTCAGGAACGTCAGAGTTCAAAGCATTTGCTGCGCCGATAAACTGACCTCGGATCATTAGCAGATCATTGTTTTTGAGAACCCTGCCTGCGATCCCTGGATAGTTTCCCCATTTACACACCCTCTGTATAAAACTTGCCAACTGCTCCTCGGAGAAACCAACAGCACACAAACGGCTCGCTTCGTGCTCTAGTTCTCTTGTTCCCAGCCACTCATTTAGGTGATATTTGACAAGTCTCGTAAAATCAGAGGGTTGCAAAACGATTTCGGCAATAGTTATAGCATTGTTCGTAATCTTTACTGACATCCATACCCCCGTGTATTCTCAGCAGCCATCTAGCTTGCCTTATTACCTCGTTACCTCATTGCCTCATTCACGCTGTATACTTGCGGAACCCGCCGATGAAAGCCTGTTGGGGGAATTCGGCCAGCTCTTCGGGACGGATGGCCGCGATGTCCAGGTAATCGCCACCTCGTTGGAGCGCTATCTCCCGCAGGGCCTCCATGATGCGCGAGAGGTCAACGCCCTTGGGACAGCGAGCGTAACAGGTCTGGCAGGCAGCACAGAACCAGATGGTCTCTGACTCCAGCGCCTCCTCTACCTGGCCCAACTGCACCAGGCGGATGACCTGGCTGGGCAGCACGTCCATAGCGAAGGCCACTGGGCAGCCCGCCGAGCACGCGCCACACTGATAACAAGCCAACAGGTCCTGACCGCTGATCTCCTCGATCCTGCGCACCAGATCGCTGTGCAACACTCCCGCCGATAATCTAACCCTCATAGCACCCCCCACCAGTCATTGGGATTTGGTCATTGATCATTGGTCATTCTGTACTTGGCTTTCCCCTGCTCGTAGGCATCCCCACCGTGCATGTCGTTGACCACGATGGCAGGGAAGTCCTCCACTCTCAGCTTACGCAAGGCCTCAGCACCCAAATCCTCGTAGGCGATGACCTCGGCCTCCTTGATGCTATCGGCGATGAGGGCTGCCGCCCCGCCGATGGCCGCGAAGTAGACGGCCTTGTGCTTCTTCAACGCCTCCCGCACCTCAGGGCCACGATTGCCCTTGCCGATCATGCCCTTCAAGCCCTGCTCCAACATGCGGGGAGTGTAGGGGTCCATGCGATAGGACGTCGTCGGGCCGGCGGCACCGATGGGCCGACCCGGCCTGGCCGGCGAAGGGCCCATGTAGTAGATGATCTGCCCCTGGGGATCCAGGGGCAATTTCTCGCCTGCGTCCAGGGCGGCGATCATGCGCTTGTGGGCCGAGTCGCGCCCCACGTAGATGGTGCCCGTAATCTGCACGGCGTCACCAGCGTGCAACTGCTCGATGACGTCATCCGTCAAAGGGGTGGTGATCTTCATGATGTCCTCCTTAATGTCCGTAAACTCGTGAATTCGTAGATTCGGGTCTACGAATTTACGAATCTACGAGTTCACGAATCCCGAATCTACGAGTTACAAAACCGCTTCCTTGTGCCGCGCGCTGTGGCACTGGAGGTTCACCACCGCCGGCATGCTGGCTATGTGACAGGGGAAGGTCTCGACGTGGACGGCCAGGGCGGTAACCCTCCCGCCTAAGCCCTGCGGGCCGATGCCCAGCTTGTTCACCCGCTCCAGTATCTCGGCCTCCAGTTCGGCCACCTCGGGATCGGGGCTGGGCTGGCCCAGCGGGCGCAGCAGCGCCTTCTTGGCGATGAAGGTGGTCTGATCAATGGTGCCGCCGACGCCCACCCCCACGATGACGGGCGGACAGGGGTTGGCGCCAGAATTCTCCACACACTCGACCACCCAATCAATGATCCCCTGCCTACCGGCCGCCGGCGAGAACATCTTGAGATAGCTCATGTTCTCGCTGCCGCCGCCCTTGGGACAAACAGTGATCTTGAGCTTGTCCCCTGGCACGATCTCGGTGTGAATCACTGCCGGGGTGTTATCCCTGGTGTTCACCCTGGCCGAGAAGGGCTTGTCTACCACCGACTTGCGCAGGTAGCCCTCTCGATAGCCCTGGCGCACCCCCTCGGTGATGGCCTCGTTGAACTCGCCACCCACGATGTGGACCTCCTGCCCCAGCTCGACGAACACAACCAGGAGACCGGTATCCTGGCACAGCGGCAATTCCCCCTGAGCGGCGATTTCAACGTTCTCCAGGATTTGATCCATCACCGCCTGCCCCACCGGCGAGACTTCCTTCTGGCGAGCGTTTCGCAGGGCGTCCAGCACGTCCTCACCCAGGTAATAGTTCGCCTCAATGCAGAGACGAGCCACCTCTCGAACTACCTGTTCAGTATTTATCTCTCTCACTTTTCAATCTCCTTTGCCTGGGATCAGTGGATCCAGAATTGCTTTGAGGGGATTGCCAAATCCCCGCTTTTGGCCTGGATCTGGCGATCCAGGCCGAGCAGAATTGGATCTGCTGAGGATACAAAAGAGACACCTCAATCGCAGGCTACAACTTCAAGAGCCTGACTTTCTCAGTGTCCCACACCTCTAAAAAATCACAATACACTGCTACTAGTTGCGTCTCGTGCCCCCTCGCTAAAAAATCCATAACGACGCTATCGAACTGGTCGGGCAAGAACATCAGCGGCTTCCTCCTTGAATCCAGCGCGCTAAAGTATACACCTAAACACCGTTTTGCGCAAGTGAGCTTATTGGAACAAAGCTCCCTCATGATTTCTTGCGGGGCAAGGCATAACCCAGCCGGCGCAGTTCGTCCTCGTCTTTGCGCCACTTCTTGCGGACTTTGACCCACAACTCCAGGTATACCCGATTGCCCACCAACTGCTCGATCTCCCCTCGAGCCGCCTGGCCGATGCGCTTCAGCATCCTGCCCCCCTGGCCAATGATGATGCCTTTTTGGGAATCCTTCTCCACGTAGACAGTGGCTCCGATGTAGGTCAAGTCCTCCCGCCGCTGCTTCCACTCCCCCACGGCCACCGCCACGGCGTGAGGCACTTCCTGATGGACGAACCGCAGCACCTGCTCGCGGATGAGCTCGGCGGCGATGAAACGCATGGTCTGATCGGTGAGTTGGTCGGGAGGATAATAGCGGGGGCCTTCGGGCAAGCGGGCCACGATCATGTCCACCAGCTTATCGCGGTTGTCGCCTCGGGTGGCGGAGATCATCATCCACTCATCATACTGTACCAACTCGAAATAGGCGTCGCTGTGCGGCTGCACTTTGTCAGGAGGCAACAGGTCGGCCTTGTTGAGCACCAAAATGACGGGCGACTGGCCTCGATCCTCGATCAGTTGGGCGATCTGCTCGTCCTCCGCCGTGGGCATCTCTGAGACATCAACCATGAACAGAACCACATCAGCATCGGGGATGCTCTTGGTCGCTGTCTCCACCATGAACTCCCCCAGCTTGTGGCGAGGCCGGTGGATGCCAGGCGTGTCCACGAAGATGATCTGGGCGTCGGGCCGGGTCAGGATGCCGCGCAGGCGGTGGCGGGTCGTCTGCGGCTTGGGGGAGACGATGGCGACCTTCTCCCCCAGCCAGGCGTTGATGAGCGTGGATTTGCCCACGTTGGGCTTGCCGATCACCGCCACGAATCCGGAGCGGTGGTCGGGTGGCAACTCGTCGTTCAGGATCATACTTGCATCATTGTCCATCTTTACCTCTCGATCTTTGACTCTCGCATTGCTACAGAGGGGCATCTGCTACAGAGGGGCGTCCCCGCCCCGGTCGGCTTCGGGCACGAGGTAAATCGCCGGCAGACTGACCAGCGTGGTTGCTCCCTTCACCAATACGTTGGAGATGACGATACTCCAGACCACGGCGTTGGGGAGCACTCCGCCAAAGGCCAGCCAGCAAAAGACGAGGCTATCCAACGGCACACTGACCGAGTTGCTGACGAGCACCCGCGCCCATTGATAGCGCCGGGTCACCCGCTCCACCCACAATTGGTAGACCTCGGTGTCAATCAACTCGGCGACCACCTCGGCCAGGATGCTGGCGATGACGATGCGCCAAACCGGCGTCAGCACCGAGGCGTAGGCGTCTTGAAGCGGCCAGGAGGGGTCGGGCGGCAGCGCGGCGGTAAAGGCAAAGAAGAGGGCCATGATCAGATTGATCACCGCCGCAGTGACGATCAGCAGCCGCGCCCCGGCCGCGCCCACGACCTTGTGCACCAGGTCTCGCAGGGTGAAGGTGAGCGGATAGACGAAGGTACCCGCATCAATAGAGAATCCGCCCACGACGGCGATCTTGAGACTGGTCACATCGGCCAGCATCTGGGCTGCGATGTAGGCCGAGGTGACGATGATAACGTGATTGAACCCTCTTTTGTCAGACACGGTTTCTTTTTCCTGCTGTCCGTTTTGCCTGTTGCCCATCCACTTATCCGCTGACGATCCGCTGCTTCCACAACGTAAGCACGGATAAGTCCTGGCTTAACCATCGAGGCCAGCGAGCGTCGGTCGAGTGCGAAGCGTATCGAGACCAGCGAGCGGGTCCCAGTGCACAACCCGCTTGGCTTCGATACGTCGCTCCGCTCCTACTCAGCCGGCGCTACTCGTACTTGACCCAACGACTATTCGCGTTGCTCCCAAAGCCGGCAAAACGCGCACAGCTCCGGCGCTGTGGTCGGCTGACCGCAGTTCTGGCAATCGTGCAGCTCCAATGCTTTCTCTCGCACCGCGAGCAGTCCCTCCCGCTTGACCTTCAGAAAACTGAGGTAGAAGCTGAGCTTGGCCCCCGGCGAGCGGCTCTCCAACTGATTGAGGAGCTTCTTATAGAAGATGGTTTTAGAGCCTTCGGCGTGGGGGCACTCGTCGTAGATGTAGTCAATGCCCCGCACGATGGCGTAGGCTGCCGTCTCCCGCTCGTAGAGGCGCACGAAGGGCTTGACCTTGCGCGCCAGCCGGGGCTCGGTCAGAGACCTTTGCCCAACGGAGGGGAGGACGGGAGCCTGGCGAGCCAGGTAGCCCGTCTGCCAGTGAAGAGCGTTCTGCATCAGGATTGCGGCCTCGTCGTCCAGGTTATGCCCGGTGGCGATGGCATCGTAGCCGCCCTCGTAGGCCACGCGGTTCATGATGTGGCGCTTCACCAGCCCGCAAAGCGCGCAGGGCTTGAGTCCTCGCCGCGTCCTACGCGCCAGCTCCGGAATGCTCTGGCCATAGGTCTGCTTGACGTCCACCACGTGCAGCGTCAGGCCGCGCGCCTCGGCGAAGGCCTCCGCCTTGAGCTGGGACGCCGCCGAGTAGCCGTCGTCGCCGCCGATCCCCAGGCCGATGTACATCCCGTCGGCGCGATAGCCGAGCTGCGACAACACGTCCCACAGCGCCAGGCTATCCTTGCCGCCGGAAACCGCCACCAGCAGTTGGTCGTCAGTGCCAAACATGCGGTACTTCTCGATGGCGCGCTGCGTGTAGCTTACGAACCATTCAACAAAATGCTCAGCGCACAGTGCCAACCGGTGCTGCCGCATGCCGATCACCGCTACGCCGCCACACTTTTTGCACTTCATGAATGTACCTCGTGACCTGTGGCTATCCACCCGATATCACCGCCACCAACCTGATCACGTCGCCCTGGCGGATGATCGTGGCTTCGTTGATCAGCTTGCCATCGCGCACGGACAGGACAGCCTGAGGGTCCAGCCCCACTTTCAGGATGGCATCTCGCACCGTCATCCCGGCCCGCACTTCCCACTCCTTGTCTCGGAACATCACCTTGACCATACTCCACTCCGTGTCAACTGCGAAATCTGTGCACCGTCTGACAGCAGATAGTATAGTGCAAAAAGCCACCTGCGTCAACTACGCAGGTGGCTTCTCTGTGTTACTGCGGTTCTCTTACTTTAGGCTTAGAGCCTCGTTACGTCGGCGGCTTGAGGGCCTTTGGGGCTGCTCTCGATGGCGAACTCCACCCGGTCGCCTTCGTTCAGGTTGCGAAACCCGTCGCCCTGGATGGCCGAGAAGTGGACGAACACGTCGTCGCCACCTTCACGCTCAATGAAGCCGTAGCCTTTGCCACCGTTGAACCACTTAACCGTACCCTGGGTTCTTTCAGACATTAGCTGGTATACCTCCTTCCCTGTGAAATGTTGTAGGTCGGAGCAGTTTGTTCTTCGTCGTGCTTACCAGCTCGCGCCGATTGGGCCACGACTGTACAAAGAAAACACCCGAGGCGATAAGAAGCTCGGGCTGTTCATCATTTGAACCTCAAACAACACCTTACTGCATCCTACTGAAAAGTATTGTACCATACTTTCCCGTTTCTGTCAAATCGGGTCACGGCATTTGGTGACGGGCGACTTTTTTGCTTTTGCCAAACGAGGCGAAACGTGATATACTTGCCTGGCAACCAAACAAAACGGGATTACAGAGTTACGCCTCAGTAATCCCAGCACCTACTCCTGAACGCCCAGGAGCAAGGCTTGAGGAATTGTAGCATAAAGCCGCTTCCGGGGCAAATGGGGGTGGCTTTCTTGCCGGTCGAGGACATTCTGGCAATGGTAAGCAATGAAAATACTGGCGTGGGCGAACTCATAACCGTCGGCAAGGTGGCGCTTGAACGGGGCTGGTATGACCAAGCTCGTGACTACTTCGAGCAGGCGCTTGATTTGGCCCCTTCCAACCGGGAAGCCCTAGATGGCCTTGTACAGGCCATATTGAGCGACAGGACGATCACGACTGTTGAACCGATACAAGACGGACCAGTCGAGCCACTGCACAGGGTTGAGCGGAAGCCAAAATCCCCTCACCATCAAGAGTCAGAGAATGAATCCGAGATCCGGGGTGTTTCCCTCCTTCCTGTCGCAGAGATGCTAGATCAAAGTAGTCCTCCCATTGATGCGCTGAATCTCTCCATCCGCAGCTACTACTGTCTGCAGCGATCAGGTCAGCATACGGTTGCCCAGGTAGCGGCACTGAGCGACGAGGGATTATTGGCGATTCCTCATTTGGATCCGAAAGCGCTTGCCGATATCCGTGAGAAGCTAGCGGCCTATCTGGCTGAGCATCCGTTGTCTGACGAAGCGAAAGAGAGTCCTCCGGAACCAGAGCCACAGGCGGTTGAACCGCTCCCGCTTCAACCACCTGCCCCACCACCGCATCTGACTTCACTGAGTGATGTAACAGAACAGAGAGTGACCATCCTTACGGACAGGAAATTGGAGAGAAGCCATGTTGTGGATGCGCCAGAACCAGAAGGGGTTGCGGTGCAGTGCCCTTTGTGCCAAGGCAACGTGGTTGGCTCTTTAGCTAATGCTTACCGGGAGGCTGAACGTGACTACTACTGCCCACCATGCGACACGCTCTGGAGAGAGGTAGACGAATTCGATGGTTTCTCCCCCGATGGTAGTCCTACGAAAGTGAATGTCCCAATAACCCAAAGAGTAGACGTTCCAACAACCAATATCCATGTCTCATCACAGGATCCTATTCAAGTGCTTGACTTGGGCCCACGCCTCTTAGGTGTATTGAGGGGTGCAAGCATTCATACTGTCGGTGAACTGGTTCAAAGAATTGAAACAGGGCGCCTGGTATACGTTCGTAATATAGGGCCGAAATCCATGGCCAGAATAAGAGATAGCCTCGCTCGTGTGCGACTCGTTGATGCGCCAGAAGCAATACTGGGGCCGAAAGCACTGGCAGAAGACAGCGTTACAGAAGCAGAGCCATACGCGGTTGAGTCACCCCCACAACTTCCACCTTACCCACCACCGGTCTCAATCTCACCGGATGTTCTAGGGCTCTCCTTCCGTTCGTACACTGCTCTAGTGCTGGCTAACATCACCACCATAGAGCAACTATCCGGAATGTCAGATGAACAGATCAAAGATGTGCGGAATATTGGCCCCGAGTCATTGGCCGAGATCAAAGGCTGGCTGAAAGCTTGCCGGGCTGCACACCCTTTGACAACCGAACTTGCTTCTTCTCAGAAGAAGCCCGAATCATCACTACCGACTAAACCAGGTTCCCTTACACATGAAGTCAAACCAGTTCTACATCCGCTAGCGGAATCCAAGATCTCTCCGATGCAGGCTGCTTTGTCCTCATCATCATCCCAGACTCCTCTTAAAACCCTTAGCCTGTCTTTCCATACCTACAATATCTTGGTGAATGCGGGCATCACTACCGTGGAGCAGCTAGCGACAATGTCACTTTCCGAAATCTTGAGTGTGCCAAAGATTGGCTACGATAGATTGGCTAAGATCAAGAGAAAACTGAAAGCCTACTTGGCCGAGCATCCGTTGCCTGACGAAGCGCAACAGAGCCCCCCAGAACTGGAGGCACAGATGGTTGAACCGCCTCCGCTGCAACTACCTTCCTCACCATTGAATCTGACACCGTTGGATGCTCTGAGGCTTTCCATCCGTCCGTACAATGCTCTGATGCGGATAGACATCACCACTGTAGAGCAACTAGCGAGAATGTCAGATGAAGAAATCACAGATGTGTACCAAATTGGCCCCAAGTCCCTAGCCGAAATACGAGAGAAGTTGCAGGTTTATCTCTCTGCCAATCCGACCCTGGCTACAAAGCTATCCAAGGCTTCAGCACGAGGCGCGCTTCCATCAGGTACTCCTTTGCCTGATAGTGCGTCCACTCAAGCTATGGCTACAACAACTCAAACGGTAGACATTCCAACAATCCGAATCCGTGTCTCATCGGAAGATTCCATCGAAGTGCTGGGTCTGAGTGAGCTCAGCTTTAGTGCATTGATGCATACATCTATTCGGACCATCGGGGAGCTACTACAAGTTGTTGAATCGGGGAACTTGCGAGAGGTTTGTGGAATCAAGCCGGACCCTGTTGTTGAAATAGAAGATAGCCTGACCCGTGTGCAATTTGTAGATGCAGCAAGAGCGATAGTAGAGGTTCCAACAATTACAATAGAAGTTGTTAACTGGCAAGCCAGACTAATTGAGAAGCAGATATCTGCGGACTTACTTCACAAAGAGGCTAGGATTGCGGGCAACTCCATAGCGTATTGGCTTTCAGCCAAGGATAATATCATTGATCGTCATTATGTATATGAGACGATGGCGAGTATCTTAGGCGACTCGATCAACATTTGCGAAGAGTTGATATTTCTGCTCGATCAGGTCCGAAGGAAAGACCATATCACAGTCCTATTATCCAGATATGGTTTTGAATCCAAGACACTCGAAGAACTTGGACTGGAAATTGGTGTTACACGCGAAAGAGTAAGGCAAATTGCCGTCACACTTAAGAGCAAAATAGGAGCTGGCGTTAGGTCAGTAGTCAAGGCTCAATCGGTCAAAGATTTAGCAGTCAGACCGCCTTTACTGAGAATGCAATCGGCCTTGCTTACTGCGAAGGACATGGGGCTGGATATTACCTACGAACAATGGGAACGGAGCATCCGGTCATCAGGGTTGGTCGGTAGCTGGACATCGAAAGCTTACATGGCCATAGATCCAGTTGAAACGTTGGTTGCAGTGTGCAACCTGTTAGCCGATGGCAAAATTCAAGAGCTAAGAATACCAAACAATTTGAACTATGCTATCGAACTTGCAACCTCAGGGACACCTGATTTGCCTGCCAGAATCTTACATATTCGCAAGACGCTCCCCAGGAAAACAAGCAAGTTTATCAAGAAGCACGCTCAGTTTTCTGGCAGTGTACATGCCAGATGGTTATCTCAAGAAATCGAAGAGGATATGTCGGTAGTAGAGGACGTATTGCGAACTCTTGGATACACGGAGGCTTCAAAGGACTGGTTCATTCGGAGTATAGGCAGTGCCAAAGACAAAATCGGCTATCATGATTCCTTCCACCATGCTTTGAGAAAAATGTCTCAGTACTGTGGGGCACTATCTATTGAGGATATCTGCTCAGGCATACGATATAATGCATCAAGAACAGAATTCCCTATTCCTCCCCCAAATGTGATGGAGCAAATACTGCAAATACACGGCTATAGCAGTGAGGGCGGACTATACTACTGGGGTGGTGAAACAGATGAGGAGTTAAATCGGGCCGAGTCCGTCATAATGAACTGTCTTGTGCAAAATGGCCCAGTAGTCCATCATGCAGAACTAGCTCAAGCTTTCATAGACAGTGAATTGACTCTTGCCTCACTACACCCAACTTTGCAGCGCTCCCCCTTGTTTGAAAGAATAGAGACGAGCTTATACAAGCTGCGGGGAAGGTCGGTAATGAGACAAGATATCGAGCGAGCTGAAGCTGCTAAAGAGCGAATCCCTGTTAATCCCGAAGTTGAGTATGATAAAAGAGGAGATATCACAGTCAGCGCCACTCTGAGTGTAATTGCTGTAGGAACAGGTGGTATATTCAGCGATCAGTTTCCGAACTTGAGTGGCGAATGGGATTGCCTCGTCAGTGGCAGGCGGTCAGGGAAACTGTATGCGACTGAAAACGAGTTTCGTCGTTTGAAAAGACCCTTTGAGTTCCTGGGCTGCAAGGCTGGGGACAGGTTAAGGTTCACATTCAATACTTGGGATCGAACTGTCATGATCGAGAAAGTTGGTGAGTAAGTATGCGAAACGATGATTTCTCAAATCTTGAACTCGTCACTATGGCAGTTGCCCTCCTAGATGGAGACGTAGAGTACGTTGATCGAGAGGATATTGCCATTAAGGTGAATGAAATCGCGCCTGGCCGCTTCAACTGGCGAAAATATTCGGAGCGGATTGACTTAGATGCCGTCGGCGGTACACTTCGTAGTGCAAAGAAACCCCAAAACGGGGGATTACTTGTCGGGAATAACACAATGGGATGGATGTTAAGTCCTGCTGGGTTACAGTGGATAGAAACCTTGGATCTTGGTGCCGTTCCAGACGTGCCGTCAATCAAATACAGGAGGGACTCTATCGCCGCAAACCAACAAGCTGAGTGTGCACGCTTACGTACCACGCAAGCCTATAGACTATTCAGTGACGGTGAGTCTGGAATAATAGCATTACAGGACTTTTACCAGTTCGCGCGAGTGAATGAATACTTTCAGAGCAAGGCTAGGCAGAGACGATACGCGATCATAGATAATGCAGTAGTTGATGATGAAACCCTATCCGAACTATGGGGTTTGCTAAAAAAGAGATTCGTAGAGGAGGCAAAGTAGAATGTCAAAACAGCAGTCTATCGAGGTAACCTCACATGTAGCTAGAGATTTCCTGCAAAACGCCGCGTATTTCAACACCATGCCCAAGCTAGTCTGGGAGTATGTTGCCAACTCACTGGACGCTGCTCAGGACGGCGTACCAGCCGTAGTTGCAGTCGAAATAACAAGCCACGAGATCAGAGTATCTGACAATGGTTGCGGCATGTCAAGGAAAGAGCTAAGCAACTTCTTCCAGATGCACGGAGAAAACATCCAGAGAAAACGTGGAAAGAGAGTCAGAGGACGATTTGGCACGGGCAAATGCGCTGCTTTTGGCCTAGCCAACTGCCTCCGCATCAATACAACTCAGTCAGGCCGAAGAAATGTAGTTGAATTGCATAGACAAGATATCGAACAGGCACATAGCGGCGAGCCTTTCTCTGTTCGAGACATAGTAGTCAACGAACCGTCAGATGAAGAAGATGGCACAGTCGCAGAAATCCGTGACTTCAATATCAGACGCCCAAATGTTGACAAGGTGATTTCTTACATTGAACGCCACCTGAGCCGCTATCGTAAACGCACTCATGTCACCATAAACGGTCATGTATGCGAGTTCGAAGAACCACCGTTTGTAGAACAATTTGAGCGTTTCCCGCCGCCAGAAGTTGCTGAGCATGTTGGCAAAGTATCACTAGTCGTAAAGGTATCCCCCGTACCATTACACGACGATACCAGAGGAATTGATGTTCTAGCGCGTGGTATCTGGCATGAAACAACTCTCGCTGGCATTGAAAGGAAAGAGCGTGCAAACCATCTATTCGGCGAGGTAGATGTACCAATACTGGAAGACGGAGAATGGCCCATTCCAGCTTTTGACAACACGCGGAATAACATGCTTAACCGACAGAATCCAGTAGTTGTCGTACTGCTTGGTTGGCTATCTGAGGAACTCGAAGAGATAAGATTAGACCTCGTTAAAAAGGAGCGAGAGAGGCGCAGATCAGAGACGGCAAAACAACTTGCCAAAGAAGCAGAGAGAATTTCAAACATTCTTAACGACGACTTTGCCCAGCAGGAGATGGAACTTGAGCTTACGCGCAGGGTATCAAAGCGCTCCGGGGGCAAAAGCGTAAGTGAGATTCTTGATGAGCGAGGAGAACTCTGGCCTGGGGATGGAGACGAGCCAACGCCGTGGGAGCAAACAGGTACGCCTCATGGCACAGGAACGCAAGGCAACCTGGCTGGTGAGGGTGATACACCCAGACCAGGGCCAACTGTACGCCCAGGTAGTGAACCCGGGGCAAGGAAAAGTACAACTAAAGGTCGGCGTAAGCGAAGGAGAGCTGTCTTCTCCATTGAGTACGAGCGTGTGACTACCGAGAGCTCACGTTCAAGATATGCTGGGGACACGAAGACTATTTTCATCAACTTGGACCATCCTCAGATCGCAAGTGCGTTTGAAGCAGGGGGAAAACGTACAGATGCTCGACAGTTCCGCGAGGTTTGCTACGAGGTTGCAGCAGTTGAATATGCCATAGCTTTGCCATACGAGAAGCTTGAAAGAAACGAGCTATATCATGCAAGCGATGCACTGTTCGACGTGAAAGATACCATTGACCGTGTAACTAAGCGCTTCATGCAGGTTTTGCATTCTTGATCTGTCGTCGGTTTGACCAAAGCTATCCACCTGATAAGCACACATTGCCAGCTTCAGTCCTGGTCATGAAAAACGCAACTGGTGATCTTCCCAATGAACTCCAAGCCTTCGCTTCCCTGCTTGACGCTCAACTTCCCGACGCCCAAGAAGCTTCCCAGTTCCCGCTAGCCCCCGCCATGCACGAGGCCGACAAGGTTGAGCTTTTGAACGTGGCAGAGGTTGATGGTCAGTGGCACTACACATTCAGTGGGGTGGGCGAGGCGTTTAGCAAGGCGCCAGGGCTGAATGTAGCGAATCCCGATGCGTGGAGGGTCAGGACTAATGACGCGATTCACTACTCTTGCCCTTATTCTTGTTTTATGCTAAGATAATGCGGTAATCAAGAATCAGCGTTACGGAGAACAAGAAAGCATGTCCCAACCCATCCTGGTAAGAAGCCTGAGTGACCGCGAAGCCCGCCTGCTGAGCGCGCTGGCGGCCGCCGGACGGACTATCTTCACCATCGAAGAGGCGCGTCAAACGTCTGGCGCCAATGGTGCTGACGTCGCCAGGCTGCTCTATCGCCTGGCTGCCAAGCGCTGGGTGCAGCGGCTGGAGCGCGGCAAGTACCGGCTCATTCCCCTGGAAGCCGGTCCCGAAGCTCACTGGGCGGAGCACGAGTACCTCGTTGCCGCCGCCTTGGTACAACCCTACTACCTGGGCTATGCCACGGCGCTCAACTACTATGGTTACAGCGAACGCCAGCCGCGTCCGGTATGGATTGTCACCACCCGGCGCAAACGACCGGTGACCATTGAGGGCCTGACCTATCGCTTCGTCACCCTGAGCGAGCACAAGTTCTTCGGCTACACCACTGTTCAACTGCTCGACAGGCCAGTGCAGATCGCCGAACGTGAGAAGGCTATCGCCGACGGCTTCGATCACCCGGAATACTGCGGTGGGGTGATCGAGCCAGCCAAAGGGCTGTGGTTCGGCAGTGATGAGCTGGATCTGGACTGTCTGGTCGAATACAGCCAGCGCCTGGGTAATCGGACGGCCATGCGGCGACTAGGCTTTTGGCTAGAGCGGCTGGAGATGGGCCATGAGGAGTTGTTACAGCGTCTGGAAGCGCCCGAGGACCGCAACTATGCCCTCCTGGACCCTCGCGGCCCGCGTGAAGGAGTGCGAGACGCCCACTGGCGATTGATCGTCAATATTCCGGAGCGTCAGTTGTTGGAGTGGCGGGAACACTGATGATCAGCGAGCGGGAGCTACGACAATTGCTGGCCGACTTCTTGACCTGATGCCGGGGTTGTAGTGGGCCACGCTGTTTCCACGCTTGATGCGAAAGAGGATTGGGCCGAATCATGAAGGCGACACCCTATAAACTTCAACGTGTACCGACTGTATGGGCTGACGGAGAAGAAGTGGTGATTGTGGAGGGAAACCAACCATGAAACGACTCCCCTCGCGTGAGGAGATACTGGCTCTGCTCGACCGTCTGGAGCAGGAGCCGGCCGATGCACTGGAAAGCGACGTGCTGGAGTTCAAGCGCTGGCAGGACGCCAAAACCAGCATGAGCGAAGCCATCGAGACGGCTGCCTGCTTCGCTAACGCCGACGGCGGGGTCATCGTCTTCGGCGTACGCGACCGGGCTGTCGGACGCCGGCAGGCCATCACCGGCTGCACCGGCTACGATGTGGATACCTGGCAGCGAGCTATCTACGATGCCATCCGCCCCAACCTCACAGTGGAGATCGAGGAACTCCTGCTGCCAGAGGGAAACCTGCTTCTGGTGCGAGTACCCCGGGGCCCAGCCCCGCCTTACGGCACCACCGCCGGCCTCTACCAGATTCGCGTGGGGAAGAACTGCATGCCTTACTCGCCGGAGGCCTTCCAACGGCGGCAGGTAGCTCTGGGGGCCATAGACTGGAGCGCCCAGCCAGCAGAGGGTCTGGGGCTGGATGCCCTTGATGGGGTGGAGATCGCCCGTCTGCGCAACACCCTCGAGAGCCTGCGCCCCCAATCGCCGCTGCTGGGCCTCTCAGACCAGGAGTTATTGGAGGCTGTCGGCGTCGTGCGCGATGGTGAACTGACCCGAGCCGGACTGCTGCTCCTGGGCAAGCGCACAATGTTAGCGCGTGTCTTGCCCCAACACGAGGCCATCTACCTGTACGAACCGACGCCCGTGGACATCGGCTTCCGGGAAGACCTGAAAGCGCCGCTGCTCTATATCGTCCAGCGCACCCAGGAACTGATCCAGCACCCAGAGCGCAACCCGGTACATACCTTGCGTCTGGGGCTGTTCCACGTCCAGGTCCCGGCCTATCCCGAAGAGAGCTTTCGTGAGGCCATCCTCAACGCTCTGATTCACCGGGACTACCTGGAACCGGGCTCCATCTACATTCACCAACGACAGCGGGAAATGGAGGTCTCCAGTCCGGGCGGCTTCATCGGTGGCATCACCCCCCAGAACATCCTGCACCACGAGCCGAAAGCTCGCAACCGTCTGCTGGCCGAGGTATTTCAGAAGATCGGCCTGGTGGAGCGAGCCGGCATCGGACGGCGGCGCATCTTCATCCCCCCGCTGGCCTATGGCAAGCGGCCGCCGGTCTACGAAGCCGATGAGCACACCGTCACCCTGACGCTTTACGATGACGGCTACGACGAAGCGCTGGCCACCTTCATCGCCAAAGGGCAACAGGCGGGGCGACAGTTTGATCTGGATGAGTTATTGCTGCTCTCCTATCTTCGCGAGCATAGTGAGATTGGCCTGGACCAGGCGGCTGCGTTGCTGCACCGGCCAGAGGCTGCCACGCAGGATGTACTGGAGCGCCTCGTTTTGCAACCAGAGGCATGGTTGGAGCGGCGGGGTAAGAAGAAGGGAGTAACTTATCACCTGGCTCGCGGAGCAGCCGTCGAACTGCTGGGCAAGGCAGTGTACACGCGAGCGCGGGGCATTGATGCCGTGCGTTGGCCGGAACTGATTCGCGCCTACGTGGAGCAGCACGGATCCATCAACAATGCGGAGTGCCGCGAACTCCTGGGGCTGGGTAATTCACCCTCTGCTCAGGTCAGGGTTTCGCGTCTGCTACGCAAGTTGTGTGTCCCTGATGGCTTCTTGCATCCTCAGGGCGCAGGAGCCAAACGCCGCTATTACTTAACATGATAAGATGATCTTAACATGTTAAGATGGCGCCTTCTTACATGTTAAGAAGACAATGTCGCTAACATTTGTCATTCTGAGCGACCAAAGGAAGCGAAGAATCTCGTTTGCGGCGAACGAGACCCTTCGCTACGCTCAGGGTGACAAATGCGGATATGTGCGTAACTCGTATCTCTCGCCACTGGTGCGAGAGGGACGCCTGCAACTGACCGGCGCACCTAACGATCCCAATGTGGCCTATCGCTCTGCTCATTAACCGGGGGCATGTTTAAGGAGGGGCCCGACCATGACCACCGTGATTCCCTACCACCACGCACAAGGCTGGCAGGTTTGGGCCTTTGAACGCGATCGAGGTTGATTGTCAGTGGCACTGCACATTCAGTGGTGTGGGCGAGGGGGGCGGCCTTTCCTAAGCTTGCCCGCCACACGAAACGGAGGTTTTGCGATGAGAAGAAACAAGCTATGGCCCTTGCTGGTAGCGCTGGGGATCATCCTGGCCGCAACAGCCTGTACGCGAATTGCAACGCCTGCACAAGCTACTCCAACATCACAACCTGTGCAGGCGACTCCAACCCCTGTCCCGCCGACGGCTACCGCTACCACGCCGATGCCGCCCACCAGGACTCCTGTCCCTCCAACCGCGACTCCCAGACCCCCTACGCCAACACGTGTCCCGCCAACAGCAACGCCCCTACCGCCCACTCCGACGCCTGTCCCGCCTACGCCTACGAGTACCCCTACGCCAGTGATCTATGTGGTTCAGGAGGGAGATACTTTGAGCGAGATCGCCAAGGAGTTCGGAGTTACCATGGAAGCCCTGCAAGAAGTCAACGCTATCTCCGACCCCGCACGTTTGCAGATAGACCAGGAGCTCGTCATTCCCCAGAGGCAGGTAGCGGCTACAGTCACATCAACCTCCGTCTCAACGACCAGCGCACAAGTGGTCCACGTGGTTCAGGAAGGAGATACTCTGATCGGGATCGCCAAGCAGTACGGAGTTACAGTCGAGGCTCTCCAGGAGGTCAACGCCATCTCAGATCCCAAGCGGTTGCAGATAGGCCAGGAGTTAGTAATCCCCCAGGGTGGGACGATAACGCCGACGATGGACATCACACCCAGTGTGCAAGCGACCCCAACAGTTGTAGGCGCTCTAGAAGGCATGGTCTTCGTCCGCGCCGGGGAGTTCATCATGGGCAGTCCAGAGGGTGAGGGCCTTGACAATGAGCATCCCCAGCGCACCGTGTACCTCGATGCTTTCTACATCGGCAAATACGAGGTGACCAACGAGCAATTCGCGCAGTTTGTTGATGCCACTGGTTACACCACCGACGCTGAAACGGCAGGATGGGGGTGGGCCTGGGCAGGCGAGGATTGGGAGGAAGTGGAAGGGGCCGACTGGCGTCATCCACGGGGACCGGGCAGTAGCATCGAGGGCAAGATGGATCATCCCGTCGTTCAGGTCAGTTGGAACGACGCCGACGCCTATTGCCAGTGGGCGGGCAAGCGCCTTCCCACAGAAGCAGAGTGGGAGAAGGCGGCGCGGGGTACCGATGGGAGGGAGTATCCCTGGGGGAACAGTGCGCCGGACGGGAGCAAACTGAACTACTGTGACGTGAACTGTGAGCTTGCTTGGAAAGATTCGAGCGTAGACGATGGATACGCTGATACAGCGCCCGTTGGGCATTACGAGGCTGGAAAGAGTCCCTACGGAGCCTACGACATGGCTGGCAACGTTTGGGAGTGGGTGGCCGATTGGTATGACGCCGATTATTACAGCAAAGCACCTGAGCGAAATCCTCAAGGGCCCGATTCCGGGGAGAGGCGGGGGTTGCGGGGCGGCTCGTGGTCCGGCTATGAGGGGGACGCCCGCTGCGTTGATCGCTACGGGGGCGCCCCGGACGTTCGAATCAGCTACTTCGGCTTTCGGGTGGCGGCTTCCTCCGGCTCTCCTTAGGTTTGTTCTGGATGCTGGTTGCTGGAATCCCGACTCCTGTGCCCTCTGATCAAGAGAATGACAACAACCACCAACCTTCCCCCCAAACTCCAACCCCTCGCCTCCTTCCTCGACGCCCAGCCTCCCGAAGTCCAAGAGGCTTTTCAGTTCCTGCTAGCAGCCTGTCGGAGTGATAGCTGGCCGGGCTTCCACGCCCGGCAGAATCCGCTTGAAATAGAGCAAACCGGCGGCGTGGGAGCCGCCTCTGCTGGGTTCTCCGACAGCCTGCTAGCCACCGCCATGCACGAAGCTGGCAAGTTTGAGCTCTTGAACATTGCAGAGGTTGACGGGCGGTGGTACTACACATTCAGCAGTGTAGGTGAGGTGTTTAGCGTGGCGTGGCCAGAGATGAGTAAGGAGATGGAGAGAGGGATGAAGGAGGAGGTGCGGGAGATACTTGAGGAGGAAGAGCCGCCTTGAGTGTTCGAGGGCAAAGCATGGCCGAGGTATAGGTTGGATTTTGGGCATCGTGATCTGCATAGCGCTGCCTATGGCCCTGGGCTACTATGGCCTAGCCGTGTTGGACGTTCTTATCCTTACAGAAAGAGAGCCCAGCCAGGCGATTTGCGCTTTTCGACTTAACCTGGTAAAATAGACCAGTCGAAACCGACCAAAGATTTGTGAAGCGGCAAGGAGGAGATGTGCTATGCCAGCAAAAAAAGACGAGGTCGTACACAAGGTGGCGATTCCCCTCGAATGGCAGATCCCTGAAGACCTTAAGACTCACTTCGCGACCAATGTGGTAGTTTCGCATTCTGAAGCTGAGTTTTTCCTGACTTTCTTTGAAGTGGTCCCGCCATTCATTTTGGGCGACGTCGAAAAACTGGCCGCATTGAAGTCTGTGCCAGCACAGGCGGTCGCTCGGATTGCCGTCGCTGCAGATCGCACGGAAGCCATTATTGATGCCATGCAGCGGAATCTAGAGAGCTACCGCAAGAGCAAAGAATCAGAAGAGGAAGAATCAGCATGAGCCCTGAATTAGTAGAGATAAGCGCACAACCAAGCTATCCAGTTGAGCTATTGTTTCCAATGGACAAGCATATAGATGCTGCCAGTGGTGTCTTTATGTATCCCTCTGTTGACGATCCCTCTGTTCCCTTTACTGATGACGTCGTCTCCCTGCCGGATCCCAACTACACCTTACAAGACCCGATTCCGGTGACTGTGGGTTACGAAGAGGGTTACTACCTCGTGAGCGATGATAGGTTCCTACGATATGGCACCGGTGCTACCCTGGCTGAAGCCAAGGAAGACTATGGCTATGCCCTGCTTGAATACTACGATGACCTGATCGAACTGGAAGAGTGTCTGGCACCTCACCTCGCTTATGATTTGCAGGAGCTGCGCAATACAATAATTCCGCAAAGGCCATAGCGATGCAACGTCGTGTTGTCCGTAGAGCGATAGTCAACAAGCTGGGGTGTCAAGAACGTGAAGGTCGCAGACATACCAAGTACCGCTTCATAGAGAAGGGCCGGTGCATAGCAACCACTCATTTGCCTAGAGAGAGAACAATTGGCGATGGCCTGTTCAACGATATTGCCAATCAGTTATACATAACTTCTCCGCAATTACGGGATATAGTGGATTGCACCCACGAACGAGAAGGGTACATGGAGATGCTTAAGGAAAGCCCACTGCTAGAGCGGGCTCCTGGCAATCTCAAGGGATTTCTATCAGGATTGTAGAGGTTGCACCGATTATTGACCACCGACGAGACAATACTGAATGATCTGGAAGTAATCCTCCTGCCGATCTAAGGCAGAGGAACAAAAAGCTCCTCGGCTTTCGAAGAGCCAGGGGCACGGCCAAGCCAGTCACGGCCCAACAAGAGATAGTAAAAAAGCCACCTGCGTCAACCGCACAGGTGGCTTTTTGTATGTGCCAAAGGGGTTATCTTCACGCAAGATTCACGCTAAATTCACGTGATTTTTGCCCACCACCTGAGTGCAATTTGTTATAATGAGGGTGGTTCACCCCTGGGCAAGTGGGAGCGGCTTTTTTGCTAGTGCGGGATATTCTGGCAATGGTAAGCAATGAAAATGCTGGCGTAGATAAACTCATAACCTTCGGCCAAATGGCGCTCGAGCAGGGCTGGTATGACCAGGCTCGCGAATACTTCGAGCAGGCGCTTGATTTGGACGCTTCCAACCAAGAGGCACTGAAGGAGCTTGTGCGGGCCAACGAGATATTGAGCCGCAGGATGCCGACGCCCGCGGAGCCGATTGGAGACCAACCAGTCGCACCACCGCGCAAGGTTGCACAGAAAGTGCAAACAGGCTCGCTGATACAGTGGTTCGGAGGACAACCGAGGTCTCGCAAGATGATCATCTTGTCGGGCGTGCAGGTTTTGTTCATGTTCCTTTATGTTGGTCTGGCCGACATCATCAACCCTACTCCGAAAGTGACACCGACGCCAGTATCCCTCGACGTGCCGATGCCGGCGGGGCCGGACGCAGAAGCCTTTGCAGAGATAGTGGGGTTGGGAACCCTGGTAAATGCTATTAGCATAATAGAGGCAGAGCTGCCGCAGCCTACGGCGGTCGGTGAAGTTGAGGGTGGATGGCTTTGCGACTGGGATGGGCGCGGAGAGGTCGCCCTGTGGGCCAAGCCTGCCGTGGCCTCCCAGGAAGGCAACTCCATCGCAGCGATCGTGGGGATGTCTACCAAGGGTTGCGTTGATGCCATACTCCTCGACGAGACAACATCAGGCGGCACCGTTTTCTACCAGGTGCGGGTTGGCGATGACCAGGGTTGGGTAGGTGCAGACTACTTCTATCCAACCTCTATTGGTAAGCCAGGCTGGAGCCAATGAACAACGGCTGTAAGCGTTCAGCCTCAGTGCGATTACGCCGGTTGAGTAGACCGCAGGTCGTATCGAAACCAAGTGATCGCACGGGGAGGCGGCCAAACGTGGTTTCGATACGCCCCTTTCGGGGTTACTCAACCGACGTTTGGCCTACCCCCTGAACGCATACCAACGGCTTTCTCTGAGGAGCAATCTGGAAAGAATTTTTTACTTGAAAAGACGGCGAGGGTCAAGACGTGGCATCTTGACCCTCGCTTCGGCTCTACCGCTCGCTGACCATCACTCCTCAGCCTCGATAAGCTGCTCCACCGAGACGATCGCGCCGTATTTCGCTTTCCGCGCCTCCAGCCCCTTCCTCTGCTCCTGATAGACCTCAAACAGCCTGGCCGGGATGTTCTTCTCTTTGATCTGGTTTGCAGTGGAGTAGCTAATGAAGCGTGTCCGTGGAAAGCGAAAGGCCCGGCTATTGGGCATTGCCGGGCCTTGTCGCCTGGTTCGCTTCCCCACACTCAGCAGGTCAACGAGCCTTTCCCTTTCGCAAGGTGTGTTTAGTATATCATAGAACTTGACTTTTGTCAAGGGTGAATTTCTTGCAAGTGCCCCCGGCAGGACTCGAACCCGCGACATTCCCCTTGCGAAAGGGAGGCTCTATCCACTGAGCTACGGGGGCACAACCCTAATTATACTCAACCCTTGAAGTTTAGCAAGTGATGAAGAAAAAGCGTCAGAGAAGCCTCAAGAGCCGCCTCAAGCAATACAACATCAAGCAAGCAGAATTCGATAGCAAGAAGATCGAATTCCTATTGCCCACGGGCTGACCGCTGATCAACGGCTACTCGTCCCCTATTTTCCCCCGACTCTTCAGCCCCAGCAAATAGGCATAAGCCTCGACGGTCGCCTTGGCCCCCTCGCCGATGTGCGCCAACAACGTCGCCACGCCTTTCTGTTTCAGTGCATCAGCAGGTAATAGTAGGCTGCAATGGCGGCCTTGGCCCCTTCGCCGATGTGCACCAGCGCCTGCTCTGAAACATGGGTCACGTCTCCGGCGGCGAACACCCCCGGCCAACTGGTGGCGCAGTGCACGTTCACGATAATGTGCCCGCGCCTGTCGCAGTCCACCCACTCCCGCACCAGATCAGAGTTGGGAGTGCGGGGCAATTTAGAGAACACGCCCTTGGCTGGTATCTCGCGTGCTTCGCCCTCCGCCGTTTTTGTGGCGACCACAATGGACTCGACGAAACGCTCGCCGCGCACCTCCTGTACCACTACGCCTTCTGCGATCTCGACATTCTGCATCTGACGAAGCCTGTGCACCAGTGGGGTGTCCGGCAGCGGTTCAGGAGCCAGCAGGTAGACTCGGTGTGCCTTGCGGGACAGGTCGGCAGCGGCCCATTGGGCGCGTCGCCCTCGTCCTACTACGGCCACGTCCTTGCCCAGAAACAGGCTGGCGTGAGTGGTTGCCGAGTAGCTCAGGCCGTAGCCGGCCAGCCGGGCCTCACCCGGGACGTTGAGACGCTGTGGCTTAGCGCCCGTCGCCATAATCAGAGCCCGTCCTTCAAAGCGGTTGCCCTGAGCCGTGTCCACGACGAAGGTCTGCTCCTGGGGCATCACTTTGGTCACAGTGTCAAAACGGCGCACGAAGCCCAGGTAGTCGAGTTGACGGCGGAAAGCGTCCAGCAGCGTCTCGCCGGTGATAATCTCCCGCCCCTCCATCTCTTCCAGTTGCATCGCGTAGGTCGTCTGCCCGCCCCAGCGTTCCGCGATAATCAACGTCTCCAGCCGTTGGTTGATGGCAGTTGCAGCGGCGGTGATGCCTGCTGGCCCGCCACCGATCACAATCAGGTCATACATGTTTATACCTCCTCGCTTTCTCATGCGTCCGTCTATACCCACTCAGCCGGCACGGGCGGAATGATCCCCTTCTCCATCATGAACTGCGTCATATCCCGCGCCTGGCGGATTTTCGCCTCGGCCATGCTGTAGAGTTCATCACGCGAGAGACTCAAGCGAGCCACGCCCTGCTCCTGGGCCTTGAGCGCCACGGCCACCGCCTCGCGGGGGAAAATCTCCCACTCGTCCATGGTGGGGAGGATGTTGTCCTCGGTAATCCCTCGCTCCTCGGCGCAGCGGGCCAACTCCTCGGCAGCGGCGATGGCCATCTCGTCAGTGATGGTGCGCGCTCGCACATCCAGCACGCCGCGGAAGATGCCGGGGAAACCCAACGAGTTGTTCACCTGGTTGGGGAAATCTGATCGCCCCGTGCCCACGATGCGCGCTCCGGCCTCCTTCGCCTCCCAGGGCCAGATCTCGGGGATGGGATTGGCCGCCGGAAAGATGACGGCGTCCTCGTTCATACCTGTCACCCACTCGGGCAGGATCGTCCCCGGCCCCGGCTTGCTGAAGGCAATGCAGACGTCGGCGCCGCGCATGGCCTCGGCCGGACCGCCGCGCCGCCCCTCGGCGTTGCTCTTCTGGCATACGCGCCACTTGTCCACGAACTCGATCTTGCGCGCTTCGATGTCCTTGCGCTCAGGATGCAAGATGCCCTTGCTGTCACAAGCGACGACGTTGCCCCACTGGACGCCGCTGGCGATCAGCAGCCGCAGCGTGGCCACGTTTGCCGCCCCCACGCCGATCAGCGCGACTTTGATGTCCTCCAGCTTCTTGCCCACGATCTTGAGAGCATTCATCACGCCGGCCAGCATCACCGTGGCCGTGCCCTGCTGGTCGTCGTGCCACACGGGGATCTTCACCTCTGGGTCGGTGCGCAACATGTCCAGCACCCGGAAGCACTTGGGCTGCGAGATGTCTTCCAGATTGATGCCGCCAAAAGAGGGCTGGATCAACCTGACCACCAGCGTGATCTGATAAGGGTCCTTGGTATTCAGGCAGATGGGCACGGCGTCCACTCCACCCAGGTACTTGAAGAGCAGCGCCTTGCCCTCCATGACCGGCATGGCTGCCTCTGGCCCGATGTCGCCCAGCCCCAGCACCCGCGTGCCGTCGGAGACCACGGCCACCGTGTTCCCCTTGTTGGTGTGCTCGAAGACCAGTGACGGGTCCTCTTTAATGGCGCGACAAGGCGCCGCCACGCCGGGGGTGTACCAGATGGCAAAGTCGCCGACGTCGCGGACGGCACATTTGAGCGCCGTCTGTATCTTACCCCGGTAGAAAGGATGCAGCCTCATCGCGTCTTCTGCCGGTTTCTTGGCCTTTGCCAAAAGTTCTTCTTTAGCAAGCATTGCACCTCCTATTCAGCAGCCTCGATAAGCTGCTCAACTGAGACGATCGAACCATATTTCGCTCTCAGTGCCTCCAGCCCCTTCCTCTGCTCCGCATAGACTTCAAACAGCCTGGCCGAGATGTTCTTCTCTTTCCGGTAGGCTTCTTCCTGCAAGTCAATCCTGGCCAGGATGTTGTCCACGTAGAACGCAAACTGCTTGTCGTAGAGCTCCTTCGGATACTCTTTGCCGATCCCGTCAAACAACTCTTGAAGATGCTCATATTTCGGAATAAACCCGATGGGAGTCTCAATAGCAGCAATGTCTCCGTGGGCCCTCAGCTCAAGCCAGCCCAGCCACACTTTCACGTCGCGTTTCTCGCCCAGCAGCTTGTTTCCCTCCCCGCCACGGGCGCCGTGCGTCAGGAAGTAGTTCAGCCCGGCCATGATGGGCTTGTTTTTCAGTTTGTCGGAATTGAAGAACACAAACTGCGCATCCATGTAGTCAGCCAGCGGCCCAGGGATGAACGGCTCATTGGCCCAGGGCTGGCGTCTGACGCCCGTGGCCCCCACCTCCGTCTTGGTCGCCGCCGACATAATCGAAGCCCCGATGACCACACCGTGATCGGGATCCTTGGCCACCCAGACCGGGGGCATGGTATCGCTGTCCCGCCCGCTGTAGGTGATCACTTTGACCTCCACCCCGCGTGGATCTTCGGCCACGGCTTCGTTGTAGTTCCCGATGAATTTACAATCTACGGTACATCGGGCATTCGGATTAGAGAGCGGAATGGGCTGGCCATTTTCATCCGTTTTGCCTGCCCACCATTCGCCCTGGAAATTGATGCCTTTTTTCGGGTGTTCCTCTCCGTTCCCGACCCAGTGCGGCACTCCATGTTCGTCAATCAACACGTTTGTCCAGATCACTTCCGCGCCTTTTTCTCGCAGACATTTCATTAAGTACGGATCATCTTCGCGCTTCACATCCCTGACGATCCCAAAGATGCCGCACTCAGGATTGACAGCTCGCAACGTCCCGTCTTCAGCGATCCACAACTGGGCCAGGTCATCGCCGATGAAATCCGTGCCTGTCATAGCGGTAGTGGTTTTCCCGCATCCAGAGGGCGCGGCTCCGGCAAAATACGTCCTGCGTCCGCTAGGGCCGGTCATGCCAGTGATGAACATGTGCTCTGATAGCTTTTCCTCTCTCTGGTAATAGGTTGCTAGATCAACTGCAAAGCGGTGATTGCCTTTCTTCAGCAGCAGCGTGTTGCCGGCGTACGTACAGAACATCGAGAACGTGGTCAGCCAACTTCGGTCCATGAACACCCTGGCATTCGGCAGATCCTGCGGCCTGTTTGGCCCTTCGCTGTGGACATTGGTCAGGAACAGCCCCACTCGCTGCACTTCTTCGTCGAATCGGTCGTAGACGTGTCTGTACAGGATGTTGGCCGAGTGCATGACGTACGTTGAAGTCGTGATCTCCAGAGCCGGAATCGCAGCCGGGGCGCCGATGGGCCCCCTGCTGAAGAAACCAACAAGTAGAGTCATCCCCTTCGCAATGCCGGTCATCTGAGTTTTGACGTACTCGTACGCTTCATCCCTGAGGATTTTCTTGGCCAGCACGCTGACTCCTTCGCCCTCGTTCACGATGTAGAACGTTCTATCAATGATCCGCGCCTGTTCCTGAGCCAGGTCGAAGTGAATGGTATGGTCTTTCATAGCCAGGGGCCGCTCTTCGCCTTTTTCAAGACTCATTTCCCTGACTCTTTGAACATCCGCATCCGATCCGGTGTTCACAAAGACTGCATCAGGGTCAGTCATCGAAATCGCGTTGGCGATTTTCAGCAGCGCTTCTTCATTGGCGATCTGGCCGAGCTTTGCTACGTCCTCCTGGCCACACCTGGCCTCGAACAGAGCTTTCGCTTCATCCAGGGTGTTGATCCCACCGATTTCGGCCAGGATATCAATACCTTTTTTCAGTTCTAACATGTTTAACACTCCTTCTCTTCTATCGCGTCCGCTGCTGCGGCGTCGGCCTCCACGTCCCGCACGCCGGGCCGGGGGCGCAGCACCTCCCGGTAGTACTCGTGCTGGATGATCAGGTTCATGATCTCGTTGGTGCCGGTCCAGATCATGCACAGGCGCAGATCGCGCAGCAGACGCTCGATGGGGTAAACGTTGGTGTAGCCGATGCCTCCCATGATCTGCATGGCGTAGTTGACGATGTCCCAGGCGGCATCAGTGGCGAACTTCTTGGCCTCAGAGACCATGCGCCGCGCACGGCCAGCTTCAGCCCCACTGTCCACCGTGTGGGCGGTGGCGTAGACCAGCGAGCTGGCCGCATCCAGCAGCGTGATGCTGTCGGCCACTTTGAAGCTCACTCCCTCGAAGCGCCGGATCACTTTCCCGAAGGCCTGGCGGCGGTCGGAGTAGCGGGCGGCGATCTCCAGAGCCGCCCGGGCCATGCCCAGGGCCCCCGCCGCGCTGGTCAGCCGCTCAGGGATCATCATCTGGTAGAAAATGGCCGCCGCGCCATTCTCCTCGCCGATGAGGTTCTGGCGCGGCACCCTAACGTCACGGAAATAGAGGCGCCCCGTGCCGCCGCCTCGCGTCCCCATCAACCCGTAGACGTGCTGCACTTCCAGACCCTCGCCCCGCTCGACGATGAAGGCGCTCAGGGCCTGATGGGACCGGGCCTCTGGATCGGTTCGGGCGTAAACCAGGAAGAAATCCGCCTTCTCCGCGCCGACGATGAAGCGCTTTTGACCGCTGAGGACATAGGTGTCCCCATTGCGCGTGGCCGTGGTGGTGGTGCCGAAGAAGTCGGAGCCGCCTCGGGGTTCGGTCAGCGCCTCGGCGGCGATGAGCTTCCCCGCCAGCAGGGGGCGCAGCCAGCGCTCCTTCTGCTCCGCCGTGCCGAACAAGTGGAGGGCCTCGCCCACGATGCTGGGCATCACGTAGGCACAGTTCAACGCCGTGCCCAGCACTCCCACCTCCTCGATGGCCACGATCTCGTCAGTCCAGCTCATCCCGCCCCCGCCGTATTCGCGGGGGAAACGCAGGCCCAGCAGACCGCGCCGCGCCGCTTCCTCGACGAACTCGCGCGGGTACTGCACCTGGTCGGCGTCCATGTCCAGCAACAACTGGCGAGGCACCTCTTTGACAAAGGCCCTCACCTTATCGCGTAGCTCCCTTTGCTCGTCTGTTAGCAAGCTTTCAATCATTCGTCACCCTCCCACTGGCGTTTTTTTCGTAGTGACGACTTCAGTCGTCCACAATGACGCCAAAGCGACTGAAGTCGCTACTACGAACACCATATCTTGTGGTTCATCGGCTGTCATGCCCTTGATATAGAGCAGTTGGAAATTCGCAGACTCCAGTAATTATGTGCTAATCAAGGTTTCCCTGAACTCGATGGAACCCCCCAGCAGTTTATGCACCTCACAGTGGCGGGCCGAGTTGAAGAGGATCTTCCGCTCGCGCTCGGTCAGACCCAGGCCCAGGTCAACGGCAGTGACGAAAGCAGTTTTCTGCTGGCGACCGGCCTCTTCTACGCGGGTTTCTACCTGGACTTCCAGCTTATCGAGGGTTATGTCCTTGTTGGCTGCGACCGCAGCCATGGTCAGCACCATTCAAGCCCCCAGCGACGCGGCGATCAGCTCGACAGGACAGGATTTCGCCCCTTCCCGCCAGATTTTGGTCCGCTGATCAACGACGAAGCTCCGCCCCCCCGAGGATTCGACCACCGCCCGTTCATCCCCGACATAGGTCACGGTGATGACGTTGCCCCCCCTCGGTCCCCCCCAACTTTGGGAGGGAAGTTCCAACACGCTCATGGGGCCCCCTGGCCTGTCACCACTCTAGCGAAGTCGGCCGGCGTCACCCCCGGCGATTCGATCCCCTCTCGACGGTAGAACTCAGCAATGATCGGTTCTACCGCGCCCGGCTCCATTCCGGCAAGAACTGCCTCCAGTGCTTCCAACTTGTCAGCCGGATAAAAGAAAAAATCGCCGCTCAGGGACACCTCGGCGATGCGTCCCTTTCTGGTCTCCACAGTGGCCCTGATCAGCCCACCCGGAGCCTTGTACATCCGCTGTGACACCTCCACCCCGGTGGCGATCTTAACCTGCCATTTCTCGCGCCGCTTGCCCCGCTTGTACAGCCACTCGTCGGTGGTATGAGTCCGCTTGAGCTCGGCCACCTTGTCGTAGACGGCCGGCGGCAGCTCAGCCCTCTCCAGCGGCCCCAACACCGCCTCGTAGTTAGCTGCCAGGCTGGCCTCGATCTCCTCCAACGGCGGCACTGTTCCCAGTTCCCGTTTGATGGTAGACAGGTTCTCGCGCAGGCTCTTGTAGACCTTGTCGCGATACTTCTCATCGGGCACCCTGAGGACGCGAACCATGGTCTCGTAATCGAAGTCCATGATGATATTACCTACCAGTACCAGGTAATCTCCGATTTCGGCCACACCGGTGCCCGAAATCTTGCGTCCCTCGGCGGTGACGATGTCGTTGACGGGCTTGTAACGGGCGGCGATACCCATCTGACGGTAGGTTTCGGCTGCCGGCTCCAACAGAGCGCGATAGAAAGCTCCTTTGCCCCCCCTCTTTCCCCCCTCCCCCCCCTCCCCCCAACTTTGGGGGGCTAGGGGGGCGGGATGAAGGGGGGGCAGGGCGCTATCCTTGTGCAGAATCACTTGATAGAAAAGCTGGTTGCCATCCAGGTAGACTGCTCCGCCGCCCACCTCGCGCCGGAAGACGGGTATGCCGTGAGCGCGGCAATAGTCGAGGTCTACCTCCTGGGTCACGTCCTGATGGTAGCCAATACATACGTAAGGTTCGGCGGGGATCAGGAGAATCAGGCCCTCCATGTCCAGGCGCGGCAGGGCGTGGTAAATGAGTTGTGATTCGAGCCACGGCACGTGGCCCAGATTGTATAGTTTCATGAGGGTGGCCTTTCCGACATTGCCTACTTGTGTATCTTCTCAAAAAGTCGGGGGAGGACAAATCCAGCGCCGGCCGAGTAGGAGCCCTTCGACAAGCTCAGGATAAACTCCGCGACGTATCGAGGCCAAGCGGGTTGTCGGTAGCCCCGCTCGCATCCTGGGTTTCGATACGACCTGAAGGTCTACTCAACCGGCGGATGCTCGCTATGCCCACATGCCCCTTTCCCCCCAAATATTGAGAAGATACCTACTTGTCGTACTTCTCTCGCTCGGCAGCGATGAATTCTGCGAATGTGGGATCAGAGGAGCGCATCAGGCTGTCCAGCTCACTCAGGTCAGCGGCCTCGAACCTGGTCAGCCAGCCTTCGCCGTATGGGTCCTCGTTGATGATGGTGCTCTCCCACTCGATCTCCTCGTTGGCCTCGGTGATCTTGCCGCTGACGATGGCCTTGACACGGCCCACCCACTTGCCCGATTCCATGGACATGAAGGGTTTACCCTGCTCCACCTCGCGCCCTACCCGGGGCACCTCAGCATAGACGATCTCGTCAGCCAGGTCCTGCCCGAAGTCACTTATCCCCTGGGTGACGATACCGCCCTCCACCCGGGCCCAATTGTGCTCCTCGTCGTAATAGAGATCATCAGGGAATTCGTACTTGTCAATCTTCATTAATCCTGCTCCTTTCTTTTCAATTGGGTGTGGCCAAAACTTGTGGTAGTAACGACTTTAGTCGTTCCAAGCGACTGAAGTCGCTACTACAGATTTTGGCCGCACTCAATCCATTCTCATCGCTCCTAATCTTCTAGCAAAGTTTGTTCGTCCATTATTTCGTCTCCAACTTGCCCAATTCCCGAATCCGCTCGGTGAACTCGGTCACTATCTCGGCCAATATGGGCCCCTCGGCTGCGGAGGCCCAATCCAGGCGCAGGCGGTCGGGATGGATGCCGACGTAGCTCAGCAGGTTGCGCAGAATCGGAATGCGCTTGGCGGTGCGATGGTTGCCTTCGACGTAGTGACAATCGCCAATGTGGCAACCCAGCACGATCACGCCGTCGGCGCCTTCGCGGAAGGTGCGCAGCACCAACTCCGGCGACACCCGTCCGCTGCACATGACTCGCACCACCCGCATGTTGGGCGGGTATTTGATACGCGCCGTGCCCGCACCATCGGCACCGGCATAGCTGCACCAGTTGCACAGAAAACCAATGATACGAGGCTCGTAGCCGTTATTCTCACTCATAGGGTTTGTTCTCCCGATGTTCAATCAATCGAGTGTGACCAAAATCTGTAGTAGCGACTTCAGTCGCTTGGAACGACTAAAGTCGTCACTACCACAAGTTTTGGCCACACCCCAATCAATCGTGATACGCCATACGTTCACACGTAAACCGGTTCTTCCTGAGCCAGGATGCCGATGACTTGGGCTACCAATTGCTCGGCAGCAAAGTGCTCAGCGACGATGGCCTTGGACACGCAGGTAGCAGCGCAGGTGCCGCAGCCCGCGCAGAGCACCGCATTGACCTCGGCCTTGCCCTCGACCAGTGAAATGGCATGATACGGACAGACCAGCGTGCACTCACCGCAACCGATGCAGCGTTCGACTATCACGTGGGCCACCGTTGGCTCAATGTCCACTACGCCCCTGGCCAGCATTTTCACCGCTTGAACCGCCGCACCGCTGGCCTGGGCCACCGTGTCGGGAATGTCCTTCGGGCTTTGGCAGGCGCCAGCCAGGAAAATGCCCCCCGTGTTCGTCTCCACTGGCCTGAGCTTGGGGTGTGCCTCGGCGAAGAAGCCATCAGGACTGCGGCTGACGTTGAACATCTGCGCCACTTGTTTGGACCCCTCGGCAGGCTGCCAGCCGTTCATCAGCACCACCAGGTCTACCGGCACTTCCACCAACTGGCCCATCAGCGTGTCTTCAGCGCGGATGATCAGCCTGCCGTCTTTGCGCTTCACGCTGGACACTTTACCTCGAATCTGGTGGACGCCCTCTTCCTGAATGCGCTTGTAAAACTCCTCGTAGCCCTTGCCTGCCGACCGGATGTCAATGTAGAACTGGTACACCTGGGCGTTCGTCTTGTCGTGGGCCATGTGCGCCTGTTTGAGGGCGTACATGCAGCACACGCGGGAGCAATAGGACAGGTGATTCTCGTCGCGGCTGCCGATACAATGCAATAGCGCGATGGCCTCCGGCTCTCGGCCGTCGCTAGTGGTCACGTGGCCATTGGTGGGACCGCTGGGGCTGGTCATGCGCTCGAACTGGAGGGCGGTGATGACGTCGGGGTCAAGACCGTAGCCGTATTGCGACATCACCGAAGGATCGTACAGGTCATAGCCGGTGGCCAAGATGACTGCCCCCACGTCAAACTCGACGTAAGTCTCCTTTTGATCAAAGTCAATGGCATTGGCCTCGCAGGCCTTAGCGCACGGCTGCTTGCACTTGCCGCGCGTCAAAAACAGGCAGCTTTCTGGATCAATGACGGCTTTGCGCGGTACAGCCTGGACAAAAGGAATATAGGCTGCGTTGCGCTTCCCCAACCCTGCCTCATATTTGGAGGGCACTCGATCCTTCCAGACACACGCTTCCACGCAAGCACCGCAGCCGGTGCAGAGGTCTTCGATGACGTAGCGCGGCTTGCGCTTGACCTGCACGTGAAAGCTGCCTATGTAGCCCGAAAAGTCCACCACTTCGCTGTAGGTCAGAAGCTCAATGTTAGGATGCCGACCGGCATCCATCATCTTGGGCCCCAGTATTCAGGTGCTACAGTCGAGGGTGGGAAAGGTCTTGTCCAGTTGAGCCATGTGGCCGCCGATGGACGGATCACGCTCCACCAGGTACACTTGATAGCCAGTATCGGCCACGTCCAGTGCTGCCTGGATGCCGGCAATGCCCCCGCCGACGATCAATACCGCTGGCGTCACCGGCGACTGGCGCGGGAAGAGTTCCCGGTGACAGGCTACCCGGTAGACCGCTGCGGCGACCAGGTCTTTGGCTTTCCGGTTCATCGCTTCGCCCGGCTCGTGCACCCAGGAAGCGTGTTCCCGAATGTTGGCCATCTCAAAGTAGTAGGGGTTGAGACCCGCTGCCTCCAACGTCCGACGGAAGGTCGGCTCGTGCATTCGCGGGGAGCAGGCAGCAACCACCACCCGGTTCAGCCCCTTTTCTTCGATGTCGGCCATGATGTCGGTCTGGCCGTCATCGGAGCAGGTGTACCTGGGCGACCGGGCCAGGATCACGCCGGGCAACGTCTCGGCGAAGGCGCGCACGGCCTCGGTGTCTACCGTGCCGGCAATATTGGAACCACATTGACAAACGTAAACGCCGATTCTTGGTTTCTCTTCCATAGTAGATATATCCCTCGTCTTTTTAGCTCAACTCTGTTCCGCGGGCCTGCATGGCGCTCCACACCAGTTCGGCGACGTCCATCGCTCTCATGCGCGTCCTGGTGCGACGCGCCGCGCTGCCCAGCGTGCGCGTGCATTGCTGGCAGGCAGAAGCGATGACCTCCGCGCCGGTCTCTTTGGCCTGGCCGATGCGCGCCTCGGCTACGAGGTTGACCAGCGTCGGTTCGAGGGCTTCCAGGTTGCCGCCACCGCCGCAGCAGGCCGCGTTGGGGCCGTGTTCGCGCATCTCAATGAACTCGACGCCAGGGATGTGTTGCAGCACGAAGCGCGGTGCGTCGTAAATGCCCCCCTTACGGCCCAGATCGCAGGGGTCGTGGTAGGTCACTTTCTTTTCCAGCACTCCCATCTCGATGCGGTTTTCCTCTATCAATTCGACCAGGAATTGCACTGCGGGGACGACTTCAATGCCCAGAGAGCGTCCCAGCAATTCGGGATAGATGTTGTGCCAGGCATGGAAGCAGGAAGGACAAGTCATCACAATGCGCTCAACGCCCAGTTCGTGGGCTTTGTTCAGGTTGTATTCGGCGACTTTTGCCATCTCTTCGACCATGCCAGCGTTGAGAAGGGGGTAGCCGCAACACCATTCTTCGCCACCCAGCAGGGTGAAATCCACCCCTGCGCGGCCCATAATTTGCACAAAAGCCTGAGGGATGCGGTAGCTGGCCGGGTAAAACGAAGAAACGCAGCCGATAAAATAGAGCACCTGGGCATCCCGCCGTCCTACTCTACCAGCCGGTCGCTCTGTCTCGTCCAGGTTCTCCATCCAGACGAGACGGACGTCGTTGGCCTCCCCAGAGATGTTGTGGTACTCGACCACGGTGTTGCCGAAGCGGGCCATGTTCTCCGGCATCACGCCGCCCTCGCCCTCAGCAACGGCCTGCTTCAGGCGAAGCATCGTCTCGCCAGGGTGTATGCCGCGCGGGCATTGGTTGGTGCAAGCGTAGCAGGAGGTGCAGAACCAGAAGGTACTACTGTTGAGCACCTCGTCGGTCAGGCCTGCCTCGACCATGCGCCACAGATGCCGTGGCGTGTAGTCCATCACCGGCGCAGTCGGACAGGTAGATGAACAGATGCCACACTGGATGCAAGATGAAATCAGTCGCTGTGCCGCCCGTATCCCTGGCGATGGAGCAGTATCTAGTTGTACTACATCAAGTTCACCCATAGAAGTTTCTCCTCGCGCTAACCCACTTTTCCTCACCAACCGCCATATTGCCGCGGTGCTTTGCCGTGGCTCTCCACCAGTTTGGGATAGTCTCCTTTTGCCGCCTCAGGATTGATACCCACCAACTGCACGTCGAAGCGGTGCTCGTCGCCATAGTCGAACAGGTACAGGAACTTCTGTTTCATGCGCAGCGACAAGTCGCCGATTATCACCTCCTCTGCACTGGGTCCCTCACCGTAAGGCGAAGCGTACTCCGTCGTGTCGTCCCAGGCGCGCCCGCTCATGTAGAAGGAGTACAGGTGATCGGAGTCGAAGTCCACCGCGCTCAGGATGGCGTAGTGCAAGTCGTCCAGCGTCTGATCTTCGGCGATCTCGATCAGTTGCCACACGCTGCGCTTGCGCTGGTAGGTCACCTTGAAGGTGTAGGTCAGCACCGCGCCGGGCTTGGCGACAGGCTTCGGGGGCAGTGGCGCAAGCTCAGGCAAGAGCGCGGCGCGAGCCTCGGCCAGCGCCGGATCATCGCGCAGCGCGGCCAGCGCCGGCTCCGACCAGGCTGCTTCCACCGCCTGCACCGCCACGATGTCGGCCCCGTAGCTATCCAACGCCGTCCGCATGTGGCCGGCCAGCGGGCGCAGGCTCCCCAGCGCGGTGTCCATCTCGGTGGGATGGATCAGCCCCAGGCGGGCCAGGAAATGCAGGTAGGCCGGCAACAGCTCGGTCAGGGCCGCTGCCTTGTAAGGTTGAGCGCTGAGGAAGCCAAACAGCCCGACCAGGTGCCGATCCGACGAGGCATAGCGGGGCACCAGCGACGAGGATGGCTGCACGACGGGCTGTCGGCGAGCTCGCTTCTTCGCCCGGATCCGCCCCTCGCCGCCCGTCTCCTCCGGCTCGGCAAACTGCTGGTGCAGCAACCCAAATAGCTGCTGCCGCGCCAGTTCGCTCTTGCTGAAGGGCATCCCGGTGCGACGGCGCTGATCGGCCATGAACTCGAACAGCAGGACGCCGAGGTCGTCGGCCCACTGCTCGGCATCCACCGCCTGGCCGAAGTCGGCTCGCTGCCAGGGGGAGGGGGATGGCGCGGACAGACACCGGACGGCCTGTTCCAGCCACTCGGTGTTGAATGTGCCATAGGGAGCTGTGACTTCGAGTAGAGCCGGATCGTCGGCGCGTGGCGTTTCCGCCGTTTCCATGTACTGGTAAGAGGCCACCAGCAAGAATTCGCCGCCCAACTCGTCGCTGGTCCAGGGCATAAGTTTGTCGGAAGCCACGGAATCCAACACGCCCGACCACATCTGCTTTATGGTGTTGATCAAAGGCTCGGTCTGACCGTGGTACATCAGTCGGCCAATGAGGCGGAAGAAGATATCAATGCCCCGCTCCACCGGCGCTTCGGCAAAGCCGGCGACGAGGTCGGGGATGGCCTCCCAGCGACCGTCGGCGATGGCGTCGTTGATCAGGTTCTCGTGGTAGTACGGCCGGTCGTGGCGATACAGGTCGGGCGCATCCTGGCGCAGCCGTTCGACCAGTTCGGCGTAGCGGGCGCGGGCCTGCGGGTCGCGACGCAGGTCAGTTTTGTCACGGATGCCCTGCAGCATCTCGTAGGCTTCCTCCCGGACCATCTCCCCGGAGGCCAGGGTTTCCAGAAAGAGCGCCACCTCGCCCTCCAGGTCGGCGGCTTCGAACTGCTCCCAGCGGGTGTTCGCTGCCTCGATTTCCGGCGGGACTGGCGGCGGTTCGGGTGCAGCCGGCTCCGTCGGCAGAGGGGCAATTGCGGCCAGCGCGGAGGCGGCCGCGGGTTCTACCCCTTCTGCCTGATCCTGGCGCATGTGGCAGTGTTTGTACTTCTTGCCGCTGCCGCACCAACAGGGGTCGTTTCGTCCTAGCTTGCTATTTGCTGGCATAGTATTTCTCCGTATCCTTGTTTCCGATTCGCTATTTCTGAATTACTCCGGCAGCAGTGCAAAATCGCGCAGGGGCAACACCTCAAACCGTTCTGGGGCCTCGGCGTATTCCTTCAACCAGCCGGGCAGTTGCCGCAAGTCCTGGATGCGTGCTCCCGGCCACCCTTCGTAGAGACCCAGCGGATCGAGGTGCAGGCCAGGAATCCCCACTCGGTTGGCTCCCCAGATGTCTATGTAGAACATGTCCCCTACGAACAGAGCTTCCTCGGGCTGGAGGCCCAGGTCGTTCAAGGCCAGCTCGTAGATGCCGGGGTCAGGCTTCTCAACTCCCACCACCTCAGAATCGTACACCCTCTCGAAATAACCTCGCATCCCCATATCGTGCAACTCCTGCTCCACCCTGCCATCGGCGTTGGAGACGATGGACATGCGATACCCCTCGTCCTTCAACTGATCGAGGGTTTCCACGATCCAGGGGAAAGTGAATTCCCAGAGGTTTCGCTGCTCGTGCCTGACTTGGGCCATTTGTGCTGCCCGCTCCGCGCTCTCCTCCGACAGACCCGCCAACCGCAGAAGGATCTGGGAATAGGGTTCGGAAAGTCCCGACAGAAACCGTCGCTGGGTACTGACGTACGTGTCGAACCAGTGGGCGAGGCGGAAGTGCTGTTCGTAGAACCGATTCGGCTCAACCTGCAAACCATGCGCATCCGCCAACCGTGACAGATAGTCCTGATCTACAAACAGAAATGTGCCACCGGCATCGAGTAGTAAATATGGCTTTGCTGACATCTTGGTCATCCTGCTCCTATTCTATGAGGAAGATCTTGCCCGGATTGAGGATGTTCTTCGGATCCCAGGCCTGTTTGATACGCTTTTGCATCTCAACGGCCACCGACCCCATGGCCATTTCCAGATAGGGGCGTTTGAGTACTCCCACCCCATGCTCGCCGGAGAGAGAGCCACCTACCTCGACGGCAGCGCGGAAAAGATCACCCACCGCCGATTCCACCCGCTCAGATTCCTCAGGATCGCGCTTGTCAAAGAGGATGTTGGGGTGCAGGTTGCCATCGCCAGCGTGACCGAAGATGACGATGGGCAGCTCCCATTTGGCCGATATCTCTTTGATCCTGGCGATCATCTCCGGGACGGCACTGTGGGGCACGGTGATGTCCTCGCCCAGTTTGTTGGGCCGGATGCGTCCCAGGGACCCAGATATGGAACTCCGCGCTTTCCACATTTCCTCACCTTCCTCCGGCGTGGCAGCCACCCGCACTTCGCGGGCACCCTTCTGGCGACAGATCTCGGCGGCGATTTCGATGCCGCGTACCGCGTCCGCCTCATCGCCGTCGGTTTGGATGAGCAGGATGGCCTCGACGTCGAGGGGCAATCCTATATGTAAATACTCCTCCACGCTTTTGATGGCCGTCTCGTCCATGATCTCCACCATGGAAGGGTTGGCACCACTGGCCAGCACTGCGTTGATGGCTCGGCCGGCATCGGTCAGTTTGGGAAAGATCGCCTGGGCAATGCGTTCAGTCTCGGGCGCAGCGATGAACCTGACCGTCACCTCAGTGATGACGGCCAGTGTGCCCTCGGAGCCTACCAACAGATGCACCAGGTCGTAGCCGGTGACGTTCTTGGTCGCTTTGCCACCCACGCGCATGATCCGCCCGTCTGCCAACACCACTTCCATAGCCATGACGTAATGGCCAGTGATGCCATATTTGAGACAGTGTGCGCCACCGGCGTTGCAGGCGACATTGCCGCCGAGAGTGGAGTAGTGGACACTGGTAGTGTCCGGCGGATAGAAATAGCCTTCCCGGGCCACGGCGTCCGCCAACTCTGATGCGATGATCCCGGCCTCCGCCGTGGCCATCATATTGTCGAGATCAATGTCCAGCAAACGATCCATGCGGGTCAAAGCTAGAACTATCCCCCCACCGAAAGGAATCGAGCCCGCTGCCAGGCCGCTGCCCATTCCCCGAGGCACCACGGGGATCAGTTCCCGACTGGCTACCTTGAGAATCTCCGAAACCTCTTGGGTGTTGTCTGGCAGCACGACCAGGTCAGGCCTGGCGGAGGTAAATGTGGCATCGTAAGAATAGGCCACCAGGTCCTCCGGCGAGGTCAGCACGTATCGCTCGCCGACGATGGATTTCAACTCGTCAATAATTTTAGGGTCAAACATCGCTTTCTCCTAGGATTCCGCTCCAGCCGGATTGTCAAATCCGGCTGGCGTGGCCTGGATTTGACAATCCAGGCCGAGCGGTTGATAACTATTCTCCTTCAAGCTGTTTTGCCACCACCTCGGCCAGATCCATCGTGCGGATGCGGACTCTCTCGCGGCGGGCGGCTCCAAACAGGGTGCGCTTGCACTGCTGGCAGGAGACGATGACGTACTCCGCCCCTGCCTCCTGGGCCTGCTTCAGTCTTCGGCGGGGCAGCGCCTGGGCCAGCTCTCGATCGTAGGTCTCCAGGTTGCCGCCGCCTCCGCAGCACAGCGAGTTCTCGTGGTGATCGGCCATCTCTACTAACGTCAGTTCAGGGATGGCCCGCAACACATCGCGTGGGGCCTCGAAGATGCCGCTCTTGCGGCCCAGGTCGCACGAATCGTGGTAGGTCACGGTGACCGGCCAGGCTCTGAAACGCAGCCGTCCCTGGCGAGCCATCTCGGCCAGCATCTCGGTCTCGTGCAGTATCTCAAGCCCGTCCAATTCCTCGTCATCAAGAAGTTCCGGGTAGGTATGCTTCCACATGTAGTAGCAGGAGGGACAGGTCATCACGACCTCTGTCGCGCCGGTGGCTCTCACCGCCTCGACGTTGTGCCGCGCCATCTCCAGAGCGCGCTCGACCTCTCCGTTGAGGAGAAGGGGGTAGCCGCAGCAGCGCTCGTCACCGCCCATAAGAGCGTAGTTCACGCCGGCCTTTTCAAAAGTCTGGACCAGCGACTGCGGGATGCGGTAACTAGCCGGGAACAGCGATGACACACAACCGACGAAGTACGCCACCTCGGCCTGCCCGCCGTGGTCGAGGCCGACGGGCGTTGACGCCATATTGATGGTCCAACCCAGGCGCTGTTCGTTATCCTCGTTGGAGATGTTGCCCGCAGCGACGATAGTCTCGCTCAACCGCCGCAGCGAGTCAGGCAGCAGGCCGCTGTGGGCCAGATCGGCGTGGGACTGGTTCAGGATCACATCCAACTCGACACCGCTGGGGCAGACTTCCCGACAAGCCTCGCACATCAGGCAGGTATAGAATTTGTCGGCATAGACCTCGCTGACCTTCAGATCGTCCTCGTCTACGGCACGATAGAGGGCCACCTTGCCGCGCGGCGATAGCGTCTCGACGCGCGTCTCTCGGTAGACCGGGCAGACCGACAAACACTTCCCACAGCGGATGCATTTGAGATACAACTCTTCGGCCACAGCGCCGACAGTGCGTGCAGGTGTTTCAATTTTATCAGGTATCATTCAGCACTCCAGATTCAGCTATTTGTGATTCGGGTCGGAAACGACCGGCAGTGTCAGCAGTGCGTGGGGCACAATCCCAGTATTTACCGCCGCGGCCCAATACTTCGGAAACCGCCTGCAGGCTGGCAGCAGCAAATTCGCTGGCTTCTTGAGCGTAGAAGCGATACCCCTCTGCTGCTGCCTCTTCCCGCTTCCTGTGTGCTACCAGTGCTTCAGCAATCGCCTTGTTGCGGCTGATCTTCAGCTTCGGCATAGCTGCTCCATACTCAGCAGATCCAATTTTGCTCGGCCTGGATCGTCAGATCCAGGCCAAAAGCGGGGATTTGGCAATCCACTCAGAGCAATTCTGGATCCACTGATACTCGTTACTCATTCACCACCGGCAACGTCAACAGTGCGTGGGGCACGATGAGCACGTCCAGCTCTGGCCCCAGCGATTCGGCAGCCATGCCGTCATGCAGGTGTGCCCACCAGGGAAAACGTAGTAACTGGTAGCATCTCTGCTTCCAATCGCGAGAGGTTCACAATCCGGCTGGCGCCGTCAATGTCAATACCCACCAGGTGTCCTTCAACGTCAAAATCCAGCACCACCCCCGGTGCAACCTCTCGCGAATCTACACTCGTTTTTTCCGACAGATCAATGTAGAGCGAATCGGTTTCGGGGTAATAATGAAACTTCATGGTCATACCTCCTTGAAATCCCGGTCAGGAAAAGCGTTGTGCACGGTCTTGCCATCTTCCAGTGTAATCACACGCAAGTACTTCCCCAACTCCGGAATGTAAATCCAGTGCCGGATACGCCCATCAGGCTGAATCTCGCGGCGCACTGGTTGGCGCAATGCGCGCTTGCACCATTCGCGCTGGATATAAGGACGTTTCCGCAACACTTGCTCCTCAAAATAGCGGGTTGTCTTCATTTCCCTCTATTCCCCATCAGCACTTCGGTTTTCCATTTCTAGCCTCCAGTTACGACCGGCAGCGTCAGCAGCGCGTGGGGCACGATGAGCACGTCCAGCTCTGGCCCCAGCGATTCGGCAGCGATGCGCAGTGCCTCTTCCATCGTCTCCGCGGGAATCATCTTACAGGTTTTCACCAGATCGGGGTGCTCGCTACCCACGATGACTACCCGCGCCCCCTCCAGTACCTTCGCCATGACAAAGGCCCGCTGCGCGCCAGGCGGATAGCCAGTGCGCCGCAGTTCGGCCAGCAAACTGGGCATGTCTCTGGCACCCCGCATCTTCTCCAGGAAGCGTTGCTCCCCCACTCCCTCGCCTGCGCCCTCCTGACATCGGGCGGGGATGACGAGGAAGCCGCCCGGCTTGACCACCGGCGTGGGGGCGAAGAAGAGGTAGCTGGCCGCCCGGCTGGCCTGATAGAGATTGGCATCCTTGGGGAATCCCACGCCGCCGATGACGACGTCGTAGCATTGCGGCACCGGCACCTCGTACAGCTCTCTGGCGAAGGCCACCAACTCCAGGAAGGCCGCCGTCGGCTCGCCGGCCCGCACCGCCGCCATCCGCTTGTGGTCGTCCAGCACGACGTTGAGGATGAAGCGCAGTCCCGCTCGCCGCGCCGCCTCGCTGACCGCCTCGTGGAAGGGATTGCCCTCGATGCGGCCCAGCCGCGTGCCGGGGTGATCCACCATCTGCGGGCCGTGGGTGTAGGCGATCATCGCCTCCCCAGCCGCGCCCACGGCCACCGTCTTGCGCCCGCCACTGTAGCCCGCGTACTGGTGCGGTTCCACGATGCCGGTGGCGATGAGCAGATCGGCCTCGTAGGCTGCCCGGTGCACTGAGAGGGGGATGCCGCTCTCGGTTGTGCCCAGGTCCACCAGCGCGGCCGGATTCTGCGGCTCGTTGTCAATAACCTGGTAGCGGGCTGCCACCTCCGCGCCCAGTTTGATGACCTTCTCCCGCGGCGTGCTGGCGCGGTGCATGCCGATGCCGCACAGCAGGGTGATGTCCTCGTCCCGCACGCCGGCCACGGCCAGCTCCGCCAGCAGCGCAGGCACCAGCAGGTGATCGGGGCTGGCGCGGGTGATGTCGGTGAAGACGATGCAGGCGGCATCGCCTAGCTTGGCCAGCTCCCGCAGCGGCGGCGAATTCACCGGCTTGGCCAACGACTCGGCGATGGCTGCTTCCACATCAGCGATGGGCGTCACCTTTTTCGATTCCACCACCGTGCCGCATATCCCCGGCGGCAAGGCGAAGCTGATTTCGCCCTTGCCGTAGGGTACGGTATAGGTCTTCTCGTCCATCAAGCTATCTCCTTTTGGGCCAGAGCGAGAGCGGGTAGTTTCTCAACGTAAGTGATAGGCACCGGTCGCTTGGCCCGGGGTGGGGAGTAGGTGAGTACTTTCAGGAAACGGTTAACCGGTGGCGTAGTGATAATCTTGAGCACCGTCTGACGCACATCGTCGGGCATCTCGTCCAGCTTCAGGCGGAAACTGAGGGGGCCGAATTCTGCTGACTGCATCAACGCTGAGAAGCAGAGGAAGATAAGGCTAAGTGGATTTCCGGTTTTGAGGTCGTAGCGAAGCACGATCTCGTCTGTCAAGTCTATACCACATCCACCTCCTCTTTGAAAAAATATCTCGAGGATGTCTCCCTCTTTGTCGTAGTGATACAGAACTCTCTGTCCATCCTCCAGAGTCTCTTCGTATTCCACTAACCAATCAGGTTTATCCTTCATATCCCTCCTCCCGTTTATCCAAGAATGTACTGTCCCCAGGCAGTCGTGACAAAGTTATTGGGCTCGGTGGAACCATCGGGCAACTGCCTGTAGCTGAAAACCACTACGACGACGATGTGATTGTAGCCGTAGAGCAAGTCATCGTAAGGGTAGCGGTACCGATATCGTTGAGGATCACGTGCCTCCTGCTTTCTTCGCCCTTTCTTGATTGTGCCTAACACATCGTCCAGACGCCCGTCCAACTCATCATGCCATTCGACAATGTGCTTCCACCGCTCCTCGGTGATGTAAATCTCGCGCCCACGGCGATCCCGCACCGTCCATTTGCGCACTGCTTCGTCTCCTTGATTTGACGAGGTGGTTCAGTTGTTCTCCGCTCAGTGGGATACCAACCTGGCCAGGCGAGACACACCCTCACGGATCTCAGGCTCTGAGAGGGCAGTGAAGGCCAAGCGCAGGAACCTCTCCCCACCTCCCTGCGGGAAGAAGCCACGACCGTCAGATAGGCTTAGCCCAGTCTTCTCTGCTCTCTCTTGCAGATTGGCCACGTTCATTGCCGGGGGCAGGGTGATCCCGATAAAAAAGCCGCCCTCAGGCTCGACCCAATCGGCGCCGGGCAGGTATTCCCGCAATGCCGCAGCTGTGGCCTCTAGCCTGGGCCGGTAAATTCCCTTCAGCCTCTCCACGTTGGGTTCCAGCCACCCTCGACGGCAGAACTCGTAGGCGGTGCCCTGGGCCAGGAGTCCGGGGGTGACGTAGGTATCCGTGGCAATCTTAGCTACGGCCTCGACGACGCGCTCAGGAACAACCAGGTACCCTACTCGCACCCCAGGGCTCAGAATCTTGGTGAAGGATGAGAGGTGAAGCACTCGGTCGGGGTTCATGGTTCTCATCAGCGGCACGTCGGCGCCCTGGTATCTCAGTGCCCGATAGGGACCATCCTCTATTATCCAGAAATCGTGCCTCTCCGCCAGGCGGGCGATCTCCTCTCGCTTGGATAACGACGTGGTCACCCCGGTGGGATTCTGGAAATCGGGGATAAGGTACAGAAACTTCGGCCTCACCTTCCGCAACTGGGTGGCCAGGAATTCGATGTCGAGGCCATCGGGCTCCAGAGGTATGCCCACGAGGTTGGCCCCGTGCCGCCGAAAAGTGGTGATGGTCCGGTCATAGGTTGGCTCCTCCACGAAGACCGTATCGCCTGGGCGCAGCAGGAGCGCCGAGAGGAATTCCTGGATTTGGAGGGAGCCGTTGCTGACCAGCACCTCTTCGGGGCGGGCTCCATACCACTCGGCTATGGTCTCCCGCAGCGGCACGTAGCCAGTTGATTTGCCATACTGCAAAACAGTGGCGGCATCGGCGGCCAGGATTGCCGCAGCGCACTCCTGGATTTCGCTTACGGGGAAGGCTTCTACACAGGGCACTCCCCGGTTGAAGCTTATGCTGGTAACATTGTTCATTCTCTCTTCCATCAAGCCACCTGTCCTTGGGCCAGGGCAAGCGCGGGTAGCCTCTCGACGTAGGTGATGGGTTCAGAGCGCCTGGCACGAGGACGGGTGTATGAAGATACCCTGAGAAATTGATTCACTGGCGCAGAAGTAATGAGCTCAATCACTGTCTGGCGCAGCTCTGGGGAGATACGTTCCAGTTTCAGGCGGAAACTGCGAGGACCAATCTCAGCAGGCTCAGTGAGATAAGAGACGTTATCCAGGATCAAGCTCATCGCTTTCTTTTCCTCCGGCCTGAAGCGCAAGGTGATATAATCAGTGATTTCCACGGCGCAGGTCGCAGCGCCGCGCTCGAAGAATATCTCCAGGATGTCAGCTTCTTCAATGTAATCATACTCGTACTGGTCATTCATAATCATCTCTCACTCTCTTTTTACCAATAATCGGGCCATGCAGTCGAGACGAAGTTGTTGCCCTCAGGTCTGAATATCGCTTTGACTACAATGCGGTCAAAATCACCTGGAAGATCCTCACAACGACGTGTATACGTATACTTGTAAGGCAAGATAGCATCCTGTTTACGATGTCCTTTTCGCACCGTGTCCAGCACATCGTCGAGGTGTCCGCTTAACTCTTCATGTCTCTCAACAATATGCTTCCATCGTTCCTCAGTGATGTAAATCTCGCGCCCGCGGCGATCCCGCACCGTCCATTTGCGCACTGGCTCGTCTCCTTTGTCACAACAACCGCAGCCCGGTCGCCGTGGAGAATACGATGAGCACTTGCCCTACGATGTAGGTCATCCACACCAGGTCGCCCACCAATAAAAAGGTGCCCCCCTGAAACAAGCGGTACCCCAGCAACACGTCGGAGACGAGAAAGAGCACCGCGCCCAGCGCCAACAGCACAAAGCGAGGCTCTTGCAGCGCCAGGCTCACCGCCAGCCCGGCCATCCCTCCCAGCAGCAGCGCGTACGCCAGCGAGCCGTAGTTGAGCACGGCGTCGGTCTGCGGCGAGCGGATCAGCACCCACCACAGCACCACGGCCAGGACGAGAAGGACCGCCAGCCCGGCGGCCCGCGCCCGGCCGTCCTGCAGCCCCAACACGCCCCCCAGCCGCAGGTAGCCGCTGATGTACAGCACGTGGGCCACGCCGAAAGCCCCGATGCCGAAGAGCACATGTTGGGGCAGTGGCAGGAGTCGGGCCATGATCGCGTCGCCCAGGAACGAGAACGCCATGCCGAAGAAAAGGAGCGCGGCGTAGGCAGCCAGCGGCGTGCCGGACGCGCCGGCCAGCCACCAGATCAGTGCGCATACCACCAGGATGGCCGACGAGAGTATCTTGTTGGCGCGGGGGATGCGGTTGATCCGCTCCTCGTCGAGCTGCCCGAAGGCAAAGCCCAGGATCAGCAGTGCGGCCCAGACGGCCAGCAGCAAGCGCAACAGCGTGACATCAGACATAGTGTTCACCTCTGGTTTTAGGGGTTTCAGGCTTCACGCTTATCAACCCGAAACCATGAAACCTGAAACCCGGAACCACTACAGGTCGTACTCCACCCCCAACTCCCGCGCGATCTGCTGCATCATCGCCACCGTCTTGGGATGCAGCGGAATTCCCTCCCGCCGACGGCGCTCCTCTTCCTCGAACTCCTTCTCCCCGTGGACGTAGATCCGCTCCGCCCCTTCCGCCCTGGCGCTGCCCTTCAGGCGGCGGATGATATCGTCCATGGTAGCTTTGAACTCGTCCAGGGGACGGAAGGCATCAATCCGGATGGCGCCGAAGAAGTGGCCCACGTTGGCCGGCAGCGGCTTTCCCTCTGGCGTCTTGGGATAGATGGTGGTGGCGTAGCCGGCCCCGGGCAGCACCCCGCTCAGGATGTCCACCAGCAGCGTCAGGCCGTATCCCTTGTAGCCGCGTAACAACTCGCCCTCCCCACCTAGCGGCAGCAGTCCACCGCCAGCGCGGGCCAGCAGATTGTCCAGCACCCGGCGGGCGTCGGTGGTGGTCACCCCCTGCTCGTCCGTGGCCCAGCCCAATGGCAACGGCTTCTCCTGCCGGTCGTACACCTCCAGCTTCCCTCGCGACACGGTGCTGGTGGCCATGTCTAACACGAAGGGGCGTTCCTCGCCAGTCGGGGCGGCCACGCTGACGGGGTTGGTGCCCAGCACGGCGTCTTTGCCAAACGTTGGCACCACCAGCACCGCAGCATTGGTCATGGAGATACCGATCAACTCCTCTCTCAGGGCCATCATGGAGTAATAGCCAGCGATCCCGTAGTGATTGGAGTTGCGCACCGCCACGAAGCCAACGCCCATCTCCTGGGCTTTTGCGATGGCCAGCTTCATGCCTCGCACGCCGACCGGCTGTCCCAATCCGGCCCCGCCGTCTATCAGGGCCGTGCCGGGGGTCTCGTGCACAATCTCAATGTCGGGACGAGCCACCATCACCCCATCGCACAGGCCGTTCACGTACCGCTTCAGGCGGGCCACACCGTGGGAGTCAATGCCGCGCAGATTGGCTGCCACCAAAACGTCAGCGGTCACAGCCGCGTCATCAGGCGGGACACCCATCTTCTCAAAGACTCGGGCAGAGAAATCGCGCAGGGGATCCGCCCAAACCTTAACACTTGCTTCTTCGCTCATGTTGATCACTCCTTCTGTCTGAGATTATTGATGAATACGAGCAAAAGGGGAGCCTTAAACAGCCCCGATTTGGGCTATCACCAAGTTCCCCTCCAAGTTGCTATCACCGCCATCATCGGCGAGATTGTTCTCATGCTTAGATCATCCAGCAGCGCCACTAGCCCGCTCACTTCGCGCCCTCTTCTTCATCCAACAGGTGCTGCAAAGCAGCTATCGCCACTTCCAGCATTGATTCGTCAGGCTCTCGAGTGGTCAGCCTCTGCAAGGCCAAGCTGGGCGCCAGGACCACTGCGCTTATCAGAGGGTTGTCACGGTGGGCTGCGCTGAACTTGATCAGTTCGTAAGTCAGGCCCGCGATGACGGGGATGAGAACCAGGCGCGAGAGGATGCGCAGCAGCAGCGGCGGCCGTCCCAACAGGGAGAAGATGAAGATAGCGATCACGGCAAAGATCAACAGGAACCCGGTACCGCAGCGTGGATGAGCCGTGCTGTAAGCCTGGACAGCGTCGGGCTTTAGAGTAGCTCCGTCCTCGTAGGCGTTGATGGTTTTGTGCTCTGCCCCATGGTAGGCGAAGACGCGCCGGATGTCGGGGATGAAGCCGATGGCGTAGACGTAGATCAGGAAGAAAGCGAGGCGGATGAGGCCTTCGAGGATATTGCTGACCAGCGATGAGGCGATGTAGCGATCCACGAGCCCCACCAGGAGCAAGGGGCCGAGAAGAAAGACACCTATGCCGATTATCAAGGAGAAGGCCACAGAACCCCAGGCAATCGGCCCGCTGAACTCGATATCTTCCTCCTCTAGGGCCACGTCGGCCGAGAAAAGCAGCGCGCGCATGCCCAGCACCAATGCATCCCAGAGCATGGTTATGCCGCGCAGGAAAGGCAGCTTGCTAATCTGCCCGCCGTATATTTTGGCGTTTAGAGGCTCGCTGTGGATGACGATCTCACCCGTAGGATTTCGGATGGCCACGGCCACGTACCTGGCTCCGCGCATCATCACCCCTTCGATGACTGCCTGTCCTCCGTAGTTGAATTCACTCAAGTTATCTGCCTCCGATTCGCAATGGTATATGATTGTACACCAGAGGACGCCAGGTGTCAAACTTTTGAAGGATGCACCTTTACGCCAGGCCCAGCTCCCGCAGCTTCTCGTCGGTGGGAACGCCTTCCGCCGTCCAGCCTCGCAGTTGGTAGTACTCCTCCAGCATGGTCTCCAGATCGGGCAGCACGCCAGCCGCGCTGCCGGTGGGCCGCGGGTGGGTCAGAAGCCGCCGCGGAAGGGTGTCGTCCGCCCTGGTGACGCCCAATCGGACGTTGATCATCCGCTTGAGGTTGAACAGCCTCTCCCCGGCGCGGATGAGGTCGTCGGAGTCCCAATCCCAGCCCATAGCCAGGTTCAGCCACCCCACCACCGTCTCCGGCCCCACCAGGCCCTTGATGATGAACTTGCACAAACCCAGGGCATTGTAGACGCTCAGGTAGTTCTGGAAGTCGTAGACCACCTGGGCCTTGCCATCGCTGTCCAGACGATCGTGCTCCCCCGCCTGGCCCCACTCCTCCCATTCCAGGCCATAACCTCGCCAATAGGACAGCGATTCGAGGTGGCATCCTCCCCGGTTGGCCGTGGCGTAGTTGACGGCCATGTCAACAAAAGCCCGTGGATCGTGCATGGCTAGAGCCAGCCCCTTGGCATGAATGGCCATCTCCTCGGCCTGGGGACCCAGCTTCTTGGCCGCGGCTCGAACTCCGTCGGCCAGCACATCGCCCAGCCCCTGCCGCCGCGCGATCTGCTCCACCAACTGCACAATGGCTTCGGCGTTGCCCCATTCGAGCTCCAAACCGCCGGTATCTTCGGCAGTCAGCAGTCCCTTCTCGTAAGCTTCCAGGGCCAGGGCGATGACCGCCCCAGTGGAGATAGTGTCCAGGCCATAGCGGTTGCACAGTTGATCGGCCTTGACGATGGACTCCAGGTTGTCGTTCAAGAGCAAAGCTCCGAAGGCGGCCAGGGTCTCATACTCCGGCCCGTGGCCCTCCAGCCCAGCGTAAGGACCTTCGGTGATTTTGACCTCTTTGCCGCAGGCGATGGGGCAGGCAAAGCAGCGATAGTGCTGGTCGAGCATGGTAGCCACGATGGTCTGGCCAGAGGTCTTGTCGGCCCCCTCTTCCCAACTGCCCAGCAGCCAATTCTTGATAGGCAGATCGCCGTAAACCTCCGTGGCCGGCACCCCACCCGCCGTGCCGAACTCGGACAGGCCTACGGAGTTCTCTTTGATCCAGGCCGTGTCCTCTCGCACGCAGCGGCGCAACCCCTCCCGGTCGTGGTACTCAGGCCGCTGGCTCCCCCTGACGACCACCGCCTTGAGATTCTTGGAGGCCATCAGCGCGCCCATGCCCCCCCGGCCCGCCGTCCGCTCGCCATTACCAAGAAACATCACGCCGGCGATGCGCACCCCGTTCTCACCAGCCGGGCCTACACAGGCCACCAATGCCCTGGGGTCGGTCTCGTCTTGAACGCGCTGCGCCGTCTCCTCGGAATCCAATCCCCAGAGCGAAGAAGCCGGGCGGAGCTCGACGCGGCCGTCGTTGATCCACAGGTAGACCGGCTTCTCAGCCCGGCCGGTGAAGGCCACGCCGTCGTAGCCTGCGAAACGCAGCTCCGCCCCCCAGTAGCCCCCCGCCACCGACTCGCACCAGATGCCCGTCAGCGGCGAGCGACCGCACACGGACACGCGAGAAGCGGTGAGGATGAAGGTCCCGGTCAACAGCCCGTTAATCATCACCAGTGGGTTGGCCGGATCGAGGGGATCCAACTGGGGCTGTAGCCTGTCGAGCAGAATCCTGGCCGCCAAGCCGCTGCCGAGGAGATAATGGCGAACCTGATCAGAAGCAATCTCCTCTACCTGCCACTGCCCCGAATCCAGATCAACCCAAAGAAGCTTACCAGCGTGTGCGTATGGCATTGAAGCACCTCCTTTTTTTGGAACATCACTACATGGCGAAATCCGCCCCCATTGGGCGGATTTCCTGACCGAGCAGAAATCTGCTGGATTTGGTGAGCCGCGCAGGAATCGAACCTGCAACCTACTGATTAAGAGTCAGTTGCTCTGCCAGATTGAGCTAGCGGCCCATGTGAGAACACCGGTCTCCTCAACTTACGCTGGATCAATTATACATCAGGATTGAGTTTTGTGCAAAAACGATTAGCACTGGTTGCAGTGATAGGAACTGGCTGCCCAGCAACACGTAACACAGCCTGTGCCATCTGTTCTTCTGTGACTTCGGGAATGTCGGCCAAGTCAACATCCTCATCCTGTAGAGCGTGAATATATGCCCAGTCAGCTTAATCCATTTTAGCAGCTTCAACTACTCGTCCGTCAAGACCAAATCCACCACAACAGGCTTATGATCTGAACCCGAAGCTTGCAAAACCTTGACTGTCAGTGATCTAATATTGTCTGAATGAAATACGTAGTCCACCCGCACAAAGGGGATCGCTGGCCTTATGTGTATGGCTGGAACGAGGTTGGCAGGCCAGGTATAGCCCAAACCAAAACCCACATCACGATAAGAATCAATCAACAAATTGGTGATCTTCTGATGATCACTGGACTGGTCAGTTAGGTTGAAATCCCCTGCTGCAATAATAGGAGTCTGTTCATCGCGCAGCAATTCAACCAGATTACTAACTTCTTCTTGGAGTACTTCATTGTCATACACAGGCCAAGGCAGCCGGGAGAAAACGGGGTCTGACCTTACGCGAATCCATGGAAATGTAAGATGAATGTTATAGAGGGTGATAACTCTGCCATCAATATTGACTGAGGCTCTCTGCTGAAAGACGAGCCCGTTATCCGCCAGTTTGAAATTGTCCAATTCGGTAATTGGGTATTGACTTAGAATACCCATTCCAACTTGCTTTTCACCTTCCAACGGCCCATAAACCTGATATGGATATATCCCAAGTAGCTCAGACCAGTATTCGTCAATATAATCTTTGGTTATCTCCTGCAGAACTACAATGTTTGCATGACTCTCACGCACCAATTTATCTACATGGGCATAGTCAGATAGATCTTGTCCAGTATTGTATGACAGAATCCGTAGAGAAGTTCCAAGGTCATCGGCAACCGGTGCATTTCTAGGCAAGAACCTGGGGCCGAACACGAAGACAAAGAAAAGCGCCGCAAAAACACTCCACCCAAATGCAAACCTATCTCCCTGCTTAATGGAGACAGGCAAAACTAAAAGCGCCGGAAATAACAAGGCAGGTATGCAATTGTTGAGAAAGGCCACTGCACCTAGACCGTCACCGACCAGAAAGCGCAGAATGAAATAAATGATCAATAGCAAACCGTATATGTTGGTAATGCTTCTTAGACAACGGCACCCAAAATTACGAGCGGCAGTTTTCATCCCTTGAGGTGCATTGGGCAAATACAAGTTTCGATCTTCTCCTTAGGGTTGGCTGCCCCCATCACGTTATAAAAAGATCCTTTTAATATCCTGAACAGTATTAGCGGTACTTTAGAAAAATAGAAACCCAGCATTCTAAGGCCTCTGTTACGGCCCATTTCGCCGCCACGCCAAGTCCTCATAGCGTAGTATAAAGTACAGATGGCATGATGTAAGCGGAACTGCCTGAACTGAAGCCAGAACAGTTTCTCCAGGCCAAACAACTCTCCCCGGGGATACCCTCTTGTCCTTGAAGATTCAATAGCTTTATGTATTGCTCGTTCAGCTTTGTCGTAATTCTTCTCTAACACATATATATCTGCAAACGCCAGGTCAATTTGAATCTGTGCAGAACTGGTTTCTTGAATCTGTGCAAAAAGCCTTTGACCTTCTTCCAAATGTTCGCGCGACTGACTGAGGAGGCCAGCAGATGTTAATAACTCTCCCAGTCGAATATGATAACTGGCAATTGTAGCTAGATCCTCTGGGCAACGTTCCTGGTACCGCGATGCGCTAATGTAGTACTCCATTGCTTTGAATAAGCTGCCTTGAGCAGCAGCAATTCGACCCAAATGGTGTAAAGCATTTGCCGCTTGATGGTCGTTCGGATAAGACTTCACTACTTCGAGAACTTCCTCAAAGTAGTTTATAGCAGCACTGTAATCAAACAGGTAAAAATGCGCTACACCCAAGGTCGCGAGAATCTCAGGTTGGTATTTCATAAGGTCTCGATGCTTAACTATAAACTCTTGGCATTCTCGACAAGTTTCTATTGCTTCTTTGTATTGGCTGGAACTTTGATAGTATGCTGCCAGGGCCACTAAAGACTTTATAAAATCTTCTGGGCTTTGCGCAAGACGCTTAGCTGCCTCCAGAGCCTTCTTTCTTGCAAGGGCTTCAACACCAGTCAAGCCTAGATAAGCCGCTTTGGCAAGATATAGGTCAAATAACGGGTATCCTCTGTTGCTATAGAACTGAATGGCCTGGTCCAAATAGTATGCGAAGTCCAAACCTGCACCTGCATCTCGCATAACGCGAACCAACTCTGTCATATATAACACCAACATACTGTGATCAACTAGGTCTGGATATTTCAGTGCAATGTCCAAAGTGTGCAGCAAACTATTAGTGTCAACAGTGCTCGATGATTCGCAGCTCTTTACGGTTTCAAGGCAGTCTTTCAGTGTTTCCCGCAGTGGAATCCTTTTAAACTCCTTCCTGCGCAGCCTCGCCTTGAATGTCCTGAGTTCTTCTAACGTGTCTCTTTCCTCAAGGACTAGCATCAGTTTCCTCTTTGCAGACAAACTCCCACAACAAACTGTGAATAGAGTATTTGGTCTCTAATCCCGAAACTCGTATCAAAGAAAGGTCACAGGCTAGTTTCAAGGCATCTCTAAAGACTTGCTTATCTTGGATCCCACTATGTCTAAGTAGCTGGTCATAGGTTAATAGTTCACCAGCAACACGAGGGCAGAAAGCCGTAATAAGTTGGGTAAGGACCTTTTCACCAAAAACTCGTTCTAACTCGGTGAAAGACTGAAGGAATAGGAAGTCTTTTAGTTGCGGATCCATCCCTCTCAGTTCATCAAGAATAACGCCTAAAGGTCTGTGGCCAAGAAGAAACCGATTAACTACCAGCTTTATTAGAAGGGGATTGCCTTCTGTAATACTCAAAATAGGCCTGAGGTCTTCATTAGTGACAGTTTCTATGTCCTGATTACCTCTACCCAAGAAGCGTATCAGTTCACAAGCGCTGTGTGGCTTGAGACCCTTTATCTTTATCTGAATTACGTTCTTTGAGCGTGCCATTACTGACTTCCGTGTTGTGATTATCACTTTGTGTGGCTTAATTACGCCTCCATCGAGACTGCCTGGAGTATCAAGATACTCAACGACACCTATATCCTCAACAGTTTCGAGGTTATCAATAACAATCAGACTTTTTTCACCAGAAGGAAGTTGTCGAATCTCTTTCCTAAAATCATCAAGCCACTCTGTGCGACTATATCCTAATTCTAAGCCTAGTTGATCAGCTATTTGCCTAATGAGGTCAGCCCATTGCAACTGAACACTTTCGCGATTTCGGAGTTCACCTGTTAAGGAGTAGTATCGCTGTTTGGCCGAAACCCATGCAAATCGGGTAAATTCGGATTGCTTTGCATACCGTTTTAGAACCTCATAGGCTAGAGTTGTCTTACCAACACCGCCTTCACCAAATAGGCTTATAATCCACCCCCTGTTGGGGTCAAGTAAGTATTCTTGTATATCATATACCAACTCATCAACGCCGAACAGCTTTTCGTGGTCTACGATTGCCCTTTGCAGAGCGCCCTTGAGCCTAGCCTGGATTTCTTCGGGTGCCGGACGATCAGCCTTTAAAGTTTTGGGTTGTGTGGCGGCGAGTACTTCTGTTAGTCTCCGCTTGCGCACTCGTCGGATCAAGAAGATGACCGCCAAAATGACAGAAATAATGGCTGTCGTTAGAAGAACAGGGCGGGCGTCATCAACACTCTTGTATCCAGAGAGTAGAGCAACCAGCGCAGTAATGCCAGGTAATATTATCAGTGACATAACCATTTGTATTATCAGTGACCTGTCAAAAAAGTCGAATTTATCATTCTTTTGACCAGATGGTTCAGTCATAGTTTGCTCCCTGCTTAACGTTTGTTGCCGGTAACTGGAAAGGCTTGTTCGACTCTTCGGTTTCAGCGGTAGTTACTTACCTATCAAACTACAATCTTGAGCCACAGAACTGATGTTAGATGACCTTTCTTCTAGCAGTGAATTTCTAAGCGGCTATCAGAGAACCGCTTGTAATGATGACCCAGGAGTCGGCAAATATAACCTACAACAGCCATCTCGAACTCTTCGTCCTGAAAGTCAATCTCGAGCCACATATCATTCAAATCCGACGTGCTTTGAAACCGGTACTGCTTATCTTTGAACTTTTGTAGCTCGTGACGGATGTTTGTGATATTGATCCGGCATATTCGCTGGCCTTGCTTGCCCATGGGCCGGATTCTGCTGCAAAAGGGATCGTGATGAACCGATACTCGAGAATTTGGGTAGTTGAAGTATGCCTTCAACATTTTGCCTCCTCTGATTTCAGATGCTTATCTAACCTAAAGTCGCTCAGCTTTGACATTATACCGACTTCCACCCAAAAGGTCAAATCACAATGTCCCGGTTGCCTGCGCAGCAGGTTGGCAGCTTTGGAGACATGATTTGACATCCAACCCAGTTTGCGGTAAAATTATGTCAAAAGAAACGGCTATACGAAAAGGTGTCGTCAGGAGGTGTCCAATGTCTGTCGAACAGTTGCCGCTCTTTAGCTTGACCACGGAGTCGTCCCTCAGTGCCGCTATCGGCGGCTTTCACCAGCACATGATCCGCAAAGGCTTCACGGATAACACCATCTCTGCCTTCCTCAACGATCTGCGCATCTTCACCAGGTACTGGGACGACGACCCCTCCCTGAGCCAGATCGGCACCAACAAGCTTCAAGATTTCATGACCTACCTGCGCCACGACCGGGGCGTGCCCTGCAACCCCAAATCCTACGCTCGTCGGATGACCACTCTGAAGGTATTCTTCGGCTGGCTGGCCGAAGAAGGGATCATACCCAGCGACCCTGCCGCACCGCTGATCCATCAACGGGCCAGCACTCCCCTGCCCCAAATCCTCTACGAGGGCCAGGTAGAGAGGCTCCTGCAGACTACCGTGGAGCTCATGCACGCTGAAAAACCCGACGCCCGCCCCCACCTGCTGGTCACTCTGCTCCTGCAAACGGGCATCAAGAAGGGCGAGTGCATGGCTATCCAGCTTAACGACATTGATACCTCAGAGCCAAAAGCGCCCGTCCTCTACATCCGCTACAGCAATCCCAAGATGAAACACAAAGAACGCAAACTGCGGCTTTCGGCCGATTTCGTGCCTATCCTGCGCCAGTACCTGGCGGAGTACCAGCCCCAGGAGCGGCTCTTCGAGTGCACTGCCCGCAATTTGGAGTACGTCCTGGACAACGTGGCTCGTCTGGCCGGCCTGGAGAACATCTCCTTCGAGATCCTGCGCTGGACCTGCGCCGTGCGCGACTACAAGGTCAAGATGCCGTCAGACAAGCTGCGTCAGAAGCTGGGACTGTCCAGGATCACCTGGCAAGAGGCATCGGAAAAGCTGAAGAAGCTGGCCTCACCTCCCCTATAAACGACAGAACGGCCAACTTGCACCGAAGCAAGCTGGCCGTCCCCGTTGCGATGAGCCAAGTTCTCCCCTCCGAGTTTCGAGTTGCGGAATAAGAAACCCGAAACTCTCACGTCATCTTCACCACGATGTCCCCAATCACATTGGCCGCTGCGTCGCCTCGATCGGCGGCATTGCTCAAGTGGCGATATATCTCCCTGAGTTTGAGCATTTCCATTACGTGATCTATGTCTGTAGGCCCGTGGAATAGCTCAGCCAATGCCTCTCTATAAACGGTCTCCACCCGGTTCTCCAAAGCCTTAGCCCGCACCGCGTGATCGCTGGCCACGTTGGGATGATCCTGCAAACGCAGCACCCCCATGTGTATCTCGTGGGCCGCTTCCCGCACTAGCGAGACCATTCGTCGAAGATAGGAGTTGGATTCCACCTCCAGGATCACCATCTCGTCCACGGTGCTGTTGCCATAATCCAGGATGTCATCAATGGTCAGGGAGAGGGCGAAGATGTCCTCGCGATCAATAGGGGTGATGAAGGAGCGGTTGAGCTCATCTATGAGGATGCGCCGCACCTCATCAGCCTCTTTCTCCACCCGAACGAGCCTCTTGGCCACCTCTTTGTCGGTGGCCTCCATAAACTCTTCCAGCAATTCCATGCCTTCCACGGTTTTGGCTGCCTGCTCAATGAGCAAGCGCATGAATTTGTCCTCACGAGGCTTAAATAGATCTCTGATTCCCATGAGTTCCTTCTCCTCTCTTATGACTGCGAAAGTAGATGTATCACCAAGTGAAACAAAGCCGCCAGCAGGGCGGAAGCGGGAATGGTGAGCACCCAGGCGGCAACGATGTTGCCCACCACGTTCCAGCGCACCCGGGAGACGCGCTCGGCCGAGCCCACGCCCAGGATGGCCGAACTAACAACGTGGGTGGTGCTCACAGGCCCGCCCAGGAAAGCCGCCCCAAAGATAATGCAGGCCGAAGCGATCTGGGCCGTGAACCCATGCACCGGCCTGATCTTGTAGAATTTGCCCCCCAAAGTTCTTATTATCCGCCAACCCCCAAAAGCTGTCCCCAGGGACATAGCCCCCGCACAAAGGACCACCACCCACCAGGGCACGCTGAACTCCGAAGAATAGCCTATGGTAACCAGGGCCATAGCGATGATTCCCATGGTCTTCTGGGCATCGTTGGCGCCGTGGCTCAAGGCCAGCGCCAGGGAAGTTATGATCTGCGCGCGCTTGAAGAACCAGTTGATCCGAGGCGAGGCCCCGCGAGCCAGGAAGAGCACCAACTTCATCAATAGATACCCTACTACCAAACCCAGGATTGGCGATATGAAGAGAGCGGCTATCACTTTGAGCATTCCCCTCATCTGGATCGTGGCGAAGCCGAAATCAATGCTCACCGCCCCAATCAATCCGCCTATCAAAGCGTGGGACGAACTGGAAGGAATGCCAAAATACCAGGTTACGAGATTCCAGATAATGGCTGCCAGTAAAGCGGCGAAGATGACGACAATGGTGATAGCCTGGGGGTCAACTACCTCATGTCCAATGGTAGTGGCTACAGCCACGCCGAAGAGAAAGGGACCGCAGAAATAGGCCACTGCGCTTAAGGCCAGGGCTTTGCGCGCTGACATGGCTCTCGAGGAGATCATGGTAGCCACGACGTTGCTCGAGCCGTGGAAGCCGTTTATGAAGTCGAAGAACAGTGCCACTCCAATGATGGCGATACCTACAATCGGTAGATTCAACTTTCTCCCTCGCTTGTCAACTCGCTTTCTACATCTGGGACGCTGCCCCGGAATGGTCCGGGCTGTTCCAGCTTGAGCGAGGCCATCGCTGCTGCAAAGCGGCAGGCCTCCTCAGGATCGGCGGTCAGCCGCCGGCCCAGATAGCCGGCGAAGCAGGTATCGCCCCGCCCGGTGCGTCCCCTCACCACCCTGGGATTGAAGGGGGCCTGGTGATACTCTCCGCCCACGTAGACCAGCACGCCCTGAGGCCGGGTCAGCATGATCTCGCTGGGGCCGCAGGCAGCCAACTCCCGCATCGCCTGGCGCACGTCGGTCTGGCCGGTCAGCACTTCGGCCTCGGCGGTGTCCACTTTGAGCACGTCCACCAACGCCAGCCCCTCTCGCTTCTGCGGCCAATCCCTGAACACCAGACCGTCCCCCTCTCGCACGCGGACGAAACCCTGGGCGTCCAGAGCCACGGTGCCCCTTGATGATAGCATCCTGATCAGAGGAATGTCCACTTCGCCAGCCATGATGGGGCCGACGAGAAAGGTCTTGGCCTGGATGTCGGGCAGGTCTTCGCTGCGAAACGGCCCGGCGAAGCCCAGGGGTTTGCACCGCCGCCGGTCCATGTCCTCGGTGAAGTAAGTGTTCTCTATCCCCGAAGTCTGCTTTGCCGGCTGGGCGAAGACCAGGATGCCCTCATCCTTCAGCTCATCGAGCAGCCCAAAGTCGTCTCGCCTCAGGCGGGTGATGACCGCCACCTGAAGCCCCATCCGCCGCAGGGCAATGCCCCCGTAGTAGACCGAACCGCCTGAGGAGACCCGTTCCTCCCCCCGGACGATAATCTTATCTTTAGCAAAATGGCCGATCACAGCGATGTCAACGCTGGCTGGTCCTTGATCCATCATCCCTCCCATTGGCGCGCTATCGGGTAAGCGCTCAGCCTCAGTGCGATCACGCCGGTTGAGTAGACCACAGGTCGTATCGAAACCAAGTGATCGCACGGGGAGGCGGCCAAACGTGGTTTCGATACGCCCCCTTCGGGGCTACTCAACCGACGTTTGGCCTACCTCCTGAACGCATGCGCTATCGGTACGCCTGCAGTACGTAGGCAGGCAGCCTCTTTTCGGCGAAGATGGGCTGGAGGCGGGCAAACCGCTGCCGGCCGTCAATCAGCGGGATGGCCGGCCAGTCGTCGCCGATTAGGGGGCGAGCATAGCGCACGAAGTCGTCGGTGACGTCCACTCGACTGGACGCGATCCAGCTTTCGGGAAAGGCCCGTTCGGAGTTGGCGACTACTTCCAGCGGCACCTTGTCGTAGCGAACATAGTAGAAAACGCCCGGATCTCGCAAGATGGTGGCCATGAAGCCCGAACCTTCCTCGAAGGCTATCAGCGCGGCCTTTTGCCCGACCTTGTAAGCTTCCTCCAGGTCAACGCTGGAGGCGTAGATCATGTTGTGACGCTGGTCGGTGCCTGACACGTTGCCGCGCGCCGACCCACGGGCCGCCAGACCCACCTCGTTCAGATAGTTCACCACGATTTGCTCGACCGTCATCTGGCTGGAGGAGAACATGGTATGGCCGAAGGCGTCCTTTCGCTCGCCGATGGTGCCAACGTCGAATCCCTCGCTTATCACCACCAGCGCGCGGCCGCGTTCCCTGAGCACATCGTTCACGCCATCGGCCAACTCCTCCAGGGTCAGGCCCGACTCCCGCATGAAGATAAGCAGCGGCATCTCCCTGTCCGGATCGGCCAGGCGAGCGGCGGCCGGAATGAAGCCGATCTTGCGGCCCATGGCCTGCAACACCAACACCGCATCGGACGGACAGGAGCCGGCGTTTTCCTGATCGGCGTTCTGGACATTGAGCGCCCAGTAGCGGGCCACCGAGCCGTAGCCGGGGGTGTGATCTATCAGCTTGAATTCGCTATCACCCACGTCGTTGTCTATGGTTTTGGGTACGCCGGTGGCGATGAGCTCCAGGCCCCGCTCCTGGGCCAACAGCGATATCTTGTGGGCCGTGTCCATCGAGTCGTTGCCGCCGATGTAGAAGAAGTAGCCGACGTTGTGAGCGCGGAAGACCTCGATCACCCGCTCAAAATCCTCCTGTTGATGAGCCTTCAGCTTGTAGCGGCAGGTGCCGATGGCGCCGGCGGCGGGGGTGGTGCGCAGCAAGCAGATCTCTTCCGCCGGCTGGGCGGAGAGGTCGAGCAATTCCTCTTTCAGCACCCCTTCGATGCCGTGCCAGCCAGCGTAAACCGTGCCGAACTCGTCGGGCATGGCGCGGCAGGTCTCCACCACGCCCCGCAGCGAGTTGTTGATCACCGGCGGCGGCCCGCCCGATTGGGCGACGACGACGTTTCGTGGTTGGGTCATGCTTGCCTCCTCTACTACGAGTTAATGAGTCAACAAGTCAATGAGTTAATGAGGTATGAATCAACCCCTCATTAGCTCGTTACCTCATCCCCTCGTTACTCGTTGACTCGTTACCCACATCCCCCCGATTATACCAGAAACCGCACTTCCAGGCAATTACAGGCTTGACAATCCGCGTCTTGTGTGGTATCTTGTTAAGCACATCACAGAGTCCACTGAAAAAAGCTCCCGCACCCGTCCCCGGGTGCGGAAATCGGCCCGAGGACGAGCCTCAGAGCAGGCTTTTTTCAGGGGAGTCATCACAGGAAAGGGGAAACTTATGGAAACCAAATTACAAAAGCTAAAAAAACGTCTCGTCGAGATCAACGATCTGGAGTCGGCCGCTGCCCTATTGAGCTGGGACCAGTCGACCTACATGCCGTCAGGCGGTGCAGCGGCCCGCGCCCGTCAAATGGCCACGCTGGGGCGACTGGCCCACGAGAAGTTCACCGACCCGGCCATCGGGAAGCTGCTGGACGACCTGCGGCCCTACGAGGAGAGCCTGCCCTACGATTCGGACGAGGCCAGCCTCGTCCGCGTCACGCGGCGCAATTACGAGAAGGCGGTGAAGGTGCCGCCGTCGTTCATGGCCCAGCTCACCAGCCACTCCGCCAAGACCTACCAGGTCTGGACGGAGGCCCGACCGGCGAACGATTTTGCCAAGGTGCAACCCAACCTGGAAAAGACGCTCGACCTGAGCCGGCAACTGGCCGATTTCTTCCCTGGCTACGAGCACATCGCCGACCCCTTGATTGATTTCCACGACTACGGAATGAAGGCCTCCACCATCAGCGCCATCTTTGCCGAGCTGCGCCAGCAACTCGTGCCCCTCGTGCAGGCGATCACCGCTCAACCCACTGTGGACAATTCTTGTCTACACCAGAACTTTCCCGAAGGGCAGCAGTGGGCCTTTGGCCTGGAAGTCATCAAGCGCTTCGGGTACGACTTTGAGCGCGGGCGAGAGGACAAAACGCCCCACCCGTTCACGACCAAGTTCTCGCTCGGCGACGTGCGTATCACCACCCGGGTCAAGGAAAACGACCTGGGCGAAGCGCTGTTCGGCTCGCTGCACGAGGCCGGCCACGCGATGTACGAGCAGGGTATTCGGAAAGACTTTGAAGGTACGCCGTTGGCTCAAGGGACATCATCGGGCATCCACGAGAGTCAATCCCGCCTGTGGGAGAACCTCGTCGGGCGAAGCCGGGGCTTCTGGCGGTTCTTCTATCCCCAACTCCAGGCGGTCTTTCCCAACCAACTGGGGTCGGTGTCGTTGGAAACGTTCTACCGCGCGATCAACAAAGTCGAGCGTTCGCTGATCCGCACCGAAGCCGACGAGGTGACCTACAACCTGCACGTCATGCTGCGCTTCGACTTTGAGCTGGCCCTGCTGGAAGGTCGCCTGGCGGTGCGCGACCTGCCTGAGGCGTGGCGCGAGCGCTTCGAGGCCGACCTGGGCATCGTCCCCCCGGACGATCGCGACGGCGTGCTGCAGGACGTGCACTGGTACGCCGGCATCATCGGTGGCGCGTTCCAGGGCTATACTCTGGGCAACATCCTGAACGCGCAGTTCTTCGAGACCGCTCTGTCGGTCCATCCTGAGATCCCGGCCGAGATCGAAGAGGGCGAGTTCGGTACGCTGCACAGTTGGCTCAAAGAGAACATCTATCAGCACGGAAGCAAGTACACTGCCACCGAGCTCGTCGAGCGCGTCACCGGCGGGCCGATGAGCATTGAGCCATACATCCACTATCTGCGGGGAAAATACGGGGAACTGTACAAACTGTAGTTTCAGTAGATCCAAATTCTGAGCAGAGCGGGCTCCCACGCCCGCGAACCGGCGGCATGGGAGCCGCCTCTGCTGGGAGTCTTGGATCTACTGAGTTTCGTAGTAACGACTTTAGTCGTTTGCAAGTGCGAAGAAGCGACTAAAGTCGCCACTACGAATGTATAGATGGCCGGGACGTAGCGATCAGGGCGTGCGCATCCGAGCGATGAGGCGCACGATTTCGGCGAAGGTCGCCGCGTTCCGGCCGCGTCGTGTCGCGCCCAGGCCGTCCACGTCGGGACAGGCCAGCAGGTCGGCGGCGTACTCCGGCGCGACGCTCCCGCCGTAGATGATGCGCACGCTTTCAGCCACCGCATCACCCCAGCGTTCGCGCAACCATCCCCGGATGAATCCGCAGCCAGTTGCCACGTGCTCCGGCGAGGCGGGCGCAGCCACGCCGATAGCGCCTTCGGGCTCGTAGACGAAGGCCATTGTCTCCACCTGCCCCGCCTGACAGCCCGCCAGCACACGCCCCAGTTGCCGCTCCAGCGCGTCTGCCAGAGGGGACCGGTCGTGGAGCGCCTCGCCGATCAGCAAGATCGGCGTCAGGCCCGCGTCCAGCGCCAGGTGCACTTTTCGGTTGACGACCGCATCGTCGTCGCCCTGGTGGCGGCGAACTTCCCAGTGCCCCAGCATCACCCAGCGGCAGCCGACGTCGGCCAACAGCGCGGCCGAGATTCCGCCGGTGCGCGCCGGGTCGGCGGTCGGCGCGATGTTCTGTCCGCCCAATTGGATGCGAGTGCCGCGCAGCGCTTGCGCCACCGGCCACAGCGCGGTGAACGGCGGACAGATCACCACGTCCACCTCGTCGAGCAGGTCCCCCGCTATCGCCTCAAAGTCACGGACAAAGGCCAGGCTTTCAACGACCGTCATCGCCATCTTCCAGTTAGAGAGCGCGAGGGGTTTACGAGTCATCTCACTCATCGAGCAAGAAAACTTCTTCATCCCCGCTTATGGGAACGAGGTAGGTAAAGCCATCAGGCCCCAGCTTGCGCGTCAGTTTGGCCATGATGCGGTCCACGTTGTCGTAGGGGCCGGCGACGAAGAAAGGCTTGCCGTCTTTGCTGCCCAGCGGGATGGGCACGTCGCAGGCGTCGGGGTCGGTATCACCCAGCACGAGCATGGCGTCGCGGTAGTCGGGATCAGGCTTGAAGCCCAGCTCGTCGGCGTAGGCAATCCCTTCGCGGACGATCTTGGCCACCAGGTTAAGGTCGGCCTTGATCATTTCTTGCCGGGCCATCATTCCAGCCCGCAGTTTTTGCTCGTACTCCCGTCGGGTGTCGAAAAGGCTGGCGAACGCGCTCTTGACCCCCAGGCAGCCCAGGTCCACCAGGAAAGTGCCTGTGGCGATCTGTCCCGTGGGCGAGCGGCGGGCCACCAGGATTTGTATAATAGCGCCTTCCTCCTGCCACTCTTTGGCTAGCAGGCATTCGTGCAGAGGCCAGTTGCCGGAAGCGCGGAGCAACCCACGTGGGCTCAGAGCTCGCAGTATCGAGGGAATGCGCTTCTTCTTGCGTTGGCGCGCTTTTTGCCGTCGTTTCGCCGATGGTTTGGCCATTCATATCCTCCCTTCAGAATGGAATGTCAGGAGCGGCGAAGGCCCCGTGGGCCACGGCCTCCAGCCAGCCCTGGAGCCAGAGCCGGGCGCCGGGTGGGATTAGTCGGGCCAGAGCGAAGATAAAGTCCCGATGATGGCGGAAGCGGGTTAGCTCAGCTTCGTCGTCAGGATCAATCTCGGTCTCAAGGGCGTAACAGATCACCGCCGCGTTCTGCTCCGGCTCGCTCAGCCAGTCCAGGGCCACGTTCTGATAGGGCCAGGCTTCGATCTGGGCCAGCAGCGCCTGGACGCCCACGCCCTGTTCATGCAGCCCCGCCACCAGGGAGGTGGCCTCAGGCCGGGTCAGTCGGCGATAGCCAGGGCCAAAGCGGTCGCCGGGCACCGGCACGTCGCAGCATCCGGCCAGCTTCCCGGCCACCTTATGCAGCTCGGGATCGAGCCACGGCCGCTGCAGCACCTCCAGGAAGGTCTCTGGGTCTACTTGTTTGCTTTCCATTGGGAGTGGGGTGTAGGGCGGAGCCGGCGCGGTCTCACGTTGCTGTTCTTGTTCAGCCTGCCAGGCCTCGAAGTCCGCCTCTTCTTCGGCCCAGCGGGCATCCCACCCTTCGGGATCGTACTGGGCGATGAGGGGATAGCCGCCATCATCGTAGTGCCATTGCCAGCCGTGCTCACGCCCCTCAAGCTCCGCAGTCTCGACCTCCGCTTTCGTCTGCTGGCAGATGGGGCAATCGTCGAAGAAGAATTCATCCAGACGGTCTACGGGGACGGGGTTGGGCTTGCCCATCTGTTCAGCCCAAATGAGGTCGCGCGGGGCACAGCCATGCAACTCATCTTGAGGTGTGAAGAACCAGCTCCGGATCAACTCGTCCAGCCGGGCCGTCTCCGCCTCGACGGTGGAGTCCTCTCCAGCCTCGGCCAGCAGCTCAGCGGCTCGGTCGCGCAGCCAGAGTACCAAATCGCCATAAAGAGCACATTCTTGAACAGACATATTTCACCTCCATAATTCTCGGTATTCATAGGCCGGAGAGTTCACAGCACCCAGCAGATGTAGCGGTCGTTGTCCCGCCACCAGCGCACCTCGCCATACAGACGACGGGCATCGGACGAAAGAGGTCTCAGGGCAGCCATCTGCTCAAGAGTCTCCGCAGCCTCGGCGAAGTAGCCGTGCTGGGCGTAGATTTTGCCCAGCCACCACAGGACGGCTGCCTTGTCCTCGGCTGCGGCCAATGCCTGGTCGAAGGCCACTCGCGCCTCAGCGTACGCTTCCTCCTCGCCCATCAGGTAGTCGGCGATCAGGCGATGCTGGCCCGCTTCCAGCGTTTCGGCCACTTCGGCCGGTGGCTCGTCCCAATCCAGCTCCAGCCACCCCTCCCAGGAGCTCAGGCAAGCATAGCTGAAGCCCAGTTTGTGGCGGCGCTGGTGGGGGCGGTCGTCTTCGGGATCGAACAGGCGGAACATCTGCCGCTCCATGTCCCGCAGCAGGTCCTTTCGCAGGTAGACCAGGCGCAGCTTGTTCTCGGCGTTGCGGTTGTCAAGGTCTAAGGCCAACACCTGGTAGCACAACTCAGCCACCTCGTCCCATTCTTCCCGATCCATGTGCTTTTCGGCCTGGCGGATCAGCTGCCTCACTTGCTCATCTGTCGTCTGCATCATGCCCCCTCCCGCTTTCTGACGGGATGCCGTTGGCACCAACCCTATTTTACCACACTCTTGGACAAATGACAACGGGCTGGCTGCCAGAACCCTGCTTCTGGGCAGACCAGCCCGATCGCAGATAGAAGACGGAAATTAAGGCGGATAGAGAGACGTTAGGGTATCAGGCCTGGCGGCAACGTCGCGGCCCATTCCCTGAGCCGGATGGCCTCGAGTTCCCAGCTCTTCCAGCCCATGACCTCGGCCAGGAACATTCCTACGCGCATCACCTGCACGCCCTGCTTCTTCAGGGCCACCTCGGTCTTCTCGGAATGGAAGTCCTCGTCGTTGGTCACCAGGTAATCTGGCCTGGCCTTAATGGCCGAAAGCGCTACGGGTATGTCCGTCGCATCTCGTACCAGATCGGCATTGGCTTGCACCTCTTCGGTGCTGGGAGCCGGCGCCAACTCAAACCGACACGCTGCCAGGAAGAACTCCACTGCACCGCGCCGGTACCCCCCCTTGACCTTGGCCCACCTCAGCACCTCGGCGACGGTCTGGGGTGCCAGAACCAACTGGAAGTCCCCTCGGATGGCATGTCCGAGGAACTCGAAGAACCAGCGTGGCTTCAGAACTCCGGCGATGATGATGTTGGAGTCGGCCATCACGCGCAGGGGGCGTTCAGCCTCGCCCATATCGCTCTGAGTAGACCTGTCGCTTGATGACCTCGATCTCGGCCTGGACGCCTCCTTCAGTGAGACCCTCCTCTTCGGCTTCCAATCCAGCCTGGCGGCTCAGTTCGTAGAAACGGTACCACGCCGCCTGCCGCTGCATTTGCTCATACTCTGGTACCGAAAGGATCACCACGGTGGGTATGCTGTCCCGTTCCACAATGAAAGGCGCTCTCGTCCTAACGACCTCCCGCATGAGTCGCCCAAAATGGGTACGAGCCCAGGTGGCTGCAACCGTCTGCACTTCGCTCATCTCTGCCTCCTCAAGTTAATCAACGTTGATGGCTGCTGAATATTATACCACATGCCCCTTCGTCCTGTCAAGAAGCCGTGGTTTCCAGCGCAGACGGTTGCCACTCTGTATGGAAGACGCCTTCCTTGTCAATCCGCCGGTAGGTGTGGGCGCCAAAGTAGTCGCGCTGGGCCTGGGTGAGGTTGGCCGGCAGGCGGGCGGTGCGGTAGGCGTCGAAGTAGGCCAATGCGCTGCTGAAGGCCAGGCAGGGCACACCATTGGTCACCGCCGTCTGGATCACCCGCCGCAGCGCGGCCTGACGGCTCTGCACCGCCTGACCGAACTCCGGGTCCATCAACAGGTTGGATAGGTCACGATTGCGCGCGAAGGCGGCGCGGATGTCATTCAAAAAAGCGGCGCGGACGATGCAGCCGCCGCGCCAGATGCGGGCGATCTCGCCGTAGTTCAGATTGTAGTCGTACTCCTGGCTGGCAGCCCCCAGCAGCGCAAAGCCCTGGGCGTAGGAGCATATCTTGGCAGCGTAGAGGGCATCGCGCAGGTCACGGATCAGCACGTCACGGTCGCCGTCGAACCGGATCTCTGGGCCGGAGAGCACCTGGCTGGCCGCCACCCGCTCGGACTTGTAGGCGGAGACGATGCGCGACTCCACAGCGGCGTTGATGGTCGGCGTCGGCGAGCCCAGATCGAGGGCGCTCTGGCTGGTCCACTTGCCGGTGCCCTTCTGTTTCGCCTCGTCCAGGATGACCTCCACCAGCGGCTGGCCGGTCTCATCATCGCTCTTGGCAAAGATGTCGGCCGTGATCTCGATGAGATACGATTCCAGCTCCCCCTGGTTCCACTCGGCGAAGACCTGGTGAAGCTCCGCCGCCGTCAGGCCAGCGATGCGTTTCATGATGTCGTAGGACTCGGCGATGAGTTGCATGTCGCCGTACTCGATGCCGTTGTGCACCATCTTGACGTAGTGGCCGGAACCGCGCGGGCCGATGTAGGTCACGCAGGGATCGCCGTTCACCCTGGCGGCAATGGCCGTAAAAATCGGCTTCACCATCTCCCACGCCTCCGGCTGGCCGCCAGGCATGATGCTCGGTCCCCACAGCGCGCCGTACTCCCCGCCGGAGACGCCGGTGCCGATGTAGTTGATGCCCGCCTCGGCCAACTCCTCGGCCCGTCGCTCCGTGTCGCCGAAGAAGGAGTTGCCGCCGTCAATGATCAGATCGCCCGGCTCCAAAAGCGGCTTGAGTTGCTCGATCACTGCATCCACCGGCGGGCCAGCCTTGACCATGAGCATGATCTGGCGCGGTGTCTCTAACACGTCCACCAGTTCCCCAATGCTGTAGGCTGCTTTGATGTTCTTCCCCCTGGCCGCGCCAGCCATAAACTCCTCAGTGCGGGCCGCTGTGCGGTTGTAGACCGCCACCGAAAAGCCGTTCCGCTCGATGTTGAGAACCAGGTTCTGACCCATTACCGCTAAGCCGACTAGTCCGAAATTAGCTTTGTTCATAACACTCCTCCTTGCAAATCTTATACAACATTTCCCCTGCTTTAGGCACTACCAAAATCCCCTCGTCCTTGCGTCCCTCCCACTCGGCCACGTCAATCGTTGATGGATCCAGATAGCCCAGGTTGATCCGCCGGCAACGCTCCTCCGGAATGCCAGTGGCAAGGGTGACGCGGATGCGCGGCTTTTCGATGCCATCCTCAAACGTGCCTACACCGCGCAGGTGAGTGGAGTGGGCCAGCACTCCCCACGGATACTCCTTGAAGCGATCCCACTGTTTGAGGAAGTAGTCGCGGACGTGGTAGCCGATCTGGTCAATGACCCTGCCGTGGGTGTAGGAGACCTCGGTGATGTGGGGGGCGTAGATGATCACCTCGCCGCCGTCGGCGATGGCTGGCTCCAGCTTGTACATCCCCTTAGCCGCCGTCCACAGGTCGTCGTACATCTCTGGCATCACCGACAGCACCCGCTGGAAGGGTTTGTCCACGTAGACAATGTGCAGCTTGGCCGAAAGGTCGGCGGCGTGCTCGTAGGCCTCCTCCGGCGTGCCGATGAACAGGCCAGCCAGCCCCTCACCTTTGACGACGAGGCTGAAGCACAGCTTAGGCACATCAATGAACGACGCCGCCCGGTCAATCACTCGCCGCACCGGAGTATGCTTGGTGCCGATGACTTCCATGCTGGTGATCACCGCCCCCAGCCAGTGAGTGAAATTGATCACCTCCGGGCCACCGATGCCGGGGAAGAAGTATTTGTTGCCGCCAGAGAAACCGGCCACCTCGTGGGGGAAAGTAGGGCCGCAGATGATGAGTTGGTCATAGTCGAAGATGAGCTTGTTAATGGTGACGGGGACCGCCTGGGACAAGAGACCCTGGCTCGTGTTGCGTGTTTCGTGTTCCGTGATGGTGCCCAGAGTGACAAAGGTTTCGGGCAGATCCCACCGATGGTTAAAGATGCGGACATCGCGGTACTTCTCTGCCCGCTCCGCCGCCGTGACTCCCACTAGCTTATTCAACGCCTCCTCGCTCATCGGCTGGTGCGTACCCAGCGCCACCAGGTAGTCCAGCGCAGCGACCCTCCCCCCCAGCAGATCGTGGAACAACCGGAAGAAGAGGGGAATCGGCGCGGTGCGGGTGTGGTCGGGGATGATGACCAGGATGCGCTTGCCGTCGAGATTGGCCTGCTCCAGCGCCTCGGCTGTCAGGTCGTGGATCTCGGGTTCACTCAGAAATCTGTCCGGGTAGCCTTTTCCAAAGACCATAAATATCTCCACCAGAGGATATGGAAACGTCAGAAATTCCGCAGCACCAACGGCAGGTAGATCAGGTGAGCCGGCGTGGCAGTGGGCGTGCTGGTCGCTGTTGGTGTCGGCGTGTTGGTCGGCGTGGGCGTAAATGTGGAGGTGGGGGTGGGCGTGCTGGTCGCCGTTGGTGTCGGCGTGTTGGTCGGCGTGGGCGTAAATGTGGAGGTGGGGGTGGGCGTTGGCCCCACCCCGCCAGTATAACGCAAGACTAACAGGCCACCACTCTCATCAGCGACGTAGGCGTACCCCCCGGCCACGGCCACGCCCCGGGCACTCCCCAGCGTGTCGTAGTACCCCACCTCCGTCGGGTTGGCCGGGTCGGAGACGTCCACCACCCGCAGCCAATCATCGTAGTCAGGGTAGCCACTCTTTCCAACGACGTAGGCGTACCCCC
>JAUWOY010000084.1 GCA_030611885.1 Chloroflexota bacterium | reverse complement strand
CCGTCTTCTCGCTGATTCCCACCTCATGCGCAATCCCCTTGTTGCTTCTCCCCGCTGCCACCAACAGTAACACTTCACGCTTGCGTTCGGTCAAGCGCTCCCATCGCCCTTGTACCTCCTCCCGCCAGCGCCGGGCGCGTGTAAACTGCTCTGCCGTCCACAGTCGCTCCCCCCGTGCCACCGCCCGCACCGCCGCCACAATCGTCTCCGGCGCTTCCTCCTTCAGCAGGTAGCCCGCCGCGCCCGCCTCCAGCATCTCCTGTACATAGCGCTCATCGTCGTAGGCGCTGAGGGCCAGCAGCCGCACCGGAAGCCCGCGCCGCCGGATTTCCAGTGCGACCTGGGTGCCTTCCACCCCCGGCAACTGGCAGTCCAGCACGGCCACGTCGGGCACGAGCGCTTCGATCAATGCCAGTGCCTCCTCACCGTCCTCGGCCTCCCCCACCACCTCCACATCCGGTGCCTGCTCCAGCGACACTCGCAACCCCATCCACAGGGTTGGGTGATCGTCGGCCAACAGAACGCAAAAACCTTGTCACTTTCGCGAAGCATACAAATCAAGCGGTGGAATAGACACCACCGGCTCCATCCCACCTCTTTCCTATGTAATCAGCATGCCTGCGATATTGATATTTATTGAGGCCCCGCCCTTCGTCCCAGTACTATGGGCAATAGCTCCTTAAAGACCGGCTGTCCCGTGGACTCAGTGCTAAGCACTCCCATGATCGTCAGCAGTTTCCCCCGCACACCGACGAACCAGTATGCAGTCCCAATAGGATCCTGGGCTTCAACAATCTGACCTTTGACCCCTTCAGAAGACCATTCGGACCGGCTGAGAATCGGTGTTCCACGAGCCAGGGGAGCAAGAGAAAGTGCCTTGAGCAGATACCCATAGTGAGCTATGGCTTCTTTCTCACTCTCGTAGCGATAGAGGCCATGCATTACTGCTTTGGGTTCAGGAGGAGAGTAAACGAGGAAGTACACAGAGCACCCTTCCAGGTAGTCCGGGGAGAGCCCCACGAATTCTGCTATCTCTCTTGCCATCTCCTCCGTATCCTGATCGACCTGCTCACATCCGAACCCACAGTCGGGAAAGTCACCCTCCTGCAAGAGTAGATCGGCAAGGGGTGACGTCGGTTGATCAGCCTGAGAAGGCAGCGTTCTGATAGCCCACAAGGCTCCCATGAGGGTCAGCAGAATGCCTCCGGCCAAGAAAATCGATCTAAAATTTCTCGTGTTCATTTCATGCCTCCGTATTGGTTAGTCATATTGAACGCTTAGGAAGAAGTGGTAGTGACGATCTTACTCAAAGTAGCATTCGGCTAGGTAATTGCCTATGTTCCGACGGTCAAATTTCAATGGGGATAACCACCAGCTAAAAGGCACGCCGAGTTTGGACTCCGGAGACTGAAGCCACCAGGTCCACTGATCAATACAGCCGTGGGGGCTCGAGCAAGTATCCTGATATCCACCAGACCCGAGATACTGTTGCCGACGGCAATACGGATGCGTCCAGACGGCCAACTTATGCCACCTTCCCTCTACCCACGGGGTTTCCCATCGAGAGGCATAGGTCCACCCCCAAGACCCCAAAGGCTGAACACCATCCGCAGTGCGTTCTTGCGGCGGCGGTGGTTCCTGGGCCAGCGTCACACCCGGCCCGGCGCTCAACAACAGCGCCAGCAACACGAATATTGAAAGAAACTTGATCCTACTCATACGTTAACCTCCTCCGACTTAGATACTCACCGGTCTCTCCGGTGGCATCTCCAGTATACCATAAACGGAGCGGCCTGTCTACTGTGGAAATTACCAGTTTTGACCTGTAGATTCCTACAGGTACCCCTCCGGAGAATCTCCTAACCCCACCAAAAAAGCCCCGGCGTCCAGCACCGGGGCATCGGTAGAGCTGGCAAACCTGACTATCAGGAAGCCACGCCCTGTTCCTTCGCCCACACCGCCGCCTCCACCCGCGAGGCCACCTCCAACTTCTTCAAGATGCTGCTGACGTGGAAATCCACCGTCCGCACAGTGATGCTCAGAGGCTGAGCAATCTCCTTGTTACTCAGCCCCTTGGCCACCAGCCTTAGCACTTCCGCCTCCCGCTTCGTCAGCCCAGCGGGTCGTTCACATCCGCATCGGTGCGGGGCGGAGGCAACCATAGGTCTGTGAGGTAGTCGGCCGGCCAGATAGCAAGGCCGTCAAGCAGGAGAAAGCCCAAATTCACCACGGCCAGGGCAAGCGGTAGCCAGGACCGCACATGGTTATATTGGCAGCCCGACAGAACTATACGATCGCTGCACCTACTTCGCCGACTGGCCAAAGATCATGTTAGGGTGCCAGGGAGCGGGCGACCCGCGCCATCTCGTCAATGCCGATGCTCCCCCGCATTTCAAACCAACGCGAGCCGTCTGTCCACTGTAATATTGCCCTCTGAGTAGAACTGTCTGGCAGGCCACCTGGATCGTAAACGATGCCCTGGAGTCCGTTGATGTCTACCTTCTGCAGGATCCGATCTTGCTCCACGTAGACATGTATGGGCTGGGCTGGCTCACTTTGGGTGATCATGAACCCTCCCCCGCCAGCTAGGATGTACTTCAATTGGACACCCAGCCCTTCGACACGGCTGGTCATTTTGTGCACTGAGGCCAGCGTTGAGCCTTCGGGCAGGTACTCGGGTTGCCAGATGGTGAAGGTGAGCTCTCTTTGCAGCGCAGCGAGATCCGTCACGGCATATCGTACTTTGAGGTGAGCCGGTACTTGGTCAGCCGGCACTGCCGGGCCTGCCGGCCCGACGCGCGAAGCGGTGACCACGATGCGGCTACTCATCTCCGCCAGGATATTTCCCGATTGAGCCCAGACGGTATGCAGCGCGAGACGGGTTGCTGAGAATCCGCTGAACAATAGAGTGCCGAGCAGCATGACAGTTACAAGCCCAAGACCCATAAGAAGGCAGCGTGACCGAAAGACTCTCGCGATCCGAGTTGCAGCTTGCACTGATCCTGTTGTGGACATTGTTTACACTCCTTTCAACCCCTATCTTACATCTGGGGTGTTTTCATGTTTCCGACACGACATCATCATTCTTGACCCGCTAAGAATCTGTATAGAACATGCTGATGCCATCATGCTGATGGCATCAGCATGATGGCAGGACTATTATTGGCAGCCAATTCCGCTGCAGCCAACATAGTTATCTCGCCATTCGCTGTACCAACTACCGCAAGACTCCGAACAATCCGGGTTGCGGGTGCAGTCTCGGCAGTTTCGATATTCGGTGTTGCAGGTACAGCGAAGGTAAGGATCGCACCACCATAGTACGCAGCACACACACCACTCCATTTGGCAGCAGGAATCATAGTACCACGGGGTACATTCTTTCCACGAGGAGGGGTAACAAAACTCTTTTATGTCATTGGATGGGGCATTTGGACTTGGCGCTGGTGTAGGTGTGGGTGCAGAATCCACTATCGGTGGCTCCTGAGCTAGAACCACAGCCGGCCCGGTGTTCAACAACAGCGCCAGCAACACGAATATTGAGAGAAGCTTGATCCTACTCATACGTTAACCTCCTCCGACTTAGATACTCACCGGTCTCTCCAGTGGCATCTCTAGCATACCACAAATCAGGCTAGTTGTCACTGTGGAAATCCACAGTTTTCATCCTGTGGATTTCCACAGGTCCCTTCCATGAGGCAAATCGTCAATCATGACATGGGGGCAATCCTTTGCGCCGCGCGAAGCAAAAGGATGATGAGCACGCCAGAACTTAACCCTACAAATCCGCCCATGATCTTGCAGAATTGCAAAGTCCTGTTAGCCCGCTCCATGATAGCTTGTGCACGTTCTTCAGACCAAAGTCCCAATTGCATATGCCCGTATGCATAGGCCTTGGCACTATCAGCGTTTTCCCATTTTGGACAGATAGCCGGAGCGAAAAAATATCCCAAGGCGGTGAAGAATGTCAGGCACACAAGTAGTATTGAGATCTGTAGCGCAACACGATTTAGCATATTTTTATCCCTCAAATCTTTGTGCGTAGTTGTCCCGCAATTTGGGTGACGAGAAATTCGAGTTCAGTTTCGGTAGCGAGCCCAGAAGGAAGCAAACAGGAGACGAGGAAAGTCTTCTCTGTCTCCTGCTGTTTAAAGAAGCCAATCTCTTTCAATCCCAGTCCATATCCCAGAAAGGTGACGGCGTGTGCACATGTAGATCTTGGGTGTCGCTAAGGCCACCTCGCTCCAGCAAATCCTCGCGAACGCGGTTAGCCATTACGTCAGCCAGGTAGACACGACTGTCGGCTACCAATTTTCCGAGCCCCTCGGGTGTGTTTGGGACCGTGCCGTGGACCACCATTATACCTTGCAACGTGTATCCCTGAGAGGTAATAATCTCGGTGGCTTTATTTATGTTCACAGGGGAATCCAGTCGTTCGACACTTGTCAGCGATCCTTTTTCTCCATTTTGGTTCAATGCAACGAATGTGTATAGTTGTACAGACAGACTCGTTTCCTCCCGAAGTGCTTCTACATCCTCCCATGAGAGAGGTGAAGCGAAGGTAAGGGTGACATCCACATCTCGTGCCTGCCTCGCACTTATCACACTGGAGGCATACTGTTGGTTGAGCTGTTTGTAGGCATTAACAACCCTTAGGTTCGCGAAATCAACCGAAATTTTCGCTAATATCGTTCCAGTATTATGGTTGCGTTTTAGTCCATAGCGCCACAGCCCGCCGTCCATTACACGAGGCTTCGACGTATCACCACTTGCGTGAGCCGCTAGAATGCAAGCGAAGCCTAACATGATGCTCAACGTGATTAACCACAGAAATTTTTTACTGTGAAACATTGCTGCCTCCTCAAAAGTGATTCTAACTCGATTTTGATCCCACTTGCTACGGGCACCCAGGCTTACCCGGCATAGCCCCAGCTGGCGTACCACAGGTCACGTCGAAATTAGAGTTATATTGCATCTTGCCAAGCCAGTCGTCTTGCCACTCAGCTTCGTATGTGAAGTTGACTTCACCAGACAACCAATAACGACGGACCCACCAGCCAAGACCCCGATACTCGGTACCAGCCTGCCACGACGGGCTATCTTCGTCTAAGTCAACGTTCCATTGTTCCGCAATGCTGCCTGCTCCGCATTCGTTTGAGGGATATGCCCCTTCGTTGGGCATCGTAACCCAGAACGAACTGGCCTGCATTTGGTCGCAATACCAGGGGGGATTGGCCGGTTTGAAAGCTTCATACTCAAGCTCTGGATCCCATCCATCGGTCTGCAAGCCGTTAATGCCGGTGGAATCCCAGATCAGAATGTAAGTACCCCAGACGAGATCGCCATTTGGGTTGTTCCACCAGTAGAACTCACCCCGGTCAGGCATCCCATTATGTCCCGTTCTTGGACTCGGCGCTTGGGTTGCCCACTTAACTACTGCAGCATAGATGTTAACAGAGACTGCCAACAGAAGTAGCGCCGCAATTACGCCAGCGAGTAGTGGTTTGTTGATTTTCATAACAGACCTCCGTAAAAGTTTGGATTGAGATACGCACCAGTCTCTCCAGCGGCATCTTTAGTATACCATAAACGGGGCGGTTTGTCTACTGTAGAAATTACCAGTTTTGACCTGTCAACATTGACAGGTACATCCTCTGTTGCCAACAAAAAAGCCCCGGCGCTCAGTGCCGGAGCCTCTACAGTGACTTTAGGGGACAATCCCGATCTCTTTTGCCCACACTGCCGCCTCTACTCGTGAGGCCACTCCTAGTTTTTCCAGGATATTGCCTACGTGAAAGCTCACTGTGCGCACACTCACACTGAGCGCCTGCGCGATCTCCTTAGTACTCATCCCCTCGGCCACCAACCGCACCACTTCCACCTCCCGCTTCGTCAGCCCAGCGGGTCGTTCCCCGCGCACCCAAGCTGCCACCTTGGCCGTCACCGCCGGGCTGAAGTACCCCTCCCCTCGTGCCGCTGCCCGCACTGCCGCCACAATCGTCTCCGGCGCTTCGTCCTTCAGCAGGTAGCCCACTGCGCCGGCCTCCAGCATCCCCCGCACGTACCGCTCGTCGTCGTAGGCACTGAGCGCCAGTACCCGCACCGGAAGCCCTCGCCGCCGGATTTCCTGCGCGACCTCTGTCCCCTCCAGCCCCGGCAACTGGCAGTCCAGCACGGCCACGTCTGGCACGAGCGCTTCGATCAATGCCAGTGCCTCCTCACCGTCCTCAGCTTCCCCCACTACCTCCACGTCGGGCGCCTGGTCCAACAGCACCCGCAACCCCAACCGCAGGGTGGGATGGTCGTCGGCCAGCAGAACGCGAATGGTCTTGCTCATCGTCACCTCCGTACCGTAGGACAAGTTGGCAACTTGTCCTACTGCAACAGCGCGTCAAACTCCTCCGCCGCGTAGATCAGACGGCCGGGATGCCGTGTGAGGCTAAACCAGTCCCAGCGGGCGTCGCCAGAGCGATCCTCGTCCAGAAACCAGCAGAGGGCCTGCACTTGCGGTTCCCCGTTGATCACCTCCAGGGCGGCCGTCAGCCATCCCTGGGGATAGTTCTGAGCTGGGGGCGTTCCTTCGCCAGAGGCGAAAGTGTTGGTGGAGGTGATGTAAACCGGCAGCCCCCGCGTGGTGGGGTGGGCGTTGATGATGTCCAGCCAGTCGCGGTAGACGCGGAAACCGGCCTGGGCGTCGCTCCACTCGGCCCGGCGCAGGTGCAGTCGGGGCTCCTCGGCCCTATCCCGCCCTGCCAGTTCCGGCGCCTCAGGGCGACCCGGGACGTGCAGGGCAAAGCCGTCGGGCGCGGCCAGGGGGATGCCGGCCGCCGATTTGGCCCGCGCTCCCTCGTCCAGTGCCGCCACCAGCGAGTTCATGTAGTTGAGCCAGGGCACGTCTATGGCGTATGGTTCGACAGGCTCACCATGCCACCGCTGATCCCCGTCCTGGTCGGTGTTCCAGGGCCGCGCCGGCCCCACCAACACCCGCGCCTGAGGGTTCTCGGCCCGAATTACCTGCACCGCGTTGTCGGTGTGGGTGACCGGTTCGCCGTATCCGTTAAAGAGGCGGGCATACCACTGGGGCGTCACCGGCCGCTCCGGGGCCTGGGAGTTGCTGCCCAGTTCGTTGAAGCCGCTGCCGAGAAAGTAGCCGTATACGTCCTGCAGACGGTCGTCCCGCGCCAGCTGTCGGAGGCACTGGAGATATTCGGTCAGGGCCAGGTAATCGTCCGCCGGCGGTAGGCTCTGGCCCTTATCGTAGTCTACTCGCACCAGCACCCGCAGCCCCTTCGCCGTTGCCTGATGGACTCGCGTGGCCAGATCGTCTATCCCCCAGAATTCCTGGTCGGCCAGTTGGGCGTAGGTCAGTTCTACGTCCCACCCGCTGCGGCCATGCCACTCTCGCTCTGGATCGGCAAAAACGACCCCCAATTTGGTCGGCGCCAGGTTGGCCGGCGCGGGGGGCTGTGCTGTACCTACAACCATTCGCCCCCGCTCTATGCAGCCGGTGTGGCAATCGTGGTAGAAGACGAGCGTGCACGCCTCCTCGTCAGGGAGGACAAACGTCCACTCCCAGGCCAAGGTGTCGCTGGCCTCAGTCGGCCACTTCTCCGATTGAGCTGGCTGCCCGTTCACCGTGAGCAATACGTAGGTCCACGGAACGACGTCCATCACCCGCAAAGTCGCCTCCTGGCCGGGCCGGGGCGAGGCAGGCTCCAGACGCATCTGGGGCCAAAGTGATGCGCGTGAACTCTGGCCGGGCATCACCACCACCTGCCCGGAGATGGGCAGCAGCCAGTAGCCCCCCAGCATGACCGGGAGTAACAATATCCACCACCATCGCCGCAGTTCTCGTCGCATCCAGCCCATCATCCCTCCTCCTCTTCCGGCAAGACCGGCAGGGCAAAACGCACGCAGGTGCCCGTCTCTTCCCCTTCGGTCTGGCTCTCGATCTCCAGGTGGCTCTGGTGGCGGCGCAGGATTTCCTTCACCAGCGCCAATCCCAGGCCACTTCCTCCCTCTCCCTGGGGAACGGCCCGGTAGAAACGCCGGGTCACATGAGGCAGATGTTCGGCCGGGATGCCCGGCCCGGTGTCGGAGACGGCGCAGGCGATGCCCTCCCGCTCTCGCTGCAGGGAGACCATCACCCTGTCGCCGGGGCGGGAGTAGGTCACCGCGTTGTTTAGCAGGTTGAGGAAGACCTGCTTGAGCCGGTCCGCGTTGCCCACGATGAGGGGCAGGGGGGTATCAGCTTCCAGGGAAACGGCGATCTCCCGCTCCTCGGCCTGGGGTGCAATCTGGGCGATGGCCTGTTCCACTACGGCCAGAAGGCTCACCGGCCGGCGCTCGATCTCGGCGCTGGTCTCCAGGCGGCCCAATTCCAGCATGTCGTTCACCAGCCGGGCCATCCGCTGTGCCTCCTCTTTGAGCAGGCGCAGGGATTGCCGACCGATATCCTCCGAGATGTCGGGCAGGAGCAGGACTTGTAGATGGGTCAGGATCGTGGCCAGGGGGGTGCGCAGTTCGTGGGAGAGGTCGCTGAGCAGGAAGCGGGCGGCTTGCTCCGCCCGTTGTTGGGCAGTGACATCCAGCAAAAAGACCAGGTCCAGGCCGCCCCAGGGAGTGACCCACCAGCGCACAACCTGGTCCGAGGAAAGGGAGACGCTGCTGCGGTAACGGCCTTCAATGCCCGCCTCCAGACGCGCCGCCACCCGGTCCTCATTCAGAAGATGCACCCAGGCTGTCTCCGGCAGTTGGCAAGGCGGAGATGCCAGACCCAGCAAACGGCAGGCGTAGGGGTTGGCGTAGCGGCAGGTACGGCGACCTTCCAGCACCAGCACGCCGAAGGGGGCACGTTCCAGCACGGGGCGCACCTCCTCCACACCGGGGAGTGCCTCCCAGTCTCCTTTCCGCCGCTGCCGACGGGCCAGCCATACGGCCACCGCCACAGCGGCGACCAGAAGCAGGAGAAAACCGAAAAGCAGCCACTGCAAGTCAAAGAGGAACATTACTACTACCTCCGTTGATGGCCATCACGTTCCGCTCAGTGCGAGCCGAGGCCGGGGAAAGCTTCGCATCTCTGCGAAGAAGTGGGCTTCCAGTTCCGCGCTTCTTTGATTATAACCGTAGAACTCTTTAGTTTCCGCTAAAGATTGTGAAGTTGTACATAAGACACCTTAACAATAGAAAAACTGGGCAACTTGAAACAGCCAACCAGCCCGTTTTTGGCCAGTGGCAAGCCCAAAAAGCTCATTTGGGCGCCTAAACCGCTGC
>JAUWOY010000056.1 GCA_030611885.1 Chloroflexota bacterium | reverse complement strand
CTTATTCAGGCAAAGAAAAACCTGGTTTCTCCTACAAATTATACCCCCGAAAGCAGAGCACGTCAAAAGGGAGCGCAGCTCAAGTCCACGCTCCCTGCTCCTTTGCTCGTTATGGGTGACCGGCGCCTCGGCGATGCTTGCTCGTACTCATATAACAACGAATCCAAAGGATTGACCGAACTTGGACTCGCTGTCATATCGTTTACTTCTTGAAGATGACGAACTTGCTGATGATGAAATTCCACAGGAAGGTGCTGCCAGTCGCCAGGGCAAGCGAAACAATCTCGTGCAGGCCGAAGGCGTTCAGACAAACGTGCATGACGCCGGCATTGATGGCAAGTGCTGCCAGATTGGCGAGGACAAAAGGGCCCAGGGTGGTCAATGTGCTGGCCTCCGATTGGAACGTCCACGATTTGTTCCAGTGGAAGCTGTTGAGCACGCCAACTTCATAGGAGATGCCTTTGGCCACAACTCTCCAGGCGGCAAAGGCGCCAATCCAGCGGGTGAGCACAAAGTAGAGGCAGATGTCCAGAGCTGTGTTGAGGATGCCGACCGACAGAAACTTGGTCGCCTGCTCAAGCCATACCGGGTACGGCAAGGTTCTCTTGAGGGTGGTCATGGTGATGCTCCTTGGGATTTTCTGTCAACGAATAGCCAACGAATAAACGAATGATTCGGAGGCCACAGTTTATTCGTTTCATCATTCGTTGACAGCAGGGCTCCCAGCCATATTTCCCTCCGGCCTGGCCGTTACGAACTCCATTGATTGCCGCAGTCGTACAGGACGTTGGCCTGTCCTGGGCCACCAGGACGGGGCATTGGGTTGCTGGCCAGCCTCGACTGTGTTGCGCCAGGGATGATGATGGTGGTGCAGTTATCCGTTAGCCACGCGCCGATCTCCCGCTTTTGACGCGCAAATCCATCATCGGCCAGGACGAACCGCAGTTCGCCATCAGCCACCATTTGCGCCAGTTGGTCCACGTCTACCACGTTATCGCCGCCGCTGAACCCGCCGAACGTCAGTACAGGGCGCAACGTGGTCAGGATGTAGGGCGCAGCATCACGGGCACTGACCGTAGCCACGAGATAGCTGTCCGGATCGGTGTTGGCAAGCAGGTAGTCAAGAATCGCTTCCTGGGCCGGCGACAGTATGTCCGACATGTTTGGTCGGCCTGCCTGTCCCGCATCTGGTCCAGAACGAGGTAGCGCCACGTTGGGTCGGGTATTGAGTGCCGTTAATCCAGACCAGGCCGATGGTGCAACCATCGCTGCCATAAGCGTCATTGCTACCGCAGCCTTGCCCAACCAGGGTCGAGTTCGCCACGCTGTCAGGGCCAGGCTCCCCAAACCCAACACGAACAACAGGATGGCGATGGGCGCTATCCGAAGGCCGTGATCGGGATAGTTCCAAAGCGTGGCCATCTGGAAGACCAAAGCAGCCCCGGCGAGCAAGGCCAATAGCATCCAGCCGAGCCAGCGTCGCCGCTCAAGCACCCGCCACAACGCCCACGCCGTGACCCCCACCAGCGCCGCCAGCGGCGGCCCCAGCATGATCAGATAGTAAGCGTGGAACAGGCCGGAGGTGAAGGTGAAGTAGACGACTTCGGGCAGTAGTCAGCCGCCCCACAGCAGCAACGCCAGGTGTTTCTCGCTCAGCGGCCACTGCCAGCCCAGCACCACCAAGACGAGCGGGATGCCCAGCAGCGCCAGCGGAAGCAGCCAGCCCGCCTCTGTGACCAGCGGCTCGGTGAACAGGCGCAGCACACCGGCCTCCCCGATCTCTTGATTTCGCCCACCGCCCGGCTGGGCAGGTGGGTTGCCGGGTGGATTCATGGAGCCAAACTGTGGCGGTGGTGGATTGACCGGCGGATTGCCCGCACCAGGGGGAGGCGGACTGGCGTTCCCTTTCGGGGCAGACCTGCGCATTGATATCAAGCGACTCAGGCCATTGTGCCCAACGATCAGTTCCATCACGGTGTTGTCATCACTGCTGCCGATGTAGGGGCGGTCCTCCGGAGGCGTCAGATCCACCGCAATGGCCCACGACAGCGACACCGCCAGCAGCAGCACCGTTGCCCCGGTCAGGTGAAGGATCCGCTTCCACCACGGATGGGGCGCGCCGAGCAGGTACAGGGCGTAGAGAGCGGGCAGCGGCATGAAGGCTTGCAGCATCTTGATGTTGAAACCGAGACCGATCAAAAATGCCCCGAGGATCAGATAGCGGAAACGGCCCAGGTGCACCGCCCGCAAAAAGGCCCAAGTCGCCAACAACAGCACAAACACCAGCAGGCCATCAATCGTATTGTTGCGCTCCGTCGAAACCGTCACGGGCGTAATGGCCAGCACCAGGCCCGCGATAAGCCCCGCCCACGCGCCAAACTGCCGCTTCACCATCGAGTACAGCAGGGGAATGGACAGCACCCCCGCCAACGCCTGGGGCAGCGCCAGCGCAAACCCGTTCACGCCCAGGAAATAGGCCGACACAGCCTGAATCCAAAAACCCAGCGGCGGCTTGTCCACCGTCACCGAACCGCCCGGCTCAAACGAGGCAAAGAAGAAGTTGTGCCACGAGGTCAACATACTCTGCACCGTCGCCGCGTAATAAGTGTTGCCGATGCTGTACGCACCCAGCTCATAGAAGCGCAGGAACGCCCCCAGCAGGACAATCACCCCCAGCCCAACGGCGACAGCCACTTGTCGCTTGCCCACCCTAGACAGCCTCCGAGCCTGGGCTTGTGTTCCTTCAACCATGCCGTCATTTAGAATATGAGTCGTTCGTGCAGTCACAGGTATCCTCCTGAGATCATTTCTTACACCAATAGAATACCACAAGAATGTTTAGATTTTGTTAAGGAGTGTTTTGGATTTGGTAAAATCTTGTCTCTTCTTTATCGGCTCCATAGCAAAAGCGGGAGGCTGTTTAGACCTCCCGCTTCGCTTTCGAGCAAGTATGCAATTACGATTCGGTTTCGCTCACGACGAAGCCACGACCGGACTCTCACCGATTAGCAGACGACAGCTTTCAGGACACACCAGCGAGTTGTTATGTTGCTTCCTTACATCTGTAAAATTCACCTACCATCTCATACAGGCAATGTTGGCAGATGTCACACTCAACCTGAGTTCCATCCCCAAACACAGAAGCATAACCGCCGCAAAAGCTGATATGGTGAAACTCCTGCACTTCGAAATCGCCTGCATCATACTCTTTTCCACATTTGTCGCATTTGACAGAGGAGATCTCTTCGGTAGTTGTTGTGATCTTCTTGTATTTAATCATGCCTTATCCTCAGCAACCCTTTCTCCCCTTGCACTCCCACGCCTGTCCTGAGCCCGTCGAAGGGTTTGATGGCCAGTCTCCCGCAGTGGGGTAGTGCCGTCACTCCTCCACCTGGAGGGTAGGAGTTGACAAGTCGTCTAGCGACCTATCGCACCTGCATGGACACACAGTTGTAAAAGTTCGGACAAATTAACCTGCGAACTTTCCCGCTCATCCCCCACGCTTTGGGCAAACGAATCGCAGTGCGTCGTTTCGAGCGAACGGATCGCAGAACGAGTTGTTAGGCAGCGCTTCGCCATGAAAGTGATGTGCAAATCATGCAATCAGAGTGCTGTGGGGTCACTCGTTGTGTGTGAGGGGAAACGAATCCCTGGTTGACTCTCCGCTTGATTCTCCGCCTGTTTGAAACGATTGCTCATATATCGGTAGTGGGCGCCGCAAACTACAAGAAAGGTTAGGATAGCAATGCCAACTTGCAAGTTCTCTAGCTCAAGAATTCCTCTTGCAAAAGCCGAAACAGCCACAGTTGCTATGATGCTGTTGATAACTGCTACCATGCTTTCCAGACTGAAAAATTGCCCACCGCTAGGCAACCAACCCAAAGTCCCGAACCGTGGTTGGTCATCACTGATGGGCAGAAGCAAGTATTCCCTCAGGTCAGGATCTAGCTGGACAAAGTACCGCCTGATTCGGTTCAAGCCACGCGCATAGATTTTCATGTTAATGTCTGTCTCTATTGCACGCCTGAAGGTTATGAAGCCCAATAAGAACAGACCAACCAAAACTACTAAACCAGTTATGGGGGGCAATACATTCTCAAAACCTGATGACTTATTCAAGAGAGCTAATCCTCCTACGAGTCCACCAGACACTGCCAACAGGAAGATATTGACTCTGCTTTCTCCCATGGACTTCATATCTGACCGAAGACACCGCAGTGTTTCGAATTCTGCCAGCATGAAGTCCAGACTATGCTCTTCAGGCTTGGACTGTTTCTGCATGTTCATTGGTTCTCCTTCTAGACCAGCCAATTGACGAGACCTGCTGGTAACTCCTGTGATGGAGCAATGTAGTTGCGGTGCTTAACGGGGCGGTTCAGCCGCCGCCGGGATTAGCGAACCACCCTCACCAGCAACCAACCCCGCCGACCAGAGCTACCAGAATCCGCCGGGTGGTAGGCAGTCGGCTGGAACCGCTGGCTAGGCCGCTGAGAGATTCTAAGTTGCGAAAGGAACGTCTAGAGCGATCACTTCGCCAAAGCCTTGGCCGCAAGAACACCAAGATACTGGGTCAAGACACCTTCAAACTGGCGACTCACATCAGGAGCACCGGTCGTGGCATGGGCCGCTTCATGCAGGAGGGTGCTAGCGTAGCGCTCGACGGATGAGAGACAACTCCGCTTCACGACTATCGCCCGCAAGGCAGTATCCCAGACACCTTCCGTATCTGTAGCCGTAATCCTCATTGTCTCCGAAACTCGGACTTGGGGCGTGCGCGGTGGAAACAGCCCAACCAGACGCAGGATTGGGTCGCTCAGTTCAAAGACTGCCCTTTCTTCGCGGGTTAGCTCGTCGATTTCGACGAACTTGAATTGGAAACTCTGGCTGAATTCTCGGACATAGACATCAAAGGTTCGGAGTTGAGGCCCTCCTGCAGTGGCTTGGGCTTCAACTTTCGCCTTTTGCTGCTCCGTAATGACAACTACTTGTAGGCCGTCCGACTTGGCTTGGCCCACGACGTCAGGTCTGACCTGAAACTCGTCCTCGGTGACGTATGCGACCTTAGCCTTCTGGTGCATGAGATTCAGAGCCAACTGGCTCACATCGATCCAACTCATCTCGTCTCTCTGATCTCCATACGCTCTTCTCGTCACTTGGTTCACAAGCTCATCTTGAACGGACTGGGATGTGGCGGCCTTGAGGATTGCCTTCACCCTTTCCGTATAGGTAGTTCTTCCTACATTCAACCTTTCTCTGTTGAGCCGCTTCTTCATCGACTCTGTGAGGTTGGTTATGTTGTAAGAGAAGAGAAAGTTCGGCTCTTCACTGGCTAGGACACCCAGAATGTAGACTCTTGCCGTGTCTGGACAGCGCCGCAGAATCATGCCGTAAGGAGTGGTTTCCAGAGTCTCCTCCGCAGCGAACTTCATGAAGAGAGACTTCGCTTTGGTGATCTGAGCGTCGGTGACTCCTCGGAGCACGAATTCGGTTCCCACGATGGACTGGGGAATATCATCATACTCGACATGCAAGGTTGTAATTTGGGCGAAGCCGTGCTTTGACACCTCTCTGAGTCGAAACGTCCCATGGCGAGATCGAATCAAGACGGCGATTCCCCTTCTGTAGAATGTGGCGAGAGCGTCTTTGAGACCAACACCGAACTTGCCGATGATAGGAAGAGATGAGCCAAGTTTCTCTTTATCCTCGTTGAGGGTAAAGTGCTCTATGTGGAGACCTCGTCCGTAGTCTCGGATGTGCCAGTCACCCCGTGCGTCCTTGAGAATCTGGATCTCGTCTGTGGCTGAGAGAAGTTGCTCATCCAGCGCGTTTGCGATGATTTCACGAACGGCATGTTCGACTTCCCAATTCTCAAGGACTTCTTCTATGTTGAGATCAAACGCTCGGATGGTCATGGTTCCCTCTCCATTGTCGATCTTGCGAAAAGCCCACAGCAGACATGTCCAAGTCCTCAGCGACCTAACGACCTGGAGCTAATCCGCACGCGGGTTTCGCAGTGACACCACTTATGAACCTTCTAACACCCTTTATCATATCATCGGCGTCTTTGTGTTCAGACTGACCAAAGTTGCCGTGTGCTGGCTCACTGCGCCGAGTGTACCACGTTTTGAGTTGCTCCCACATTGCTTGGTTATAGATACCTTTCTTCCAAAGCTGTTCATTCATAGAGTTGAACTTGCCGGGTGTGATCCCTTCCCGAATGCAAATCTCCTTGACCGCGATTTCGAGTGCAATACCTGCCAGAATGCAAGCTGTGTCGACATAGTTGGCATTCTTGAATATCTCGGCTTGGTCGAGAACTTCAACTAGAGTCTCGGCTTTCACCAACGCACGCACGTTAAACAGGTAGCCGCCTTCGTAATCCTCCTTTGCGGCTTTGAATACTCCTCTGCAATCCTCGAATTCCTCTAAGTAGCCTTGGTACCTATGATAGTTATTGCTGAAATTCTGATAGTGCGCGCTGTCTTCTCCGAATACCTGTTGTATTATGCTAAGAACACTGGTGGCCCACTCTTGGAATGCCTCAGGGTCGACAACCGTGCGGCCAAATGAATCTTGACGGCCGGTTATTGCAACTGTTTCTGCCTTGTTGGCAAGTTCCGTCAATCTCTTCTTAATTCGGTTTTCTGTTCGCATTGCTGCTTCCTCCTATGTGCCGCATAACTATAGTTGTGCCATATTGCAGGTACCTGTAGAATATGGGGGAGAGATCCCCAATTCAACAGGAGGTCTGCCAAATGATACGACAAAACCAACCTTGCCATTGTTGCCCAACATTATACACCAGAAGCCCTTGCAGGTCAACCGCCAGTACGATGCCCAGCCCGAAAAGCAAAAGCGGGAGGCACTTTAGACCTCCCGCTTCGCTTCTAGACTCCTTTTCAGCACCTCAGGTAGCGTAACTATCGAGTGTACTGCGACATCACTATCAATTCGAGTCGCTGCGTCCACCCGATGCTTTTCCAGAAGGCGCTGGTGTCCTGGCTGCCGGCGAAGACAAAGATATGACACTTGCCAATCCCGTCTCGTCTGAGGGCGGACAGGCATCGCTCAACCAGTGCGCGGCCAAGTCCCTGGCGACGATGGGACTCGCTGACAGCCAGGTGATGGATATAGCCGCGCCTGCCATCGTGACCGCAGAGGACGGCTCCCACCAGATGCTCGCCATCACGGGCCACAAAGCTGAGGCCAGGGTTGCGATCGAGATAGCGCGCTATGCTTTCCTCCGAATCCGCGTCACTTAACCCCACGCCTTCGGAGGTTCGCCAGAGAGCGAGCACCCCGTCGTAGTCCTGAATGGTCATCTCTCGTATCACGATGCTCATGGGCTCAATTTCTTCAGCAACTTGCGCCCTCGACTCTTCATGGCCGGGCTACCCATTTTGGTGAGCTCTTCCAACAACGGGACTACCTGGGATCGCAGACTGGCGTCCTGCTCCGCCAAATCGGCCAGGGCCTGCATCGAAAACGCCTTGACGATCTTGCTTTTGTCGCTGAGATAGCCCAGGAGTATCTCCACCACAACCACCCGTTCTTCCTCGTTCAACTCCAGACGGGGAACCATCTGGGCGACGTGCCAGCGAACCTCCTGCTGCTCTATTCTCGCCACCTGCTGGATCAGCTTCGTTTTGTAAGGCTGTAGGTACTCTGGGCGTTTGGCGGTTATTTTCTCGATCGCATCCGCAGACCGCATCCTGACAACTGGATCGTCGCCAAGCATGGCACAGAATACCGTCTCGAACAGGGTGGGATCGTCTAACACGTCAGCAACAACTTCGCTGACTCTACCGATAGAACGCCGGTCGCCGCCTGCCAGTTTTATCAGAACATCATTCATTACGAAGGCACCTCTCCCACCTTGCTCCTGCGGGATCGTCAGGCCCTGCAGGAGCAGGGGACTACCAGATCCCAAGACCGTGTCGAAATCTAACGACTAGAAAGACAATGAGCAAGACGGCGAAAAGGGGCAAGCAGACCTTGTCCGCCGGGCTGAGTTCTAGCTCCCTCAGATGCGTCCTCTTGGCTCCAGGCTGGAATCCCCGCGCGGCGAGGGCCAGGGAGAGGTTGTCGGCCAGGCGCAGAGCCGTGACGATGACGGCCACCAAAATGGGCAAATACGACTTGATGCGCTGGACGAAGCTCCCTTCGCCAATTACCCACCCCCGCGCTTGCTGGGCCTCGCTCACGGCGGCGTATATCCCGTAGAGGGTCGGCAGGTAACGCAGAGCGATGGCCAGGGTCAATCCCCATTCGTACGGCAATCCCAACTTCACCAGGCCCCGCACCAAACGAGCCTGATCGGTGGAGAAGAGCAAAACCAGAAAGGCAAAAGCCAGGGCATCCACTCGCAGGGCTGTACTTAGGCCCTGCCATAGCCCCTGAGTGGTGATTCTAACCCGCCACACTTGCCAAACAACATCGGTCCCCTGGGGATAAAAAATGGGCCATAGCAAGAGAATGAGAACAGTGATGGGCCACATTCTCTGCCAGGCCCAGCGCAGGCGGCTGGCAGGGACTTTGCCAGACCAAAGCATCGCGTGGATTCCCAGCAGAAAGGCGGCCGAGACGAAAGGGGAGCTGAAACTCAGCAGCAGGACGCTGCTCACGACCACGAAAGCGAGCTTGGTCCGCGGGTCCAGCCGATGCAGCCAGGAGGGACGGTCCACGTATAAGTCGAAGGCGAAGCTCATTTCTTATCTCTCCAGACCAGGCTGCCGTATTCCTGGTAGAACTCTTCTACGGTCAAGCTGTCGCCTCTCAAGCCGTAGGGCTGCATCCGTCGAGCCAGCGCAGTGATGGGAGGCGGGGCCAGGAAGGCTTGTCGCAGGATGGCCTCTCGCTGAAACAACTGCCTGGTGGGGCCGTAGGCCAGAGTCCGCCCCTCGTCCAGCACCAGCACCTGGCGAGCGAACTCGGCCACCAGCTTCATGTCGTGGGTAACCAAGATGATGGTGTGGCCCTGGCGGTTGAGGTTGGTTACTTCTTCCATCAAGGTGCGGGTGCTACGCCAATCCAGACCCGCCGTCGGCTCGTCCAGCACCATGATCTGGGGGCGCATGGCCCAGACCGCCGCCAGAGTTACCTTCCGCCTGAGGCCATATCCGAGGACGGCTGGGGGGGTATCGGCCTGGTCTCCGAGCCCGAAGAGGGCCAGGGCTTCGGTTGTGCGGGCAGCCACCTCCTCCTCCGAGGAACCCAAGTTGCGCGGGCCAAACGCCACCTCCTCCCAGACGGTGGGGGCGAATATCTGATGATCGGGGTTCTGGAAGAGATAGCCGACTTTCCGCGCCAACTGCCCCACGCTCTGATCAGATGCGTCTTGACCTAAGACGAGGACTTGGCCACGGGTGGGGCGCAGCAGGCCGTTGAAGTGCTTGACCAGGGTGGTCTTGCCGGAGCCGTTCTGGCCGACGATGGCCAGGAAGTCGCCGGACTCGATGCTCAGATTCACCCCCGCCAGGACTGCGGGACCGTCATCGTAGCTGTGCCATAGATCTTCTACCTTGAGGGCTGGCGAGTGTTCGACTGGAGTTTGGACAAGGTGAGAGAAACCAGGTTTTTCGCTCAGAAGTGTTTCTTGAGGTATCGAAAGTGTCGGCAATGGCGCACATTTGGGATGCAAAGGATCTAAAAACCTGGTTTCTGGCAACTCATCCGCCAGGGTGGAGCAAGCTTCGTCTTCGGTGGTGAAGTGGAAGGTTGTCCCTTGCCGACGGTTGAAGAGGTGGGCCAGCTCGCTTATTTGGGGGACGGCCAGGCCCCAGCCGTGTAATGCCTCTACCTGGGAGAAGACCTGGCGGGGCGATCCCTCTAGCACCAGGTGCCCCTCCTCCATGATCACCACTCGGTCGGCCCAGGCCATCACCGCCTCCGCATCCTGCTCCACCATGACGACGGTGGCCTCTCCCTCTCTTTTCAACTGCTCAATCACAGAGAGCACTTCGTGGCGGCCCAGGGGATCCAGGCCTGTCACCGGCTCATCCAGCACCAGCACCTGGGGGCGCATGGCCAGTACCGTGGCAACGGCCAGGCGTTTCTTCTGACCACCCGACAACTGAAGCGGGTGGCGTCTGCGCAGCCCCGGCAGCCTCACCACCTCCAAAGCCCAGGCGATGCGCTCCTCCATCTCCGATGGCGACAACCCCAGACTTTCCAGGCCAAAGGCCACCTCGTCCTCCACGGTCATGTTGAAGAGCTGGCTCTCTGGATCCTGGAACACCAGCCCCACCTGGCGGCTCATCTGGCCAGGGCCATGCTCTCTGGTGTCCATCCCGGCCACGACGACCTGCCCCTCGAAGGTGCCTCCCATGAGGTGGGGCAAGATGCCGTTGAGGGTCAGGCAGAGAGTGGTCTTTCCCACCCCGGTGGGGCCCATGAGAGCCAGAAACTCACCCTTCCGTACCCGCAAACTAACCCCCTTGAGCACCGGAATTGGTTCTCCGCCCGGCGTCAAGGGGGGATAAGCATAGTGGAGGTTCTCCACGATTACTATGTCATCCTTTGGATATTGGATATTGGGTATTGGATTTTGGATTATCGTTCCCTCCCAGGTCTCATCCGAATAATGATGAAAGCGAGAAGCATCTGCACAGACGGGCAGTCCCTCAACTCAGCTTTGGAGATTGGAGGTTGGAGATTGGAAATCCAACTTCTAACTTCCAAATCTTACTCGAGATGCGTTCCCTGCACCTGGACAGCGTAGGTTACTACCGTGCCCCCGAAAGGCAACAGATTTACCTGGAAGGGAGCGGACTCCCCTGCTGCTGGCGCGTTCTCCAGATCGGCCTGACGAAAACCCGTCACCCGGCCGTGGGCATCGTAGGCCGTGACCAGGACTGCAGCCGTCTCGGCGTCGGCCTGGCCGGTGTTTTTGACCAAGCCTTCCACAGAGAAATAGTACCCCTCGGATTCGCCTTGCTGCTCGGTGATGGTCAAATCCAAGTAGCGATTGCCCAGGTAGGTCACAGGGTCTCCGCTCAAGGTTACGACCTGATATTTAGCAAAGCTCGTCGGCGGATTGGCAAAGAGGATGGCGAAGGGAACCTTGCCCCCTTGCGGAACGATTCCCAGGGCGACGAAGGCCGATTCCGTGGCCAGCACCTTGTCCTGTTCGTCGTAGAGCGAGACCTCTACCTGGACTCGTTCGATAGCTCGGCCCGAGGTGTTTTCCACTTCCCCCAGGCACCACAGGCTGCCGGCGGGGGTCTCGTAGAAGCCCAGGCCCTTGACCTCGAAAGGCAGCGGGGTGGGCGTGGAGGTCGGGGGTCCCTCCGACGAATGGTCTTCGCGGGGGATGACGAGTTCTTGCCCTAATTGCAATCGCCGGGGATCCAGGATAGCGTTAGCCTCCTGGAGAGCCTCGGCACTGATCCCATACTGCTCAGCGATCCCAATCAGGGTATCGCCAGCTTGCACGGTGTAGATCACCGGCGTAGCGGTCGCCGTAGTCAGAAAGGTCGGAGCGGGGGTGGCCGGCGCTGGCGTCGAGGTGGGCCTGGGCGTCACCGCAGGCAGGTTCACAGGGGCGGTGGCCGCTGGCGTGGGGGTGGGCGCAGTTATCACCTGGCCGCAGCCACATAACAACAGTGCAGTTACGAATAGGGAAACGAAAAGAACTCTCATTTTCGCTACTCCATGACGAGGGATTTTAGACAAGCCAATTATACCAGATAGAAGGCAAATCGGCAAAAACCGGCCTTGTCAGATAGAAGAAATTGTGCTACACTTTGGTAACGGATAAAAGCGGGAGGGCGATATGAAAGAACAGTTCGTCAGGGATCTAAAAGAAGGCGATAAGGTGCTGAGTTTCTTCCTGGTGAAGCACAAACAGTTGGAAGACTTTCGCGACCGGACGAAGGGACAGTTCTTGACCCTGTTCCTGAGCGACAAGACGGGCCAGGTGCTGGCCCGCGTCTGGGAAGGGGCGCTGGAGCTGGCCGAAACTTTCGAAGAGGGCGACGTGGTCAAGGTGCTGGGCGAGGCGGAGGAGTACCTGGGCCGGCTCCAGGTCATCGTGGACAAGCTGCGCCCGGCCGAAGAGGACGAGTACGAGCTGGAGGATTTTTTGCCCCACACTGAGCGGGACATTGAGGAGATGCTGGCGACGGTGCGCGAGACCAGCGCCTCGGTCGAGAATCCCTATCTGCGTGCCCTGCTGGATAAGTTCTTCGCCGACGAAGAGTTCGTAGCCGCTTTCTCGCGAGCGCCCTCGGCCCGCCGCATCCACCACGCTTACCTGGGCGGCCTGCTGGAGCACACGGTGGAGGTCGTCGTCCTATGCCAGACGGTGCTGACCCTCTACCCTCAGATCAACCGCGACCTGCTGATGACGGGGGCTCTGCTGCATGACGTGGGCAAGACCAGGGAGTTCACCTACGAGCGCGATATCGGGTACAGCGACGAAGGTCGCCTCCTGGGCCACGTGGTGCTCAGCGAGCGGATGATAACCGAGCGCATGGCCGAAATCCCCGACTTCCCGCCGAAGCTGGCCTTGTGCCTGCGCCACCTGGTCGTCAGCCACCATGGCCGCTACGAGTGGGGCTCTCCCCGTCGGCCCAAGACCCTGGAGGCTTGTGCCCTTCACTACATTGATAACCTGGACGCCCAGGTCAACCGCTTCGCTCAGATCATCGCCGCCCGACGGGACCAGACCAAGCCCTGGACCGAGTACGACACCCTGTTGAAACGCTATCTCTACGCTGGCGGGGAGGAAGAAGAGCTGGCCATAGAAGAGGCTGGGCCTTTGGAGTAACGATGAACTCTAAATACCTGCAAATCCTGGAATTACCCAAAATACTGGAACGCCTGGCGGAGCACACTTCCTTCTCCGCTGGCCGGGAGCTGGCCTTGAGCCTGTGGCCCTCCCCTGACGACGAGGAGGTGGCCAGGCGACAGGGGGAAACCAGTGAGGCCAGAGCCCTCCTCGATGACCGGGCTGATCTCTCCGTGGGCGGGGCGCGGGATGTGCGCCCTCTGGTGGACAGGGCGGAGCACGGCGCCATCCTGGTGCCCAGCGAACTTCTGGATGTCCGTGACACCCTGGTCAGCGGGCGCAGCCTGCGCCGGGCTATCACCCGTCTGCGGAATCAGTTCCCCCTTCTGGCGAACGCTGCCGGCAGGATCGAGGAGTGCCCTAACGTCGTCGCCGAGATCGCCCGCTGCATCAACGACCGGGCCGAAGTGGTGGATGGGGCGAGTCAGAGCTTGGCCCGCATCCGCCGCGAGCTGAGGCAAGCCCACCAGCGGCTCATGGCCAAGCTGGATAGGATCGTGGCCTCTTCGTCCAATGCCCCTTTTCTCCAGGAGGCCTTCGTCACCCAGCGAAGCGGGCGCTACGTCATTCCGCTCAAGTCCGATTTCAAAGGGCGCATTCCGGGCATTGTCCACGACCAATCGGCCAGTGGGGCCACCGTCTTCATCGAGCCCCTCTCCACCGTCGGGCTGAACAACCGCTGGCGAGAGCTGCAACTGGAAGAGGAACGGGAGGTACAGCGCATCCTGGCGGGGCTCTCCAACACGGTGGCCGAGGAAGGCGAGTTCATCCAGCGCACCGTGGAGAGCCTGGCCGAGCTTGACCTGGCTTTCGCCAAGGCCAGGTACGCCGAGGAGATCGAAGGGGTCGAGCCCAAATTGGTGGCCTTCAGGAAAGTAGCCGGCGGTCTGCACCCTGGGTCTAGCATCCAACTGATCAAAGCCCGGCACCCGCTGATTGACTCGGCAATGGTGGTGCCCATTGATGTCCACCTGAACGATGATTATTTCATCATCATCATCACCGGGCCTAACACCGGCGGCAAAACCGTTTCCCTTAAAACAGTCGGGCTCCTGGCCTTGATGAACCAGTGTGGCCTGGCCATCCCCGCCGACCAGGGTTCCTCCCTCTCTATCTTCAGCGAAATCTATGCTGACATCGGCGACGAGCAGTCCATCGAGCAAAGCCTCTCCACCTTCTCTGCTCACATAACCAACGTCATCAGCATCCTGGACCAGGCCGACGAGCACTCCCTGGTTCTGCTGGACGACCTGGGAGCCGGCACGGACCCAGGCGAGGGTTCGGCCATAGCGAGGGCCCTGCTTTCTCACTTGCTGCGGCGGAGGATCACGGCTTTCATCTCCACCCACTACCCGGAGTTGAAGGTCTACGCCCACACCACGCCGGGAGTGGAAAACGCCTGCGTGGAGTTCGATGTGGAGACCCTCTCCCCCACCTACGAGCTGAGCATCGGCTTGCCTGGCCGCAGCAACGCTTTCGCCATCGCCCGACGCCTGGGCCTCTGGCCTGAGATCGTGAGCGAAGCCGAGAGCCTGGTCTCACCTGAGAGCCTGGAGACGGAGGGTTTGCTGGCCGAGATCAAGCAGGCTCACCGGGAAGCCCTGGCCTCTCAGGAGGCAGCGGAGGCTGCCCGGCATCAAGTGGAGGATCTGGAGGGAGAGCTGCGCCAGGAGTTGAGTGACATCGAGAAAAAGAGGCGCGAGATACTGGATGCCGCTCGTGAGGAGGCTCAACAGAAACTTGAGGAAGTGCGAGCCGAGCTGAGGAAAATCAGGGCTGGGTTGGGGATGGCTGCCGTCACGCAGGAGTGGGTGGCCCAGGCCGGGGATAGATTGGCATCGTTGGAGCCTGAGCCCGTCGAGCCCGTCGTTCAGCCGCGCTTTGGGCCGCCGGACGCGCTGAGCCTGGGCGACACCGTGTGGGTAGCGGGCCTGGAGGCCACTGGCGAGATCACAGAACTCGCAGGCGATGAAGCCGAGGTGCAGGTGGGTTCTTTTCGGATCAGGGCCAAGGTGGGGGACTTAGAATTGCGAGGGAGAGCTGCTAAGCCTGGAATCACGGAGCGGGCGGTGAGCGTTCCCAGAGTCGCCTCGCCTGGCCTGGAACTGCACCTGCGGGGACAGACGGTAGAGGAAGTGCTGCCCCGTCTGGACAAGTACCTGAACGACGCGTACCTGGCGGGGCTGCCCCAGGTGCGCATCATCCACGGCAAAGGCACGGGGGCGCTCCGCCGCGCCGTGCGCGACTTCGTAGCAGGCCACCCGCTGGCGGCCTCTCATCGGCCCGGAGATCGGTACGAGGGCGGGGAAGGCGCGACCGTGGTGGAGTTGGTGCCCAGGTAAGGCTGCTTCACCTTTGAAGACTTCATTCAGGAGCATAATCCCCGATCCAGAGAACCCAGGGCAGGCGATCCTTGACTGCTCAACACCACGCTGGCATCAACAATCATGCCCTGCCCTCCAATTCCTTTCTGGAGGCCTCATACAGCTCAGTGGCTGTTACGCCAATCCCCTTCAGTTCGCGGGAAAGGCGTACCATGCTCGAATAGGCCCGTAGTCGCCGCAGGCGTTCATATTCCTCAAAGGGCAGGATCACTGCATCGGGCTCCCCCCGGCGGGTTACGATCACTGGCTCCTTCTGTGCGTGCTTGAGCAGTGCGGAGAAACCGCTCTTGGCCTCGGCAATAGAAACCCTCATCGTCATCTTAAGCTCTCCTGTTCTGACCACTTTATGTGACCATATTGTATAGCCCCCACTCTGGTTTGTCAAGTGAGCTGTTCTGTTTCTCCACCACCACGAAGTGCGACAGCCCAAAAGCTCGCAGCGGCGTCCTTTCCAGGGCATAAGTGACCCAGCGCAAAAAGCGCCCCATCCTCGGACGGCGAGCGGCGATCTTATCGTAGCCAGGGTAGATCTGGGTGTGCACGATGACCTCAACATCCAGGCCCTCGAACAGCCGCCTAATGTCACCTCTCGTGTAAGTCCGTACGTGGGGGCAGAGGCGCTGCCGCAGGAGATCCGGCAGGTAGTTGACCAGCGGGACGTTGCCAAAGTGGTACTTTCCTCGCCAGAAGATGCCGTGAGTCTCCAGGGGATAGAGGCGGTTGGGAGCGAATATGACGATGCGGCCTCCCCCTTTGATCACCCGATGGGCCTCACGGATGGCCTGGCGATCATCCTCGACGTGCTCGATGACCTCGTGGAGGAGCACCACATCGAAGAAGCCATCGGGAAAGGGTAACTTCTCTGCTGGAGCGAGTTGGATGTTGGGTAGCGTCTGGCTGGCCTCTGCTACTTTCTCCGGGTCCACATCCACGCCGTAGACCTCCCGGCTGAAATCCCGCATCTTTTTGACGTACGTCCCCAGCCCGCAGCCCACATCCAAGATGCGCTGGCCCTCCAGCGGCGCGTAGCTGCGGATTAGAGCTAATCTCCGGTCCTGGCCAAAGCGCCAGACGTAGCTGGGGTGGCCGAGGGTGATGGCTTTGTCGTTACAATTCACCGTTTTGATTCCTTCGTTCTCACTAACAGTCCACCCATCCCCAAAGCAGCCAGAGCAAAGACCCCCGCCGCGCAGAGGAAGATGTAGCGTATGCCCAGGCTGGCAGCGATAGCCGCGCCAGCTAATGGAGCTATGGCCCTCGCCACGGAGTTAGCACTGGAATCCAGGCCGTACACCACCCCCTGTCGGCCCTCAGGTGCCAATTGGGCCAGCGTGGCGCTGACCGAGGCCATGATGCCCCCCGTTGCCACTCCTGCTGCAGCTTGGAGGATCAACAGTTGGGTGGGCGTGACCACCAGGAACTGAGGGGCGTATAGCACCGCCGCCCCTAGCGCACAAGCCACCAGCACCCGCCGGTGGCCGATGCGATCGCCAATCCGTCCCAGAACCACTGCCCCCAAGGCGCCGGTGGCTGCCCTTGCGCCCGTGATCAGCCCTGTGACGGAAGCCACCCGCTCTCCAGCCGACATCAAAGACTGCACGAAAAGCGGCAACATCGGCCCCATGATCCTCAAGCCAAAGTTCATCACTATCCTGGTGCCGAACATGATCAACAGCGCCCGCGTCCGCATCACCAAAGCCAGTCCCTGCCGGAAGCCTCCGGATGGCGAAGCTTTCTTCTGCCGGGAGGGCTCGAATCGCTCCTCAACCAGAAAGAACACGCCCAGGCCCGCTACAAAGAGCAAAGTGGCCGTCACCCAGAAGGCAGCCCGATAGCCAAAGGTGTCGGCTATCAACCCGCCCAGCAGTGGCCCGACCGAGGCTCCGCTGTAAATCGCCATCTGTAACAGCCCCAGCGCGTAGCCGGACCGCTGGCGGGGCACCGAGCTGGCTACCAACGTGGTGGCCGCCGGCACGGTGCCTGTCACGCACCCCTGCAGGGCCCGCAGGATCGCCAGTTGCTGCACATTGCGCACAAATCCCATAGCGCCGAGCAGCACCGCACCGCCGAACATCGCCCGCACCACCATCAGCTTGCGCCCATAGCGGTCGGCCAGGGAGCCCCAGATGGGGGCGAAGATAGCCATGGTGATAGCCTGGCCAGTGAACAGGAGCGCCGACCACATCTCCACCTGTCCCGGGTCGGTCACCCCCAACTCCTGCACGTAGTAGGGCAGGAAGGGGAAGGCTACGCTGAAGCCAGCGATAGCCACCAGCTCCGCCGCCCAGATAACGTACAGGTTGCGCTTCCAACCCCGCGTCAACGAATCCGTTTCCATCCTACTTATACAAGCTCCTGGTGCGACAGGTTACCTCAAGGATCCAAAAAGGGCTCAGGAACTATACCACAAGTCAACTTATAGAGCAAGTTGCTTTCCCAAAAAGAATGCTGTGCGGTAACATCGCACAGCATCATTGGGAACTCAGTCAAATGTGGGTCACTGTAGTTCTTCGTTAGCCCGTTGGCTCATCTTCCACCGGCACCCTGTTTAGCACGATATATCGCTCGATCTCGTCACGATGATCGTCATAGTAACTGAGAGCACCGAAGATCTGCGCCAGACGCAAGTGGGGAAGCTTGCGAGCGACTTCATCTGGGGGATCGCCAAAAATGGAAGGTGGAAGTTGGAAATTGGAACAGAATCCAATCTCCAATCTCCCTTCTCCAATTTCCATTCTCCAGTTCATGTGGGCTTACTGGTTGAAACATCATGGGGCATCTCGCTGCCGTGAATGCGTCTCCATACTCGCCGAGACAAGTCTTCTGGAGATAGATCAGGGTGCCACTGGCGTTCGGTCGTCCAGGCCACCTTGAGGGCGAAGCTCCACAACTGGAAGAGAAGCTGTAGTTTCCGCGCTGGCGTCATCTCCCGCCAGATGGCCACCTGCTGGGGATCCAGCGTACCCAGCCGGCGGCGAAAGTCTTCGGCCAGGTGAAGGATGGCCGGTGTGAGTTCACTTGAGTCACTCATGCTTATCTGGTTCCAAAAAACTTCGTTGGTTTATGCGTCCTTCAGCAATCAGTCTTTGCTTGGCAAGCTCACAATAATTGCTATCAATCTCAACCCCGATGCCTTTCCGTTTTCCCTCAAGACAGGCGATAAGGGTTGACCCACTGCCAAGAAAAGGATCGAGCACCGTATCCCCCACGAAAGTGAACAGCTTTACGCATCTTCTTGGCAGTTCTACAGGAAACGGAGCCGGGTGGCCTATTCTCTTCCTGCTCTCTCCGCTAAAGTTCCACACGCCGTTCGTCCACTCCAGAAACTCGTCCCTGGTGATATCGGATTGTCTGCTTCCACCTATCTTTTTCCACTGTTTCTTGTAAAGGATAACGATCACTTCCACTGGAGCTATCACGTAAGGGGCTGAGGCACTGAGCCAGGAGCCCCACGCCGTTCGCCTGGAGATGTTCTGCTCATTCCAGATGATGGTGGAGTGATATTTCCAGCCAATCTGCTTGGCGATGGTGGTGATGTCGGCGCACACGCTCTGCTGCCCGCCTTTGTTCTTATCCAGTGGTATGTTGAGACAAAACCTCCCATCGTCTTTGGCCAGCGCCAGACACCTGGCCAGCCACTCCCTGGTGAATTCCAGATAACCTTCGTAGGAGATGTCGTCGTCATAAGAGCCGTATTTGATGTCCACGTTATAAGGGGGAGAGGTTACGATCAAGTCAATGCTGTTCTCTTCCACGTACTCCGTGGTCAGGAAATCATCGTGGTAGATGAACACCGAATCTGCCCGAAAATAGAGATTGTCGTTTCTTGGAGATTCCATCAGGCTATCCCCCTAGGATTTGGGCCATTCATCCCATTTAATGCCCGCTAGTTTTTCCGTTTCGATCATGGTTATTTTGTCCGGTCGTCTTGACCTGCTGTAAATCTTGTATCTTGCATCTCTGGCGGAATACACGGTTGTGTTCACGTCTACCAACTGCTCTACCAGTTTGATCAGGGCATCGCGCTTTACAATGACAAATGACCCTTCTTTCTCAAAAGCCATCAGTTCCGCTTTTCCGTCGTATAGCCATCCACGGTCATGCTCTCTCACGCCGTGTAACTCTATCCAGATCCACTCATCTTGCACACTAGAGTCACGGCGACTTAGCCTCTTCATGCCCTTGACATCAACCCTGTATCTCTCCGCCCCCTTCTCGATCCGAACATCCCAGTGGTCGTTGATGTTGGCATAGTTTGAGGCGGCAGTGACTTTCCAACCTCTTTGGGCAGCAAGGCCGGCAAAAACGCCTTCTGCCTTTTGGCCTATTTCGAGGCAATCTCTTTTGTCGTATTTGTTGCGTTTGTCATGCATGGCATAACCTGAGAGCGTGTTTTAAAAGTTATGTTCACATACGGGGTGTGCGGCTTACAAGGCCACAGCCGGGTTGCGTGCCAGACGGCGCAGCATGAGGTGAACCATCGCCGCATAAATCATGGCTTCGCTGGTTTCTGGCAATTGTTCATAATCTTTGCTCAACCGCCGGTAACGTCCCAACCAGG
>JAUWOY010000070.1 GCA_030611885.1 Chloroflexota bacterium | reverse complement strand
GCCGCTCGCATCCTTGGTTTCGATACGCTACGCTACTCAACCGGCGGATGCTCGCTGCGTTATTCGGCTCAACCGCTACCTTTCGATGAACTCAGGACAGCGCTCAAAACGGCGTTACCCCAAAATATTGAGAAGATACATCACAAGCTACCAGCAGAGGCGGCTCCCACGCCGCCGAAACGCGGGCATGGGAGCCCGCTCTGCTTTACAGTTGTAAAAAGAAGCGGTCACAGTGGCCGCACTACGATCTGTGAGGCCAGCTCTCGCCCCAAAACGTGTTGCGCTTCTCCAACCTGCACCGTCAGCGGGCCCTGGAAAGGAGCCATTGCCTCGACCTGGACTGTGGCCTGGGGTTTCAATCCCAGGGTGGCCAGATACCGCAACAGGGCGTCGTCTCCCTCCGGCACGCGCAGCACTCTCGCCCTTTGTCCTGCCGTGAGTTCGGCCAGAGGACACCCAGCTTCGACGGTCATCTCGCCCTCGGCCGTCGGAATGGGGTGGCCGTGGGGGCAGGTCTCCGGCTCGCCGAGAAGTTGGGCCAGCCGTTCCTCCACCAGGGGCGAGGTGACGTGCTCCAGCCGACAGGCTTCCTCGTGCACCTGGTCCCAGGAGAGGCCCAGTACGTCGGTCAGAAAACGCTCCCACAAACGATGGCGACGGATCACTGCCAGAGCCTGGGCCTGGCCTGCCAGCGTCAGCGATACCCCCTTGTAGGGCTCATAGAGGACCAACTTCTGCTCGACCAGCTTCCTGACCATCTCGTTGGCCGACACGGACGAGATCTTCAGATGCCTGGCCAGGGCGGAGACAGCAACCGTCTGTCCCTCTTCCCCGAGCTTGTATATCGCCTCCAGATACTCCTCAGCACTCTCAGTGACCATCGGCTTCTCCTCAGAATAATAGGTATGCCCAGATACTATTTTAAGGCGTACCTAATTACACACCTTTTGCTCACCGATGTCAAGTCTTAAACTACCTCGATCCCCTCTCCCTCCACCACTTCGCCAATAGTCCAATGCTCCTGGCCCTCGGCGCTAAAGATGGTGGTCAGCTCCTCCAGCTTCTCCGATGGGACAGCGATGAGCAGCCCACCTGACGTTTCGGGGGTGTATAGGAGCATCTGTATCTCCTCCGGAATGCCCAGGGCAAAGCGTACCTGGGGCGCATAGTGCTCCTGATTTCGGCAAGTGCCCCCAGGGAAAAGCTGGTCCTCGGCGTATCCCTTTGCCCCTTCCAAGAAGGGAAGTTTCTCCAGATAGAATCGTATCCCCACCCCGCTCTTTTCGGCCATCTCCTGGGCGTGGCCCAGCAGGGCGAAGCCGGTGATGTCGGTGCAGGCGTTCACCCCTACGCTTTGCATCAGCCGGGCGGCATGGCGGTTGAGCTTCTTCATGCTCTCCACCGCCGCCTCCACGTGGCCTGGATCGGCTACCTGTCTCTTCAGGGCGGTGGTGATAATCCCCACCCCCAGGGGTTTGGTCAGGATGAGGACATCGCCGGGCCTGGCTCCTGCCTTGGTGGCCACACGGTCGGGGTGGACGAAACCCATCACTGCCAGGCCGTACTTGGGCTCCTTGTCATCAAGGGTGTGGCCGCCGGCGATGACGCCTCCCGCCTCGGCCACCTTCTCCGCCCCGCCCCGCAGGATCTCAGTGACGATCTCTGGCGGCAAGTCGGGGGGAAAGCCGCAGATGTTTAGCGCCAGCACCACCTGGCCGCCCATAGCGTAGACGTCGCTCATGGCGTTGGCGGCGGCGATGGCCCCGTAGTCGTAGGGATCGTCAACCACCGGCGGAAAGAAGTCGAGGGTCTGGATGACCGCCACCTCATCGTTGATCTTGTAGACGGCGGCGTCATCGCTCACCTCCAATCCCACCAGCAGCTCCGGGTACTCTTCGGCGCGGAACATTTCACGCAGTGGGCGCAGAACCTGCGCCAGGGCCTCAGGGCCCATCTTGGCCGCTCAGCCGGCCGCACTGGTTAGCGCCGTCAGGCGAATCTGCTTACGGGTCATTTTCCCCACTTTCGGTTACCGCTGTATCGGAAAAGATGCATATCCTCAAATTGCAAGTCGAGACCGATCCGTTCGCCAGGTTCATGGACGGCCTGTGGACTGGGCACTTCAATACTCAGTTCTGTGCCATCGCTATCAAGTACTACGCGATAGCGTACGACTGGGCCGAAATAGGTAGCGTCTTGCACCGTTGCGCAAAGCAGCGAGGGGTTTGCCTCTTCCATTCGCACCCGTTCGGGACGGATGGCACAGACGAACTCCGTGCCTTCTGGCCACTTGTTCTGGGATGTTGGAAAACGCTTTCCCAAAAGCTGGAAAGCCCCTTCGGCAATTTGGCCGCGAAGAAAATTGACACGTCCAATAAAGTCGGCGACAAATTGCGTCGCCGGCTGTTCATAAATCTTTCGAGGTGAGCCAATCTGCTCGATGAGTCCGCTGTTCATCACCACGATCCGATCGGCGATGCTCATGGCTTCTTCCTGGTCGTGGGTGACGTAGACGGTCGTAATATCGAGCGTGCGCTGAATGCGCCGTATCTCGTCCCGCATGTCGGCGCGCAAGCGGGCGTCGAGGTTCGACAGCGGCTCGTCCAGCAACAGCAGCTTGGGCTCGATGATCAGCGCGCGGGCCAGGGCAATGCGTTGCTGTTGTCCACCGGAAAGCTCGTGAATCCGCCGCTCCTCGTAGCCGCTCAACCGCACCAAACGCAGGGTTTCAGCGACTTGAGGTTTGATTTTGTCTTTGGGCCACTTGCGGCGACGCAAGCCGTAGGCGACGTTGTCGAATACGTTCAGGTGGGGAAAGAGCGCATAGTTCTGAAACACCATGCCCACGTTGCGCCGTTGCGGAGGCAGGCGCGTGATTTCCCGCCCCGCCAGGCTCACCGTTCCGGTGTCTGGTTCCAGAAACCCGGCAATTATCTTGAGCGTCGTCGTCTTGCCGCAACCCGACGGTCCAAGCAGGCAGCACAGCTCGCCCTTGTACACATCAAGCGACAGGCCGCTGATCACTTCCAGATTGCCAAAACGCTTGGAAATCTGTTGCAGTTCCAGATCGACTAGGCGGGTGTTCGGCTGGTCAGAACCTTTCGAAACCATGTTTGCGTGGCCTCCCTCATGCTGACGGCGTAAATCGCCAGCACACCCAACGCGGCAACGAGAACCACAACCATAGACAAGGCGGCTGCGTCTCCTACGTCCCCTCTCACCGTGGCCTCAAAGACATCGGCGGATAACACTTTGTTGCTGGGCGTAATCAAGAAAATGATTGCACCCAGCGTCTTGACGGTCGAGACAAAGGCGTACAACGCGCTCACCAACAGCGCCGGGCGCGCCAGGGGCATAATGATGCGCAGGAACGTTGTCGTCCTCGACGCCCCCAAATTGGCCGATGCGTCCTCGATGGAGCGATCCTGTTGGGCGAGAACGCTCGCCCCGGCGCGCAGCCCCAGCGGCAACTCGCGAATGACGGTGCAGGCGACGACGACGGCCCACGTTCCAGAGAGCACCAGCGGTGGACGGCTGAATGTCAGCGCGTAGCCGACGCCCATGAATGTGCCTGGAATGGCAAAAGGCAGCGTCGCCAAAAAGTCAAGCAACCCCCGGCCTCTGAACTCGATTCTCGTCACCAGGTAGGCGATGACGATGCCCGATAGGCTCATCATCACGCTGGTCACGGTGGCAAAGAGCAGCGTGTTACGGGTGCTGTTCCAGCCTCGTTGCGGCAGGATTTGGAAATGTTCCAGAGTTAGTGTGAAATCTCCGCCGAGATGCTTGGTGAATGCGGCCAGAAAGACAGAGACGAGCAGCATAAAGATGATCGTCGAGAAAAGCAGACTCACGGCCCACATCGCCGCCTCGACCGGCCGGCTCAGGTTCAGCGCCTTGCGCTCGCCGCTCTCCGCCTGCACTTGCACGCCAGCGCCGGCCGCCTGCGCTCGTGAATAGAGCCAGAATGCACCCAGGCAGAAAACCAGCAGGATCACGTTGAGCGTGGAAGCCATCTCCATGTTGTAGGTGCCGATCAGTTGCGTATACGAGGCTGTGGCAAGCGTGTTGAATTTGCCGCCTACGATGAACGGCGTGCCAAAATCGGCCATTGAGCGCAGAAAGGCCAACAGCAGGGCGCTGATCAGGCCCGGCCGGATCAAGGGCAGGGTCACGGTGGTCAACACTTCCCACTCACTGGCGCCCAGGTTGCGGGCCGCGTCCTCTGCCTGGCTATCCACGCCGACCAATACCACCGAGATGAGCAGAAAGGTGGTCGTGGTGAAGCCCAACGTTTGCAGGATGAGGACGCTGCGCCAGCTATAGATGTCCCATGTGAGATTCAGGAGTTTGTACGTAATCAGGCCGTTGCGTCCAAACAAAAAGATATAAGCCAGGGAATTGACAAAGCCGGGAATAATCATGGGCAGGACGGCGGCGGCGGTAAAGAGACGGCGCAGGGGCAAGGCCGTCTTAAAGACCGTGAGGGCGACGATCAGGCCCAACAGCGTGGACAGGGTCGCCGCACCGCCGGCCACCAGCAGGCCGCCCCAGATGGTGCGAAAAAGATGCGGCTGGGTAAAGACTGCCACATAGTTACCCAGGCCCGGTTGTCCCTTGAGGGTCAGGCTCTTGAGCAGCACGCCGAGCGTGGGATACAGGACGAACAGGATCAGAACCAACAGGACGATTACTGGCAGTACATACTTGTGCCATTTCATTTAAGCATTTCTCCAAGAAGACCTCGGAGGTCTTGCTCATTACCAAGTTACTGATACTGCGGATAGCGCGTATTGAACTCCTCGACGACGCGCTCGCGCTCCGCGCCCCACTTGAGGTGATCGTAGGCCACCAGATTCAGATCGCTCACACTCGGCACACCCTCGATGGTCTCTACATCTGTGGTCGGGACGCGGGGGCTGGCCTTCATCAAGACCTGTTGGCCCTCCGGCGACAGGCACCAATCAACAAATATCTTGGCATTATTGGGGTGCCTGGCTCCGGCGATGACCGCTACGGGCGAAGGCCAAGCCAGCACGCCATCGGTCGGGAAGACGGGTGTGAGGGGTGCGTCGGGATTTCGAATCAAACTGATGTGCGGGTCTGGCACGATGCCGATAGCGTACTCGCCCACCAGAGCCTTCTTGCCCGGCGCCGAACCGCTCTTTTCCAGAAAGGGGATGTTGGCGTACATCTGGTCCAGGAAGGCCCAGCCCGCTTCCTCGCCCATCACCTGCAGGATACCCGATACCGTGGTGTAGGCTGTCCCGGACGTATTGGGATTGGAGGCCATCAGCTCGTCCTTGTAGGCTGGATCGGCCAGGTCGGCCCACTTTTCAGGCATCTTCAGGCCTTTATCCGCCAGCCGGTCATTATTAACAACGTAGCCAACGAGAACCAGCGAGACACCAGTCCAGTAGCCCTCATCGTCACGGAAAGCGGGGGCGACGCTTTCAGCGTTAGGTGACTTGTAGGGCGCGATCAGCCCTTCTTCTTTCGCCTGGATGAAAGCGTCGGAGCCGCCGCCAAACCACACGTCGGTCTGAGGGTTGGCTTTTTCCGCTTGCAGGCGCGCGAGCACCTCGCCGGAAGACATGGTCAGGAACTCGACCTTGATGCCCGTCGCCTTCTCGAATTCCTGAGCAATGATGTCAGGGCCGCCGTAGGCGACGTACATGCTCAGCACTTTCTCTTCCTCTTTGCTGCAAGCGGTCAGCGCCAGCACCGCTACTATGATGAGCACCGTTATCGCGCCAATCCAACAGTAGTTCCTTTTGAAATTCATTTTCTTTTCTCTCCTTTATAGTCAATGTACACTTGGCGAATATACTCTCGTAACGAAAGCTACATGGTATGCACCTCCCTTCTTCTTTAGAGATCTCTCGGAAAGTGCTCGGAGCCCCGTCCGCGGGACGGATCCTGCGGCTCGACTTCGCCAGCGACGCCCCCGGGGACGGGGGCTGGGAGCGATTTCAAAGACTTTCCGAGAGATCTCCTTAGGCCAGTGAATCTATGCTCGTAGCGAAAGCTGCGATGTCTCCAAATAATCGAGCAGCAAGGCCCTGGTAGCCAGCGCCTCGGCATATTCATCCAGTTCAATCGTCCACCAGGTGCACTGGGTCGTCAGCAAGCGGTCAACAATTGGCCCGAGGATGGTCATATCTTGGGGCGGATAATGCCGGTCCGTTTCTCGCTCGTACATATGTGCTTCAACCAGCCGGTCGGCAAACATCTCAACGAAATCAAGAGCGGTTAGCTCGCCGCTCTGAACGCGCTGACAAGAAACCGTGTGTCCTACGTCCAGGGTGATCATCGCCCCGGATGCCCGTGCCCACGCGACAACGTTCTCGGGGTGACTGGTCGGGCCTCGGCGCAGGTTTTCCAGGCAGACGGTGATGCCCAGGCCACGCCCATGCTCGACCAGCCTCGAAAGATTCTCTACAACTCGGTCGGGAGCGATCTGATCTTCGCTTTTAAGGCCCACGTGGAAAGTGATCACCTGTTCCCCTCGGCCCTGCATCGCTTCCAGTGCCGACATGTGAACACGCACAGCGCGTTCGGCGATAGCGGCGTCAGAGTGCCCAATTTCATAGCCCGGAAAGAAACCGTGGTGGCGTACAGGTATGCCTGCTTTGAGGAATAGGGCTATGTGCTGGGGAAGCAAGTCGAATGCTTCGGGGTTGGGCGAGTACTCTAACGCAAAGCCATGCTCCGCGATCCAATGGAAACGGTCGGGGTACGTGTGCCACTTGGCGGAAAGCGCGATCGTCAGAGGACGAGGCGGTGATTGGCCCAAGTGGTTGCTGTTCGGTGTTCGATTCTTTCGTGTCCCAATGTCTTTAACAGTAACGTTTGTCATCTTTTCCACTCCTGGCTCTCAGTCGGGCTCGGGACGGAGGGGGCAAAACAAAACCGCCGCTGGCATACGCCACCGGCGGCAGTCGTCTCAGGAGAGACGCCACGTCCAAACTCAGGGCGCGGTCACATCACCGCCCCCTGGCGTATGCAAGCTGACCTGCGGACGCCAACCGGCGCCCCAGGCCACCCCTCAGGTACGGCGATGATGTAACATGTTCATAACTCCTGTAACCTCCATTCAGAACGCAAACAATTTTACCACAAAAGCCGCATGAGCGCAAATCGGCAAGGCGCGCTAGCCCAGAAGTTGACTAAATTGGAAATCAGAGGTATGATTGAGCAAAGCCTGTTGCCCGGAAGACGCGTACCTCAGGGAGGACTCAGGGAATTGGTGAGAAGGGGAGTACTGGAAGTAGCCCAAAGGATTCTGATAGCGGTGATGGTTGCCATCGCTTTGGCCACCGCCTATCTGATCCTGCAAGCATTGTGGGCGCCTGAGAGCAGGTCCGCCAGACCTACGCCTGTCGCTGCCACACTCACCCCGACGGTAACTCCCACCGCCACCAGCCCCCCCCCTCGCCGACCCCCACCAAGCCTCCCAAAAAGGTCGGCCTGGTCGCCGGACACTGGGGATACGGGCCAGGGGCTGTCTGTCCCGATGGTCTGACGGAAGTGGAGATTAACCTGTCCATCGCCCAGTTGGTGAAGGTCCTGCTGGAAAACCAGGGCTACGCAGTAGACCTCCTGGAGGAGTTCGATGCGGCGTTAGATGGCTATCTGGCTGATGCTCTGGTCTCTATCCACGCAGACTCCTGCAATGTACCCGAGGCCAGTGGGTTCAAAGTAGCCAGTGTACTCCACAGCGCTTTGCCTGAGGAGGAGGATCGCCTGGTGAAATGCCTGCGAGAGGAGTATCAGACAGCCACAGGTCTACCGTTCCACGCACACAGCATAACCTATGACATGACTGAGTATCATGCCTTCTACGAAATAGACTCCCAGACCCCGGCAGCGATCATCGAGGCCGGCTTCATGGCCGCCGACCGACAGATCCTCCTGAACCAACAAGACAAAGTGGCCCAAGGCATCGCCAACGGTATCGTCCGTTTCCTGGAAACCGAATCGGAATGAACTTCAGACCCCGACTATGGCTCCCCTAGCTCCTCCACAGGCACATCTCGATACTTATCCCCTTCATCAATGAGCATCACCGGGATGTCGTCGCGGATGGGATACTTGCGATCGCAATCCCGGCAGACCAGCCACTGCTCCCTGATCAAGTCCAGGAGACCAGCATCAGGGCCTTCCCGCACGCAGGCGGGGCAACGCAGGATGTCCAACAGATCTTGGCTCACCATCTCATATTCCTCCTCGATTTCAATATCTAAAGATAGTATAGCATAAATAGCTTGAAATCTCAAACCGCCGACTTGCCTGATAGCCAAGTATGTGCTATACTCTTACCCGAACTGTCCAATTAAACACGCCCTTTGACTGGCGAAGACGTGCCGATCTGGATATGATTCAGACCCTTGGGGTTTTCCAGGAAACTAAGGCTTTGATCGCCCACGGTGTTGCGAAATACGACAGAACTCGCAATATATGACGACAAAACCCCAAGGGTCTTACGCGGGGGATAGAGAGTCATCAGCCAGATAGGCCCTTCACCAGGATGAAAAGAGCGGAAGACAAAAAACGTAAGGAGGAAAAGAAAGTGGCAGTAGTTTCTATGAAAGCGCTATTGGAGACGGGGGTGCACTTCGGCCATCGCACAGGGCGTTGGAATCCGAAGATGAAATCCTTCATCTACACTGAGCGCAACGGCATCCACATTATTGACCTGCAGCAGACCATAACCGCCTTGGGTAATGCCTACGATGTGGTCAGGGACACCATCAGTGAAGACGGCATTATCCTCTTCGTAGGTACCAAAAGGCAAGCCAAGGAGAGCCTTCTCGAACAGGCCCAGCGATGTGGCATGCCATACGTCAACCAGCGCTGGCTGGGGGGGACATTGACCAATTGGCGCACCATACGTCAACGGATAGATTACCTGTTGAACCTGGAAGAGCGTCAAGAGCAAGGAGATTTCGAGCGGCTGCCCAAGAAGGAAGCCCTGCAATTGGGACGAGAGATCGTCAAGCTCAATCGGCGATTAGGGGGCATCAAGGACATGAGACGCCTGCCCGACATGCTCTTCATTACCGATGTGCGGCGCGAAACCACCGCTGTAAAGGAGGCTAACAAGCTCGGCATACCAATTGTAGCCATGGTGGACACTAACTGCGACCCGGATCCAATTGACTACATCATCCCCGCCAACGACGATGCCATCCGAGCCAACAAACTCATCATCACCAAGATCGCTGATGCCGTTATTGAGGGGCAGAACATGCGAGAGGCCCTCGCAGTCGAAGAAGAATTAGAGATGGAGTTCGAAGAAGAGAAATACCTGGGTGAGGCTACCCTGGCTAAGCTTAAATCAGGTGAACTCGAGTTTGGGGAAGGGGCACCTGAGGAGGCTTCCGAAGAAGAATAAGTCAGAAACCAGGTTTTTAGCTGAGAAGATGTGACTTTTCACACCACGGAGAGACCCAAAAGCAACAGTTTGCCCATTCAAGTAGGGAAAAACCTGGTTTCTCCGAAAATCAACATCAATCTATCGAGGAGGTAAAGATTCAATTGGAGATCACAACGTCAACGATAAAAGATCTGCGCGAGGCGACAGCGGCCGGGGTGCTGGACTGCAAAAAGGCCCTGGAGGCCAGCGGCGGAGACCTTGAGAAGGCTAAAGTATATCTGCGAGAGAAGGGGTTAGCTGCTGCTGCCAAGAAAGCAAGCCGGGCAGCCGAGGAGGGTCTAATCGAGGCTTACGTCCACACTGGCGGCCGCGTCGGGGCCCTCATCGAGTTAAATTGCGAGACCGATTTCGTAGCCAGGACCGAAGCGTTTGAGGAACTGGCCCACGATCTAGCCCTACAAGTAGTGGCTGCCAGGCCCCTCTATCTGGCCCCTGAGGATATACCTCCCGATGTGCTGGAGGAGGAAAAGAATGTTTACCGAGTCCAGGCGAGGGAGACGGGCAAACCTGAGCGCATAATAGAGAAAATCGTGGAAGGCAAACTGCAGAAGTACTACCAGGAAGTGTGCCTCATGAAACAGCCCTTCATCAAAGATGATGGCCTGACCGTCCAAGATGTGCTCACCGAGATAATCGCCAAATTGGGTGAGAACATCGTGGTGCGGCGGTTTGCAAGATTTGAACTGGGTGATTAGGGATCAGGTATTGGGTATTGGATATTGGATATTGGGTATTAGCTGGCAACTTAGCCAACTGATCTGGGGAGGCCAGAATGTCCAAAGCTAAGTACAGGCGGGTCATGCTGAAGCTGGGCGGCGAATCTTTGGCTGGGCCCACAGGATATGGTATTGATCCCGAAAGAGCCAAAGAGGTGGCGGCCAAGATTCGCCGAATCAAGGATCACGATGTGGAAATCGCCATCGTCATGGGAGCCGGCAACCTCTGGCGGGGCAAGGATGGCCTGGCCCACGGCATGGATCAGGCTACCGCTGACCACATGGGGATGCTGGCCACGGTCATGAACTCCCTGGCCCTCCACGATGCTTTGGAGAGGGCCGGGGTAACCACTCGGGTGCAGACGGCTGTCGAGATGAGAGCCTTTGCGGAACCCTATATCCGACTACGGACAATCCGTCACCTGGAGAAAGGGCGAGTGGTCATTCTCGGGGCCGGGACAGGCAACCCCTTTTTCACCACCGACACGGCGGCTGCCCTAAGGGCCATGGAAATCGGCGCCGAGGTTCTGATCAAAGCTACCAAGGTTGATGCCGTCTACGAGAGCGACCCTCACCTCGATCCTCAAGCCAAGAAACTGGAGCGCCTGACCTACATTGAAGCTCTGAACCTGGGAGTGAGAATCCTGGACAGCACAGCTATCTCTCTGTGCATGGACCACGACCTCCCCATCATCGTCGTCAACCTCTGGGAACCTCGGAGCATCGAGCGAGCCATCCTTGGTGAGTCAGTGGGCACGATCATCTGTAGATAGTTCTTAGTTGCTCTAAGGGGATTGCCAAATCCCCGCCCATCATCAGCCCTAGGCCAATGAAATAAGAGGTACTTACTCATGATCAAAGACTTGCTCAAAGAAACCGAAGATAGGATGAATAAAGCAGTGGATGCTCTCCGAGATAACCTGATGACCATCAGGACCGGACGGGCTTCCCCAGCCCTGGTGGAGCGGTTGTCTGTGGAGTACTATGGTACGCTTACCCCCCTCAACCAAATGGCAACCATCTCCGTCCCTGAGCCACGGCTACTGGCAATCCGCCCCTGGGACCCCACTGCCCTGGCCGACATCGAGAGAGCCATCCTGAAATCGGAGCTAGGGCTGACTCCCTCCAACGATGGCAAGATAATCCGCCTGAGCATCCCTCGCCTGACTGAAGAGCGACGCCAGGAGCTGGTCAAGGTTGTGGGCAAGCAGGTCGAAGAGGGGAAAATAGCCGTCCGCAACATTCGCCGCAACGCCATAGAGGACTTGCGCGAACTGGAGAGCGAGAAGCTGATCTCCGAAGACGAGTTCTATCGGACCAAGGACGATGTGCAGGAGATAACCGATAAATTCGTGGCCAGGATGGACGAGATCGGCCGCGATAAGGAACGGGAGATCAGAGAGATCTGAGTTGTCCCCTTGCGGCGATATAAGATTCACCAAGTAAAGAACATGGGGTTGAGGTATCGTCTTCAGTAACCTCTCAGCCCCTTTTTAGCAATTGAATTCGTAGTTGCGACTTCAGTTGCTTTTATCCTGCCACCGACGACTGAAGTCGTTACTACAGACCAAAAACGCCATGTCCCGCTAGCAACTGAAATCAGCTCAGCTATGGAAACGGCAAAGCAACCAACCAAAGTCCCACATCATCTGGCCATCATAATGGACGGCAACGGCCGCTGGGCGCGGTCGCGTGGCCTGCCGAGGCTGGCCGGCCACCAGGCCGGCACGGAGAACATCCGTCGGATTTGGGAAGCTTGTGTCGAGCACGGCATCAAGATTCTGACCCTCTACGCTTTCTCGACGGAGAACTGGGGACGGCCCAACGCAGAGGTACGAGGCATAATGCGCATCCTTGAGCAAACCATTGATCGCGAGTTGCCGGAGCTACACCAGAACGGCGTGCAATTGCGTCACATTGGCCGTTTAGAGGGCATTGCTGAAGGGCTCAGGCGCAAGGTGCGCGAAGCTATCGAACTGACCAGGCACAACGACCGCATAATCTTGAGTGTGGCCTTCAACTACGGCGGCCGAGCCGAAATCGTGTACGCTGTGCGGCGCATCGTCGAGACCGGAGTAGACCCAGAACAACTGGATGAGGCCCTATTCAGCCAATACCTGTACACGGCTGGGCTGCCGGACCCGGATCTGATCATCCGCACCGCTGGCGAACTGCGCGTCAGCAACTTCCTCATCTGGCAGAGTGCCTACGCCGAGTACTATGCCACACCCACATATTGGCCCGACTTCGATGAGGAGGAGCTGCATAAGGCTCTCCTCGAGTACAGCAGACGGGAGCGGAGGTTTGGGCTTCTAAGTGGAGATTAGAGATTGGAGGTTGGAGGTTGGAGGTTGGAGGTTGGAAATCCAACTTCCAACTTCTAACTTCTAACTTCCAGTGATCATCAGGAAGCAACAGGTGTTCATTCAACGCCTTCTCAGTGCCATCATCCTAATCCCCATCGCAGTGGGGGCCGCCTACGCAGGTGGACTCTGGTTTTTCGCCCTCATAGTCCTCATCGTCAGCATGGCGGGCTACGAGTTCTTCCAACTGATGAGGCTGGGAGGTTACAAACCCTCCTTCTTTTGGGGCCTGGTTTTGATCTGGCTGCTGCTGGCAGACGCCCGTTATCCTGCCTGGCAACTGGCTAGACCAGCCCTGACGGGAGTGATGGTTCTATCCCTATCCTGGCAGTTGTTCAAGAAAGACACCTCCACCCCAACCGTTGACTGGGCTCTAACTATTGTCGGCGCGCTGTACCTCGGCTGGATGGCCGGCCATTTCATCTCCCTGCGAGATGCCCCTGGGGGGTTAGAATGGATGGCTTTGACGCTGCTCTCCACCTGGGGAGCTGACACAGGCGCTTACTTCATTGGTAAGTCCCTGGGACGTCACAAATCCTTCCCCAGGTTGAGCCCCAAGAAGACCTGGGAAGGAACCATAGGGGGCTGGTTTTGTGGAGTAGCGGTTACCCTCTTGGTCGGCCTCTACATAGGACTGGGCTTGGTTCACAGTCTGATCCTGGGCGCTCTCGTCTCCGCCTTCTTACCCCTCGGCGATCTGGCCATATCCATGATGAAGCGTCAGGTGGACGTTAAGGACACGAGCGGCCTCATCCCCGGTCACGGCGGCATGCTGGACCGCATTGACAGCCTGCTCTTCGCCGTGGTAGTGGTCTACTACTACGCCCGCTGGATGATCGGCTTTTGATAATTTGACTAGGCAGACAAAAGATGCTATAATGACCCTGCGTTACAGCAATTACTCATCTGCCATCTGGAGAGGGAAGCGGGAGATTAGTACAGACCCGCTCTGAAGTTCTGCTCCTTGCCTCACTAACGTTCACCTGAGTCCCCGCAATTTCGTCTTCGTCACCAACAGCTACAGGCCATGACATTATGCCTTCCCTTACCTGAGTGCTCACGGTTCGCTCATTTTTGGACCTAAATCTGAATTTGACCACAACATATTGTGTAGGAGCGACCATTGGTACACAAGACAGATCGGGCAAACTCCTTCCCATGCTGTCTCAAGATAGCGTTTTGCGCCATAGACCACAA
>JAUWOY010000010.1 GCA_030611885.1 Chloroflexota bacterium | reverse complement strand
GGTTCCCCCCTCTCCCACTGCCCCCTCTCCCACCGTGTGACCTTGACCACCAGTCGCCCGTCCGGAAGCCAGTGCGCCAGCCAGTAGTCCCGTTCCTCCGTCCCCTCCAGCACCACTACCGGCGATTCCTCCCCCACCGTCCAGAGGGCCAGGTTGACCGGTCCTAGCCGCCCCCAGAGGATTTCATCCATAACCTGCGTGAAGATCATCCCCCGCCCCTCCGGAAGCCAGTGATAATAACAGCTATGTACCCAACCCAACTCCACAACCATCTTCCCGGACCGGGTATCCCAAATCTGGAGAGGGCCAGTCGGGCAACATCCTGTCTTCACTGCCAGAAGGGGGCTTAGGAAAGCCTGGGGGCATAAGTGAGCGCTATCGTAGGCCTTAATGTTGGAATAGGTGGTCAGCGTGACCACCTGACGGGTCGAGAGGTCCAAAAGGCGGAGTGCTTCCGGAGACCGCTTTCTTTCTTTTTCGTAGTCTATTTTGTATGTTTTGTAAAGATAAGCCAGAGAACGGCTATCTTGGGACCAGGCAGCATCCCCAGGCTCCACCTCGCCAGGACGGGTCAACGGAATGAGGCGAGAACTCTCTATGGAGACAAGAGCCAGTTGTTCCGCGTAGCTTCCCAGACTGATGATGAAGGCAAGCCAGCGGCCGTCAGGAGACCAAACGAAACTTACGACTTCCCCCTGTTCGGTCAAGGGGATGAAGCGAGAAGCGTCAGGGGAGATGAGAGCCAGACGGCCTTCGGGCGTGCGAAAGGCGATCCATCCGCCGGCAGGAGGCGTGAGATCGGGGAGGGTAGAGGGGAAGAGAGAAGGAGTAGGCTCTGGGGTCGGAGAGAGGGCTTGTTTGAGTTCGTCGGGTGACTCCTCGCGGAAAGAAGGAGTGGGCTCCGAGGTCAGGCTCGACGTGGGGGTAGCAGTAGGTGACGCTGTTGCAGTTGGCGCAGGCGTAGGCGTTGCTAACGTTGCGGCGGCAAGTGTTGGCCCGGGAGTTACACCTCTCCCTGAAGATGTGCCGCAGGCACTGATTAGCGCGCTCGCAATCAGGAGAAAGACGACGACAGTCCAAAATTGTTGCTTATTGCCGCTCATCTTTTCCTCCTAGCCCCGAAATTGATTATACTCAGCCACCCCAGCCCGGTCAAACCGATTTTCATGGGCTCTTGCGTAAGAAACTGCCTCAGGCTGTTCAGGTCACGCAGTCAATCCTGCGTATACTTCGCGTGCAAACTGCAACACTTTTTCAATATCTTCAGCCGTTGCGCCCTCTCCGGTATCGCTGATACCAAAGTGCAGAATGACCCTGACGGGCTTCCCTTCAACTTGACCGGCGCGTTCAATATCCCATCGCTTGCCACTGTCCAACCACGTATAGAACTGCTCCATCTGCGTCGCCGTCAGAAAGCCCACCCCCAAAGCTTCGGTCCCAGGGCAGTTCCAGGCTATAGCAAGTCCAGTTTGATAAACCCAGAGGCATCCGCACAGTGATGGAGATTCTTCACGCCAGTATAGTGTGAGGCCGTAGTCTGCCGGAAGGTAGGTGCCCCTTGCTTGTACGAAGCGGGTAAAAGCCCACTCGGCAATGGCGCGTTGCTCGGCTTGATTGGCCACAACTGTGCCCGTGCCCTTGAAGACAAGAGTGCCCCGAATCGTGTTTGCTGTGAATGGGGCATAGGTTTGTTTCAAGTAACTAGCTTGGTCTTGTCCATTGATATTGTTCCACATGGGGGGCCACGATGATAAAGCAGCTAGCATTGCCTCACCGCACATGCCGTATCGTATTCCGTCTGTGCTGATCAAAGCCACCTTACATTCTTGACCGTCATTGTACTGCCACTCAATGAAGGCATCCCTGAGGGGCTCAACAGGTGACGATGCTAGCCGTGCCTGCTTACCATCTTGGTCTACATGGAATATATAGCGCTCTTGGTCCCGCTCTAATTCGATGATATACCCTGGCGTCGCTTTTGGGTGGCAGATCAAGTCAGATGGCAGACCGAGACAATCGTCTGGAAAAACTGTGGGTGTAATGGAAATCACCGAGACCAAGTCTGGATCTAAAAGCCCGCCTTGAGTCAACCTCAAACGTGCTGCGTTGACCGCAGCGTCGCTGGCCCCTCGAGGCGAAGTAGGCGTAGCAGTAGGTGACGCTGTTGCAGTTGGCTCAGGCGTAGGCGTGGCTGACGTTGCGGCGGCAGGTGTTAGCCCGGGAGTTACACCTCTTCCTGAAGATGTGCCGCAGGCGCTGATTAGCGCGCTCGCAATCAGGAGAAAGACAACGACAGTCCAAAGTTGTTGCTTATTGCCGCTCATCTTCCCTCAATGACTAATCATCACATCGGGCCAGTTGGACCCAAAATGGTGAGTCAACACACCCCCAGATGTGAGGCAGACCGCCAGCTTTTTCCCAGATATGCGGGCAGTTCAATCGACAAACTGCTCTATGTAACGGTGCCCGTGGACGTTCGCTGAATTAGCTTGTTTTCTAGTCGGCGGCGCCGAAGTGTCTTGAACACAATCCATCCGAATGCCGTCAGGAAAATGATCGCAACGATCCAGCTCAAAGCATTTGCCGATGACCACTGGGCGAGAACTGCCAGGACGACAGCCAGTCCAAGAATCAGGGAGGAGGCAATCACACTCGATGGATCGATTGCGCTCAGCTCATGGGCACCGAAGCATCCGCACCTACTTCCTTGCCTCGTGAGCATAAGGAACAGCTTGAAGAGCAAAAACAAACCAAAAAGCGCGGCGTTCACTATCGTCACTAACTCTGTTCGGATTCCCAAGGCTAGTAGAAAAGCCAGAACTACCTCAAAGGCTCCGAGTACGCGACCCGTGATTGGTGAAGAAAATAGCTCGATAAGCCTCATTCGCAAGCTTATACCATTTCGTTCTACCAAAGGGCGATCTATTTTAGCCAGTCCTGAAACCCCTAAGGAAAACGCGAAATACAACGTCAACACGGGCACCACAGATACCAAGATCATAGATCACCATTGGGATGTCTAGACTTTGACAGCTTAATCAGTAGAGGCGAAGCTCTGCTTCGCCCCTACTGAACCATGTAACACTGATTTGCCTGAGGCCCTTTTGGAGCCTCCAAATTGGCAAGTATTCTTGCGGGCATCCACCTTGAGAAAGCTCCAGATATAGGCTTCTGTCCAAGATTTGGCCTAAGTCAGCTAGATATTGTGGCTTTTGCCCCACTGAAGCGGCTCGCCCTCAAATGAAATACTTACCAGATGCTGCTGTTCCAGAGAAGTTGGTATGTCATCAGTTGGGTAAGTCATCCCCCACCTGCGATCAAAACATTCGCAGCGACAATTGTGCCGTCCTGCAGCGGCAAGCCGATAACTTGCACCTTTGTGCCACGTAGCTGCTGGCTCTTGCTCACAACTTCCTGGTACAGTGCCTTATCAATCAGGTAATCCGGCCTAACCTTCACGGTACCCACCTTCTCAGATGCGTCCGTATAAGATATTATGGCCTCGTCTTTTTCGAGACTTATGTCATCTACCGTGATATACGTATTCAAGATGTTTGCGTACATCTTTTCGACGCTAAAGTCTACTCCGTTCCTCTGGCCTAGAGCGATCACATCATCGCCAGGTTCGATCACATGGGGATAGGAGTCGAAGTCCTTCCCCTTGTTGTATTTTCCCTTCCAGACGATTGACTCATCTGTGATAACAAGTCTCAGTGTGTCCCCATACCACCGATCTCTGATCCAGATTGAGTCACCTTCCAAAGCGAGGACCTTGCCTTCGGCAATTCTGGCTTTCAGAATCTCTTCAAGCTCTTCTTTTGACATTATGGGAAGCTCGTCGGCGCTGTTGAAAGGGAACGCAGTTAGCGATCTTGCCGCAGGGACGAACGCAAACAAACCTGCAAGTACGCGAATGAACGATCTTCGGGAGATGTGACGGCTGTTCATGGATCAATCCTCCTCCACAAGTTTCAGATAAATCGTGTTGTCAGCCAACGCGACCTCGCTAGAAACGGCTGGCCGTCCATTACGCAAACACGCGGAAACGAACTCGGCCGTCAGAAAGGCTGCCATGCAAATACAAAAACAGAGGACGAGACAAGTCGAGAATGGGGGTCGAATTGCCTTCCAACTGACCGTTGCATCTCGTCGGGATAGAGCATCCCACATCAAACGCACACTCGCACTGAGTGCTGAGCGGCCGCCACCAACAAGACCTGTTCGTACATAGATCCTGGATGTGAACACCGAAATCACAGCCTCTCTGAGGTAGTACCCCACACGACTGATCAGTCCAATAGTAGCCATAAGCAATATCCCCGTACCCGCCATCACAGCAATCATGACCAACCGGACACCAATCAAAGAATGAAGCGTTACCGTAATACCAATTTCCCATGATTACCTCCTCGTATGATAGATTTCTTCTTAAGGGTGCCCCAGGGATAACCAGCCTGCGCTCAGACGTGAGGTGGGCTGTTCCGGCACCTCTTTAACTTATTATACCACAAATCACTGAATTTTTGGTAACAGAACTGTAACAACTTCATAACAACTCTGTAACAAAAAGCGCTTGCCTTCTCGACAAGCGCTCCTCTCTGCGCTTGAAGCCTCAATCCTCGCATCACTCTGGCTTCCCCAATCTGTATCCTACTCCTCGTACGCATACGATGTGTTGAGGCCTACCGGGAGCGTCACCTATCTTCCTCCTCAGCCGGCTAACACACATGCGCACCAGTCCATGGTTGCCCTCATCGTATCCGTATCCCCACACTCTTTCCAACAACTCATCGTATCCCACCACCCTCCCCGCATTCCTCGCTAGATAAGCCAGCAGTTCGAACTCCAGGGGAGTCAGGTGAAGCTTCTCCCCCCACCACCACACCCGTCTAGCACGCAAATCAATGAGCAATTCCCCGACCAGCAAGCGGCCGCTCCCCACTAACTCCAACATCTTGTGAGCACGCAGTTTCAGCTCTTCAAGGTCAAAAGGCCTCACCAACACCTTGGCACAACCGAGCTGCAGGGCCAGCCATGCTTCCTCAGGGGTGGAGACTATGGTCAGCAGGGGAACCTCCGCTTGCTCGCGCAGGCTTTGAAAGGTCTCGGTGTCAAGTGGCACCACAGAGGCATCGAGGACCACCGCTCCCACCTCCCCACCAAATCGCACCTTACCTACGTCCTCCCCCCTCAAGACCCTCACCCTCTCGGCAGCCATGCATCGGGCCAGTTGGTCTCCCAGCTCTTCACCTATCACCAATATCTTGCTTACCATCGGGGATCACCCCTCTATCGCGCCCCTTTCACAGAAACACCGGCTCCCGGTACTCGCCGAAGACCTCACGGAACACGTCGCATATCCCACCCAGAGTGGCGTAAGCTCGCACCGCATCGAGGATGTGGGGCATCAGGTTCTTGGTGCCCTGGGCTGCCTCCCGGAGAGCTTCCAGCCGCTGGGCCACCAACTCGTTGTCCCGCTCCCTTCTGACCCGGGCCAGTCGCTCCCGCTGCCGCCGCTCTCCCTCGCGATCAATCTCCAGGAGGGGAATGGTTACGTGCTCCTCGGTCAAATAGTCGTTGACGCCGACCACGGTGCGTTGGCCGGTGTCAATCTCGCGCTGATAGCGGTACGCGCTCTCAGCGATCTCCCGCTGAGGAAAGCCTCTCTCGATAGCCCCTAACATTCCCCCCAGGGATTCTATCTTCCGGAAGTACTCGTAAGCCTCCTCCTCCATGCGATTGGTGAGGGCTTCGACGAAGTAGCTGCCAGCCAGGGGATCAACGGTGTTTACCACGCCCGACTCGTGGGCGATGATCTGCTGGGTGCGGAGAGCGATGCGCACCGCAGATTCCGAGGGCAGGGCCAGAGCTTCGTCCATGGAGTTGGTGTGCAGGCTCTGCGTCCCGCCCAGAACGGCGGCCAGGGCCTGGATGGCCGTGCGCACGATGTTGTTCTCCGGCTGCTGAGCGGTGAGGGAGCAGCCGGCGGTCTGAGTGTGAAAGCGCATCCACCAGGAGCGGGGGTTCTCGGCACCAAACCTCTCCTTCATCTCCCGCGCCCAGATCCTTCGCGCGGCCCTGTACTTGGCGATCTCCTCGAAGAAGTCGTTGTGGGCGTTGAAGAAGAACGAAAGGCGAGGGGCGAACTCGTCCACGCCGAGGCCGCGCTCAATGCCCCACTTGACGTACTCGAAGCCGTCGGCCAGGGTGAAAGCCAGCTCCTGGGCAGCGGTAGCGCCGGCCTCGCGGATGTGATAACCGCTGATGGAGATGGTGTTCCACCTGGGCAGATGCCTGGCGCCGAACTCGAAGGTATCTATCACCAGGCGCATGGATGGCTTTGGGGGGAAGATAAACTCTTTTTGAGCGATGTACTCTTTCAGGATGTCGTTCTGGGTAGTGCCGCCCAAAATCTCCATGGGGATGCCCCGCTTTTCGGCGGCGGCGATGTACATGGCCCAGATGATGGCCGCAGGGGAGTTGATGGTCATGGAGGTGGTGATCTCGTCCACGGGAATATCGTCGAAGAGGAGCTCCATGTCGGCCAGAGAGGAGACGGCCACGCCGCACTTGCCGAATTCACCTTCAGCCTCAGGGTCGTCAGTATCGTAGCCGTACAGGGTGGGCATGTCGAAGGCCACCGAGAGGCCGGTCTCGCCGTGCTCCAGGAGATACTTATAGCGGGTGTTGGTCTCCTCGGCTGTGCCGAAGCCGGCGAACATGCGCATTGTCCACAGCCGCCCCCGGTGCATCGTGGGGTGCACGCCGCGAGTGAAAGGATACTGGCCGGGAAAGCCCAGGTCGCGCTCATAGTCGAAATCGGCGATGTCCAGGGGTGTATAGAGCCGCTCCACAGTAGCACTGGAGGTAGTGATAAAAGTATCGCGCCGCTCAGGGGAGCGATTCAGGGTCTTTTGGAGAGTGGTCTCCTCCCAGCTCTTTTTTCCTTTTGTGATCTTCAATCTCTCCTTGTCGTCCATTTGAACCTCCGGTTGACAAAATCAATAGGGTCTGGCTAAAGTGAGTTGGACGTCAAGGTGCGTAGGCAGCATCGTTGCTGGCGGGGAGCTGTCAACGGATTCAGGGAGCGTGTTGAACGGATTCAGACCTGGATCAGACGGAGAAATCTCGCTGGAACGGGTGGTTATCTGTTCAATCCGTTCCGGAAATCCGCTGACAGTATTCCAACTTGTTTTAGCCACACTCAAATCAATACTCGATCCCTTTTCGCCCTCTTATCCCCTCGGCATACGGATGCTTGATGTCCAGCATCTCCGTCACCAGGTCAGCCCGCTTGACCACGTCGGGATGGGCGTGGCGGCCGGTGAGCACCAGCTCGACCTGCTTCGGCTTGGCATTGAGCAGGCTCAGCACTTCGGCTAAGCCGATGAGCCCGAAGTCCAACGCCACGTTTATCTCGTCGAGGATCACGATGTCGTGCTGATCGCCAGCGATAATCTGGCGAGCGTGCTCCAGGGCTTCGTGAGCCTGGCGGATGTCCTCAGGGTCGGGGTTGTCTTTGTCCACGAACTCAGGGCGGCCAAACTGGCGCAAGGTGATGTTCGGCAGCTTCTCCACGCTGACCAGCTCGCCGTAGTCGGGCCAGCCTTTCATGAACTGGATGATGTAGACCTTGAGCCCCTGTCCTGCCGCCCGCAGGGCTAACCCCAGGGCAGCAGTGGTCTTGCCCTTGCCAAGACCGGTGTAAATCTGGATGAGGCCGCGTTCTAAAGACATGAGATCCTTCCTCCTTAAACAAGATAGAGCCGAAACGATGCCGCTTCACTAGCGCGGCTTTTCGATCAGCTCGATGAGCACGCCGTGGGCGCTTTTGGGATGCAGGAAGGCTACTCGGCCGTGAGCTCCCTGGCGAGGCTGCTTGTCAATTAGCCGGATTCCTTGGGCCGCCAAATCCTGCAGCGCGGCCTCGATGTCATCAACCTCTAAGCAGATGTGGTGCAATCCCTCGCCCCGCTTCTCCAGGAATCTGGCAATGCCGCTCTCGGCGGTGAGAGGCTCCACTAACTCGATTTCGCTCTCCCCTATGGGCAAAAAGGCGATTCTCACCGCCTGCTCCGGCACCTCTTTGACCTCGGCCAGCTCGAGGCCCAGGGCTCCCTCATAAACCTGTAGAGCTTCTTCGATATTGTGCACAACGATGGCGATGTGGTCTATCTTCTTGATCACGGCTCCCCCCTCAAGGAACGTTCCACCATTGGAATACCTCCGCAGCGCGCTCGCGCCTGGGAGGCTCCCTTCGCTCCCATGCCCCGGTAGCCAGCGAGCGCAATGTCCTCTTATCCCCGATCAGAAACAGCTTCGGGCCGGCCAGTACGTTGGCCACGAAACCGTAACCCAATTGAACCCTGCTGCGAAAGCTCTGGGGGGTGCGGACGTAGCAAGTGATCTCCCTGCCGATGGAGCTTTGAACCTCCTCAGCCCTGGCTTGAAGCTCTTGCTTGGAGACGTCTCCCACCACAAAAATCGCTATGGGATCGGTCGGCTTTTCCCGCCCTGCAGCGAAGGGGCCGTGGATAAGGGCGGCTTTAATCCGCTCGTCGGCCTGTGCATCCGCCAAGACGACTTTCAAGCCGACCGTCTTGAGGAGCATCCTTCTCAGCTCTGGGAACAAGTTGTAGTCACGGTTGCCCTGAAAGTATACTTTGTTGGCCTCAGCGAACTTGTGAAGCACTCCCAAGGCTTCCAGTTTTTCGGTTTCCCGCTGGATGGAGCGTATGGCCAGGCCCGTTATGGTCTCGATCTCCCTCTGGTAGAACTTGGTGTCGGGGTTCAGCAACAAGAGGCTCAGGACTTGAACCCGTGCCGATGAAGAAAAGAGGTCTTTTAACATGGAATTCCTCCGTCATATATACAGATTGTAGTCAATGCTAACCTTAGGGGTGCCTTTGGGCTGCACTGACATCTGAGCTTGCCACCCGCTGGGGCGAACCAAGCCGCTTGCCCTGCAAGACGCCGACCATCCTTCGTTCACGGACCGCCACCATGTATACGAATTGCAGTCACGCTGCATCTGTAGGCCTGGTCTACAGCGCCAGCGTGGGTCTGTATTCGCCGAATACTTCCCGCAGCACTCCGCAGATTTCACCCAGGGTGGCATAAGCCTCCACACACTCCAGGATGATGGGCAGCAGATTCTCTGTACCCTGCGCCGCCCCCCTCAATCGAGTCAGCAAGTTCTGAACTTCCTCGTTATCGCGCCGCTCCCTGAGAGCCTGGAGTCGCTCGATCTGCTGCTTCTGTACTGCGGGATCAACCCTCAGCCGTCGCAAAGTCGTTTTCTCTTGAATTACGAACTCGTTGACGCCCACCACAATCTGCTCTCCTTGCTCCACGGCCCGCTGATAACAGTAGGCGCTCTCCTGAATCTCCCGCTGGATGAAGCCTCGTTCGATGGCCGCTAACGCCCCGCCCAGCGCGTCAATCTTCTCGATGTATTCTTTAGCCCTGCTCTCGATTTCGTTGGTCAGCGCTTCAATATAATAGCTTCCGGCCAAGGGATCAATGGTGTTTGCCACTCCGCTCTCGTGGGCGATGATTTGCTGGGTCCTGAGGGCGATTTGAACCGATTTCTCGGTGGGCAGCGATAACGCCTCGTCGCGGGAGTTGGTGTGCAGCGATTGCGTGCCCCCCAGCACAGCGGCCAGAGCTTGAAGAGTCACTCGCCCCACGTTGTTATCGGGCTGCTGGGCAGTCAGGGTGCAGCCCGCTGTCTGGGTGTGAAAGCGCAGCATCCACGAGCGGGGCTGGCGCGCTCCGAATCGCTCCTTCATTATCCTGGCCCACAGCCGCCGCGCCGCTCTGAACTTGGCCACCTCCTCCAGGAAATCGTTATGAGCATTGAAGAAGAAGGAGATCCGACCGGCGAACTCGTCCACGTTCAGGCCGGCTTTGATGGCTGCCTCCACGTAGGCGATGGCATTGGCCAGGGTGAAGGCCACCTCTTGCACGGCCGTCGCCCCAGCCTCGCGGATGTGATAACCTGAGATGGAAATGGTGTTCCAGCGGGGGAGGTTTTCTTTGCAGTAAGAGAATGTATCGGTAATGAGTCGCATGGAGGGTTGGGGTGGGAAGATGTAAGTCCCTCGAGCCACGTACTCTTTCAGGATATCGTTCTGGATGGTGCCCCGCAACACCTGGGGATCTATCCCTTGCTTCTTGGCCACCGCGATGTACATGGCCAGGAGGATGGCTGCTGGCGCGTTGATGGTCATGGAGGTGCTGACTTTATCGAGGGAGATGCCTCCGAAGAGGGTTTCCATGTCCTCCAGGGAATCAATGGCCACCCCGACTTTCCCAACCTCTCCCTCGGCCAGGGGGTGGTCTGAGTCGTAGCCGATCTGGGTGGGCAGGTCAAAGGCCACCGACAGGCCCGTCTGCCCCTGGGAGAGGAGATACTTGTAGCGGCGGTTGGACTCCTCGGCGGTAGCGTAGCCTGCGTATTGGCGCATAGTCCACAGGCGGCCGCGGTACACGGTGGGATACACGCCGCGGGTGAAAGGGTATTGGCCTGGGAAACCCAAATCCTCGACGTAGTCTGTTTCGGTTTCCTTCGGCGTATAGACCCGCTCAATCTCGATGCCTGAGGACGTTTCAAAGCGCTCCCGACGCTCAGGATGGCGTCGAAGAGCAGGTTCGAGTATCTCGCGCTCCCAGTGCTCTCTATCAAAGAAGTCTTCGCTCATTTGCCTCCCCTATCACTTGGTCAAAAATCCTACTTTGGTGACGATCAAACCCTTTGCCTGGGCAGGACATAGCAATATTACCCCACATCGGGAAGCTTGTCAAGTTTTACTCGGCGGGAAGCTCAGAAGAGAAGGTTTTTGCTTTTAAATTCACTTTGTGATAAACTTGGGGAAGAAGGATAAAAGGAGGTTTGAAAATGACGAGGAACAAAGTTCTAGTGGTAACGATAGTGGTTGCCCTGAGCCTTCCCTGGGCCTGGACGGCAATGGTGACGGCTTCGCTTGGGGAGTTGGAGTTTGTGGGCTTCCCCAGCGAAATCGTCGTCACAGGCGAGGAAGTTCAGCTCGAAGGATGGTTGAAATTCAACGAGAAAGAACACACTCAGTCAACTAATATCCGCCTGTGGGTAGCTGGACATGAAGGACGAATTGAGCCCAAGTTTATAGCGGGCCCCCTGTACGATGGGGATATGGTCCCCATCACCGTCTATCTCGAAGGAACCCCTGGGGTTGCAACCATGCACGCCGACGACCCGAGGTGTCCAGTCGGGAGCTGGACCATCCAGCTCGTAGGGGCAACCCCGACGAGCACGCCAACAAGCACACCCACCAGTACTCCCACACCGACGCACACGCCCACTTCTACCCCGACGCCGACCAATACGCCCACACCCACGCCCACGCCTACAGATACACCAACCTCGACACCCACCCCCACGCCTACGCCTATCCCTAAACTGGGCGTGCCCTTCCAGGTACCCATCATCCAGACTGATGGAGGCTGGGAGACACTGATCCAGGTGCAGAACGTAGGCTTTCTGCCGACCAGTGCCATCATGTTCCTGTGGGGGGATTACTCCAGTTCGTGCCCCTTTAACGATCCCGGCCCTATAGCCAGCCTCTGTTCCGACCCCATCCCGCCTGGCAGCGTCTGGACGGTGCGCGGGGATGTCCTGGCCGGAGCGAGGGCGGCCATAGTCTATCCGGTCTCGCTAGACCAATTGAATACGAAATGCGAGGAGGCCCAAAACGCTGTGGGCGATTCCTCGGTCTGGCGTACTTGGATAGAGCAGTGGGAAGCTGAGGCTCGAGGTGGAGTCTTGGCAGTGACAGTCCATCGGGTGGGACCGGACGATGGTGGCACAACCGTCTCCAGCACCTACACCGGCATCTCAGAAGACCTAGATGAGCCAAGCCCTACGTTCGCTTACTTCGCCCCTCTTAACAAAAGGGCTTATGATGGTTCTGACACGGAGCTTTACATCCAGAACTCTGGCCAGATCTGTGCATCAGTGTGGATCTACTACCAGGGGCAGGGGGTCTGTCAGCCTGAGTATGCTCAACACATCGAGCAAGTGGCGCCGGGCGAGACCTATCGCACAGCCGTGCCCGACGCTCTGGGCGATGGCTGGCGGGGATCAGCCTCGTTCAGCGCCAACGTGCCCCTGGGCATCGTCGTGGACGAATGGGGCCATGATATGCTATTCACTCATCAGGTGCCGTTGTTGGAAGAGGTCAGCGGCTCTTTGGTTAGCTATGGCCCCTTGATCTACCTGGGCCAGGAATGGAGCACCGTTGTCCAGGTACAGAACCTGACTCAGACGGCACAGCCCACCTTCGTCACGGTGAGCTTCTTGGGCGAAAACGGTGAGCTTGTCCACTCCCTAAGCGATTGGATATGCGCCAACGGCTCCCAGAGCTTCTACGTCCCGGCCTTCGACGCACTGCCTGGTCAGTTTACAGGCGCGGCAGTGATCGAATCGCAAAGCCGTATCCTGCCCCCAACGGAAGATGAGATCCCCGGCTCGCCGGTCTATGCCATGGTAAAGCTGTTCAGCTCCAATACGGGGCAGGGGATGAGCTACAATGCCATACCGCAGGATCGGGTGGAAGGAATAGAGGCCATCGCTCTGCCCCGCCTGGTGAAGAACGATCAGGGCTGGAGCTCAGAGATTGCCATTCGTAATAACTCAGTCCAGAACAGGCTGCACGTCGCGCTGGATATCTACAGTGGGGATGGCTCGTTAACCACCGTGCCCCTGACAATCGAACCCAACCACGTGAGCTATGTCAGGCTGGACGACCTGGGCAGTGTGCCTGATGCCTTCACTGGCTCGGGCGTGATATGGATCACAGATGTGGAGGGGGACGGGCCGCTTTTGCCCGCCGTGGTAGTGGTGGAGAAGGCCAGCGGCAGCGGCGACTTGACCGAAGGCTGCGAGGGCATCCCGCTGACTGATGGCTATCCCCGTAGTGATGGCTACGAACCAACGGCCACACCAACGGCCACGCCGACGGCCACGCCGACAGCTACCAACACCCCGACGCCCACGCCAACGGCCACGCCGACTCCAACTGGCACAGCGACGACCACGCCAGAGTACACGCCGACAATGATGCAGGTATACTTGCCAGTCATCACCAAAAGATAACGGGTGCGTAACTACCCAGAGGCTCCTGCTGGATCGTCAGATCCAGCAGGTAAGGTGGCTCAATAACACCGCTAGGCACTGAGAAGTGCCGAAAATCCGCATCTTGCGCTGCTCCTGGCCTGGATTTGACAATCCAGGCCGAGCGGGCTGGGTAGTTACGCAGGGGTGGGTGAACATCGGGGGGAGATAATAAATGCTAGCCAAGGTCACCAGTTGTGCCGTAATCGGCCTGGACGGGGCCATCGTCGAAGTAGAAGTAGACACCTCGCGCGGGCTGCCTAGCTTAACTATCGTCGGCCTGCCCGACGCGGCTGTCCAGGAATCGCGGGAGCGGGTGAGATCGGCCATAAAGAACTCAGGGATGATCTACCCCGGCAAACGCCTGACCGTCAACCTGGCTCCGGCCGACCTGCGCAAAGAGGGTCCGGCCTACGACCTGCCCATCGCCGTGGGCATCCTTCTAGCTTCTGATCAAGCCTGGCCCGATCTGGTCGAGAACGCCCTCTTCGTCGGTGAACTCTCCCTCGACGGCGGGGTTCGCCACACCACCGGCATCCTTCCCATGGCGGCCTTGGCCAAGGAGCGCGGCCTTCACACCGCTTTCGTGCCAGCAGTAGACGCGCCCGAGGCGGCCCTCATCCAGGAGCTAGAGGTCATACCCGTAACGGATCTCTCGTCCCTCGTCGCTCACCTCCAGGGGCTGCGTTCCATTGAACCGTATCGCTATGACTTGGACCTCAGCGCCGACGAGCTCCCGCCCTATGCTGTGGACTTCTGCCACGTCAAGGGCCAGGAGCACGTAAAGCGGGCCTTGGAGGTGTCGGCGGCCGGCGGCCACAACGTGATCATGACCGGCCCGCCGGGCGCTGGCAAGACCCTGCTGGCGCGTTCCATGCCATCCATCCTGCCCCGGATGACGGCGGATGAGTGCATTGAGGTAACTAAGATCTACTCCGTGGCCGGATCGCTGCCGCCGGAGACCCCGCTGATTCGCCATCGGCCCTTCCGTGCTCCCCATCATACCATCAGCCACGCCGGCCTGGTGGGTGGTGGGCGCTGGCCCCGCCCTGGGGAGATCAGCCTGGCCCATCGCGGCGTCCTTTTCCTGGATGAACTGCCAGAGTTCGGCATGCGAACCCTTGAGGTTTTGCGTCAACCCCTGGAGGATCACGTCGTGACCATCAGCCGGGCCGCGGGCACCCTGACCTTCCCGGCCAACTTCATGCTGATCGCTGCTATGAATCCCTGTCCCTGCGGCTATTTTGGCGATCCCGTCAAGGAGTGCACCTGCTCCCTTTCGATGGTCAGCCGCTACCAGAAGCGCATCTCCGGTCCGCTTCTGGATCGCATTGACATCCACGTCGAGGTGCCCAGGGTGCAGTACGACAAGCTGACCGACGATCGGCTGGGGGAGCCCAGCGCCAGCATTCGGGCTCGAGTGGAGCGGGCGCGGGAGGTGCAGCGTCAGCGCTTCGCCGACACATCGCTGAGCTGCAACGCCGACATGGGGCCGGCTGAGGTCAGGGAGTACTGTAAGGTTGACGAGGCGGGGCGCAGTCTGCTCAAGGCGGCCATGCAACAACTGGCGATGAGTGCCAGGGCCTTTCACCGTGTTCTGAAGCTGGCTCGCACCATCGCCGATCTGGCGGGTTCGGAGCGGATAGAGACGAGTCATCTGGCCGAGGCCATTCAGTACCGACCGCGGCGGCAAGTCTGATGCCTCGGAACCAAATTTGATAATATGCTCGATGTATGATATAGTAGTAACAGTAGTAGAGAGATTATACTGAACGCGCTAGCTAGAGCGAGAACAAATCAGCCGATGGCACAGTCGAAACGTCAAGAAGAATCGAATACCACGCAAAAACTACTGGAGAAGGCCAGTAAGCGAGGATATATCACCTCTAGCGAGATATTAGAGGCGTTTCCCCAGGCAGAGAAGGACCTTCCTCAACTGGAAGAGTTCTTCACCGACCTCCACGACCAGGGCATTGAGATCTACGAAAGCGAGGAGGAGGCCGAGGAGGAAAGGAAGAAGGCGGAAGCAGGGGAGCCGTCAGCTTTGGTGGAGGATTTCGAGAAGGCCCTTGACCTGAGCGAGATTGCTGCTGACGACACTATCACTCTATATCTCAAGGAGATGGCCCGTGTGCCCCTTCTAACCCCCGAGCAAGAAACGGAGCTGGCTCGGCAGGTGGAATATGGACGGATGGCCCGGCGACGCCTTGCTAGAGACGGTCATGACCTCGAAAAAACGGAGAAGCTGGGGCGGGAAATCGAGCGGGGTGAAGAGGCTCGCCAGCATCTCATCAAAGCCAACACCAGGCTGGTGGTTAGTATAGCCAAGAGATATCTGGGCCATGGGGTGCCCTTCCTGGACCTCATCCAGGAGGGCAACCTCGGCTTGATGAAGGCCGTGGAGAAGTTCGACTACCATCGAGGCCATCGCTTGTCTACCTACGCCACCTGGTGGATCAGGCAGTCTATCACCCGAGCCCTGGCCGAGCAAGGGCGAACTATCCGCGTCCCAGTCCACATGAGCGACCGCATCCGAAAACTATACCGTACAGCGCGAGAATTGGAGCAGGAGTTGGGGCGCCAGCCCAGCCCGGAGGAGATAGCTGAAGAAGTCGGGCTGGAGCCAGATAAAGTGCAGTGGATACTCAGAGCCTCGCGGCGCCCGATCTCTCTAGAGAGACCAGTGGGCGAGGAGGAAGACAGCGAACTGGGGAACTTCATCGAAGACCAGAAGGTCCTGGCGCCGTCGGAAGCCGCCTACCAACATCTGTTGGCAGAGACAATGGGGGATGTTTTGGGCACCCTCACTCCCAGGGAGGCGCGGATCCTACGGTTGCGCTTCGGCCTCCAGGACGGACACAGCTATACCCTGGAGGAAGTGGGGCAGAAATTCGGCCTGACTAGAGAACGCATCCGTCAAATCGAGGGTGAAGCTTTGCGCAAGCTGCGTCACCCCCGGCGCAGCCGCCGACTGAAGACCTATCTCGGCTAGCCCTGGTTGCAAAACTAGCTGGCCGGGCTCCCACGCCCGGCAATTCGGCGGCGTGGGAGCCGCCTCTGCTGAGTTTTGCTAGCCCTGTGGAGCAGCATGAACATCATTGTAACCGGTTCCATCGCCTACGATTATCTAATGACTTTTCCGGGCCGCTTCGCCGATTACATCCTGCCCGACCAACTGGACCGCATCTCCCTCAGCTTCCTGGTGGACGAGATGCGGCGGCAACGGGGGGGCTGCGCGGCCAACGTCGCCTACAGCCTGGCTCTACTGGACGAGCGCCCGCGGATCATGGCCACGGCGGGGCAGGACTTCGGTGAATACCGCCAGTGGCTGGAACAACACGGAGTGGACACCTCTCTCATCCGCGACGAACCCGACCTGTTCACTGCCTCGTTCTTCGTCAACACCGACCAGGGTGGCCACCAGATCGCCAGTTTCTACACCGGTGCGATGGCCCGCGCGCGGGAGCTTTCCTTCCACGACCTGGAGACTGGTGAGATTGATCTGGCCGTCATCTCCCCCAACGATCCCCAGGCGATGGTGAAGTACCCCGCCGAGTGCCAGGAATTGGGCATCCCTTATCTGTACGACCCCAGCCAGCAGATCATCCGTCTCACTGGCGATGACCTGCAAAAGGGGCTTGAGGGGTGCGACCTGCTGGTGGTCAACGACTACGAGTTCGAACTGCTGCGGGGGAAGACCGGCCTGAGCGCCGAAGTGATCCGGCACACCCCGTCCCGCGCCTGCGTTGTCACGTTGGGGGCTGAGGGATCGCTCATCTGGGCGAAGGGGAAAACTTATAACATCCCGGCGGTGCCCCCCAAGCGAAGCAATGACCCTACCGGGGTCGGGGATGCCTTCCGGGCGGGGCTGCTCAAAGGGCTGGCCCTGGGCCTCTCCTGGGACCTGACGGGGCGGATGGGGGCGCTGGCGGCTACCTACGCCCTGGAACAGACCGGCCCGCAGAACCACCACTACACCCTGGCCGACTTCATCGCCCGCTTCCGAGATCGCTTCGATGACGACCAGGCATTGGACGTGTTGCTGTTATGAGTTCAAAGCGACCTCAAACGAAAGAGTTTCTGGGAGACCGTGCTGCCATCGTCAGCGCCTTTCGCAATCGCGATTTTCGCGCCCTGTGGATAGGACAGCTCCTCTCCCAGATAGGCGACAGTTTCGTCATTGTCGCCATTCTATTTGTTATCAACACTCTGACAAGCTCGCCTTTAGCCCTGGGAGTGCTGGCCGTGGTCGCCACCTTGCCCCAGCTTTTCTTGGGCCTGATCGGCGGGGTCTTCGTTGATCGCCTGGACCGCAAGCGGGTGATGATTGTCTCCGACATCATTCGCGGCCTGGCAGTCCTCGTCCTCCTCTTCGTCCAGCGGGCGGATCAGTTGTACATACTCTACATTGTCAGCTTCGTGATGGCCAGCGTGGGCGTCTTCTTCAACCCGGCCCGCAATGCCATCATCCCCAACATCGTCAGCAGCGAAGCCTTACTCACGGCCAATGCCCTGATGCAAGCCAACCAGATCATCTCTGTTATCCTGGGCGCATCAATGGCCGGTGTGGTCGTCGGCTGGCTAGGCCCGGCCTCCGCCTTCGTCTTCGATTCCTGCACCTTCGCCTTCTCTGCGGTGGCCATCGCTACCATGACTATACCGCCAGTGAATTCTAGTCCAGGCAAGACCAGCAGCAGGGTTATCTGGAATCAACTGGTGGAAGGGTTGCTTTTCATCAGACATAGCTCCTCTCTTCTCCATGTTATGATCACCACGGCCGTAGCCACTTTGGGCTTCGGAGCCATCGTGGTCCTGGGGATAATCTACTTAAAAGAAGTGTTGGGTATTGGGGCCGAAGGATTTGGTTTCCTCTACGCATTTCAGGGGCTTGGCGTAGTGATTGGCGGGGTGGTGATCGGCCGCTTTACTTCTAACGTGCGTACCAATCGAGTTGTGGGGGGCTGTATGGTGAGCCTGGGGCTGGCCATCATTGCTTTCGCGGTGATTCCCAGTTATCCCCTCGTCCTGGTCGCCGTAGCCATTATCGGCCTGAGCATTGTCGCCGCCCGTGCTGCCCTGGCTACGCTGACCCAGTCTTTGGTCCCCGACGAGAAGCGGGGGCGGGTGGAGAGCGCAGTGACCATGGTCATCGGCGCCTCCACCAGCGCGTCAATGGCCCTCTCTGGTCTCTTCGGCGACCTGATCGGCGTGCAGGCCGTCTTTATAGCGGCCGGCGTCATCACCATCGTCGCTGGCGTGGCCGCATCTTATACTCTCCGGGGGGCTGAAAGAATGGCAAACGGGGGATGAAGCAAAAAGCCTCATCCCCCGTTTCCAAACATAAGACCTGACAGGTTTCCACGAAAACCTGTCAGGTCTTGTCAAAGTTCCCCCGTTTCATTTGAGACCCCCGCGCTAGCCCCCAGCCGCCACACTCTCTCCAAATTCCAGCAGGCTCTGCACGCTTTCGGGGCTCCTGGCCTCCGCATAGACCCGCAGCACTGGCTCCGTGCCAGAGGGACGGATCAGGAGCCAGCTATCATCGGCCAGCAGGTACTTGACTCCGTCGAGGGTCACTACCTCGACGAGATTCTCTCCAGCCAGGGAGTCCGGCACGTCGCTGGTAAGCCGGGCGACCATCTCTTCTTTGGCGACAGGGGAGCGGAGCGGGATGTCGCGGCGGGCGTAGTGGGCCGGGCCAACGTCGGCCTGGAGCTCGGCCACGAGCTCGTGCAGCGGAGCGCCAGCCGCCGCGACGATCTCCAACAGCAACAGCCCCATCAGCACGCCGTCCCCCTCTGGAATGTGGCCCTTGATGCTGAGCCCGCCCGACTCCTCCCCGCCGATGAGCACGTCATCTTTCAACATACGGTCGGCGATGTGATTGAAGCCCACGGGCGTCTCCACCAGCGGCAGGCCGTAGCGCGAAGCCAATCGGTCCACCATGCGGGTGGTGGAGATGCTCTTGACGACCGTCCCGCTCCATCCCCGTCCCTCAACCAGATACCGCAGCGCCAGAGCGAAGATGTGATGGGGATCCACGAAGTTCCCCTCAGCATCCATCGCGCCGAGGCGGTCGGCGTCCCCGTCGGTGGCCAGCCCCAAATCGGCGTGGTGGGTCTGAATGGCTGCACCCAGCGCGCTCAGATAGTGGGCTACCGGCTCGGGATGGATGCCGCCAAAGCCGGGGTTCATCTCGCCTCGGATTTGGTACACCCGGCACCGCGTGCGGGCCAGCATATCGGCGATGCACTTGCGGCCCGAGCCGTACATCGCGTCGGTCACCACCCGCAGTTCGCTGGCCGAGATCACGTCCAGATCCACCATCTGGCTGAGGTGCTCGTAATAGGCCCAGGCGGGATCGAAAAGCCGGATGAGTCCCTGGTCCAACGCTGCCTGGTAATCCATCACGTTAGGCCCGCGAGCCATCTCCTGGTTGCGCGCCAGGTAGGCTTCGATGTGCTCCGCCTGCTCTGGCAGCGCGGCCCCGCCGAAAGAGGCCTTGAGCTTGAGGCCGTTGTAGCGCGGTGCGTTGTGGCTGGCGGTGATCATCACCCCAGCAGCAGCCTTTTTGTGGATGACGGTGTAGGAGATGGCAGGGGTCGGGGTGTCGGCGCGGGTGAGGTGGGCGACGATGCCGTTGCCGGCCAGAACGCGGGACACCTCGGTCGCGTAGCGGTCGGAGAGGAAGCGGGTGTCGAAGCCGACGATGACCTCGGGCTGACCGGTATTCCCGACCGGGGCCTCCTCCAGCACATAGTCGGCGATGGCCTGGGCCACCAGCCGCAGGTTGGCAAAAGTGAAAGTATCGGAGATGACGGCACGCCAGCCGTCGGTGCCGAATTTGATGGTCATGGTGTGCCTCCTGAGATAGTGTGTTCGCGGAGGAGAACGGCAAAGTCTGCCGGGCGAGTGACGGTCACATCACGCTCCTGTAGAAAGCGTAGCAGCGCCGGGTCGTCATGGAAATCTTCGTCGCCGGTGACCTGGTGAGTGGCTCGGCCCAGGATGGCCATCTCGATCAGGTAGTCGTCTGTGGGATCACGGCATATCTGAACCCCGCCAATCGGTTCGACGAATTCGCCGATGAGTGCTAATCGCCCCACAATCTTCTTACGCCGTCTCTCTGTGACATGGTATCGGTTTTGGATACGTCGGCGGCCCAGTACCCGGTACAGTTCGTTTAAGAGTTGCTCTGATATGATGACGTCAAAAGCCTCCTGTTTGAAAAGGCGCATGATAAAGGCGCTACTTCCCCATGGGGCAATAGCACCGCTGACTAGCACGTTGGTGTCAATCACAACCCGCAGTCGGCCGCTCATAATTGCCGCATCTTCTCAGCCCGCACAGCCTTCACCGCTGCATTGACATCGGCCATAACCTCTTCTTCAGAGTAATGCACATTGGCTTCCCGTAGTTCTCTCAGGACCTGATCCAATTCGGCTATGGCTTGGCGGCGCTCCTCTTCAGAGAGTGGCGAAGGCCGTACCGCATCCGGTGGCTGTTGGGCCAGCCATTCGTCGGCGCGACGATGCATTTCCGCCAGCCGTGCCTCATCCACCTCATCCACTTCCTGGGACTGGGGCAGCACGATGATTCGCACGCGCTGGTTTTCTTTCAAGGGCAGGGTGCCGATAGGTTTGAGGATGCCGTTCTTATAGCGAGCCCACGTGGATATGCTCATCGCTTCCTCCCTTCTGACATTCACAATTCGCAATTTACAATTCACAGTTCACAATTATCAGGCGTCGAAGTAAAGCTCCATCTCATAGGGATGCGGGCGGTTGCGCACCTGATAGTACTCCTTGTCCATCTTGAAGGCAACCCAGCGCTCGATCAGGTGCTCGCTGAAGACATCACCGGTCAGCAGAAAGTCGTGATCCTCCGCCAGCGCATCTAGAGCGTTTTTTAGCGAGTTGGGCAAGGGCTTGATCTTCGCTCGCTGCTCGTCCGTCCAGGAGAAGACGTCGGCGTCTATCGGGCCGAAGCCGGCCTCGGTGGGATCAATCTGCTGGCGGATGCCGTCGAGCCCGGCCAGGAGCTGCGCGGCCAGCGCCAGGTAGACGTTGCAGGTGGCGTCCGGCGGACGGAACTCGAAGCGCACCTCGTCGGGCTGGGTGGCGTAGCGCGGGATGCGCACGGCGGCGCTGCGGTTGCCCAGGGAGAAAAAGGCGTTGACCGGGGCCTCGAAGCCCGGCACGAGCCGCCGATAAGAATTCGTACTGGGATTGGTGAGGGCCAGCAGCGCTGGCCCGTGGTGCAACAGCCCGCCGATGTAGTGCAGAGCCGTCTGGCTCAGCAGGCCATATCCTTCGGGATCGTAGAAAACGTTCTGATCGCCTTTGAACAGATGTTGATGGAAGTGCATCCCCGATCCAGCCTCGCCGTAGAGCGGCTTGGGCATGAAAGTGGCTGTCTGGCCGTGCCGGTGGGCGACCATTTTGGCGACGTACTTGACGATCATCGTCGCATCGCCGGCCTGCAAGAGGCCCATCAGCGGCGTCTCGATCTCGCACTGACCCGGCCCGCCGACCTCGTGGTGGTGATACTTGACCGGCACCCCCATCGCCTGGAGGTGCAGGCTCATCTCGGTGCGCATATTGTAGAGCGTGTCCTGGGGGGGGATGGCGTGATAGCCGCCGTGGAGCGGGATGTAGTGGCCATGCCCTCCGGCACCGCTGCGCCATCCAGCTTCGCTCGATTCGACGCTGTATCCAGCACGGTTCATCTCATTCTCGTAGGCCACGCTGTCGAAGACGTAAAACTCGAACTCTGGCCCCCACTGACTCCGGTCGGCGATGCCGCTCTCGATCAGATGCTCTTCGGCGCGGCGGGCGATGTTGCGTGGGTCATTGGGGAAGACCGCCTTCGTGTCCGCTTCCAGCGTGGTACAGATGAAGCTGAGAGTGGGGGCGTCCCAGAAGGGGTCGGCAAAGCCGGTGGAGAGATCGGGCACCAGCACCATATCGCCGGCTTTGACCGATTTCAGGCCGACGGCGGAGCCATCGAAGCCGACGCCGGCCTCCATCAGCGTCGGGGTGAACTGGCTTTGGGGAATCGTGAGGTGGTGCCAGCGCCCCCACAGGTCGGTAAACTTGAGGTCAATCATCTGCACGTCGTTCTGTTCTACGTAGTGTCGCGCTTCTTCGAGCGTATTAAACATCGTTCACCTCCTCACTGTTCAACAACGGCTATGACTGCTTCGGCTGCCTCCTGGGGGGAAACCTCGCCTTGCAGGACATCCTGGACGGCCCTCTGTAGAGCCCGGCCTATCTTCTCGTAGGCGGAGGCCGTAGGTCGAGGGTACACGTTTGCTAACTGCTGTCGCACGAAGGGGAAGTATTGATCCTCCGTGCCCAGGTGCTCGAAAGCCGCTTGGCGGGTGGGCAGATGTCCGGCCGCCAGGTTCCAATCGGCGTTGTTCTCCGCCTCCAGCAGCCACTCGATGAGCTGTGCGGCGGCCGCCTGTCGGCTCGAGTCCTCTGTAACTATGGCCAAAGCCCATCCTTTACTCAAGGTGACCACATTGCCATCACGGGTGGGGATAGCAGCAAAGGCGGTGTTTTTCAGCAGTCCCCTGTCCGCCAGGTACCTGGCGGAGCTGACATTGGACATCGCTGCCTGGGCCGACACGTACACGACCCAACAATCATCCAGGTGCTCGAACTCCAGCACCGAGGGCGGAATGGCCCCTGCTTCCAGGCCGTCAGCGTAGAACTGGAGCACCTCGACCAAAGCATCTTTATCGAGCGCGGACTTGCCGCTTGCATCGAGCAGTCCTCCACCTGCAGCCAGGTACTGGATCAAAAAAGCGTCGTTGACCAGGTTGCCCTGTCCACCGGCTGGGAAGATGTAGGCCACGCTGTCGGAGAGCACCTTTCTCCAGGTTATCGGCGGGCTATCTATTTTGTTGGTGTTGTAGATGAGGTGTTCGACGTCGGCCTTGAACTGAATGCCCACTAACTGACCATCGAAGCTGCGCCGGGCGAAGGGGAAAAGGTCCTGCTGCACTTCGCTCGATACTGTGTCATCCATAGGTTGGATCAGCCCGGCCTCGGCTGCCTCATCCAGCTCAAGAGTGTCCAGGATCACCAGGTCTGGCAATACCGTGGGAGCGGCTGCGCGAGCGGTGCTGAGAAAATCGAGCATGCCCCCTTTGCCATACGGTTTCTTGAGGACGTACTCGATGGTCACGTTAGGATGAGCAGCTTCGAAAGCCTGCCACTGCTGAGCCAGAACTTGCCTGCCATCATTGTCCTCAGTGGGGAAGAAAGCCTCCGTCGTCCACAGGGTTAGAGTAATGGCCGAGGACACTGCCGTGGGGGGTGAGGGGGTGGGAGATACTGCGGGCGTTACCTCCCCAGGCACGGTGGTAGCTGTTGGTTTTTCCTCCTGGGAGGAAAACGGCAACTCAGGCAAGAGGTTACATCCGGCCAGCCCTACTGTCGCCAGCAACAAGACTGGACAGAGAGCTGCCATCAGCTTGGAGGCAGCCGCCTTCATTGAGGAGGTTTCGCTTTCCATCACATCCTCTCCTATCGCCGAGGTCATCTCCGACTATCATTCGAGCGAGAGACGCGCGATTATTATACACTCATTTCTCTCTTTATCCAAATAGCACTTGACAGGACGGGCACTTCGTGGTATCATTGTTTTTAGCACTCTAATATTGAGAGTGCTAAAAACTTCCCCTGGTGAGATCTGATGGAGGATTTGACAGCTAGACAGCAAGCCATATTGGGCCTGGTGATACGGGAATATGTAGCTGCAGCCACGCCCATTAGCTCAAAGGTCATCGTCGAGGCCTATGGCCTGGGCATTAGCTCGGCCACGGTGCGCAACGAGATGGCCCGCTTGGAAGAGGCTGGATACCTGACTCACCCTCACACCTCGGCCGGGCGTGTCCCCACTGATAGAGGCTATCGCTACTTCGTCGAACGCCTCCTGGGAGAGACCGAGCTGCCCCTGGCTGAGCGGCGCATGATCCGCCACCAGTTTCACCAGGTGCGCCCTGAGATGGACCAGTGGCTGAAGCTCTCGGCGTCGGTACTGGCGCAGGCTGCGCAGAGCGTGGCGTGGATCACGGCCCCCGCCGCTACTACTCAGCGCCTTTTCAAACACCTGGAACTGATTTCCATCCGCGATTCGTTGGCCCTGGTGGTCCTGGTACTACAGGGGGGGACGGTCAAGCAAAGAGTCCTGACTTTGCCTCAGCCGATATCTCAAGAGGAGTTGAGCCGGATGGCCACTCGCCTGAACGAGAACTTCGATGGCTTAACCGCTGACGGGATCATGGCCCAACTCGCGCGCTTGGCTCCCCTGGAGGCCCAGGTGGGGGAGCTGGTGGCGGAGATGATGGGGCTATCAGATGAGCGTGCTCGCAGCGAGGTCTACCGTAACGGCCTGATCAACATCCTGCAACAGCCTGAGTTCGCCGAGGGCCAAATCGCTCGCCAAGTCTTCGGGCTTCTCGATGAGAGCCGCTTTCTGGAAATCGTTCTGGCCGATGTTATGGCTCCGGCAGCGGGTAGCGTGCAGGTCATCATTGGGGGAGAGGGGCCGTGGGAGGAGCTGAGCGATTGCAGCCTGGTGCTGTCACGTTACGGCGTGGTTAGCCAGGCCACGGGTGACCTGGGGGTTCTAGGCCCTCGACGCATGCCCTACCGGCGAGCCATCTCCGTCGTCCGTTACGTGTCTAGCCTGATGAGCGAACTGATTCACGAGCTGTACGGATACTGATCAAGGAGGTCCGATAGAGTGACAAAGGAAGAGAAGATTGAAGAAGCTGCTACAGAGGAGGTTACTGTAGCAGAAGAGGTTACAGAAGAAGTCGAGGAAGTCACTGAGCTGGAGGCTCTGCGCCAAGAGCTGGAGGCAGCCAAAGCCCAGGCGGCTGAGTATCTGGACGGCTGGCAGCGGGCGCGGGCCGAATTCGCCAACTACAAAAAGCGCAACGAGCAGGAGCGACAGGAGCTCTTCAAGCTGGCCAACTCGACCCTCATCTCCAGGCTGCTGCCCATCTTCGACGACTTCGAGCGGGCCTTCCAGACCCTGCCCCGCAACCTGCTGAGCCTGACCTGGATTGACGGCGTGGCCCTCATCTACCGGAGATTGCAGGCCATCCTGGACGGGGAAGGGCTGACCCCCATGGAGACGGAAGGCCAGAGCTTCGACCCTCTGGTGCACGAGGCCGTCACCTACGAGGAGAGCGCAGAGTACCAAGAGGGCCAGATCATCGGCGAGGTGCAGAGGGGCTACAAGCTCGGCGACCGAGTTCTGCGGCCTGCCCTGGTGCGGGTGGCCAAGGGGAGACCAGCGTCAGAGGCTGAGGAAGGGGAAGGCAGTGTCCAGCAACGCGTGTCTTGACTCAGAGGAGACTGGAACATGCCTGTCTTGTTGAGTGACGATGAGATTCAACGTCTCATAAGCGAACCCAAGCCCTTGCCGCCAAACTACCATCTGCGCCTTCGACTGAAGCCGAAGCGCGGTCACAAAGAAGCAGAACTGGATTTTGAAGGAGCCGATGGGACGCCCTTTCGCCTGATTTTGCGGCAGAGCATGGGGAACCCCCTTGACTTCTCGCTCATCCTTGCCTACCGTGTCCCCCAGACAAACATCGTCTTCCGCTTGCGCCGTTACAACGGCAAGAGCCACGAGCATACGAACAAACTGGAAGGGAATAAATTCTATGACTTTCACATTCACGAAGCAACCAGGCGCTATCAGGAGGCGGGGTTGCGCGAAGATGCTTACGCGGAACCAACTGACCGTTACGCCGATTTCGATGACGCGCTTCAATGCATGTTAGCCAACTGTGGGTTTGAGCTCCCGCCGAATCCACAGCCGTCATTGCCGGCCTTCAGCCTTCAGGGAGGTGTTTGACCATGGTGATTGAAACGATCGAACAAGATTTCCGCAGGAAGGTCTGTGCTCAGATACGTCTGGAGCCCGAAGGGGTTGAGCGTTATCGTGTTTTTACGCCCTTCCACCTTGATGACGGTGATCACTTGGCTATCGTACTCAAGCGCGAGTCTGGGCGGTGGATTCTATCAGATGAGGGGCACACATACATGCACTTGACGTATGACCTCGATGAGAAAAGTCTACATCGAGGCACGCGACAGCAGATTATTGCCAATGCCTTGAGCGCCTTCGCGGTGGAGGATCGCGAGGGGGAACTAATGCTGACAGTTTGGGATGGCCGTTATGGGGACACACTTTTCGACTTCGTCCAGGCGCTGCTCAAAATCACCGATGTCACCTATCTCTCTCGTGAACGGGTAAAGTCCATGTTTATGGAGGACTTTCGCGCCTTCATGGAAGAGCACGTGCCAGAAACGCGGCGGCAATTTGATTGGCACCATCCCCGACATGATCCTGAAGGTAAATACGTGGTAGATTGCCGGATCAACGGCATGGCACATCCCATTTTTGTCTATGCCTTGCCCAACGACAACACGACACGTGATGCCACGATCGCGCTGCTCCAGTTTGAGCGCTGGGAGATTCCATTCCGCTCAATTAGCGTCTTTGAGAACCAGGAAGAGGTCAACCGGAAGGTCTTGGCCAGATTCAGTGACGTTTGCGACAAGCAATTTTCCAGCCTTACGGCCAACAAAGATCGCATCGCCCGCTATCTGCAAGAGGCACTCCTCACAGCTCGCAATTTCCAACTTTGAATAGGGAGGAACAACAAACTATGAGCAAAATAATCGGTATTGATTTAGGAACCACTAACTGTTGTGCGGCGGTAATGCAGGCCGGCGAGCCGACGGTGATCCCCAGCGCGGAGGGCGGACGGCTGTTCCCCTCGGTGGTGGCGGTGAACCCTAAGACGGAGGAACGCATGGTGGGGATGGTAGCCCGACGCCAGGCCGTCACTAACCCCGATAACACTATCTTCTCCATCAAGCGTCTCATGGGGCGCAAGTTCAACGATCCTGAGGTGCAGCGGGCCAGGGAGATATTGCCCTATAAGATCATCGAGAATCCCAATGGCGATGCCTGGGTAGAAATGGCGGGCAAGGAGTACTCGCCGCCGGAGATCTCGGCCATGATCCTGCAGAAGATCAGGACTGACGCCGAGGCGTTTCTGGGAGAGCTCATCACCCAGGCGGTGATCACCGTGCCCGCCTATTTCAACGACTCTCAGCGCCAGGCTACCAAGGACGCTGGCCGGATCGCCGGCTTGCAGGTACTGCGCATCATCAACGAGCCCACCGCCTCAGCCCTGGCCTACGGCATGGACAAGAAGATTGACGAGACTATCGCCGTCTACGACCTGGGCGGCGGCACTTTCGACATCTCTATCCTGGACGTGGGCGATGGGGTGTTCGAGGTCAAGTCCACCAGCGGCGATACCTTCCTGGGCGGCGACGACTTTGACCAAAGGATCATAGAGTGGATCTGCGACGAGTACAAAAGGGATCAAGGCATTGACCTCCGCCAGGACAAGATGGCCCTGCAGCGGCTGAAGGAGGCGGGGGAGAAGCCCAAGATCGAGCTATCCACGGTGACGGAGACGGTGATCAACCTGCCCTTCATCACCGCTGATGCCTCAGGGCCCAAGCACCTGACCATGAAGCTGACCCGGGCCAAGCTGGAGCAGTTGGTGGAGGATTTGATCGAGCGCTCCATCGGCCCCTGCCAGCAGGCCCTGGCCGACGCCAAGCTCAAACCTGAAGACATAGACGAGGCCATCCTGGTGGGCGGACAGACCAGGACGCCCGCCGTCCAGGAGGCGGTGAGGAGGATCTTCAACAGGGAACCCCACAGGGGCGTCAATCCCGACGAGGTAGTGGGTCTGGGGGCGGCCATCCAGGCCGGCGTGCTGGGCGGCGAGGTCAGGGACGTGCTGCTCCTGGACGTGACCCCTCTGACCCTATCCATCGAGACCCTGGGCCGCGTGGCTACGGCTCTCATCGAGCGCAACACCACCATTCCCACCCGCAAGAGCCAGACCTTCTCCACGGCAGCCGACGGCCAGAGCGGGGTGGAGATCCACGTGGTGCAGGGCGAACGGCCCATGGCCCCCGATAACAAAACTCTGGGGCGCTTCATGCTGGACGGCATCCCGCCCGCGCCGCGGGGCATCCCCCAGATCGAGGTGACCTTCGACATTAACGCCGACGGCATCCTCGACGTATCGGCCGAGGACAAGGCCACGGGACGCGAGCAGCACATCACCATCACCGCATCCAGCGGTCTCGCCGACGAGGAAGTGGAGCAAATGGTCAAAGATGCCGAGCGGTTCGCCGCTGAGGACCGAAAGCGCAAGGAAGAGGCCGAAGCTCGCAACGCCGCCGACTCGGCCATCTACGTGGCGGAGAAGGCCTTGCGCGAGCAGGGCGAGAAAGTGCCAAGTGACGTGAGGAGTGACGTGGAGAGCAAGGTGTCTGCCCTGCGCACCGCCCTGGAGGGCAAAGACGTGAACGAGATTCGCCGCAGAGCCGAGGAGCTGGGCATAGCTGTGCAGCAGATCGGCGCCAGCATGTATGAGCAGTCTGGTCCCACCCCGCCTCCCCCTGGCGAAGAGGAGAAGCCCCCTGAGGGCGAGGAGACCGTGGAGGGTGAGTTCAGGGAGGTGTAGAAAGGAAGTAGTGAAGAGGAGGTAGGACCATGGCAGGGACAATTGTAGAAATTGAGAGGGTAGAGATTATGCCGACGAATCACCCCTTTGTCGTGCGGGTAGAAGGCATTTGCGGAGGGCGACCGATCATCGTTGGCACGCGCACGCCGGTGCGCTCCATCGTGGGCTATCACAAGGTGGGAATGTCGGTAGAGGAGATACTAGAAGGCCTTCCGCATCTGAAGCCCGTTCATCTATACGACGCCCTCTCATACTACTATGATCATCAAGAGGAGATAGAGCGAGACATCGGGGCGGACTCGGAGGAGCGATTGATGAAGATGTATCCGCCGGGGCAGTACTCGACATGAACTCGAAAGAAGTGATCAAGCTTTTTCTCAATGAAGATGTGCATACCAGGCTGGCAAAAGCGCTACGCCAGCGAGGCTTCGATGCGATCACAACGGTTGAGGCTGGGATGTCAGGTTCCCCGGATGAGGAACAATTAGCTTTTGCTGCTTCACAAGGCAGAGTCATTTTGACGTTTAACCGAAGCGACTACGCCAGATTACATAAACGCTACGCAGAGCATGGTTGGGAGCATTGTGGGATCATCGTTTCGGAACAATACCCTATCGGCGAACTACTACGACGGGTACTGAACCTGTTGATGTCGCTCTCGGTTCAGGACATGCGCAACCGCCTGGAGTATTTGAGCCAATGGGGAGAGGCCATTAGTTGAATGAGCACGAAGCGCGACTACTACGAAGTTCTCGGTGTGGGCCGCTCGGCCAGCCAGGATGAGGTAAAGAAAGCCTACCGAAAGCTGGCCCGCCAATATCATCCCGACGTCAATAAGAGCCCCGACGCCGAAGCTAAATTCAAAGGCATAAACGAGGCCTACGAGGTGCTCTCCGATCAGGAGAAGCGAGCCACCTACGACCGCTTCGGTCATTCTGGCGTGCAGGGGCGCTGGGGCGACTTCAGCGATTTCGGTTTCGGCGGCTTCAGTGACATCTTCGGAGACCTGTTTGGCTTCGGACCTCGCACCAGGGCTCGGCGCGCGCCGCGCCGCGGGGCTGACCTGCGCTACGACCTGACTATCTCCTTTGAGGAAGCTGTCTTCGGCTGCGAGAAGAAACTGGATATTCCGCGCTACGAGACCTGTCCCCGCTGTCGTGGCAGCGGCGCCGAGCCGGGCACCAGCCCCATCCGTTGCCCCCAGTGCAACGGCACCGGCGAGGTGCGGCGCACTCAACAGTCTATCCTCGGCTCTTTCATCAACGTGAGCACCTGTCCCCGCTGCAGAGGGGAGGGGGAGATTGTAACCACCCCTTGCATTGAGTGCCGTGGTCAGAAGCGCGTGCGAGTGACCCGCACCATCTCCGTCAAAGCGCCGGCGGGGGTAGATAACGGGACACAGATCCGCCTGGCCGGTGAAGGGGAGCCCGGAACGCGGGGCGGCCCACCGGGCAACCTTTACGTAGTTCTCTCGGTTAAGTCCCATCGCTATTTCCGCCGCCAAGACCACAACATCATCCTGGAACTGGCGATAAACGTCGCCCAGGCGGCCCTGGGCGATGAGGTCATGGTGCCTACGCTGGAGGGTGAGGAGAGATTGGTCATTTCTGCAGGCACTCAGACGGGCAAGGTCTTCCGCCTGCGGGGCCAAGGGGTGCCCTACCTCAGGCGCAATGGCCGGGGCGACCAGTTGGTGATAGTGCAGGTAGCGACTCCAACCGACTTGAGCGACGAACAGAAACAACTGTTCAAGGATTTGGGCAAGACGTTGGGTAAAGAAGTTATTCCTCAGGAAGAAAAGGGCTTGTTGGAGAAGATAGTGGATTTCCTCAAAGCATAGGAAGACTAAGTAGATGGCTGTAGCGTGGGAAGAACGCATTGAGGAGATTCAGAGAGAAATTCAAAAGGCTGGTGGGTTAGACAAGACGGGGGAGGAAATAATTGCTGAACTCCGAAGAACTCGAAAGTGCCTATGGGAGGCGGAGTATAGTCGAAAGTATGATCGAAACGTGGGGGAAGCGTTGAATTGGCTGGAAGCTAGTGTGCAGGTGGATGGTGAAGCCGCTGAAGCGGTGAGCGAGGTGTTCAACCGCTACGGGCGCGGCGGGGCGGTGCTGTCAACGGATTTTGACGACGAATTGAGCGACACGGCGGTGGTCACCGTCAAGACCTACCTGCCTTTGGACGAAGAGGGGCTAAAAACTCGGCGGCGCATAGAGGAGGCCCTTTGGCATATGAGCCAGATTTACCCGCTCCCACCGCCTGAGTTCCGCGAGCTCACCGAAGACGATTGGGCCCATGCCTGGAAGAAGCACTATCACGTCCTGCACGTCGGCCAGCGCATCGTGATCAAGCCCTCGTGGCAGGAGTACAAGCCACGGCCCGATGAGATAGTCATCGAACTGGATCCTGGTATGGCCTTCGGCACGGGCCTGCACCCCACCACACAGATGTGCCTGCAAGCTCTGGAGGAGCACCTGGAACCGGGAGCCAAAGTCCTGGATCTGGGCACAGGCTCAGGGATCCTGGCTATCGCCGCGGCCAAGCTGGGAGCAGGCTCCGTCCTGGCCCTGGACAACGATCCGCTGGCCGTGAGAGCAGCCCGAGCTAACGTGCAGTCCAACGGAGTGCCAGACATCGTCACCGTTGAGCCTGGCTCGTTGGACAAGGCCGCAGAGGAATTTGAGCTAGTGCTCGTCAACATCCTGGCCAGGGTGATCGTCGAGCTCGCCGACCAGGGACTGGTGGATCGAGTTCGACCGGCTGGACTGATGATCGCAGCGGGCATCATCGAAGAGCAGGAGGCGGAAGTAGCGGCGGCTTTGGGAGAGCACGGGCTGGAGATCGTCGAACGACGACAGGAGAAGGATTGGGTGGCTCTAGTTGGAGGTTGGAGGTGAGGCTATGCACCGCTTTTTTGTATCGCCCGACCAGTTGGAGGGTGACAAAGTTACGATCACCGGGCCAGCAGTGCACCACATCAGAGATGTCCTGCGCCTACGCCCTGGCGTTTCCATCGTCGTCCTGGATAACTCCGGCTGGGAGCGGGAGGCCGAAATCGTCGAGGTGGGCCGAGAGCGGGTAGTAAGTAGGGTGCTGAGCAGGACTCTCGCCACCGGCGAGCCCCGCACCAAGGTCTCTCTCTATCAGGGCGTGCTCAAGGGCAGCCATTTCGAGCTCGTCTTGCAGAAGGGCACGGAACTGGGCATCGTGGAATTCGTGCCCCTCATCAGCCAGCGCTGCGTCATCGCCAGCCTGGACGACGTGAACAAGAAGGGGGAGCGTTGGCGACGCATCGTTCGGGAAGCGGCGGAGCAAAGCAGGCGGGGCAGGCTTCCCAACCTTCAATCGGCTATGCTCTTTTCCCAGGCCTGCGAACGAGCGAAGCGGACGGGCGGGCTCTCGTTGATGCCCTGGGAAGAAGAGGAGAGGGTCAACCTGAAGCTGGTGTTTGGGAGGGGGGAAAAGAAGTCGAAGGGGAGGAAGACCCCATCATTTCCTTCCAGGCCCTTTTCCATTAGCCTCTTCATCGGCCCTGAGGGGGGCTTCACTTTCGAAGAGGTGATATTGGCTCAGCGGTACGGCATCGTCCCCATCACCCTGGGCCCCCGCATCCTGCGGGCCGAGACGGCCGGTCTGGTGGCCACGGCGGCTATCCTGTATGAACTGGGAGACTTAAGCTAGGAGTAGTGGAGAAACCAGGTTTTTTCTCTGTCTGAGCAAGCAACTCGTTCTTTCAAAAACCTGGTTTCTATAGATACGGAGGAGGTAAAAGATCATGAAGTTGATCCAGGCCATCGTACACAATGACGACGCTGATGCGGTGATCAATGCTCTGTTAGCTCAGGGCTTCAGAGCCACGCGCATGGGAAGCACCGGCGGCTTCCTGCGAGCGGGTAACACGACCGTTGTGAGCGGCGTCGAGGAAGGGCAAGTTGATGAGGCGCTGAATATCATCAAGCAGCACGTCAAGTCTCGCCTGCATACGCCAGCATGGCCCAGAGCTAAAGAGGTGGAGATCAGTGGGGCCATCGTTTTCGTGATGAATGTAGAGAGGCTAGAGAGGATGTAGAGCAGAGGAGCTACTTGACCCATCAGTTAACCTCGTCAGTATTGAAAGGGACAACTCTGTGCGATTTTAAGCGGCCGAGCCACAGGAGACCTCCTGTGGCCTTTTTGTTTGTCACCGAATGCGACGGAAAGGTTGATTAGAATGGCAAAAAAGCAACTGGTTCGCACCCTGGGTCTTCCCCAGATCCTGATACTAGGTATCGGTGGCACGATGGGCGCTGGCGTGTTCGTGCTCACCGGCTACGCCGCCGGCATGGTCGGGCCAGCCCTCATCCTGGCCTTCCTCGTCGCCGGCCTGCTGGAGTTCTTCACAGCCCTGGATTACGCCGAATTGGCCTCCAGTTATCCCATCGCCGGTGGCGGTTACGCGTACGTTAGTCAGGCCAAGGAAGGGTTCCTGCCCTTCAGTGTGGGCTGGGTCAGTTGGTTTGGCGCTATGTTCTACTGCGCGCTATGCGCGGTGGGCTTTACCCTCTCACTGAGGATCTTCCTGCCCGGTCTGCCTGTTTCCGCCACGGCTATGGGTATCGTGGTGCTTTTTACGATCATCAACTTGCGTGGCAGTGAGGAGGCAGGCCGCACTCAGGTCATCCTGGCCGGGATATTGTTGGCTTCGTTGGTAGGCTACATCGTTCTAGGGCTGGTCTTGCCGGGCGGCTTCACCTGGGCCAGGTTTTTCGGAGAGGGTGGTTTCTTCATCCACGATGGAGTGCTCAACAATGCAGTTAAGATCTTCCAGACCATCGGCTTGATCCACGTCCTCTACGTGGGCTTTGAGGTCGTCGGTACCGCCGCCGAAGAGGTCAAGAACCCGGGCCGAAACATCCCCATTGCCATTGTCACCACCCTCTGTGTTTGCATGGTGGTCTACTGTGCCCTGGCCCTTGTCTCCCTGGGCGTTGTCTCGGCTGAGACGCTGAAGAACTCCTCTGCCCCGCTGGCCGAGGTGGCCTCGCGCTTCCTGGGTCGGGTTGGTGCGCCGTTGATGGGATTGGCCGGGCTGGTGGCTACCCTCTCCTCGTTGAACACGGCCATGATCAGTTCCACTCGCATCGCTCTGGCCTTGAGCCGCGATGGCTACTTGCCGTCCTTTCTTTCACGGATTCATCCCCGCCTCAAGACGCCGCTGCCAGCCATCTTGCTCAGTGGAGGCATGATCGCAGCGTGCGCTGCCACCGGTCGGGAGGTGTTCCTGAGCTACATCGCCAACTTTGGCTACCTATATCTCTTGGTCTTCGCCAACCTGGCCCTCATCTGGTTGCGGCGCAAATTCCCAGAGCAACAGCGTCCCTTCAAGGTGCCCTTCTATCCGGCTTTTCCCCTCATCGCCGCCGGCACCTGCGTGCTAATGGGAGCCTTCATTGAGCCGGGGGACCTGGCCTTGGGTGGCGGGCTGTTGGTGTTAGGGCTGATCGTCTACCAACTGCGTCGGCCGGTGAGCCGGGCGGTGGAGGTCGCGGCCCAGACGGTGGAAGCGGCCCGTCACGAGATCCTGGTGCCGGTGGCCAACCCCTTGACCGCCGAGAGCTTGATCAGGATGGCCGTTATCCTGGGTCAGGCGAGAGAGGAATCCACCCTCGCCGCTCTGTCCGTGGTCAAGGTACCAGAAGCGACCCCGTTGGGGCTGGCTCAGGATATTCTAGATAGGCAAGAGAACGGGCGGAAGGCGTTGCTCAAACGGGTGGCACGCTATGCCCACGAACGGGGTGTGCCGGTGCGCACCCTGCTGCGAGCGGTGCGGGGTATCTCGTCCGGCATCCTGGGCGTGGCCGAGGCTCGGGCGGCGTGGGGCTGATCCTGAGGGGCTGGCGCGGGCAGTTGACAACGCAGCAGGTGACGGGGAGTGTGGTCAAGGACGTGGTGCACGGCGCAAGGTGCGACGTGGCCGTGTTGCGCGACCGGGGAGTGGGAGAGGGAGACAGCAAGCGCGTGCTCGTCCCGGTCGGCGGTGGGCCACACGCTCGTTTGGCCTTGCGATTGGCCTGGGACATCGCCAAAGCTGAGGGAGGTTGCCTGACGGCGCTGCGCATCTTCCCTGAGGCGGACGAGCTGGATATGAAAGTGGAAATGGACGTCCTGCGCCAGTTGGTCGAGGATGAACTGGGAGAGATCACCGAAGAGGTCACCTTCCGTTTGAAGCGCAGCCCCTCCGTCGCAGAAGGTATCCTGGCGGAGGTCGCAAAGACAGAAGATCGAGAGGACTACGCTTTGATCGCCATCGGGGCATCGGAGGAATGGTTCCTGAGGAACCTGCTTTTCGGCTCCATCCCTGACCGAGTAGCGGATGGAGCACCCTGCTCGGTGCTCATGGTGCGCAAGCGCGAGCCGTCGGCGGTCTCCTGGCTGCGACGGAAACTGAAGCGCCTGGGCGAGCGATTTTAGAGTGGGACACAGATTAACACAGATTTCCGCAGATTTTTCCTCTTTTATCTGTGCAGATCTGTGTCCTAAATTCGGAGAAGTTACTTTTGAGCGATCTGTTAGCACGGTTGCCCAACAGGAGAAACACAGCGGCCATCCTGGCAGTTCTGTTGATCTTGCTGGCGTTAACCAATACCCAATATCCAATATCCAGTACCCTGTTGAACTGGACGGGCGAGGAGGACCTCCTGCCTCAGGTGCGAGGGGTGTTCCAACTGGCCTCTGGCCTGACCCGACCGCAGCCGGAGACCAAACCTTACGCTCCCGTGTCCCACACCGGCGTCTGTCCCTTCGGCATCAACGTGTTTTTGGAGCAGGAAGTAGAGACGGAGAAGCGAGAGCGCGCCCTGCAGATGATCAGTGAGGCTGGCTTCAAGTGGATTCGCCAGGAGTTCCCCTGGGAGGACATCGAAATCCACGGCCAGGGTGATTTCTACGACCACAAGTGGAACAAAAGTGCCTGGGGAAAATACGATAACATTGTAGACCTGGCTGAGAAATACGATCTGGGCATAATCGCCCGTTTGGATAATCCTCCTGCCTGGTCGCGGGCGAGGGGCGATGATGCCGGCACCCGCGCCCCACCTGATGACTTGAATGACTTTGGTGATTTCGTCTACACAGTAGTGGATCGGTACAAAGGCCGCATCAAGTATTACCAAATCTGGAACGAGCCCAACATCTACCCTGAGTGGGGCGAGCAGCCGGTTGATCCCGAAGCCTACACCGAACTGCTCAAAATCGGCTACACCCGAGCCAAGGAAGCCGACCCCGATTGCGTGATCATCAGCGGGGCCCTGGCCTCCACCATCGAACTGGGCCCCCGTAACCTGAACGACTTTATCTTCCTGCAGCGGATGTACAATGCCGGGGTCAGGGACTACTTTGACATCCTGGCCATGCAGGGCTATGGCCTCTGGTCGGGCCCGTATGATCGGCGGATGCGGCCCAGGGTCATAAACTTCTCCCGTCCCCTCTACATCCGCGACATCATGGTCAAAAACGGCGACGAGAACAAACTCATCTGGATCTCGGAGATGAACTGGAACGCCGTCCCCGCCGACTTCCCCGCCAAACCCTACGGCTACGTTACCGAGGAGCAACAGGCCCGCTACGTCGTGGAGGCATACAAGCGGGCCCAGGCCGAGTGGCCCTGGATGGGAGTGGTCAACTTCTGGTTCTTCAAGCGCGCCGACGATTCGGAGAGGGATCAAGCCTGGTACTATTTCCGCATGGTCGAGCCCGATTTCACCCCGCTGCCCGTCTACCACGCCGTGAAGGAGTACGCCAACCAGCCGCCAGTACCGGGGGCGAATTGCAAGTGATCGTTGACGGAAGCGAATCGTGTGGGGCTCGGCTATCGTAGGGGTGCTTTTGGTGATGGGCTACATCCTCCGGCGGAGGTGAGCGATGGATTCAATCAGGGTCCTATTAACCGACGACCACCCCGTGGTGAGGTCGGGCATAAGGGCCGAGCTCGATGGCGCGCATGGAATCGAAGTTATCGGGGAGGCATCCAGTGGCGATGAGGTGCTTCGCCTCGTCGAGGAGCTTCGTCCTGACGTTCTGGTTTTGGACGTGGTGATGCCGGGGATGGATGGGGTGGAGGTCACCCGAATCCTGCGGGAGAGATTCCCCGATTTGCGCATCCTGGCACTCAGTGCCTACGATGAAAATGAGTACGTCTTCGGGATTCTAAAGGCAGGGGCTACCGGTTATGTGCTCAAGGAGGAGGCATTGGATACGATTGTGGAAGCCATTCGTGCAGCCTCTCGTGGGGAGACCTGGCTTAGCAGGAGGGTGGAGGAGAAGGTGGTGAGGAGGGCGATAGGCGAGGAAGAAGAGGTTCCCCTCACCGAGAGGGAGCTTGAGGTTTTGAGGTTGATGGCTAAGGGTTTGAGCAACAAGGAGATTGCAAGGGAGCTTTCCATCACTGAGAGGACGGTGCGGTTTCATGTGGGGAATATCCTTGGCAAGCTTGGGGTAGAGTCTCGAACTAAGGCGGTGGTGGAGGGGGTAAGCAGGGGTTTGGTAAAGATGTGAAGTGAGGCAGGTTGGCCTCATCCTCTCCCGGATGAGACCTTTTTGTTTATGGGGTGTACCTGGCGGAAAAGCCAGGTAACACCTGGCCAAAGAGACGGGGTGAAAACTGGCTTTTTGGCCGTTGTGTTTTGGTGGAGAGTTTGGTATAATTGGGGGCGAAGGATTCACGGATAGCAACAGAGCAAACCCTGTCGAATTTTACGAGGGCAAAGTGTGTATTGAAGATATTGAAGGTAAGGAGGCTACTCATGAAAAACAACAGGAGCATCTTTGGGAAAGTGTTCGCTTTAGTTGTTGCAGTGGGCTTCGCTTTTACTTTCATTCCGCTCCTTGGCTTCACTCCTTGGCAAGATGCGACTCGACGGTCTCCGACTGAATTGTCATCACTTAGCTCGGCAATGACTCAACCAAGTCGGACACTCACGGTTAAGGAGGCTTATGTCCTAGCCCAAAAGGAGGCCCAAAGGTGGCATGGCGAAGCTAAACTATATGACTTGATCAGCACCGATGCCCGAGACAACAGCCTAGCCTCTCTGGATATCCCTCGTGGATTGGGAGGACGCAGGGCCAATTGGAATGTTTTCTTTGTCCAGCCTGGCACTGACAAACGTCTGTTGGTGAGCATTGTCAATGGTCAAGTTGCTGGAATTGAAGAACTGGACGATCCAATAAGGCTCCCCTTTTTCGAAAACACTAATGAACTCGGTATCGATAGCGACCAAGCTTGGCGATTCGTTACCTCCCAACTGGGACTGAAGCCCCACGACGGATGGGCCAGTGGTTATCATTATCGGCTCAGGAAGAGGGAAGATAGCGTTCCTATTCTTTCCATCAGAGGAGCTGATATAAAGAATGCTCCAGCCCTTGTGGCACTGAATGCTCGAACAGGAGAGTTCATTGCAAGAGTGCACAAAGTGGCTTCTGGTGGTGGCCTGTTCGTCTCGAATGATGGAGGAAGGAACTGGACCTTTATCTCTCGAGCAGAACTGGGGTTTGTGCCGGAAGTTATCGCCTTATCGCCTAACTACGCCACTGATCGCATCGTTTTCGCAGGTTTTAGCAAGTTCATTGATGAGATAGTAGGCAAAGTATCAGGCAGCATAAATGTGTCCAAACTTGGAGCTAGAGGTACTTGGAGTACCTCGCAGTCCGACTTTGCTGATACTAAAGGCATAATTAGCCTTGCTGTTTCTCCCACGTATTTGGAAGATCAGATGGTTTTCGCCGGGACAGCAGATGCAGGAATTTTCAAATCCACGGATGGAGGAGTTCATTGGGCATCTGTGAACTCGGGATTGCCCGATCTTCACACAAGCGCCCTGGTGGTGTCACCCCAGTACGCCAAAGATCGCACTCTGTACATCAGCGTCTATGATTACCACCTGAGTCGGTCCAAGAGCTATGGGGTGTTCAAATCCACTGATGGTGGAGCTAGCTGGCAAGCGACCAATTCCCCTGACAAAGTGACCTGTATTGCTCTATCTCCTGATTATGCTGCTGACCATACGCTCTACATAGGCACGGAAGAGAAGGGCCTGTTTAAGTCGAGCGATGGGGGCGCAACTTGGAACTCGATACAAGCCTTCTCCAAGTTGCAGGAGAACCATGTGACCGACATGACCGTGATAGGCAATAAGGATGAGGGATACACACTTTTCGTAGGAACAAGGTATGGTCTGTTTAGATCGACAGACGGGGAAGAAACGTGGGTCTCTTTAACTGACAACATTGCAGCCTACAAAGGGGGATGGAAGATCGCGGTGTCTCCGCATTATGAAGATGACCACACCCTTTTCTTCGGAACATTTCGTTCAGGCGTCTACAAGTCGACTGATGGGGGAGTGACTTGGGAACTTGTCTTGGGCAGCTCCACTCCTAAAGCTATAGCCATCTCACCCGGGCCACAGGGTCTCATCGTGTACGCCGTGATGGAACCTGTGTTTGGCTGGGAGAGTTACTAATTGAGGAGGTGTACTCATGTTGAAGAAAGTTCTCTTGGTCGCGACATTGATGGGTATCTTGCTGCTCAATGTTTCTTCCATCCCTGGGCAAGAGACAGCGCTTGTGTATGCCAAGCCAGCTCTCGGGCACGCATGGTTTTACAGGTACGATCAAGACTTCACTGCTTATGCCATGGGTAATGCATCTAGTGGTGCCGGCCCGATCGTCGCCGGAGAAGATGCTGCAATAAGATGCTCCAACCTCGGTGGAGTACCAGGTGGGGCGGTTGCATATGGAGATCCTCTTCAGGTGCTTTGGTACGAGCAAGCTATTCCGATTCCTACAGCTGATGGAGGAACATCATATGACAGGAGCTTCGTAGTTGGTGATTGTGGCTATGGAGGCAGTTTCTCTCTATGGTGGGTTGACTTTTACTTCGGTCGCTGGGAAAACAAATCCCCAAGTGATCCGACCTACTGCCACTGCTCGGGCGTTCCCTCCCCTGGAACCTGCTATTCTGCTAGTTTCAGTTCATGTACAAGGGCGGATAGTTTTCGACGATACAATCAGGATTACCGCATCTTAATAACTACATACCCCTAGTGGGAAAGAGACGCAGAGCTTAGACGATGATCTCGAAGTGGCAAAGGGGATGAACATTCACAAAGACTCTATTGCCATCAGTATATCGTCGATATGGAGAGATACCCATGGTATCTCTCCTATGGTTTCCAGCAACAACTTGACGGATTTTTCGGTGATGCCTAGAGCTGTGATTTCCAACCCCCGCATTGGTTTCCTGAGTTACTTCGTCTACATTTTGACATTTGACAATAAGCCATGAACTGAAGTAAAATTAGTCGGGGATAATCAAAGTCATTACTGGCCCCGATACTGGAATGCATCGGGAAAAGGATCAGAAGAGCTGTGACGATCAAACATCTTGGGTTATTGCTTCTAGGGGTTTTGATGATCCTCATAATCGGCTGTGCAGGACCTTCGGTCACTACCCCACTGTCAGATGAGAGGTCAAGATACACCGGTACGGCCGAGATAACTATCCCTCCTACGAAGCAGCATCTCATCCCAACTGCCACTTCTGTGCCTATTTCAACACCCCCCTCAACTCCGGACTCGATTATTACGCCCATTGCTACGCCCACCCCGGTGCCGCCGACGGACACGCCCCCACCCTTTAAAGCCTTCGCCCAACAAGTAATTGCCTATCTGGAAGAACCCGGTGTGATGGCCCTGACGCCGGAGCAGCGCGAGGAGAACGTTGAAGCCATCGCCCGTTATCTAGGTGGCTCGACCAGGATCTCGGAGAGGACGCCCACCTATTTAGAGGCAGAAACAGAAGGAGATGCTTGGGCGGCCTTTGTCAATTTCCAACCACGGGGACGAACCAAAGCGCCCTATTCTTACCTCTTCTGGCGGGTCGGCGAGCGGGTGCTTTACCAAACTGGTATAGCAGGTGATTATCTAATCGACCCTGTACAGGCTGCTCGAATTTGGCAAGAGGGCTCCAAAGTCGAACTGGGAGTGATTCCGGCCAATTTCGGGAGCACAGGCGAGGCGCTCTTTCTTCTGCTGCGTTTAGAGGGCGAGAGGTGGCGTGTAATATGGGATTCATTAGCATGGATATGGACATCCCCCTCCCGGCCAGGTAATTGGGCTGGCTCTGGTGGCAAGGTTTCATTCATCGGAGAGGGCATCGCTTGTTTCCGGCTGCTAGGCCCCATCCCTGACGACTACCCCTACGCATCCCGTGTTTTCTTAGAGTTCGGTCTCTTTGCGAAGCAGCAATTTGAGTCGATCTGGGAACGCCAAGATGATTCGTACGTGCGAGTAGAGGGTCATATCGTTCCCACACCTATGACCACACTCAGCGATTTCATCGCTGCCCTGTGGGACGGAGACGAGGAGAAGGCGGCAGGCTTAACAGTTGACCCAACGTTGGTAGAGCAGGCCAAGCAATTGGACTGGGACTCTAAAAACAAGGGCTGTACAAACTGTTGGATAGCTGTCCGCTGGCCCGATCAAACAGAGTCTGTCCTGGATTTCTTCGATAACAATACTCGGGCGGATCATTTCCGGATTACCTTTGTCCAGCGGAACGAAGAGTGGCTCATAGACTCGTTGAGTCGAGTGACCGTCATTGATGCCGTGTCCGATGAGGGACAGCTTTTCTGGTTCTTGTACCCCCGAGGGGAACTGGTTCATGTTAAGGGAACCCTAACCAAGTTCGATGAAGTCACAGGCCCTCCATTTTTCACTTTTTCTTTACACGCTGAGTCCGGGAAGACCTATCAAGTGCAAGGCGCTCCCAAGACTGTTACCTTGGGGGATCGTCAGATAAGCCCCTCTTTCCTCACCACGCAACCCCTAGTGGAGGGAAGCTCTGTTGAAATCCTGGGATGGGCGAATGGTCAACAGATCATCGCTGATGTAGTGGCCCTGACTGGAGAAGCTCCTTGGTACTATCGCAGCTTCTATGAGGAGGCGGAGCTGCGGGGTCATATTGAGCGGATAGAGCCATTGGCCGATTTGCCTATCTGGGCGCGCACAGGATCGTCTCAAGCTCTCCAGGTGATACCAGAGCCGGCAAGAAATGCTCTCATCCAATATGAGGGTCGGCTCGTGGTCATGAAAGGAACATTGTATCTAGGACAACGAGACTTCCGCTTGGAAGAGGTGGAGATATATATTCGTGAGGATGAAGCGTATAATCGCATCTACCCTATACCAGCCCGCTATTGAGTGAGGGATATAATGATACTAAAAAGACTGGAGAAGATTGAGGAGCAATGGCGGTCTGTCTTTCTTGTCGTCGTGACTCTCCTATTGGGTGCCTATCTAGCGATGGTGTTGCTGCACGACAAGTCTCCGGCATCTCAGGGCGGACTGGTACTGCTGCTAGGAGTTCTGATCGCAATAATCGCCTCTGCCAAGCCCATCACGACACGGAAACACCTTCAGATGCTACGGGAAGCAAGCAGAAGCAAAGGGTTTGTGCTACGTCTGATAGGTTTCACTACCGTGGTGGTGGGAACCTGTCTCGTACTTGCTGCTGAGGATGCTACGTTTCTGGAGGAGGTGTTCGCTAGCTTGATCATGACTTACGTCTGGTTTTGCAATGTGCTGCAAGCTTCAGGGGGCTCGTGAATGTCCCGGCTTGCGCTTAGGAAGAGCACCCCATGGAGGGACATCTGACAGGAGCTTCGTAGTTGGTGATTGTGGCGATGGAGGCAGTTTCTCTCTGTGGTGGGTTGATTTTTACTTCGGTCGCTGGGAAAATAAACCCCAAACGGATCCAACCTACTGCCATTGTCCGGGCGTTCCCTCCCTTGAAACCTGCTATTCTGCTAGTTTCAGTTCATGTACAAGGGCGGACGACTTCGGGGTACGATACAATCAGGACTATCACATCTTGATTACTCTAGAGGTGCTGGGGTATGAATGACAAGCAATGAAAGCACTGCGTATCTTGGCAGCCAACGATCAAGCTTCTTTCCGCCAAAAAATGCAAGAGATGACCCAAGCCATCCCCTGGGCATCAATCGTTGCCGAGGCCAAAAACGGACTGGAGGCTATAGAGCTGGTAAAACAACACCGCCCAGATGTGGTGCTCATGGACATCGTGATGCCAGGGATGAGTGGTATCGAGGCAAGAATCGGTGAAATGGGATTTGCCTTATTGCCTATTCAAGCATATAATCCCCTTTGAATGAAGCTTCTCTTTCAAGGGGGGAAGATGGCGATAAGGGTCTTATTGGCAGATGACCACCCCGTGGTGAGATCGGGCATAAAGGCCGAGCTCGATGGCGCGGATGGAATCGAGGTTGTTGGAGAGGCATCCAGTGGCCATGAGGCGCTTCGCCTTGTCGAGGAGCTTCGTCCCGACGTTTTGGTTTTGGACGTCGTGATGCCTGGGATGGATGGGGTGGAGGCAACTCGCCTTTTGCGAGAAACGCACCCCGATTTGCGCATCCTGGGCCTGAGCGCCTACGATGACAGTGAGTACGTCTTCGGGCTCCTTTCTTGTGGGGCTACTGGATACGTCCTCAAGGAGGAGGCATTGGACACGATTGTGGAGGCCCTCCGCATTGCTGCGCGGGGCGAATCCTGGTTGAGTCCGAAGGTAGCGGCCAAGGTGATGAAGAGGGCAATAGGCGAGGAGGAAGAGGTTCCCCTCACCGAGAGGGAGCTCGAGGTGTTGAGGTTGATGGCCAAGGGATGGAGCAATAGGCAGATTGCCAAGGAGCTCTTCATCAGCGAAGGGACGGTGAAGAACCACGTGACGAAAATTTACGCCAGGTTGGGGGTGCACTCGCGGGCCGAGGCGGTGGCCTGGGCGTGGCAGCAGGGACTGGTCGATCCGGACGAAGAATAGGGTCAAAGTCACAGGCGTATAGGGTGAAAGTCATAGAGCAAAACGTGATTTTCAGTTCATGACAAACGGGCTGACTTGTGATATACTGGTAGTTGCCACCGAAAAGTCCGGTGAGTATCTCAAGTTACAGGAGGTTTGAAATGCGTAAGATCAAGTTTCTCTCGGTGTTCGTGTTGCTAGCGTTGTTGCTAAGCGCGTGGCCCGGTGTGGCATTGGCTCAGGGGCCACGACCCCCTATAGTTGATGGAGAAGAGGGGGTTGTTGTAATAGTCTCAGCAGAGAAGGACCCATCACAACCACCAGCAGATTGGGTGTTGGTGCGAGATGAGAGTCACACCTACTATGATGACCGTAAACAGCCGGTTGAGATAAGAGTGAGGGAGTATCGAGGGCCACTTACTCCACTCTCCAAAGAGGGACAGTGTGAACAGAGAGATGAAGGGGAGACCAAGGGTCTAAGGACGTCGGATTGCTCCTACTGGTATCCGGGATCCTGTCACGCGACTGCCAAGGTAGGCGATGTGACCCAACACCTATATACAAGCTTCACTCGATACCATTACTATGGCCCCGGGGACGGCAGCGCGTGGTATCTGGACTATAGTAAAGTATGGTGGACACGCGACAGTACAGCTTGGTCTACAGGACAGACTCGCATGTGGATAGCGAACACAAACGGCGCTAAGGACTGTGAAGGCGACGAGCAAGAATATGGAGATTACAATCTTTGGTTTACGCCTGGTTGGTGTTTCAGTGACCAGACGTGTGTATTCTATTTCCATACTTCTGATTACGGTGTCCTGATGTCCGCAGATTGGCTGCCACGCATACACCAAATCGGCCCCACACCTGTCAAATATAATGGCAGCAGTTATGGCACTTTGCCGGAGATACGGCACCGCTTTTGGCAACATGGCTATGGTGGCTGAAACCCTCTGAAAACCTCTTATAAGATGAGTAAAGGTCCCATGACCTGGTTTGTGCAAATCGAACGCAGGTTAGGGACCTTATTGCCTAAAAAGAGACAATCCGGTCACAGGACTAAGGCGTCAAGAAATGACAAGCAGTCATAGAAGTAAACGAATCGCTATGCACATAGCTGCCTCCATCTTGGCAGTGGTGCTCATCCTTTTATATGGTTGGCGAGCACATGGGTTTCTGACCTCCCACTTGCATATCGCTTCCGATTGGCCATCGAATCGCCGCATCGCTGAACTTCAACCGCTGCTGGCTATTTCGATTTTGGCTGGTGCTGTCGTCCGTCTGCCTCACCTCGTTGACTTATGGCTGGGGCAGAAATCGAGTGACACAGCCGCCCCTCCTCCAAGAGACTCACGACATCTCCGAATTGACTGGAGATTGCTCCTGATCCAGGGCTTGCCAGCCCTGCTGTTGATGGAATTCCCTTCCTTCGTCCTTGTAATCGGCTGGGCGATTGGGGGACAACCTGTTGGCTGGCTACCCTTGGAGATATCAGTGGTTATGGGGATGGGTGAATTTGTGTTCAACTCCTTAGCCGCCTTCTGGCTAGGTAGCACGTTAGTTGATGCACTTGAATTCGTGGAATGAATGGAGCGGTGCAGAGTCAAGTCGTACCCCCTGATGCCCCCTAAGGTGCATTTCAGTTCGGGGGCGAGTTGTAAACCTCCTGCCACATTAGTATCAAACCGGTCACCCATAATCGCCCTTCGAACGGGGAGCAGTCGTTCTACTCCTGCTCGACTCCAGCGCATCCCCGGACCACAAACGCCGGACGCCACTCCCGCTGATTCTTCTCTACTCAGCCCTCTGGAGCTTCCTGATGACGTCGGTGACGGCCGGTATCATTCTCTTGACCGCCCGGTCAGTTGGTTTATTAACCTGCTGACAGTGTAACCCTGAACACCTTTGATGAGCAATGAAAGAACTGCGCAGCTTGATAGCTGACGATCAAGCTTCTTTCCGCCAAAAAATGCAAGAGATGACCCAATCCATCCCCTGGGCATCAGTCGTTGCCGAGGCAAAAAACGGACTGGAGGCCATAGAGCTGGTAAAACAGCACCGTCCAGATGTTGTGCTGATGGATATCGTGATGCCAGGAATAGATGGCATTGAGGCCACTCGACGCATCAAGGAGATAGCGCCCCAGACAAAGGTTATCGCCATAACCGCTTATGATAACCGGGAGTTTCCAAAGCAAAGCGTCGAGGCAGGAGCGGATATCTTCATCAAGAAGGAGGAGTTGGATTCGGAAACTTTGAGGGAATGTTTGGAGAAGTTGTCAAATCCCAATGACCAATGATCAAACCCCAAAGGAGGAAGCTGAGATGAAGGATTTGCAAAGGACGGTTTACCTGGTGGTTACAGACCCCGATTTTCGTGCCAAGCTGCGAGATGACCCGGAGGCAGCCACGCAATCAAAGGGCCTGAGATTGGGCGCTGATGAACTGGCGGCCATCTATGAGCTTCGCCACCTCATCGCCCTCCCGGCAAGTGCGCTGGTGACCACCATCTTGGCCATCAACCCTGATTTCCCGTGGGGTTAAGCCCAAACCAGATGAGCGACGAACAGGTTGAAAGGGTATATGCCTTCATAAGCGACCTGCTTCACCAACACGAGGGGCCCTCTAACATCGTGGATATATTGGAGTCGGCCTTCCCGTTGGACAGGGAGGAGGGCACTCCTTCTTTCCTCCTGCCTGTTCTATGCTGCCAGGCTGCGGGCGGAAATGAGAACCAGGCAACGGCGCTAGCTGCGGCCTGGTTTTTGCTTTGTCTGGCCGCCAAGGTTTTGGATGACGTCGAGGACGAAGATGCTCTTCAGGGTCCCTGGTATGGTATTGGCGTACCTGAAGCCATCAACGCCGCCACAGGGCTGATATTCACCTCCCAACTTGCCCTCACTCACCTCCCCCGGATGGGAGCCAGCAGAGAACTTGCCCTCTTTCTCATCGAGGATTTCAACCGCACCATTCTCCGAATGTGTGCCGGCCAACACGCCGATCTCGCGGAGGCAAATATCTCTTCACTGAAGCGTTACTTCCGGATAGCAGGAGCCAAATCAGGTGAATTCTTCTCTCTAGCCTGCCGGGCCGGAGCACTGCTGGGAATAGACAAAGTTGCCCCCTATTCAGAATTCGGGTATAATTTGGGTGTGCTCATCCAGATTTGCGACGACTTCGAAGGCGTCTGGAACCCGCCGGGACGAAGCGACTTGGCGGCAGGCAAGAGAACTTTGCCGATCATCTATGCCCTCACCGTTGCCCCTTCGGGCATAAGAGAACGCCTGGAACGGCTCTTGGTCAAAGCTACTAGCGAGCCGAAAGCCGAAGAAGAGGCACGAGGAGTCATCACCGAGCTTGGGGCTCCGCTTTATCTGGTGGTGGAAGCCCAAATCCGCCGCCAGAGGGCGGAGGCGGCCTTGTGCTCCACAGGAAGGCCCTTTTCGGCCTACCGCCAGCTTATAGCCCTCCTTAACGAGCGCTTCAGGGTGCCGGATGATGCGACCGAAATCCCTCCCATTACGGGTGCAATCCAGGATAAAGCTTTGGCTTTACTGGGCTCCCTTCTATCTCCCTTTGATCGCCCTCCTCCTGTTGGCAGTGGCTCTTAGATACGCCTGGGCCCAACCCTACGATGGCCTCGCATGCTCCACGATCACTTATGAGATAGGCAGGGTTCATGGCCCCGCTGCAGAGGCAGGCTTTCACATAGGAGATATCATCCTCGAACTGGATGGCATCCCCATCCAAGAAGTGCACCCTCTCTACGAGAATAAGGAGGCGGGAGATAGAGTCCTCTTCACCGTGCTGCGTGAGGGGAAACCCCGACATCTGAAACTCACCTTAGAACGTCCTCCTCCTCGCATCCTGGCCCTTCGCCTCCAGCCCATAATCGTCGCCCTCGGCTTCTGGCTCTTCAGCACTGTCCTATTCGCCTTGAAACCCACCTCCGGTGAGGTGCGCCTTTTCTTCCTCTTCAGCCAACTGGGGGTTATGGTGCTTGCGGCAGGGGAAGTCTCCACTTTCCTCGTGGACTGGGCCTCCCGCCTTTTCAACCTCTCCTTCTGCCTCCTCTCTCCTCTCATTATCCACCTCCACCTCGTCTTCCCAAAGTTCAAAACCTTCCCCCGCAGGCGCATCATCCTCGGGCTTCTCTACAGCCTCGGCCTGGCGCTCAGCTTGCCTTTCGTCTTGCTCGACCCTCTCCTCGCCGCAAGCCCCTGGCATCCGCTCTTGTACAGCTTCATACGGCTCTACTTCGCTTTCTCCATCCTCGTGGCGGTGGTTTCCCTCGTTCACACTTATACCACCGCCCCACTGGAGAGACGCCGCATCAGACTCGTCGGCCTGGGAACGACCTTTGCTTTCTTCCCCTTGATCGCTTTCTCCATCCTCCCAGAGATCCTATTGGACACCCCCATCCTTCCCTATGAGCTTTCTTTCCCCTTCCTGATTCTCATCCCCCTCTCCTACGCCTATGCCATCTCCAGGTACAAATTGATGCAGATTGACCTCATCCTCAACCGCAGCGTGGTCTACTTCGTAATCGGCGTCATCTGGGCGGGCTTCTATCTGGCCTCGGTCATGGCGCTGGATTATCTGCTGCCTTCCGCTGTAATCGGCCGCCCGCTGTTGGGTGCCCTCGTCACCCTCATCATGGCTGCCTTCTTGCTCCCCCTCAAGGAGAGGATTCAGGCCCTGGTAGATCGGGCCTTCTACGGAGGATGGTACGACTACCGCTCGGTCATCGGCCAGGTCAGCCGATCCTTGAGCCAGGCACTCAATACATCTCAGCTCGTCGAGCTCCTGGTAGGCCGGGTGAGCGCCACGATGCGGCTTAAAGGCGCCGCCTTGCTCCTTCCCGATGAGGAGGGCGACCTTATTGTGCGGGGGAGCGTCGGCTTCGAGGGGGAAGAGATAACCTCGACGTCGGTGAAGAACAACGGGGCCCTGGCCCGCATCCTGCGCGATGTGGCCAGGCCCGCCGAGACCCCCCAATTGCGCCAGACGCTGGCGGGCAGCCAACTCTCCGATGAAGAGAGGGCCCTGCTGGGTCGTGATGAGGTCCGACTGTGGTTGCCTCTTGTTTTCAAAGGCAATCTGCGAGGCTTGATCCTTCTTGGAGCGAAGTCAACCGAAGACCTCTTCGACGCCGAGGACCGCAGAATCCTGGGGACGTTGGCCCAGCAGGCGGGCCTGGCAGCGGAGAACGTGCTGTTAGTGGAGGAGTTGCGCCGCAAGCTGGATGAGATCACCGCCGTCAAGACGGAGCTCGAGGAGGCCCACCAGCGCCTGACGATGGGGAGGGAAGAGGAGAGAAAGGTGCTGGCAAGGGAGATTCACGACATCCCCTTGCAGAAGCTCATCGAGATGATCTATGCTGTGAAGCGGTGTCGAAGGGGAGCAGAGAGTTCACCGTTGGAGGAGGAGCTTAAGAAGCTTCATGAAGAGATGCTTCACCTTTTGAAGGAGATTCGTCGCATCTGTACCCAGCTTCGTCCACCGACTTTGGACGTTATTGGGCTTGCCTCGGCCCTCCGCTCCCACACAGAGGAGTCCAGACCCTCATTTGCGGTTGACCTCGACCTGATGGAAGACAGGAAACAACTCCCAGAGAAGGTGGCGATCAACCTCTTCAGGATCTACCAGGAGGCCCTGACCAACGTGGAAAAGCACGCAGGGGCGGAGCGGGTGGAGGTGAAGCTGATCCTTTCCCCAGGTGAGGTGATGCTTTCGATCAAAGACGACGGCTGCGGCTTCGTCGTCCCTCGGCGCATAGGCGAGTTTGTTCGACGAGGCTGCTTCGGCTTGATGGGCATAAAGGAGAGAGTGGAGATGGTGGGCGGAGAACTCCAGGTTATTTCGCAGCCGGGGGAGGGGACGGAGATCAGAGCATGGGTGCCGTTGATGAGGACGCAGGATGACGGATAGTCTCCCCCTCCGGTGTTGGTGGTTTTCATGAGAGAGGAGTGGGAACGCATCTGGAATGAGGAGCACGCTTTGCTGGACTAGGGTCTAACGTGTGCAAGAGAAGCACTCTCCGCCGAGAGGCGGAGGGGGCTTGCTTTTTGGGGAGAGGTAAATATAATTCACACGAGGATCGCGAGAGGATTGAAGGGAGGGGCTATGGCGATAGAAATCGCGCCGCACATTGTGGTTGACCCAGCGGTTCGCTTTGGCAAGCCAGTGATTCAAGGCACGCGAGTGCCTGTAGAGTTGGTGGTGGCTAAGCTGGCTGGTGGGATGACGACCGACGAGGTGGCCAGAGAATACGAGATAACGTTGGAAGACGTGCGAGCTGCCCTCAGCTATGCTGCTGAATTGGTCGCAGAAGAAGAGATCAGGTCATCGTAGAGGTAGGCCGCATCCGCATCCGGCGACCTCCACAGCCATAAACGGAGTAACAAGCGAAGAAGCCCTCTCCGCTTCTCGGCGAAGGGGGCTTGCTTTTTGGGGAGAGGTAGGTATAATTCACACGAGGATAAATAGGAGGACCGAACTATGATTCGCACCAAGCCACCCGCCCGAATTCTGCTGGTCGCCCTGGTACTGGGCTGGAGCGTGGATTTGCTCTTCTATGGCAAAGCCCTGGGCATTTCCGTCTTCCTCTTCGTGCTCTTGCTGATGGTCGCCCTCTTTGGCCTGGGCCGGCTGGAGGGGGTGCGGCCAGTTCGGCGCAACCTCTGGCTGCTGGCCCCGCTCATCTTCTTCGCCAGCATGGTCTTCGTGCGGGCCAATCCCTTCGTCACCTTCCTCAACGTAGTGGCCAGCCTGGCGTTGCTGGGGCTCATCGCCCACTTTTACGCCGCCGGCCACCCACAACGGCTGGGACTGATTGGGTACCCCTTCGTTCTCCTCCGCACGGCAGGCAACGCCCTGGTCCGGCCAGCGCGCCTGGTGTCGGCCAGCGTGAATCTGGAGACCGCCCGTCAGCGGGGCAGCCGCAACCTGCTGCCCGTGATCCGAGGGCTCCTCCTGGCGCTGCCAGTGCTGGTCATCTTCACCGTTCTTCTGGCCTCGGCCGACCTGGTCTTCGCTGACTATCTGGAAGACCTTTTCAGCCTCGACATCCTGCCCGATTTGCTGGAGCTGCTCTGGCGTGGGATCATCGTGTTGGGGGCTGCCTGGTTCCTGGCCGGCGGCCTGGCCTACGCGCTGGGCCGCAGCCAGGCGTCGGACGCCCAGGGCGCTCTGGAGAAAGCGCTGGGCAGGTCAGCCCAGGTCATAAGACTCGGCTTCGTCGAGGTGGTGACGGTGCTGATCTCGGTGGATCTGTTGTTCCTGGTGTTCGTGGGGATTCAGTTCGCCTACCTGTTCGGCGGACGGGCCAACATCACTGTGGAGGGGTACACCTACGCCGAGTATGCCCGGCGCGGCTTCTTCGAGTTGGTGGCCGTGTCGGTGCTGACGCTGGGCCTGATCCTGGGCCTCCGCTGGCTGGCGCGCCGCGAGACGCGCCGGCAGGCGCGAATCTTCAACGGGCTGAGCAGCCTCATGGTCGGGTTGGTGCTGGTCATTTTGGCCTCAGCCTTCCAGCGGCTGCGCCTTTACGAGGCTGCCTACGGCTACACTCAACTGCGGCTCTACAGCCACGTCTTCATGGTCTGGCTCGCGGCTGTCTTCGTCTGGTTTCTGGCCACGCTGTGGCGCTGGCCTGACCGCTTCGCCATCGGCGCCTTCGTGGCCGCCCTGGGCTTCCTGGTCACTTTAAACGCCATCAACCCCGACGCCTTTATCGCGGGGCAAAACCTGGCCCGCTACGAGGCCACCGGCAAACTGGATGCTTACTACCTGACCCGGCTGTCCGAAGATGCTGTGCCCGCCCTGGTGCTGGCCGTGGACCGGGTAACTGGCGACGAGCAAAAGGTGCTGATCGACCACCTGCGCTACCGTCTGGAGCGCATGGAGGAGAGCGCTCGTTGGCGGAGCTGGCCCTCGTTCCACCTGGCCCGGCGGCGAGCCTATGATCTGCTGGCTAAGAATTGACGGGCAATTTGCTTTCTATGCCGAAATGAGGTATCATAAACTATGAACCCCATTTAGGTGTAAAAGCTGAGGTGATGATGAACCGAAAAAGCACGATTTGGCTGTTAGCGACTATCGCAGGATTGACCCTTGTTTGCATCATAGCCATTGGATCAATGGTCGTGGTTTTTCATGTCGCACAGAAAGTTGGAATTGCCACTATCGTGCCAAGCTCAGACGAAGAACAGATTCGAATGGTCATCGAACACGAGTCCTCCACTCAGCCTCTCAATCTGAGTAGGGATGAGTACTTGGGCATCGAACAGGTGGATGTAGAGGGCGAATGGTCTGTAGTGGAAGTTAGTGCAAGATATAGAGCCACTGATAAGGCAGTGCCAACTGGCGGCGGGGTTATAATCGCTCGAAGAATTAATGGCGAATGGATAGCTGCATTTAAGGGAACCGAGCGGTACGTTGAATGGCTCAAAGAAGTTCCGGATGCTCTTATCCCTGCTGAAATAAAGCCTCTTCTACGCTAAACCGTAGACCCTTTTCCTCCAATAAGTCGAGGAGAGAGATGAACAGAATCGCACGGCTTAGCCTCTGTCTAATCGTGACTATATCCTTTACTGGGCTTTTCCCAACGGGTGAATCGAAAGCTGCCCTGGTAGCAGGGCCAGCAGACTATAAGCTTCCTTATCCTGCGGGCAAGACGTACAAGCTTGTTCGGGGCAACAACGAGGCTCCTAGCCACAAAGGGTATGCAGAATATGCCTTTGATTTTGATTTGGCGTCAGGGGATTTCGTGGTTGCGTCCAGGGCTGGCAGAGTTGTCTTCGTAAAGGAGGACTCAGACGAAGGTGGCCCTCACCGGTCGTATGCCAACAAGGGCAACTACGTCGTTATTGACCACGGTGATGGTACTTCAGCTCTGTATTTACACCTTCAAAAAGATGGCGCTTTGGCGGAGGTGGGGCAACATGTCCTGCAGGGGCAAGTCATAGCCTTAAGTGGAGCTACAGGGTGGGTCCAAGGCGATCCACCAGATCACTTACATTTTCAGGTCCAAAAAACAGTGAAGGATTTGTGGTACACACAGTCCATTCCGATTGCTTTCACTGATGATAAGGATAACAACGGCGTTCCCACCGTGGGCAACGAATACACGTCTGGCAATCTCGAACCCGAAGTACCCGAATACGCATCGGCGCAACAAGTGGTGAAAGCCTTCTACGAAGCATGGCAGGCGAACAATCTGGATAGAATGATCTCCTTAGCTGACGAAAGCCGCCGGGAGGCTCTCAGACTGGCGTTGGCTCCCATAAGTGGTGGAGCTTCTTCGGTTGAGTTCCGTAACATGAATTACCGATTGGTGCAGGAAGAAGCAAATAGAGCGACTATCCGGGTCACAGGGGTGATGATCTGGAACTTTCTTGGCTTACCTGGCGAAAGCGCGGTCAGAGATGATATCTCGCTTGTCTACACTGGTGGTAAGTGGTATCTTACCACTTTCCCTCTAACTTTGGTCCGGTTGGCTCCGCCATAACCAGCGATGCCACCAACTAACAGATAGTTCAAAGGAGGCTCCAATGAAAGAAAAACATAGAATTGCTTCTCATCCAGCAGCGTTCAGTTTTACTCTAGCCCTGCTCTTAGCATTGACAACCTTACTTGCGAGCTCTTGTGGCGAGAGTTCCGAGACGCACTCCCTGAAAGCGACCATAAGCGCCCAGGCCACGCAGCTAGCAGAGGTCGCTATACCCACAGTAACTAGCCTCGCCAGCCCGACCCCTCCCCCGACGGAGGCTAAGTCGCACGCCCCACTAATACCAATGTGGTCTGTCAGCATTGGCAATCTGGCGATTAGTTCCCCGTTCGTAATCGGCGATGTCATTGTGGCCTCTACACCTGAGGATTATACGATGGGTCTTTCGCGTGCCACTGGAGAGGTACTGTGGACATGGGAGCTAACCGACTCCGTTTTTGCGAAAGATGAAATGAGACTTTATATGTGCAAACGTGTCGTTGGTAATCGTCCAACTCCAAGAATCTACGCCCTCGACCTTACCACGGGAAAGCGCGTTTGGAATATTGACATTGACACAGAAGAGGCTCCATTACGTGGAAGGTCACTATCCTGTCCGGACGTGGAACTATACGATGGGTTGCTCTATTTTACTAGGGGGCAACAATGGTCTTGGTCACCAACCGAGATCGTAGCAATAGATGCCTCGTCTGGTGAGGAAAGGTGGGTTCACCCCCTTGAGGCCGCCGGAGCTGGAGCGGGGAAATGCTTAGAGGGAGTTCTTTTTACACGTACAGGTTGGCAAATTGTAGGACTGGCACCAGAGACAGGAGAGATTTTGTGGGGTCCAATAGATCCGGGAATCGTCCTGTATTCAATATCCGATTCTTTGGCATCGGATGAAACCGTCATCCTGAAAGGTATAGATAGTGAGAATCATACCTGGCTGGTAGCACTGGATCCAAAGACCGGATCTCAAAGGTGGACCTTTGACGGCGGCGGTGAGTTGAAAGCTTTTGGGGACACGTTACTTTGCTTAACCAGCTTAACCGAGGGTTCAGGGGGGTGCATAAACAGATTGAAGGGTGAGCTCAAGTGGGCGTGGGAACGTGATACCTTGGGTGTGCCTATAGGCATGGCGGGTGATGCGCTGGTCTTCAGCTCAGAGAGCCGTGAACTCATCTATGGAGTAGATATTGAGACCGGCTCGAAACTCTGGGATATGGATCTGCAAGCGTCACACTCTTGGGGGGGCGCGTCAGATGGAGTGGCTATCATTGTTAGTGGCAAAGGATACATGCGAAACCCTGTTGGGATGTACGGTGTGGATGTAGCCTCCGGCAGGCGAATATGGGAAGTGAAGTATGCCGACCTCTACTTGTACCCCAAATTCACCGATATTGGCCCCTTTCTTGTTTCCAAAACAGAAAAAGGCATGGTCGTGGATCTGATCGATCCAATAACTGGTATGACCAAGTGGAGTGAACAGGTCTCTGGCCGGCTTGTATCGTTTGCTGACATTGGCGACTTGATCCTGATCGTCTCTGCAATTGGTGAAGGCCCCCGTACCCTAAGTGCATACGAGAAAGCTCGCTAGATTCTTGTGGAAGGCTCTAGGTACCTTCATAGGGAATGAAGCCCAACGAAACGACTTTTTGGCGTACATTGAGAAATTGGTCGAGACATAACACCAAAAACTGGATCAAAATCGCCTTGCTCCTCATCCTCGTCCTGGCCGCCTTCCTGCGCTTCTATCGCCTTGACGCTCAAAGCCTGTGGGCCGACGAGGGCAATAGCGTGTCCCTGTCTGGGCGCAGCCTGCCTTTCATCACCGCAGGCGCTGCCCACGACATCCATCCCCCGCTCTATTACTACCTGCTCCATTTCTGGATGCGCGTTTTCGGCAACAGCGAATTCGCTGTCCGCGCTCTCTCCGCCCTGCTAGGGACTGGGCTCGTGTACCTGACCTATCTCCTCGGCCATCATCTCTCACGCCCCCCCTCAGTCCCCCCCAAAGTTGGGGAGGAAGCTAGCCACAGTTGTTGGCTGGGCCTCATCGCTGCCTTCCTGTCCGCCATCTCCCCCTTTCAGGTCTACTACTCCCAGGAAGCCCGCATGTACATCCTGCTGGCCGCCCTCAGCGCCCTTTCCGTCTACTCTTTCATCAGATTCCTGGAAGCAGAGGCCTGGCGATTTTCGCAGAAACCAGGTTTTTGTGCACTGAGAACGACAAATGATTTGCAAAACAGCACGGTTGGGGGGAACATCTCCTACTTTGCAGGTAAAAAACCTGGTTTCTTGTTCCAACCCAAAACCCGAAACCCATACTTATGGGCTGGGCTTTACATCGTAGCCACGACCCTCTCGCTCTACACTCACTACTCCTTCCCCATCGTCATAGTCATGGAGAATCTGCTTTACGGGATCTGGCTGGCCATGAGTTGGCGGCGGGGGAAGGTGCTGGGGCGGGCCTTGCGTTGGGTCGTCATTCAGTTGGTCATCGTGGCTCTCTACTGGCTCTGGCTTCCCATCGCCCTCCGACAGGTCTCGAGCTGGCCCTCCATCAGCCAATCTTACGGGCCTCTCTTCGTGGTGCAGGAGGCATTCCGTCTTTTCAGCCTGGGGCCCACGGCAGGGGCACAGTACACCTCTCTCCTGCTCCTGGGCTTTGCCGCTATCTTCATAGCTGGCCTTTGGCCGAAAATTCGCCTGACTTCCGAGCACAAATCCCTCATTCCTCATTTACTCATTTACTTATTACCTCTACTCTACTGCCTCTTCCCCGTCCTGATGATGTACGTCCTCTCCCTGTGGCGACCTGCCTATCGGCCCAAGTTCTTTTTGGTTGGGAGTCCGGCCTTTTGCCTAATACTCGCCCAGGGCATCATCCAATTGAGCAAAGTAGCAGGCAGTAAACGTCTCGTTACTCGTTACTTATTACCCGTTACCTGCTTGATTTTCGTCACTGTGGCTTCCAACACATCGCTTCAGAATTATTACTTCGATCCCCAGTACGCGCGAGACGACTATCGCGGCATCGCCCAGTACGTCTCCGCCCTGGAGAAGAGTGGCGATGCGGTGCTCCTCAACGCCCCCAATCAGTGGGAGATCTTCACTTACTATTACAAAGGCGACTTACCTATCTACCCCTTGCCTCGCTCGCGGCCTGTGGACGAGGCCCAAACGGCCGAGGAGCTGACGGAAATCGCTGCTGAGCATGACCGCATCTTCGCCATCCTGTGGGCCGTTGACGAAAGCGATCCTGGCCGCTTCGTCGAGGGCTGGTTGGCGGAACGAGCTTACAAGGCCCTGGATACCTGGTACGGCAACGTGCGCCTGGCCATCTACGCCATGCCCACCGCCCCACCGAGGGAGATCCAGAATCCCCTCGACGTAAAACTGGGCGACGAGATTGCTCTCCTGGGCTACAACATTCTCACCCGCGAGGTGGAGGCGGGCGACATCCTGCCGTTCACCCTTTTTTGGCAGGCCCTGGCCCAACCCCAGGAGCGTTACAAGGTCTTTGTCCACCTCTTGGACGAAGCCGGTCACATCGTCGGCCAGCAGGACAGCGAGCCTGGCGATGGGCTGAACATCACCACCCTTTGGCAGCCTGGGGAAACCGTGGCCGACAACTACGGCGTGCTCATTCGGCCGGGCACGCCGCCCGGTGAGCATCGGATCGAGGTGGGCATGTACAGCCCGATCTCGGGCCAGCGCCTGACGGTCAGCGAGGGAGGCCAAGCACTTGGTGACCATCTTGTTCTGGACTCGATTGAGGTGCTGCGTCCTTCTGAACCACCTTCCTCGATCGCTCTGAAGATACAGCACGAGGTGGGGATCAAATACGATGACTTGATTTTGGCAGGCTACAACTTGTACAAACTGGGCCATGAACATCAACCGTCTGAGCCTCTCCACCCTGGCGACGTCGTTCACCTGGACCTCTACTGGCGAGCCTTTCGTGTGCCGCAGGACGATTGGCAGTTGACTCTGCAATTGCTGGATGGAGAGGGAAACATTCTGGTTACCCAACAGGCCAGGCCAGCCAGCGTGGATTATCCAACCACCAGTTGGGAAGTCGGAGAAGTGGTGCGGGGCCAGTACGACGTCTTTATCCCGCCGGAGGCTCCCAGGGGAAGCTATCGTCTGACAGGTCAACTGACTCGGCTGCCTGGCGGCCAGGTACTGAGGTCGCCCTGGGTCTCGCAGCAGTTTTCGATTCAGTGAAGGAGCAGTCTTTGGTTCACGTTTCACGCGCCGCCCTGAGCTTGCCGAAGGGTTTCACGTTTCACGTTTCCGTGATAGCCACCGTCAAAAACGAAGCCCAAACGGTGCACAGGTTGCTGGACTCCCTGGTGGCCCAAACCCGCCCCCCGGACGAAGTGGTCATCGTGGACGGCGGCTCGATCGATGGCACCGTGAAGGTGTTGGAGGAGTACGCCGCTGGAGGAGCCTTGCCGTTGAAGGTGTTGGCGCGTCCGGGGACCAACATCTCCCAGGGGCGCAATGCAGCCATCGCCGTGGCCAGCGGGGAGATCATCGCCAGCACCGACGCCGGGGTGAGGCTGTCACCAAATTGGCTGGAGGAGTTAGTCAAGCCTTTTGAGGAGAAAGAGGGGAGAAGAAAAATTAGTGAAATTCGTGTAATTCGTGGCAAAGAAGAGCTGTACGTCGTCTCTGGCTTCTTCATCCCCGATCCCCAGTCTGTCTTCGAAACAGCCATGAGTGCCACTGTTCTACCCGTCCTGGCCGACGTCAATCCCGAGACGTTTCTGCCCTCCAGCCGCTCGGTGGCCTTCAGAAAAGAGGCTTGGGAACAGGTCGGCGGCTATCCTGAGTGGTTGGACTACTGCGAGGACCTTATCTTCGACTTCAAACTGAGGGAGCTGGGGCCCTTCGCCTTCGCTCCCCAAGCCCTGGCCTACTTTCGCCCTCGGACAAGCCTGGCCGCTTTCTTCCAGCAGTATTATCGTTACGCCCGGGGCGACGGCAAGGCCGATCTCTGGCGGGTGCGCCACGCCATCCGCTACTTCGCTTACTTGATAGCCGTTCCCGCCATCTTTCTATTGGGCCTTTGGCGGACTCCCCTCTGGTGGCTGCTCTTTCTAGTCGGTGGGGCCATTATGTTCCAGACGCCATACAAGCGCCTCTGGCCGACGATCAAGAGCTACGATTTCGCTGACAAGGTCAAAGCCATCCTCTGGGTGCCCATCATCCGCGTGACGGGCGACATGGCCAAGATGATCGGCTACCCCGTGGGCGTCCTCTGGCGGCTGCGACACCGATACGGTTAACGAATCAGCACTCGCTGGGGCAAGAAGCTGAATTTGACAAAAATGGTAAAGTATGCTATTGTTACAGCGTAAGAACGGCAGGTTTCTGCGTTGGGAATCACTTAATTGGTGTGCCGCCAGAGCTTCTTGTCCGCTCTGGCGGGTTTTGGTTTAGCGCGCTCGTGGTGTTTGATGCCGCACAGGTGTCGAGCTTCGAGAATAATAAAGCAACAAAAGTAAGGAGGTATCAAAGAAGATGGAGAGGATCACTGGCACGGTCAAGTGGTTCAGTCGCGTGAAAGGCTACGGTTTCCTCCAGCCCGATGGTGAGAACCAGGAGGACGTCTTCGTGCACTTCTCGGCACTCGAGGGCACGGGGTTCCGCAACCTGGACGAGGGCGAGAGGGTGGAGTTCTCTGTTGAGGACGATCCCAAGGGCCCTCAGGCTGTCAATGTAGTCAAGCTTGGCGGTGGGTTCTGATACCGACAACGCCAACTTTAATGGCCGGGCCTTCAAGGCTTGGTTTAGCGCGATAACCAAGACCCCGACGCAGGCTATGCCTCGTCGGGGTCTTTCTTTAATTCATCGTTAAATCTGGAGTGTGAAACCACTTTGCTCCGGCTGGATCGCCAGATTTGGCAATCCGTCGCGAGCGAGGATAAATTTGGAGGATAAAATATGACAAACAAATTACGGATCATTCCCCTGGGAGGCCTGGGGGAAGTAGGCAAAAACATGATGGTTTTGGAATATGGCAAAAACATCATCATCATTGACGCGGGGATTATGTTCCCAGAAAACGATATGCTGGGCATTGATTTCATCATCCCCGACTTCAACTATCTCGCGGATAAGAAGGACATGGTGCGGGGCATCATCATCACCCATGGCCACGAGGACCACGTAGGAGGCCTTCCCTACCTGCTCCAAGAGATCAAGGCTCCTATCTACACCACTAAGCTGACCCGCGGCCTGGCGGAGGTGAAGCTGAAAGAGAATCACCTGCTGGACGAGGCGGAGCTGAATACCATTCAGGATGGTGATCGCATAGCTCTGGGGCCTTTCCGCGTCGAGTTCTTCCACGTCTGCCACAGCATCCCCGACGGGGTGGGGTTGGCTATTGAGACGCCCGTGGGCCTGGTGGTCCACTCCGGCGACTTCAAGTTCGACTATACTCCGGTGGACGGCAAGCCCCCCAATTTCGCCAAGCTGGCTGAGTTAGGAGGGCGAGGTGTTCTGGCGCTTCTGTCCGACAGCACCAATGCCGAGCAGGCCGGGTTCACCCGTTCGGAGAGGGCCATTGACGGGGCCTTCGACCAGGTTTTTCAGCAGGCGGAAGGGCGCATCATCGTAGCCACCTTTGCCTCCCTCATCTCCCGCATTCAACAGGTGGTCAACGCCGCCATCCGCCACGATCGCAAGGTGGCCATCGCTGGCTACAGCATGGTCAAGAACGTGGGTATGGCCCAGGAGTTGGGGTATCTGTCCATCCCGCCAGGCGTCCTGATTGAGCTGGGTGATATTGACAAGCTGCCTCACCACAAGGTGGTCATCATAGCCACGGGCACTCAGGGCGAACCCTCCTCGGCTCTGGCTCGCATGTCCATCGGACGGCACCGCCGGATCAAGGTCGTTTCCGGCGATACGATCGTCATCTCGGCCCACGCTATCCCAGGCAACGAGGAGATGATCAACCGCACCATCAACCGCCTCTTCCAGCAAGGGGCCAACGTGGTCTACGAGAAAATCGCCCCGGTGCACGTCTCGGGCCACGCGAACCAGGAGGATCAGAAGCTGCTCATCCACCTGATCAAACCTGAGTACTTCGTGCCCATTCACGGCGAGCTGCGCCACCTGACCATGCATGCTCGGATCGCCCAGGAAATGGGCGTCCCCGCCGCCAACACCATGGTCGTGGAGAATGGCTACATCCTGGAGTTCGATGGGGAGAGCGGTCGCATTGCCGAGCGGATACCCGGCGGTTACGTCTTCGTTGACGGGTCGGGGGTGGGCGATATTGGCCCAGTCGTGATGCGCGATCGGGAGACCCTGGCCAGCGCTGGCTTTGTGGTGGCGGTGATCAAGCTGGATAAGGAGACAGGTCAGCCTGCTGGACGGCCGGAGATCGTCTCGCGGGGCTTCGTCTACGTGCGGGAATCGGCGGAGCTCATCGAGCGGGCTCAGGACAAGATCCTGAAGGTTATAGAGAAGAGCGACGGGGGGCGAGCAGCCATCAGCGACAGGGTGCGAACCGAGTTGGGTAAGTTGCTTTACGACGAGACCAAGCGCCGTCCCATGATTCTGCCAGTGATTATGGAGGTGTAGCGAACGCGAAAACGTGTTGTGTGTGACAGAGGCGCGCTAGACAGTAGCGCGCTTTTGTGTTATAATCGGGTTGTTGCGCAATCTGCCCTCTCCCAGCGGGGGGTGCGACGGTGCTCAACCGGCGGCCACTGCAACTGAAGGTGACCGCCCCCCTGGCCCCCCAAAGTTGGGGGGAACGGGGGGGGGAGAGGATAGCCGACCTGGAAGAGCGCTACGGCTGAGATCAAGCTGGTGCTGGATAAGATCGTGAACCAGGCCCCAATTGGCCCCCATATTTTAAGATTCAGGCCGTATCTAAAACGGCATTTTTACGTTATAATAAGTGGGAAACCCTGATTATTGATTCAGGTAGTGGCAAGGCGTGAATTACAATCCTTATTGCCTCGCTCTTCACCCCCATCGCCCCGAGGAGGGCAATGATGCCGGCTTTGAAAGTATATCTTTTCGGCTCCCCCACTATTATCTGCGGTGATGCTCCGCTTCCTATTACCTCCCAGAAAGCCCTGGCCCTATTCTACTACCTGATCTCCAATCGCCAGGTTCATTCCCGAGAGAAGCTGGCCACCCTGTTCTGGGGAGAGACCAGCGAACGCCAGGCCAAAGGTAGTCTGCGCAATACTCTCTATGAGTTGCGTCGCGACCTGGCGACAGGCAACAAGCCCGCCGAGCGATACATCTTGGCCGAAAGCAACACCCTCTGCTTTAACCCTGAGGTCGATTATTGGCTGGACGCCGAGGAGTTTGAGAGGCTGCTGGATAAAGAAGCCGAGGGTGAACGGGTTAGGATGGACAACTGCGGCCAGGCGGTGGAGCTGTACCGTGGCGATTTCCTCGAGGGTTTCATCGTCAGAGATAGCTACGAATTCGAAGACTGGTCCTTTTTCGAGCGGGAGAGGTTACAGAGACGATTCCTGGAGGCTCTTACAGAGCTGAGCGATTACTGCAGCAGGCAGGGCGAATACGAGAAGGCCATCGCCTACGCCATTCAGATACTCGGCCGCGATAACCTTCAGGAAAACATTCACCGCCAACTAATGCGCCTCTACTACGCGGCCGGCAATCGCAGCGCGGCCCTGCGCCAGTACGAAATATGCAAGGAGGTCACAGAGCGGGAATTAGGCGTCGCCCCACTGGCCGAGACCACGACTCTCTACGAGCAGATACTCCGCCAGGAATTGGTGAAACCCCCAGCCAGGGAAATGGAGGCGCCGAGTATCGAAATCCAGTGGCAACCCCGTCCATCGCCGCTTCGCCCCTGGCCGAAGCCGGAGTACTTGAGCTCCAGCCTCGTCGGCAGAGACAAGGAGTACGCCCAGTTGATCCGCCATCTGGAGGCCGCCAGCCGGGGAAGAGGGCAACTGGTCATCATTGACGGCGAGGTCGGAATTGGCAAGACTCGGTTGGTACAGGAGCTACTCGATCGGGCAGAACCCGATTTTCACCTGCTGATAGGCCGCTGCTACGAGTCCGAGATGGCGCTGCCCTATCAGCCGTTGGTCGAGGCCCTGCGAGGCTATCTGCCAACACTGGATCTAAGCAGGCTTCAGGTATCCCGCCTTTGGCTCAGAGAAGTGAGCAAGCTGATCCCCGAACTGAGCGAGGCGCTACCAGATCTCCCCAACAGTGTTCCCCTAAATTCCGACACAGAACGCAGCCGCCTCTTCGAGGGAGTCGTCCAGTTTTTAGTTGCTCTCTCACGCCAACACCCTCTGATCCTTTTTATTGATGACCTCCATTGGGCCGATCAAGCGACATTTGCCCTTCTCCAGTACCTGGCCCGCCACGTCACCAGGGAGAGGATACTGCTCATAGGTGCTTATCGCACTGAAGACCTGAGCGAGCCGCTGACGAATACCATGCGCAGCCTCAAGCAGGAAGGTCTTCTGGCCAGGATCACCCTGCGCTGCCTCAGCCTTGAGGAGGTGACCACTCTGATCAGAGAGATGGCGGGCATGGAAAGCGGGGGCGAGAAATTCAGCCGCAGGCTATATCAAGACACGGAGGGCAACCCCTTCTTCATCTCTGAGGTCATCCGCTCCCTCTTCGAGGAGGGCATCTTATATCGAGACGAGCACGGCTGGAGCACGGACCTCAAGGATTTTGACACCAGCTATGCCCAAATCGCGATTCCTCCCAGTGTGCGCGAGGTTATTCAAGCCCGTCTCAACCGTTTAGACGACTTAAGCTACCAGGTGCTGGAGACTGTCGCAGTTTTCCGCCAGCAGTTCTACTTTACCACCGTCAAGAGGGCTTGCGACAAAAGTGAGGACGAGGCCCTGGATGCCTTCGACAAGTTGCTGCGGGCCCAGTTGATCAAAGAGGTCGAGGTAGGCATAACGGGCAGTAGCTACGACTTCAATCACGACAAGGTCTGGGAAGTGGCTTACCAGCAGATGAGCGGAGCCAGGCGGCAGCAAGTGCATCGGCGAGTGGGCGAGGCTCTGGAGACGGAATACCGTAATCGCCTCGACGAGGTGGTCAGCCGATTGGCCCATCACTTTGCGGCAGGAGGGGATAGGGAAAAAGCGCTGAGATACTCCATTGGGGCTGGCGACAGGGCCAGAGAACTCTACGCTAATGAGGAAGCCATCGCTTATTATCAGAGGGCGCTGGAACTTGCGGAGAGCGAGCAGGAACTGGCAACCATTTACGAGGGATTAGGCGACGTTTATGCCCTGGTGGGAAAGCATCAAAAAGCAATAGGAAGCTACAAAGCCGTTCTCACTTCCAAGTCGGTGTTGGACGGCGCGGGTGAAGGGCTGGACAAAAGACGGGTAGCCGAGATTCATCGCAAGACGGGCAGGGTATATGAGAGGAACGGGGGGCGTGATCTGGCCCTGGAGCATTTTAGAACCGGCAGGCGTATTCTTGAATCCGATGGCCCCTCGCTGGAGATGGTCAGGCTGGATAGTGGCATGGCGTTCTTGAATATTCGTCGAGGGCAATATGAGGAGGCCATCAGACTCTGCCAACAGAGCCTGGATATGGTAGAGAAGCTACCTGATAACGTGGACAGCCGTAAGGAGAGGGCGAGGATATATAACAACCTGGGGTCTATTTACCTTAATTGGAACGATTATCCCCGCGCCACCGAGCACTTCGAGAAGAGCCTGGCCATAAGAATAGAAAATAGGGATACGCACGGCACTGCCATTCTTTACAACAACCTCGGGGTAGTCTATGAGCGCCAGGGCAACTATGATAGGGCCTTTGAATACCATCGCCAAAGCTTCGAGCTCGAGAAAGAAATCGGGGATATTTATGGGCTGGCCATATCCCACACCAATCTGGGGCTGATTCTCTCTCGCAAGGAAGATTACCCTCAGGCTCTTGATCACCTGGAAGAAGCAGTGGGTATTTGTGGGGATATCGAGTGCGAGTGGCTTCTGCCAGAAACCTATCAGGCCATGGCTGAGGTTCGCCTGGCCCTCGGCGAAGTAACAGAGGCCCTGGAGTTCGGCCAGGCTTCTCTTGAAATGGCCCGCAAGGCCGGCGACAAGGTCTTCGAAGGAGTGGCGCACCGGGTGTTGGGAAAAGTTATGGCCCTCGGACGCCAACAATGGGAAGAAGGGGAAAAGCATTTCTCAAAGAGCATAGACATATTGAAGGCCCTGGGAAACGAACACGAACTCGGCAAGAGCTACTACGAATTTGGACTGGTGTTGAGAGACAAAGGAGAAGTAGACCGGGCCCAGGAACGCCTCTCCCAAGCCATTGAAATCTTCGAGAAAACAGGAGCCGCCGAGAGACTCGAAAGAGCCAAAACGGCGTACCATCAGCTTTGACGGTTTCTCCATTAAACCTCTCTCCTTAGCATTGATCCTCCCCATAATCCTTAAAGCTCTAACTCACCCTCTAACACTTGCTCATCACAAATCCTCAAACGCCTCTCCTCCCTTCACATCTTGTTCCAACTCAATCACAATGACAACGAATCTCAGTAGATCATAGCCTGCTCCTGCTGGATTCCTTCGGCAGGACTTTGGCGTGCCCTCGGCGTGAGCTGGGTCGAACGCTCAGTCGAGCCACTCAGGGCAAGCGTCAGATCCAACAGGCTCGCAGCGGATCGCCATATCCGCTACTTGAAACCTGTCCTGAGCCCTGTCGAAGGATTCGCTGTCAAATGACGGGATCTTAAGGAACTTTGACGTTTCTCTGACGCTTTTCTAACGAATAACTGATACCTATTTGGTATACTGCTGTTGAAAGAAAGTTAACAGCAGTTTTTTATTAGCTGCAGAAAGGGGAAAAAATATGTCGCTTCAGCAACGAAGGTATGTGTCCTTCTTTATCCGCATTTGGGAAGAGCCGAGGGAGATGGAGGACGAGAATCCTGAGTGGCGCGGCAGTGTCGAAAACGTCCAAACGGGGCAGAAGAATTACTTCAAGGGCATGGAACATCTGGTAGGTTTCATTCGCAAACAGTGCAACGGCTTTGGCGTCTCTTGGAACAAAAGGAAGTACATCGCCTGAGATCAGAGGGTCGCCGAGTCGAGGTCATCTACAAACAATAAGGGAGGTAACGAAAATGAAAAGGACACTCTGGTGCATCTTCAGTCTGGCGCTAATTCTCGGTCTCTTGTTAAGCCTCAATCTGGCCGAGGGACTTGCTTCGTTCAAGAATGTTGGGATAATCAAGGGTGACTTCTCCGCCCCGAGCGCAGGCATCATCAAGGGCGACGCCTCGAGCGCGGGGATCATCAAGGGCGACGCCTCGAGCGCGGGCATCATCAAGGGCGACGCCTTGAGTGCAGGCATCATCAAGGGTGACTTCTCCGCCCCGAGCGCGGGGATCATCAAGGGTGACCTGGCGCCTTCCGTTTAGAATCGCAGCAACTTATTCATTTGATACGCCGGGGTACTCCAGCGGTCTGAACGGGTCGTACTCCCAGCGGCCGGAAAGCAAGGCCGCCTAGAGCTAAAGCCCAGGGATTCCCGGCCTATCGCGTGAGTAATTACGAATTGTGGCTGAAACCAAGCCGCTGATTATTAAAAACCCTATCAAAATCAAAAAATCAAAAGGAGGCTCGAAAATGAAGAAGAAGCATTGGACGACGTTGGGACTGGCACTGGGAGTTTTGGTGCTGGGAATATTGGTGGGCCTGATGACGGTCGGCACTGTAGCAGCCGACCCGACGCCCGGAGTGAAGATACAGCTCCCTCGCATAGACGTGGGAGATGTGCTGGGAACTGGTCCCTGGGAGACCTGGATCCAGGTGCAGAACGTGAGCATAGACGATACTGATACCGGGGCGATCTTCCTAGGATGGGGGGACTACTCTGGACTTTGTCCCACCAATGATCCAGGGGTTATTGTCCACTACTGCCAATTGATCCGGGGAAACGCCATCTGGACCCTGAGAACCCAGATTGCCTCCGATACCAAGTCGGCTATAATCTACACGGTCAGAGAGGATGTGTTTATGCAGGCTTGCTCCGATGCGGAGTTGACTGAGCATAATACCGACATGTGGAGAGAATGGCTGAAAGAGTGGGAGTTTGGTACGGGCATGGATATCACTAAGGATCCTGCTGTCCCGATGACATGGGGGCCAGCCCAAGGCGAAGAAGTAGCCGTCACGGCGACCCGCTATGGGCCTAATGACTACGGCACCTTTGTCTCCAGCACCTACACTGGAATCTCCAGGGAGATGGAGGGTGATGATAGTGCTCCATACGAATACTATGCCCCCTACGTTATGAAGGGCTACAACGGACTAGACACGGAGCTGACCATCCAGAACTCAGGAGAAGTCTGCACCTCGGTGTGGATAGACTACATGGAACAGGGAAGCTGCGCCATCGTCTATAAACACCACGTCGAGCAGTTGGCGCCAGGTGAGGCCATACGGCTGAAGGTTCCGTGTTACACGGGTCAGATTCCATGTGGCTGGCTGGGATCGGCCCACATCTCGGCCGAGCAGCCCCTGGGCATCATCGTGGACGAAACGAGCTTCGACGTACCTTGCATGGGCGTGGATCGGGGTACTTTGCTGACCCATCGCGCTCGGCCCAAAGAAGAGTTCAGAGATGGGGAACTCATCGAGGACTATAAGGTCTACGCTGACCTCATCTTCCGCGAGTGGAGCGGCTGGGAGTCCAGCATTCAGGTGCAGAACCTGAGTCGTGTGGGCCTACACACTTTCGTGACCGTGGACTTCATGGACAACAGCGGCGACGAGATCCTCTTCCTCGCTGACTGGGTCTGCCCTACGGGTTCTACTACCTTCTACCTGCCGATAGTAACCGACCTCCTCCCCGGCTACGTAGGGGCAGCCGAGATCCAATCACACGGTCAGATAGACTATCCGGGCGGAAAGACAGATGCCCAGCCCATCTTCGCCGTGGTAGACCTGAAGAAGCCAGATAACCCCCTCACGCCGGAGATGGATGCGCAAGGTGGGAGCTACAACGCTCATCCAGAATCCCAAAAGGAGTGGGTAAGCCAGATAGCCCTTCCCTTCATGGCTAAAGTCGCTGATAGTACGCACCCGTGGACCTCGATGATCGCCATCCGCAACAACTCCAACTGCAACAAGATCAAGCCTATGATCCACTTCAAAGACGAAACCGGGACGATTGTGTGTGAGATCCCTAGCTTCTGGATCAGGCCTAAGCAAGTCAAGATGTTTGACCTTAACAACATCGGCTGCTTGTACCCAGGCTATATCGGCGCAGCCAAGGTGTATATCGAAGAGTTCGAGCAGCTCTGCGACATCAATGGGGATGGCATTGTTGATCAGGAGCCTCTCATGCCTTCCGTGATAGTAGTAGAGAGGGGCATCCTCGGCCTCCCTTATGGAGGTGGGGGCGTCACCACTCTCGCCGACACCTGGGGCGACATCACCAGCATCTACGAGGGCATCCCGTACGCTACGAGCATACCTCCCTGCTTCGGCGACGTCAAGGGCACGGTCCAGTCCGAGTTGGGCTACGACTCGTCTGACCGGACGTCTAATCCGTTCCCTCTGTTCGAGGCGGAGCTCTACACGGTCGACCGCATCGTCGAGGGCCCCTTCACCGCTGACGGTCACGCGTATGTAGATGTCGACTGTGGTGAAACGAGTGCGGTCGTGCTGGCGGGTGCCAGAGTAGAGCTGTATGTGCTGACGTGTCAGGAGGAGTTCGATTCGGATGATCCTCTAAAGAACGGGTGTGATGCCCCAGACGTGGACCCCGACGACTGGGCTTGGCTTGAGGAGGACGATACGACTACCTCTAGCGCCGGTCTCTACGTGTTCGAGGACGCCCTCGAACTGGAGGAAGGAGACGACCCCGAGGACGATCCCCTTACAGTAGCAGATGAGTCATGTCTGCCCGCGAATGGCTGCTACGAAGAGGGTGATGAGTACGCGTACCAGCTTAAGATCTTCGTCGAGGAGCCCGGCAACACAGTAAGCTATGTGTCAGATAGTTTCGCTAGGCTGGTGGACACCGACACGTGTGACGTGACGCGGGACTTCACTATCCAGACAACCTCGTGGGGTACTGATCTTGATCTCGACACTGGCGAATGGTGCGAAACGGAAATATCAGGTACCTGCTTTGAAGATGAATTGCAAGCTACCACTGACTCCACCGGCTGGTACCAGATTAGTCACGACGAAGAAGGTAAGCCGATATTGGAGGAGGGCATCCATCGTCTCAAGGCCTACAAGGACGGCTTCGCGGCCTGCACCAAGGACGATGTGGCAATCCCCTGCAACGGCCAGGTCTACTGGAACCCCGAGCTCCGCTGCGCTGACATTGATTTCAGTGTCTTCGTGACCCAGGAGGACGGCAGTAATCCTGTCCAGGGTGCCGACGTGCATGTTGACTTCGGCCTAAGCGACCATGCGTGCGTGGACGATAACGACCTGGATGGCGCGACCGACCACACTGGCTGGTACACCTTCACCGACGCACTGCAACTGCAAGCTGGCGAGGCTGTGACGGTCACGATCACGAAGGATGGCTACGATACCAAAGTCGTTACTTCGACTGCCACACTGACTGCCACCCTTTTCTACACCTGTCCGGGTACGGCCACTTACACAACCACGCTGTGCGGTTACTTCACCCTCTACGGTAAGGTCGAGGATGGCGGCGCCAACCCGTATATAGGCTACACCGTGAAGGCTGAGGGCAAGGACACCGGCGCGGTGGTTACCCCCAACCAGCCGGACGGAGACGTGACCGACTCCCACGGCAACTACGCCCTCGGAGTCAGTGTCAAGGATTGTAGCGACGAAAGTGGCTATTACCTCCGCGTATACACGTCTAGTGGTGTGCTGGTTCATGAGAAGGCCGTGGTGACCTGCAGTAGTACCGACTGCGGTGACTTGAAGCCCAAGGATATTACGTTCTAGTACCGCTGCGCCTTGGTTGTGAGCCTGTAGTCACACAAAAGCCACCAGGGGTTTCCCCCTGGTGGCTTTTTGTTGTGCCTCGTGCAAGCCAGCCGTCAGTGTGGAACCGGCTCACCCAAAGTCCGCCACAGCTCCTCGTGGCTGCTCATGACAGCCACGGTGTTAACGAACTCCCTGAGGGAAACACTCTCTCGCCGCAATCTCTGCAACGCCTCCCCGATGGGGTCCACGGAGGTGGGACTGGTGGCGTAGGAACCATGAAAGGCGAAGTAGGCCTGGTTCAGCTTCCTGATGTAGTAACCCTGAGAAACGAGGAAGCGGCGTCGCTCCTCCATGTACTCCTCAGCCCCCTCCACGTCGCCCTGAGCCAGCATTTCGTCAACTGTCAGTCGGATGCGCCTCATCTCGCGGCTGAACTCGGACTCGGCTGGCTCCGGCTGAGGCTGTTCTTCATCCTTCTCGACGGGAGGAGGGGCCAGCTCGGGATAGAAACGGGCGATGACCAGGCCGCCGATCTCGTCACCGACGATAGAAGCCACCGTCTCGTTGATGGTTCTCATTTGAGGGCTGGCATCGTAGTGCCACCCCAGTGGCCTGAAGAACATGTACCCGTGAGTCCACTCATGGGCAGCGACCTTGACGATGTAATCCAGGGAGGCCACTTCCATCACCATGGCTGGATAGGCCGACAGTCCCCCGACGCCTGTGGTTAGTGACGACACGTCAAAAGTCTCGTCAATCTCCTCCTCAATGGCCTCTCGTACGTCCAAGTCCAAACCGTGTTCGAGGTAAATCCCTTTCCTAACCCGTATCTCCTGACGGGGTGAGATCACCAGGTAGATGGGCAATTGCTCGAACTGGAACTTGACCGGCGGCCAGACGATGCTTAGAGTCTCCAGATCTTGAGAAACCAGAATCCGGGTTATCTGCTCCTCCAGAATAGCTTCCACCTGTCCTTGCCTTTCCGCCTGGCGCTGTCTCAAATTCGCCAACTCCTGGCGCAAGGGCAATGCAACTGCGGATGGATCCTTCTCCTCGGCACTGTAGGCTTGCTGGATGTTCCATTCCAATTGACCGATCTGCTGGATCAGGGAGACGTAATCGAGAACGAGGGCCTTTTTCTCTCCCTCGCTCAAGCTCCCCGCCGGGCCGGTCAACGCCTGATCGAGCTTCCGAGTGATGGCTCCAACTTCCCACCTGGCAAAGCTGAACTCGTGGCCGGCCACCATCGCGCCCATTCTGTAGTCGAAGGTTCGATGAGGGGGAACAACACTGCCACTTAGGAAGACCAACAGGAGAAGCTGGATTCCTAAGGCTACTCTTACTACTTTTTTGAACATTCTCGCCCCTTTCGCCGGTCATCCTTGGTGGAGAAACCAGGTTTTTTCCCTACTTGAATGGACCTCGTCACTTTTGGGGCTCTCTGTGGTGCAAAAGAGCCAAGTCCTTGGCTAAAAACCTGGTTTCTGAACACTACAGATGATACAGCATGTTCGCCAATTGTCAAGTGAACGGCCCAAACAAAAGAGCCCTCAAGCTTCAGGAGGGCTCTTTTGCTGTAGCTGGTATGGCTATTGAGCTTGTCTAGCCTGCCCAGGCCAACGCCCAGTCAGGCATCCAGAGTTGGCCGAAGCCGAAGAGGGAGAAGACCACCGAGAAGATGAGGAGCAGCACTGCCATCGCTATCAGCACGTAGTCACGCCGACGGTAGCGCAACTGCTCCAACCATGTGCGCGGGCCGACGCCGAACGCGCGCAGGTCCATCGCATCTATGATGTCCTCGCTGCCGGCGATGGCGTGGATGGTAACCGGCACGATCAACGGGGCCAGTTTGCGCACCTGGGTGATTAGCCCGCCACTCAGCTTCTCGATCTCGTATCCACGGGCACGCTGCGCGTCCATCGTCAACTGAAAATCACGTCCCAGGGTGGGGATGAAGCGCATGGTCAGTTCCATCGCATAAGCGATCTTGTCCGGCAACCCCAATCCGTGGAAGGTGACGCCGTAGTGGGCCGGGTTCAGGGAGTAGGGGATCAGAATCGTCATACTGGCCAGGCTGAACACCCGCACCAGTTGGCTGAGGGCGTAGAAGGTGCGCTCGACGGTGATGTTGAGCGTTGGCCGCCAGTTGAAGATGGTGAACGGCGCTCTCAGGCTGGTGATCAGGTGCTCGTCGGCGTAGAACTCCACGCCGCCACGGCCAGTCAGGAACGTCAGCAGCGAGAAGAAAGTGACAAACCCGCCCATGAACAGCCAGACGCGGCGCGTCTCGTGCCACTTGATCCCCGACGTGAAGATCGCCGCCAGGGCGATGACGAGGAGAGGGATCAGAAAGCGCAGGTCCCAGAACAGGACAGAGGCGACCATAAAGCAGCCGTAGAAGATTAACCACGCCCGTGGGTCCAAGCTCTGGATCAGTGATTTTCGCTTGCGATAGCGCCAGGTTACCAGCATCGCTCCACCTGATGGTCATAGAAACCGGGTTTTTCCAAAAACCCCGGTTTCTGGTTTTTAACGTCCGGTCTGCCGCTGGACGGCTGAGTAGGCTGCCACGAGGATCGGCACCAGGATGGCGGCGAAGATCAGATTGGGTCCGGCTGCGGGCAGGAACTCGCCCACGATGGCCACGGCTGGCGAGAAGCCGTTGATCCAGATGTCGGATATGGCGGCGAAGCCGATGCCGATGAGGTTGCCCAACATGCTCCAGGTCACCGCCGCCGCCACGTCAATGTTCTGGCGAAAGGCGAAGCGGACGATGAGCACCAGCGCAAAGCCGACCACCACTGAAAGAGCGGCGAACCAGGTTATGGTCGCGTCACCGAAGATGCCCGCATCTGGGTCGAAGAACATCATGTTGGCCAAGCTGGGGTTCAGGAGCCAGAATATGGCCGCTATGGCGGCCAACACGGCGCTGATGATGAGCACCGTGTTCATGCCCTTCTTCTTATCGGCGAAGAGGAGCGCCATGCCAGCGATCATGCCGACCAGCCCGTTGGCCACACTCCACTGGGGTGAGAGGCCGAAGCCAGTCAGCGCGTCGCCGAACATGTTGCCCACCGCGCCGGTGAAGAAACCCACCGTCGGGCCAAAGGCATAGCCAAAGAACATGGGGATAGCGATGGCGGGCCGGAGCGCGACCTGGCTGACTGACGGCACGGCGAAGACGGTGCCGTTGAAGAGGTAGGAGAACACGGCGTACAGCGCTGCACCGATGGCCATGTATACCACCTGGCGCGTGCCCACCTCCCACACCCCGCTACTGCTCGTGAGCCAGTAGACGACGAAGACGATCAGAAGGCCGATGCCCACGAACACGAAGCGCAACAGGGCAGTTTCATCCAGTTTGAGGCTCTCGTTCATCGCCCCCCCGATCCACACGACGAGCAAGAATATGGCCAGGACGGCGGCGAGCGCAACGATCACAGAAAGCAATTTGCGGTTCATTCCGCATGAAGCGCCCCGTCCGGGGCAGGCGCTCCAGGTTGGCCGCCAGCAGCGAGGTGGGCACAATGTGGCAACGTTCCAGGAGATCGTACTGGGCCAGCACCTCCTGGGGCGGCCCGTCGGCGACGATGCGCCCTTCGTAGACCAGGACCACGCGGTTGGCGTAGCAGACCGCCAAATCTAGGTCGTGGGTGATGAACAGGATGGCCTCGAAGTTCGGCAACTGCAGGATGGCGTCCATGAAGACCATGTAGTTCCTGTAATCCTGGCCCGCTGTGGGCTCGTCCATCACCAGGACACGCGAGCGCATGGACATGATGGCCGCGATGCTGACCCGCTTCTGCTGGCCGAAGCTGAGGGCCAGGGGCGGGTACTCCTCCAGCCCGCTGAGGTTGAGGATCCTCACTGCCTCAGCCACCGATTCGTCAATGGTTGCCTCGTCGTAGCCCAGGTTCTCAGGGCCGAAGGCCAGCTCCTTCCGCACTGTGGGGGCGAAGAGCATGTGGCTGGGGCTCTGAAAGACGTAGCCCAGGGTTTTGGCGACCTCGGCCACGCTCAGCTCGTGGGTGTCTGCTCCCTCGACCAGCACTCGTCCCGCCGTGGGCTTGAGCAGGCCGATGGCGTGCTTGACCAGGGTGGTCTTGCCTGCTCCGTTGGGGCCCAGGACGGCGATGATGTCGCCGCGGTTGATGGTCAGATTCACGTCGTGGAGCACCAGCGGCCCCTCCTGGTAGGCAAAGTCCACCTCCTCGAACTCCACCAAAGTCTCGCCGACCTGCCCCCCCTTCCTCCCCCCCAAAGTTGGGGGGGAAAGAGGGGGGGCAGGCGAATAGGCAGGAGCCGGATCATGACGGGCCCGCGCGATGATCATCGGCGCCGGCAGCTTGACCTCGTGGTAGTCCACCACTCGCTCCAGGCCAGCCGCAGGCCCAAGATACTGCAGTTGTCCGTCCATCAGAAAGAGGGCCTTTTCCGGCCTGATCTTCAGTATATCTTCGACCCGGTGCTCGACGATGAGGATGGCCCGGCCCTCGTCAGCCAGGCGGCGGATGAGGCGCAGGGCCTCTTGCGCGCTGGCGGGGTCGAGGCTGGCCAGGGGTTCATCCAGCAGTAGGATGGAGGGTTGCATGGCCAGGATGCCGGCCAGGGCCACCTTCTGCTTCTCGCCGCCGGAGAGGTAAAAGGTCTCCCGTCGCCGCAGGTGGTTGATGTCCAGGTAGTCGAGGGTTTCGTCAACTCGGGTAGTGATTTCCGCCGGTGGCAGACCCAGGTTCTCCGGCCCGAAGGCCACCTCGTTGACCACGCGGCTGCCCAGGATTTGGCGCTCAGGGTCCTGCAGCACCGTGCCCACGATCTGGGAGATGGCTGCCAGAGACTTATCGCTCGTCTCTTCCCCGTGGAGGCAAATCCGCCCTTCTAGCTCTCCCTTGTAGCTGCGGGGAATGAGGCCATTCAGGCAGCGAATCAGGGTGGTTTTGCCACAGCCGCTGGTCCCGGCCACCAGCATGATCTGCCCTGCCTCTAATTCAAAGGAGACGTCGCGCAGGGCATAATCAGGCCGGTTGCGATATTTGAAAGAGAGATTCTCCACGGCCAGAGCAGGAGCGCTCGAGCCTTGATAGCCTGGTTCCAAAGATCCCCCTATCTAGCTTGCTGTTTGGGCTGATTGCGGGTTTCCATAAAGTCATCAGAGAACTGGTTCAGGCTATCAAAGAGGGTTTGCCAGGACTCACGGTAGGGGATGAGCAGAATAGCGTTTCCAACCTTTTTAATGAAGATCTCTGCTCCCTCAAATCTGAACTCTTTTGGAAGCCTGACAGCTTGGCTTCGCCCATTTCGAAATAGCTTTGCAGTTTCCACGGCACTCCTCCTCTGCGCATAATATATACCGATAGTATATATCTTTAGTTTCCGCTAAAGTGTGTGAATGTCTACACAGGGTACTTTAACAAACGAATTGTGAACACCTTGAAACAACTCCATAGGGAGCAAGTTGCGTAAAAAGGCGTCAGGTGGTAAAACAATAGTACCGAAGTCGGT
>JAUWOY010000029.1 GCA_030611885.1 Chloroflexota bacterium | reverse complement strand
GTTGGAGGTTGGAAGCTGGAGGTTGGAAGCTGGAGGTTGGAAGGTGGAGGTTGGAAGGTGGAGGTTGGAGGTTGGAAGGTGGAGGTTGGAAGGTGGAGGTTGGAGGTTGGGAGTTGGAAGTTGGAGGCTGGAAGTTGGAAGCTGGACATAATGGAATGTAGACAGTGCTTCAGGAGATCTCGCACATTCCAGTTCACGATCACAATGGACAAATCGCTTCCAATCTCCAATCTCCAATCTCCAATCTCCAATCTCCGACTCACTTTCGCCGCTCGACCACAAAGTTGGCTAAATCGAGCATGGCCTGGCGATATTCGTTGTGGGGCAGAGTTGAGAGCGCATCACGACTCCTGGCAGCGAACCTCTTGGCTTCGGCTGTGGATGCTTCGATGGCTCCCGACTCTTTGATCATCTCCACTGCGGCCCGCACTTCATCGTCCTCCTCATCTCGGCCGCTCAGCACTCTGGGCACTGTCTCGTCCCCTGAATGGGCTTCGAGGAAATGGATGGTGGGCAGGGTGATGATTCCCTGGCGCAGGTCGCTGCCGATGGGCTTACCTAGATCACCCTCGTTGCCCGCGAAATCGAGGATGTCGTCCACGATTTGAAAGGCCATTCCCAGATTGTAGCCATAATCGTGCAGAGCTTGTACTTCCGGCTCCGATGCCCCGCTCAGGATGGCTCCCATTTCCGCTGATGCGGCAAAGAGGGAGGCGGTCTTGCTGTAAATGCGTTGATAGTAGTATTCTCTATTCAGTTGCCCCTTGTCACCGCCAAAGATCTGCTTCAACTCGCCATTGCAGATGGTCATCAGGGTTTGGGCGAAGATAGAGATCACGCGCGCGCTCTTAGTCTCGGCCGCAAAAGCCGCTGCTCGGGCGAAGAGGTAATCGCCAGTCAAAACCGTCGCCGCGCTGTTCCACATAGTATTCAGGGTGGGATTGCCGCGGCGCAGGAAAGAGTTGTCTATCAGATCATCGTGGATGAGGGTGGCCGTGTGCAGCGTCTCCACCGCGGCGGCCAGGGGGGTGACCTTGTCGGCATCGGCGGGATAGAACTTGCTCGACAGTAGAACCAGAGCAGGGCGCAAGCGCTTGCCCCCGCTGCCTAGAAGATAATCCAGGGTGGCCTTCAATTGTTCGTATTCGATGGGAGAAACTTCGCGCATCTTGCGCTCTACACGCTCCAAATCCTCGCGGATGATTTCGAAGATGGGGATGACCTTCAAGACTTCTTCCTTTCGTTCAAAACTTCAAGGCAAAGAGTGCTTGGGCGTTGCCTGAGGTGATACGGGCCACTTCTTCTAATGACAACCCTTTTATGCGGGCGACTTCCTGAGCCACCAGCTTTACATAGGCAGGCTCATTACGTTTCCCTCGATGGGGATGCGGTGCCAGGTAAGGACAATCGGTCTCTACCAGCAGCTTTTCCAGGGGCAGTTGACGGACCAGTTCGCGTAGGCATCGGGCGTTCTTAAAAGTCACCGGGCCGGCGATGGAGATGTAGAAGCCCAGTTCGATGGCCTCTTGTGCCATAGCCAGATCACCTGAGAAGCAGTGCAGAACACCTACTGGCTTATAGCTTATGGCCGATGGCTTATGGCTGCCCTCGACCCAGCGGCGCAGAGTCGCCATGACCTCAGCGTGGGCGTCTCGGTCATGGATCACCACCGGCTTCCCCGCTTCACTCGCCAGGGCCAATTGCTGTTGGAATGCCTGGCGCTGTTTATCTCGGGGCGACAGATCGCGGTAGAAATCGAGCCCGATTTCGCCGATGGCGACCACCCTGGGATGGCCGGCCAAGGCCGTCAGCTCTTCCAGCATCTCCCTCGTCAGGGTCTTGGCGTCGTGAGGATGTACTCCCACCGCCGCGTAGATTTGGGGGTACGCTTCGGCCAGGGCCACCGCAGCCTGGCTGGAAGCCAGGTCGGTTCCGATGTCAACGATAACCCTCACTCCGGCGGTTGTTGCTCGTTCGATGACTCGCTCCCGGTCGCTTTTGAACTGGGGGAAATCGAGATGGGTGTGGGTGTCAGTAAGAAACATCAATGAAGGTTATCCTCCAGACGGGCCAGATCATCCTCTAAATTGGTGAGCTCAATGTAGTCCTCCCAGGTCGGATGCTCAGGGACCTCTCCGATCTTAATTTTTCCCTTGAGTTCTTCGGGCGAATTCACTCCGTACCGGGAGAGCATATCGAGCCGCTCGGCCATCAACGCGCGTTGCCGCTCCCGCGGACATCTCAAAGGATACAGACCTTCCTTCTTCATCACGTAGATGACGAGGGGAATCCTGTCGGGATGCTCTCTTCTGACACGCCTCAGAATTTGCAACCCTTCCTTCCCGTCTTCGAACGGATAGATTTCGTCACCAACGACGATGACATGTTTGCCCCGAAATTCTTCTTCCCTCTCTGCTAGCGCCTTGTGCTCTCGACTGAAGTCAATCTTAACATCCACCCGGGTCCATCCGTTTATCCGCTGTCAATCCGTTGCCAGCCCCGCCAGCCTCATCCCCTCTCCCAAAAGCACCCTCACCTTGTCCTCATTTGTTGTTTCGCAATAGACGCGGATCAGGCCAGGCTCGGTGCCGGAGAAGCGAATGAGGAGCCAGCCGCCATCTTCTAGGCTGTATTTGTAGCCGTCAGTAGCGTTGATGCTTGTCACTTTGAGGCCAGCCAAAAGCTCCGGCCTGGCCTCCCTGACGCGCTGCCGCACAGTTTCCCCCTCTTCAGCGGAGAAGTAGTAGTCAATCCGGTCGTAGAAATAGCGAGCGCCGACGACCTCGTACAGGTGATCCAAAAGCTGAGAGGGGCTCTTGCCTGTTTGCACCATGAAGTCGAGGAAGTAGAGATTGGCCAGGATGCCGTCCCGGTCGGGGACGTTGCCTCGAAAGGCGTAGCCTCCGCTCTCCTCCCCGCCGATCATCGCGTCCACTTCTAGCATCTTGGGGGCCACATACTTGAAGCCTACCCCGGTCTGATACACCGGCACGCCGTAGATCTGACCCAGTTTCTCCAGAACCGAGGTGGTGGAGAGGGTCTTGACGATAGGCCCCCGCTCACCCCGCACTTCCAAAAAATACAGAGCCAGCAGGCCAAAGACCTGCAACTGGTTGACGAAGCGGCCATGCTCGTCGGCTATCCCGATGCGGTCGGCGTCGCCGTCGTTGATGATACCCACGTCGGCGCCTAACTCCCGCACCGTGGCCAGGCAGGCATCTACGTTGGGGGGGATGGGCTCAGGTCGGATCATGTCGGGGAAGATGGGATTGCGCACGTTGTGGATTTCGATGATCTCTGTGCTGCCACCCGCCAGGATACGCGGGAACCAGCCGATGCCGTTGCCCCACATGGGGTCGGCGACGATGGTCAGGCCAGCAGCCTTGATGGGATCCACGTCAATCAGGTCTCGCAGATGGGCGAGATAGGCTGGCGCCGGGTCGAAGCGTTCCACCAGGCCCTGAGTCTCAGCCTTATCCAAAGGCAGGCGCTTCACCTCCTCGATGGGGGGGATGCCGGCCTCGATCTCCTTCAGCCCGTCGGGAGCAATCGCGCCCCCGTGCTCGTCCCGCACCTTGAAGCCGTTATCGGTGGGCGGGTTGTGGCTGGCGGTGATGTTGACTGCCCCGGCTGTCCCCAGTGTCACCACAGCGTGGCCGATGACCGGGGTGGGGGTGGCTCCCTGAGTGAGGTGGACGTGGATGTCGTGGGCGGCCATCACCTCGGCCACGGCTGCGGCGAAGTGCTCCGAGGCGAAGCGGCGGTCGTGCCCCACCACCACGCCCTTTTCAGCCACCCCTTTGTCGAGCAGATAGCGGGCGAAGCCCTGGGCACAGCGCCGGACGTTGTCGAAAGTGTAATCCTCGGCGATTTGAGCTCGCCACCCATCGGTACCGAATTTGATGCTCATGTTCTTATTATCCTCACTCTTTCCCATAAAGATAGCGGTCGTGTTCGACGGCAGCGTTTGACAGTCGTCCAGGTTGGGCATCACTTCCCAAAGAGCAAAAGACTTCCCAGCCCCTTGGCGATTCTTGTCGTTCAGCTTCATTTAGCACCTTTTGATCAGCCATAGTCTCGTTCACCTCTCCTACCTCATGTCGTTTTCCTTCTTCAGTGCCTTCAGATCGGCGTCTACCATCATCTGGATCAACTCCTCAAAAGTGACGGCGGGCTCCCAGCCGAGCCTGGTGCGAGCTTTGGCAGCATCAGCCACCAGAAAGTCCACATCGGCTGGGCGGAGGAACTTGGGATCCACCACTACGTGATCCCGCCAATCCAGGCCGAGGTAACCGAAGGCCACTTCGCAAAGCTCTCGCACCGAGTGGGTCCTCCCGGTACCTACCACGTAGTCATCTGGCTCGTCCTGCTGGAGCATGAGCCACATGGCCTTGATGTAATCTCCGGCGAAGCCCCAGTCCCGCTTAGAGTCCAGGTTGCCCATTCCGAGCTTATCGGCCAGGCCCAGCTTGATGCGGGCCGCACCGTAGGTTACTTTATGGGTGGAGAACTCCAGGCCTCGGCGGGGACTCTCGTGGTTGAACAGTATACCTGAGCAGGCGAACAGGTCGTAGCTCTCCCGATAGTTGACGGTGATCCAGTGGCCGTAGACCTTGGCCACCCCGTAGGGGCTGCGGGGATAGAAGGGGGTGTTCTCGGTCTGGGGCGTTTCCCGCACCTTGCCAAACATCTCGCTCGATGACGCCTGGTAGAACCTGATCGTCGGATCCACGATGCGAATGGCGTCCAGCACGCGGGTGACCCCCAGGGCGGTCACTTCGCCCGTCAATACCGGCTGTCTCCAGGAGGTGGGGACAAAGGACTGAGCCGCCAGGTTGTAGACTTCATCGGGGCGGTGCTCTCGCAAGACGTCAATGATGGAGACCTGATCCACCAGATCGCCGGAGGCCAGGGTTATCTGGTCCTGGATGTGCTTGATGCGCTCGAAGTTCACGGTGCTGGTGCGGCGCACCATGCCGATAACCTCGTAGCCCTTTTCCAACAGAAACTCAGCCAGATAGGAACCGTCCTGGCCGGTGACGCCGGTGACCAGTGCTTTCTTTGTCATTTATCCTCCCTTATCTTTTTTGATTCTTTCCCGCCAGTAATCCAGTACGTCCTGCAGACTCTGCTCAAAGACAATCTTCGGTCGCCAGCCGGTCTGCTCCCGGATCCTGGTGCAGTCAGCGACTATTACGGGGACGTTGGTAGGGCGGAGTCGCTCTGGATCCTGCTCGACGGTGATGGGGATCTTGGACATGGCTATCAGTTTCCCTAGCAGTTCCCTCACCGAATGAGCTTGCCCTGATCCCAGATTATAGACCTCCCCCGGTTCTCCCTGGGTGATGAGCAGGTGGTATCCCCGCACCACGTCCCGCACGTCGCTGAAGTCGCGCTGGGGCTCCAGATTGCCGACTTGGATGACGGGTTCGCGCAAACCCGCTTCGGCTTGGGCTATCTGGCTGGCGAAGTCGGGGGCTACGAAGCCCAGGCGCTGGCGGGGGCCGATGTGGTTGAAGGATCGCACCCGCACGGTGAATAGCTTGTGGCTCAAATGGTATTGCAGCCCCAGCATGTCCTGGGCCACTTTGCTCACCGCGTAGGGGCTGGTGGGGCGCAGGGGGTTCGTCTCTTTGATCGGCAACTCGTCAGGCCGCACCAGGCCGTACTCCTCACTGGAGCCGACCACCAGTATCCTGGCCGTCGAGCCCAGCCTGGCGCCAGCCTCCAGGATATTAAGTTGGAGACGGATGTTGATGGCCAGGGTTCCCCAGGGGTCGCGCCGGGAGAGGGAGACGAGGGGCTGGGCGGCCAGGTGAAAGATGTGATCCGGCTTCGCTCGCTCCAGGATCGAGGTCACAGTTTCCAGCTCTGAAAGCTCTGCCGGGTAGAGTTCCAGCTTGTCTCGCAACTGCTCGATATTCTCCTCAGGGCCGTAGACAGTGCCAGCTACCTGCCAGTCGGTGTGCTCTAGAAGATATTCGGCCAGGTGGCTGCCGACGAAACCGGAGATACCCGTGATCAGTGCTCGCACAAATCCCCCTCTTTGTTGTCTGTGACGCGGCCTAAATAATACCCCATTTCGCCCAAAAAGGCAAGCCCCCATCCGTGCAAGGCAGATGAGGGCTTGTTCTCTTCCCAATTTACCAACCTACCAACCTACCCCCTCACGTTCCCATCTCCCACGACCGCAGGTACTTCTCCTGTTCTCCCGTGAGGGTATCAATTTCGATGCCCATGGAGGCCAGTTTCAGGCGGGCGATTGCTTGGTCTATGTCATCAGGCACGCCGTATACTTTACTCTCCAGTTCCTGGCCATGCTTGACTATGTACTCAGCGGCCAGGGCCTGGTTGGCGAAGCTCATGTCCATCACGCTGGCCGGGTGCCCCTCCGCCGCAGCCAGGTTGACCAGGCGCCCCTCAGCCAGCAGATTGATGCGCCGCCCGTCCGGCAGGATGTACTGTTTAACAGACTCGCGCACGGGCCGCACCTCGACGGCCATCTCCTCCAGGGCCGGGATGTTGATCTCCACGTTGAAGTGGCCGGAGTTGGCCACGATCGCCCCGTCCTTCATGGCCTCCAGATGATGCCTGTCAACGACGTTAATGTCGCCGGTGGAGGTGACGAAGACGTCGCCGATCCTGGCCGCCTCGATCATGGGCATCACCCGGAAGCCATCCATCACTGCCTCCAGGGCGCGCAGGGGGGCCACTTCGGTTACGATCACGTTGGCCCCCATACCTCGCGCCCGCATGGCGATGCCCCGTGAGCACCAGCCGTAGCCGCCCACCACGAAGTTCCTGCCGGCCAGCAGGAAATTGGTGGCTCGCAGGATGCCGTCAATGGTTGATTGGCCGGTGCCGTAGCGGTTGTCGAAGAAGTGTTTGGTAGCCGCGTCGTTGACGGCGATGATGGGGTAGCGCAGCGCACCCTGGGCGGCCATGGCCCGCAGGCGGATGACGCCGGTGGTCGTCTCCTCGGTGCCGCCGATGACGTTCTCGATCAGGTCGGCGTGCTCTTTGTGCAGGGTGGAGACCAGGTCCGCCCCGTCGTCCATGGTGATGTGGGGGGCGTGGTCCAGGGCGGCGTTGATGTGTTGATAATAGGTCTCGTTGTCCTCGCCCTTGATGGCGAAGACGGGTATCTCGAAGTTGACCACGATCGAGGCTGTCACGTCGTCCTGGGTGGAGAGGGGGTTGGAGGCGCAGAGGCGCACGTCGGCTCCGCCCTCCTGGAGGGTATGGACCAGGTTCGCCGTCTCCGAAGTCACGTGGAGGCAGGCGGCGATCCTGATCCCTTTGAGTGGTTTCTCCCTGGCGAAGCGCTCTCGGATCAGCCGCAGCACTGGCATCTCCTGCTCCGCCCACTCGATCTTGAATCGGCCTTTGGTGGCCAGGGATACGTCTTTAACGTCGTAGTTTTTGTCAGTCATTTAGTCCTCCTTGAGTATAGTTGGTAGGTAGACGTGATAGGGGGTCAGGCGATAGTAGCTGTACTTCAGGTCGTTGTTGGTGTCGTCGAAATAGCTGATGTGGGGATACCCGCTCCCATCCAGAGCCAGGGAGGTGTACAGGCCGACATCCCCCTTGCTGTCCACAATCTCGACGTGCCAGCCAGAGGCGTCCTGATGGGCGTACTTCAGGTCCTCGTTGTAGCCGTCGTAGTAGCTGATGTGTGGATACCCGCTCCCATCCAGGGTCAGGGAGGTGTAGCGGCCGACCCACCCTTCGCTGTCCACAGTCTCGATGTACCAGCCGTAGGCATCCTGGTAGGCATACCTCAGGTCGTAGTAAGGGCCGCCAGCGTAGTAACTTATGTGGGGATACGCGCCCCCATCCAAGGTCAGGGAGATGTACTCGCCGACATACCTCCCGCTGTCCACGGTTTCGATGTGCCAGCCAGAAGTATCCTGGTAGGCGTACTTTAGGTCGTCGTTGGTGCTATCGCGGTAGCTGATGTGCGGATATCCACGCCTATCCAAGGCCAAGGAGGTGTATTGGCCGACATTTCCCTCGCTGTCCACGGTCTCGATGTGCCAGCCAGAAGCATCCTGGTAGGCGTACTTTAGGTCATAGTAAGGGTAGCCAGCATAGTAACTAATGTGCGGATACTCGCCTCCATTCAGAGACAGAGAGGTGCGAACGACGTCGGAGGTGTGGACGACGTTATAGAGACCCAGTCCTGTGTCCACGGTCTCAATGTGCCAGCCGGAGGTATCCCGGTAGGCGTACTTCAACTGGTCGTTGGTGTCGTTATAGTAACTGATGTGCGGATACCCTCCAGCATCCAGGGCTAGGGAAGCGAAGTAGCCAACATCTCCCTCGCCGTCCACGGTCCCGATGTGCCAGCCGGAGGCATCCTGGTAGGCGTACTTCAGGTCCTCGTTGTAGCCGTCGTAGTAGCTGATGTGTGGATACCCGTTCCCATCCAGGGTCAGGGATGTGTATTCGCCCACCCATCCCTCGCTGTCCACGGTCTCGACATGCCAGCCGGAGGCACTCTGGTAGACATACTTCAGGTCGCTGTTAGTGTAATCGTAGTAGCTGATGTGCGGATACCCACTCTCATCCAGGGCCATTGAAGTGTACCCGCCGACGTTCCCTTCACCATCCAGGGTCTCAATGTGCCAGCCGCAAGCGTCCTGGTAGACGTACTTCAGATCACGGTTGGTATCGTCGAGATAGCTGATGTGCGGATACCCGCTTTTATCCAGAGCCAGGGAGGTGCACCCGCCGACGTACCCCTCGCTGTCTGCGATCTCAATGTGCCAGCCTGCGGCGTCCTGGTAGGCGTACTGCCGGTCGCCATCGCCCCAGTAGCTGATGTGCGGATACCCGTCCCCATCCAAGGCCAGGGAGGTATACAGGCCGGCCCACTTTCGGCTGATGTCCACGTTCTCGACGTGCCAGCCTGAAGCATCCTGGCAGGCATATTTCAGGGCCCAGTAAGGGCGGCCAGCGTAGTAACTGATGTGTGGATATCCGCTCCTATCCAGAGCCAGGGAGGTGTATTGGCCGACCTCCCCTTCGCTATCCACCGTCTCGATGTGCCAGCCGGAAGTGTTCCGGTAGGCATGCTTCAGGTCATGGTTGCCCCAATCGTAATAGCTGACATGTGGATTCCCTTCTCCATCCAGGGCCAGGGAGGTGTATCGGCCGACATTCCCCTCGCTATCTACAGTCTCAACGTGCCAGCCGGAAGTGTCTCGGTATACGTACTTCAGGTCGCCGACATCGCATGAATCAAATGAAGATCCACAGTGATAGTAGCTGATGTGCGGATGGCCATTTCCATCCAAGGCCAAGGAGGCGAACAGACCGACACCGGGAGAGTCATCCACCGTTTCGTAGTGCCAGCTTACCCCATCTTGCCAGGTGTAGTAAAGATGATCTTTGCCATAGACGATGTGGGGGTGCCCGTCGGCATCCAGCCGCAAGTTGCGATCAGTCATCTGTTCAAAGCTTTTGGGGCAGTCCACACATTCGATCACCCACCCATCGGCTGCGGCGGGGGTTGCCTGGAAGGCCGATGCGGCCAGCAGCACGGCCGACACGCAGAGCCATAGCAGGGCCTTACCTTTGCTGTGAATCATTTGATTTCCCCCCCTTCTTTAGAGGCTAACATTCATTACCAAACCATGAACTCCCCCCGCGCCAGGCGGTCGGTGAAGTCGTAGATGTTGGCTAGCTCGGTTTCGATTACGGCTTCTACGTCGCCTCGGATGGGCTCTAGCTCCAGGCCGGGCTCCAGGACGAGCTGGGCTGAGGCGATCAAGGGCTGGTCAATCGGGTGACCGATTTGGCTGCAAAGCCAGATGTAAACCTCCCTGACGCCCGGCACGGTGGCATAGACGTGCTCGGCGATTTTGTGAGAAAGCAGACTGTAGATCTTGCCTACGTGGCTGACGGGGTTTTTGCCTGCCGCTGCCTCGGTGCTCATAGGTCGGTTGAGGGCGATCACTCCGTTGACCTTGTTGCCCCGCCCCACCTGGCCGCAATCGCCCCCCTCAGCCGAGGTGCCCAGCACGGTCAGGTACATGCCGCTCTCACCCCGGCTAGGCGCGTCGAGGGTGTTGATGTCCACGGTCACTTTTTCGATAGTATGCTGATGCCGGGCCACAAAATCCTCCAGATCAGCCTGGATGGCCGCCTTGCGGTCGAAATAGGCTTCTTCGGTGGGGACGAAGCGATCAACGAAAGCGATGGCTATCGTCAGCACCAGTTCGTGGCCGTGCCGGTAGCCCATTACCTTGATGTCCTCGCCTGCCTCAGGAAAGGCAGCCTTGAAGGCGGTGGAATTCAGGTGGCGCTCGGTGGCCAGCACCAGCTTCTCCGTATCCGTTAAAGGCGCGTAGCCCACCCCTGCCGAGGTGTCGTTGGCCCCGATGACCTCCCGCTCGAAGATGTCGGTCAGCTCTGGCGAGCCGGGCTTGATCTCGTTCTGGAAGACGATGTGCTTATCTACATCCACGAAACGCAGGTTGGCTCGCAGCCAGGCCTTGGCCGTGGCCTCGGCGATGTCGCCCACCGGCACCTTCTTCCCCTGCAATTCGTAGATAGCGCGGTCGCCGAACACCAGGCGCATCGGCTCCTCGACGGTGCCGCCTCCCAGGCGAGGCGAAGTCCGGCCGGCCACCAGGAGCCCTTTGTCAATATTGTGGTGCAGGATGCGGCCGAAGGTATCCAGGTACGCTCGGCAGAGCTCCACCGAGATCGCTTCCATGATGGCGTCGCAGATGGAGTCGGGATGGCCGACGCCTTTCCTCTCCACTAGCTCCACCTGCTGTTCCCCCACGGGGATCCTGCTCAGGCTTTCTAGAATTATGTTTCTCATTGTCACCCTCCTTTGTTTGGGTATTGGATATTGGGTATTGGCTATTTGCGGTTGCCTATCACTTCGATGTACGGGCAATGCCTGAGGAAGCCCAGTCTCTCGTAGATGCCGATGGCTTCAGTGTTCTCCCGATTCACGTTGAGCACGACGTCGAGGCCCTGAGCCAGAAGCTCTTCGACCACCTGGCTGGTGCAGGCGGTGCCGTAGCCTCGGCGCCGGTGGTTGGGATGGGTGAAGATGTTGCCCACCGCCGCCACGCCGAAGGTCGGCGAGACCAGGTGGGTGCCCGCCGTGGAGACCAACTGCTCGTTAACCTTGACGCCGTAGTAGATCCCGTCCTGCAACTGATAGGGGGCAAAGGCATCCCCGCCGCCCAACCGGTAGAGCTGGCGCAGGGCGTCCAGGTGGGAGAGGTCGAGCTTGATGGTCGGTCCAGAGGCGGAGTAAAAGTCCGCTGGGCTTATCGTCATGCGGAACATCTCCTCGACCTCGTCCAGGGCATAGAAAGCTTCCACCACTGGCAGGTGCTCCGCCCGACAGGTGAAGTAGGCCCGCTTGGGCTGCAGGGCAGAAGCCAGGATAGCAGCCAGGCCATCGGTATCACCCATGGTGAAGAGGGCGGGGGGATTGAGGCCAGTGAAGAACAGGGCCAGGGACTGCATCTTCCCGTCGTCCTCGGCCCCAAACCATTGGCACTGGGCAAACAAACTTGGCTCCAGGTCGCCGATGGCGTAGGCGGCGTAGAGGCGATCCTGCTGTAGAAATGCCAGGATTTGCTCTTTGTTAGTGAGGGTCTCGACTTGCCACATATTGGTCGGGTGGTCTTTCCGCTCAATCTTCATCCAGCCTCCTCGGCCACTATACTCAGCGCACTTGAAAAGCGTGAAATTGCGTGTGTGGAGGGAGAGTACCTCTGATAGAGAAATACACGATAATCACACCTCCGGCGGTCAAAAGGGGGGCGTTTTGTCTCAGCTTGTGGTTGAACATCGTGCATTTCCACATCCGTGGTACTCTTTCCGCCATCACCCAAATTCACAAAACCAAAAAGCGCTCAGTATAGACCAAAGACCAAGGACCATCGGACCATCCGACTATTTTAGGCCAACAGCCAGTCCCTGAGGATCGTGAAAAGGGCCTTCAATCCATCCTTGGCCCTGATCTTTTTCCCCTCCTCGAAGGACCTCGGTTCATAAGAGACGGGCACCTCGACGATCTGGTAGCCATTCTTGCAGAGCTTGTCCGTCAGCTCGAAGTCCAGGTCGAAGCCCGCGCAGGTTAATTTCAACTCTTGGAGCACGCTCGTTCTCACCATCTTGCAAGCTGTGGCCGTGTCGGTCAGGTTAGCTCTGAATAACAGGTTGGTCAAAAACGTCAGGAAGCTCACACCCCAGTAGAAGTGGGTATAGATGGCCTTGGGACCGCCCAGCACCCGCGAGCCGTAGACGGCATCCAGATCCTTTTCCAGGGCCAGGTCAACGAGTGTGTGCCAGTCCTGGGGATCGTACTCCAGATCGGCGTCCTGGATTATAGTGTAATCGCCCGTGCAATAGGGGATGGCCGTCCTGATGGAGGTTCCCTTGCCGAAGTTCTGAGGCTGGAAGATGATGCGGATGTCGTCATCGTTTATCTGCTGGAGCAGTTCCCGTGTCCCATCGGTAGAGCAGTTGTCCACAATGATGATCTCCTTTTCGATCTCCACCGCCTTCACCCTCTCCAGGGCAGTCAGGATGGTGTCCCTCTCGTTGTAAGCAGACATGATGACGGATAGTTTCATGGCACTCTCTTGTCGCGGGTTTGGTAGATGCGTACATTCGTACATTCGTAGATTCGTAAGTGGTGATTAAGTACGAATCCACGAGCCTACGAATCTACGAGTTTACGAATTTACCAGCTCCCATCAAAAAACTCCTCAAACCTGTCTAGCACATAGTCTATCCGCGCATCGTCCAGCCCCGGATAGACTCCAATGAAGAAGGAGTTCCTCATCACCAGGTCGGAGTTCTCCAGTTTCCCCACCAGCTTGCACTTCATGTCGCGATAGCCGGGCTGTTTGATGATGTTGCCCGCGAAGAGCAGCCTGGTCTCGATGCGAGCATCCTCCAGCCAGCGCACCAGTTCCTGGCGGCCGAAAGGGCCTTCCGGTTTCACAGTAATAGGAAAAGCAAACCAGGACACGTCGGCTCGCTCGCTCCAGGTGGGGAGGATTAGATGGTCTTCGTACCGCTTCAATCCTTCGAAGAGCCTCTGGAAGTTATGTTTCCGCTTCTCTATGAAGCCAGGCAGCTTCGCCAGTTGGACAACCCCCAGGGCCGCCTGGATGTCGGTGGGCCTAAGGTTGTAGCCGATGTTGGTGTAGAGGTACCGGTGGTCGTAAGTGTCCGGCAGGCCGGGTATCTGCCACTCGAAGCGCCGCCCGCAAGCGCCGTTAGGATCCGTGGTGTTGTATTTGCACCAGCAAGCGCGGCCCCAGTCGCGGATGGAGCGGGCGATCTTAGCCAGTTTCCTGTCATTGGTGATGACCGCGCCGCCTTCGCCTGTGGTGATGTGATGGGCCGGATAAAAGCTCAGCGTGCCCAGGTGGCCAAAGGTGCCCACGTGTCGGCTGTCGAAGCGGGAGCCCAGGGCGTCGCAGGCATCCTCAATGACGAAGAGTCCCCGTTTTTCGGCCAGTCTCATGATCTCATCCATCTCACAAGGGTTGCCTAAGGTGTGGGGCACGAAGATGGCCTTGGTCCTTTCGGAGATGGCTTCTTCCAAAGCGGAGACGTCGAGGTTGTAGGTGCCTAACTCGCAATCCACGAAAACGGGGATCAGGCCGTTTTGAATCAGGGGGGCAACGGTGGTGGGGAAAGTGACCGCGGGGGTGATCACCTCATCGCCTTGTTCTAAATGGCCCTCCAACTCCTTGGAGCAGAGCGTCGCCACGGCCAGGAGGTTGGCTGAAGAGCCAGAGTTCACAAATATCACTTCCGAGACGCCCAGGAATCTGCCGAGCTCTTCCTCGAATTTCTCGGCGTAGCGCCCCATGGTCAGCCAGAATTCCAGCACAGAATCCACCATGGCGATCATCTCCCGCTGGTCATAAACTCGTCCGGCGTAGTGGATTTTAGTCTGACCGGGGATGAAGGCTTGCTCCCCGTGCTCCAGGCTGTAAAATTCCGCGACCTTCTCGAAGATCTCGCGCTTCAGAGAGTCGGCATCACTCATGGAAAGCTCCCGCTTTGGATTTTGAGCAAGGATGGGACACAGATTAACGCGGATTTTCACAGATTTTTTTCCTTTTCATCTGTGTTCATCTGTGTAAATCTGTGTCCTAAATCCATTTGAACTTTGAGCTTTGAGCTTTGAACTGTTCGGTGTACCATCCAATGGTCTTTCTCAGCCCAGCTTCCAGGCCCACCTGCGGCTGCCATCCCAACAGCTCCCTGGCTTTGCTACTGTCGGAGTAGAGTCGCCTTATGTCCCTGGGACGATAGGGCAACGCCCCGATCAAGGGCTTCACAGGATGGTCCATCAACTCCAGCACCTTCAGTACCACGTCCTTGATAGGACGCTCTTCCCCTGCGCCCAGGTTGATGGTCTGTCCGATGGCTTTTTCCGAAAGGGAGGCCCTGATGTAGCCCTCAACCACGTCGTCAACGTAGGTGAAATCGCGGGTCTGCTCTCCGCCGGTCATTGCAAAGTCCTCCCCTCGCAGTGCAGAGATGATCGTCTGGGGGATGAGGGCTCGTGCGCTCTGGCGTGGGCCGTAGACGGTGAAGGGCCGCACGGTGACGATGGGGTAGCCGCGCGTCCTGTGGTACATGTTGCAAAAGAGCCAGGCCGCCGACTTGGAGGCGGCGTAGGCGTTGATGGGATCAACCATTTGATCTTCGCGCATGGGTGGATCATTGTGGCCGTACTCGTAGCAGGTGCCGGTGTTGACGAAGCAGTTGAACTCCGTCTCTTTGAGCGCCTCCAGAAAGTTCAGCGTCCCCATCACGTTGACCTGCACGGCGAGCAGCGGGTCTATGCCTGGCTCGGTGACGCCCACGGCGGCCAGGTGATAGACCTTGGACGGTTGACACTCTCGCACCAACCGCCGCACCATCTGGCCCTCACGCAGGTCAAGCTCGTGAACGCGCACCTCGTCCAGGATGCTCGCGATGTTGGCTTTGCTTGCCCCAGGCTCGACGGCCAGTGTGACCTCAGCCCCCTCGGCCACCAGCCGTTCGGCCAGGTGCGAGCCGATGAAGCCGGTGGCGCCAGTGACCAGAACGCGCACGCCCTCCAGCGATGTCATTCCCCAACCTCAGTATCAACGACCACCACGACGGGCACGACGCATCTCCTTGACTTCGTTCATGGCAATGGTGATTTCAGCCTCTATCTCTTCGGGCGAGTACTGAGTTGGGCGGCTGTGAACATCTGCTAGGAGACGGTCAAACCGCTCCTTCCACCCAGTCTCTGCTTCAACCCGCGCGCGCTCTGCCAGATCCCGCAGCCGACGATACTCCTCGAAGGGGAGAACTGCAAATACCGGTTGCCCATCCCGTTTGAGGATGATCGGCTCTACCAAGTCTGCGGGCGCAGCACCGTAGGCTAGCTGCGCTTCTTTCAACTGCTTTTCTTCAGCCATCTCGCATTCTCCTCTCCTCAACAAAGAACTCTTGATACCAGGCCAACGTCTCCCGCAAACCAGCTTCCAGTGTCCACTGTGGCTGCCAGCCCAGCAGCCGTCTGGCTTTCTCGCTGTTAAGGTATTGATGACGTATCTCGTGGAGGGACTGGTTGAGAATGATGGGCTCCAGGTCTGGGCGGCCAGCCACCTCCAGGATAGCCTCGACCATCCCCAGCACTGTCTTGGGAGCGTTGAGACCGAAGTTGAAGGCTTGACCCTGAATCGCTGGGTCGTCCAGGTGTTCGGCCAGCAGGATGTAGGCGCTGACGATGTCCTCGACGTAGAGATAGTCGCGGGTCGGGGTGCCGTCGCTGCGCACGATGGGGCGTTCACCCTGGAGCACCGAGCGGATGGTGCCTGGCACTACTCGATCCCAGTGCAGGTCGCCGCCGCCATAGATGTTCCCGCAGCGAGTGATGCCCAGCGGCAGGCCGTAGGTCTCGGTGTAGGCCAGGGCGATGAGATCAGCGCAGGACTTGGAGACGTCGTAGGGATGCCGACCCTGCAGCGGCGCGTCCTCGCTGTAGGGTAGAACCTCGTGCTCGCCGTAGGCTTTATCACTGGAGGCGATCACCAGTCGGGTGAGCGTTGGGCAGCGGCGGGCAGCCTCCAGTAGGATCCACGTGCCTTTGATGTTGGTCTCGAAGGTGGACAGCGGAGCGCGGTTGGCGACGGTGACCAGGGCCTGGGCCGCCAGGTGGAAGCAGGCGTCAACTTCGTATTCGTTGAACACCCGCTCCATCAGCGCGTAGTCAGTAACCGAGCCGCGCACGCGGATGATACGCCTGTCGTAGCCTGAGCGGACGAGCTGCGATCGGGGATCCTCGTCGTAGATCAAGCCCACCACGTTGGCCCCTCGGTCAACCAAAGCCCTGGTCAACCAGGAGCCCAGAATGCCGGTGCAGCCGGTGACGAAGACGTTTCTATCTCGCCAGAAGTCATCCTGTATCATTTCCAATCCTTCGTTGATGCGAATAGCTATTAGGGCGAGTGATAGGTCAGCGCCGGTTGAGTAGGAGCGAAGCGACGTATCGAAGCCAAGCGGGTTGTGCCCCTAGACTCGCTCGCTGGTCTCGATACGCTGCGCACTCGACCGACGCTCGCTGGCCTCTCGATGGTTGATCCAAGGCTTGTTCGTGCTTACCAAATCTTCCACGGCGCGCTACCTGAGGCCCATAGCTCGTTCAGGATGCGCAGATCGGTTCGCGTATCCATGCACTGCCAAAAGCCGTCGTGACGATAGACGGCCAGTTGCCCATCGGCAGCCAATCGCTCCAAAGGCCCCTTTTCGAGGACGCTGTTCTCATCGAGGTAGTCGAACACCTCTCGGTTGAAGACGAAGAAGCCGCCGCTCACCAGGCCATTCACTTGAGGCTTCTCTTTGAAGGCGGTGACCAGGCCCCTGCCATCGCTCTGCACCACCCCGAAACGAGAGAAGGGGTGCACCCCGGTCACGGTGGCGATTTTCCCCATCTCTTGGTGAAACCTCAGCAGGGCGGCGATATCAATGTTGGCCACGCCGTCACCGTAGCTGGCGAAGAAGATGTCCTCCTCGATGTACTTCTCGATCCGCTTGATGCGGCCGCCGGTGTTGGTCTCCAGGCCGGTATCGGCCAGGGTGACGGTGAAGTCCTCCTCATCGTGAGTGTCGTGGAAGGCCAGCTCATGTTTCGGCCCCAGGGTGATGGTGAAGTCCCTGGTCATGCACTCGTAGTCGAGGAAATAGCGCTTGATCATCGCGCCCTTGTAGCCCAGGCACAGCACGAAGTCCTTGTAACCGTGGTGGGCGTAGATTTTCATGATGTGCCACAGGATGGGCTTATCGCCGATGGGCACCAGCGGCTTAGGCCGAAACTCCGTCTCGTGCTCCATGCGGGTGCCTCTTCCCCCGCAGAGTATAACGACTTTCTTGGGATCAAGCACCATATCTCTCCCTCATCGTCTCCGAGACCCCTACTGTCAGCTCGAAAGCGCGTTCCGCTGCTTCCTCCGAGAGGGTGCGCAGGCCACAGGAAGGGGTGATCAGCGAGGAGTTGATGAGATCATCAAAGGAGACGCCTTTCCTTACCAACAGGTTCATCGCCTCGTGCAATCGCGCGATCAGGCTCTCCACCGTCTCGTTCATTAAAGCTTTTTCATCGTCCGCAGGGACGATGCCCCAGGCTATGATGCCCCCGCGCTTCAGAAAAGCCCTCACATCCCCGGCGTACAGGGAAAAGGCCTGGGCGTAGCTGTAGGTGTCAAAGCTTATGACCTCCGCCGAAGTGGACAGCAGCAGCGACCAGTCGGTGTTGCCGCAGCAGTGGGTGCCTTTTAGCCCCGTGAGACCGGCGAAAACTTCCTCCAGGAGGATTATCACTTGCTCTCTGTTCAGGGATATATGGGCCGAGCCGAATGCGCTCATGTATGGCTCGTCAATGAAAACCAGGGTGGTCGGCGCTATCTGGCGCAGCTCCTGCTCTTGCCAGGCGGCCTTGAGGCGGAGGTGCTTGGCCAGGGCGTCAGCCAGGATGTCGTCGTAGAGTACCGGGCGGCGATCCTGATCAACCACGGTGAGCCCCCAACTGATGGGCCCCGTTACCTGCCCCTTAACTACCGCCGGTTGGCTGCCGCTGGCCGATAGCGCCTGGGGAAATGCCGCCAGGCCAGCCGCGTAGTCAGCACCGAGGGCGCCGTAGCTCAAATCGTTTTCCAGATAGGCCATGTAGAGACGCTCCAGATCGGGGTCCAGGTCTTTAGCCCGATCCACGTAGATGCGCTCGCCCTCCAGCACCACGCCGGGGAAGCCCTCGCTGAACTGAACGTACATGTTCTCCAAAAAGGTGCGCCTGGGAAGCTGTGGCCAGGTGGAAATGTGAGGAAAATGCTTCGATACCAGCTCACAAGCGGCTTGCGGATCCGTATGGGGGAGGCTGCCGACGTGCAGGGGCAGCAGGTTAGGCTCAAATTTTCTCATCGGAAACCCCTTGTCCTGAGTAGCTGCTTAAGCTCTGAGCCCCGTCCCCGGGGCGGCCCGGGGACGGGCCTTTGAGCCTTAAGCTTACACTAGGGCTTTGGCCCTCCTCAGGCCTGGCGCGAAGGGTGGAGTGATGATCCCTTCCTCGGTCACGATGCCCGTGATGTAGCGGTGAGGAGTGACGTCGAAGGCAGGGTTATAAACGGGCACCCCTTCGGGGGCGATGCCTACTCCGCCTACGTGTGTAACCTCAGCCGGATCCCGCTCCTCAATGGTGATCTGATCGCCTGAGGGCAGCGACAGGTCAACGGTCGAGGTGGGACAGACCGAGTAGAAAGGGACGCCGTTCTCCTGGGCCAGTACAGCCAGCTTGTAGGTGCCGATCTTATTGGCCACGTCGCCGTTGGCGGCCACCCGGTCGGCTCCCACCAGGACGATGTCAACCTGGCCCGTGCGCATGAGGTGGCCAGCGGCGTTGTCGGCAATGAGGGTCATGGGGATGCCATAGCGCATCAGCTCCCAGGCCGTTAGGCGCGCTCCCTGCAACCTCGGCCTGGTCTCGTCCACCCAGACGTGGATGCGCTTTCCCTGCTCGTGGGCGGTGCGGATCACCCCCAAGGCGGTACCGTAGTCCACGGTAGCCAGGGAGCCGGTGTTGCAGTGAGTCAGGACGTTGTACCCGTCCTCGATTAGCTCCGCTCCTTGAGCAGCCATGCGCTTGTTGATCTCCACATCCTCGTCGGCGATGCGCTGGGCCTCGGCCACCAGTGCGTTCGCTATCTGCTCCGCTTCGGTATACTCAGTTTTTCGCGCCACCTCCAACATCCGCCCCAGGGCCCAGGGGAGGTTGACCGCCGTAGGGCGGGTCTTTAGTAGAGTGTCAGCCGCTTGCTCCAGGTCGGCCAGCAGTTCGGCTGGGCTTTTTGCCTTGCTACTTCGTGCGCACAAGGCCAGGCCGAAAGCCGCTGCCGCTCCGATGGCTGGTGCGCCACGGATGTACATCTCCTTGATAGCCCGCGCCACCTCCCGATGGTCCGTGAACTGAACGATCACGAACTCCCGGGGCAGCTTGCGCTGGTCAATCATCTTCACCACGCCGTCGTCCCACTCGATGGTTCGCATGATTGCACTTCCTCACCAGACAACAAAAAATCTCTCTTGATGAGAGATAAAGCCAAGATTACATCTCATCTTTCAGAACGCCGGAGCAGCGCTCTGCCGGAATTGGCACCGTGGTTCGTAGATCCGTAATCCGTACATTCGGGATTCGTAGATCTGTAGCATCAGCAGCAATCTGAATTCACAAACCACGAATCTACGAATTACGAATGTACGAACCACGAACCTGGTTGCCGGGGCTTCGCAGGGCCGGTCCCTCCACCCCTCTGGATAAGAGTGTCCAGATTATCGAGTTGTTGGCGCTTATAGTAACATATCTAGGGTTTTTTGTCAAACTCACGTAAGTTGACAATCCTCGCCAATGTGGGGATAATAAGGGTATGAATTGGAGAACATCGGTCTGTAAAATCATAGCGGTTGCACTGGCTTTGGCTTTCACGGTCATAGGTTGCCGGAGACCGGTCAACACGCCATCTCCTACGGCCACGCCGGTGCCGACGGCCACGCCTAGACCCACTTCTACCGCCACCTTGACTCCCACCCTCACTCTCACACCTACGCCCACCCTCACTCCCACACCTACGCCCATCCTCACTCCCACACCTGCGCCCACCCTTACTTGCACTCCTACCCCTACACCTACCCTCACCCCCACGCCTACTCTCACCTCTACACCTACGCCTACCCCCACCGCGACGCCTCAGCCCGCCGAGCGCCTTGAGGTCGGGCGCACTTATCAGAGGAACGGCGACTACGCGCGGGCCATCGCTGAATACGAGGTCCTTCTATCCAGCAAAGCTGCAGAGGAGGCCAGGGAGGCCAGTTTCCTCATTGGCGAAACTCACTTTTTGAATGGGGACTATCAACTGGCGGAAGAGGCCCTCGAGAGATTTCTGCGGGATCATCCTGATGATGAGCGCTGCGCCCAAGCCCTCTTTCTCATAGCTAGAAGCCATGAACGGATGGGGGATTGTGTGACCGCCATCGAATACTACCGCCAGTACCTGGCTCAGAAGGATGTCATAGTTGACTACGTGCACGAGCTCATCGGCGATTGCTACGTGAATCTGGAAGACTACTCTCAAGCTATCGTGTCCTATAGGGAAGCTCTCAAAGAATCCCCAGACTCTGATCGGGAGATTCAGCTCATGGAGAAAGTGGCCGATGCTTATTCGACCGCGGCTAAGTACGCTGAGGCCATCACCTGGTATGAAGCCCTTCTCAGAAAAGCGGAGAAGGACTACCAGCGGGCCAGGTTCGAGTACCTGATCGGCAAGGCGTATCTGGAGTGGGGGAAGACAGAGGAGGCCCACGAGCACTTTTTGGAAGCAGTGGACCGCTATCCTCAGGCCTGGTATGCTTATCAGGCACTGGTGGAGTTGGTGGAGGCCGGCGTCGAGGTGGATGACTATCAGCGGGGGCTGGTGGATTACTATGCTGGCGCTTATTGGCCTGCTATTCAAGCCTTCTACCGCTACGTCGAGCACAACTTGGATCATGAAGGCGATCCTTACTACTACATCGGCCTTGCTTACCTGGCCGTAGGTTCTTATGAATCGGCCATGAGCGCGTTTGACGTTCTCATTGGGTCTTACCCCACGTGCGAGTATTTCGGTCAGGCCTGGCTGGGGACGGCCCAGGCTTTTGCCAGCCAAAACCGCCCTGACGAAGCTCTGAGCACCTACCGGGAGTTTGCCCGGCTCTACCCAAGCCATGAGTTAGCGGAGGAGGCCCTCTGGCGGGCTGCTGCCCTCTCTGAGGCAGACAAGGACTACGACGAAGCAGCGCGCGCTTATCTGGATTTGCAGACGAGGTATCCTGAGGGGCCGCACGCCACGGCAGCTCTCTTCCAGGCGGGGCTGTGCTATTACCGGCTGGATGAAGGCGAGAAAGCCATCGAAGCCTGGCAGGAGTTGCTGGATGCTTACGAGGAATCCGACCTGCATACCCAGACCCTCTTTTGGGTGGGAAAGGCGCTGCTCAAGCTGGGCAAAACGAGAGAAGCTCGTACCTACTTTGAGAAAGCGGCGTCTGCTGACGAGGAAGCGTATTACGGCCTGCGGGCTAGAGACCTGAGCCAGTCAACTTCGCTCGGCCTGGATTACCAAATCCAGGCCCTTGACGAGACGGCCGAGCGAGAGGAGGCCGAAGCCTGGCTGGCCACCTGGCTGGAGGGGCCGAGTCACGACCTGGGTAGCCTGAGCCCCACGATAGAGGAATATCTACGCTTCCAGCGAGGTGAGGATCTGCTGGCTGTGGGCCTGCTGGACGAGAATAGGGCAGAATTCGATGCCTTGCGAAAAGAGGTGCTTACCGATCCTTTGATCCTCTATCAACTTGCTTTAGCCTTCCGCGAGCGGGGCGTGTATCGTCTGTCCATCCTCTGTGCCAAGAGATTGATCCTGCTCTCTCCGGTCGAGTCGGTCGGCCAGGCGCCGCACTTTTTCCAACGCTTGGTTTATCCCATTTACTTCGATGACCTGGTGGTGGCTGAGGCCCAGGCCAATGGCTTTGATCCGTTGCTGCTCTTCGCCCTGATCTGGCAGGAGAGCCTCTTCCAAGGTCAGGCTGCCTCCTGGGCCGGGGCGCAGGGTTTAACTCAGGTCATGCCTGCCACTGGCGACTGGATTGCCCTCCAGTTGCGCTGGAAGAACTATCAACCCAAACTTCTCTATCGGCCTTACCTCAACGTCAAGTTCGGGGCCTGGTACCTGGCCCGACAATTGAGGGATTTTGAGAACAACCTTTTTGCTGCCCTGGCCGCTTACAACGGCGGACCTGGCAACGCAGCCCGTTGGTTGGAGTTGGTAGAGGATGGCGACGATGACCTCTTCGTGGAGAGCATATCCAATGCCGAGACCAGGCGCTACGTTGAGAAGGTCTATGAGCACTACGCCATGTATCGCGCGCTTTACTCAACTTAAGACTTCGGAGGTTTCCGTCAGCGCCTCTGTTGGCAAAGCTGCTTTGATTGTCTGGTTAGTTTGCTGACGGAATCACGTCTGAAAACCTCCGAAGTCTGGATTGAAGGTGTGACGATGTATAGCTTGGATGACACGATTGCCGCCATCTCCACCCCCATCGGTGAGGGAGGGATCGGCATCGTCAGGATGAGCGGCCCCGAGGCCCTGGCCATCCTACAGAAAATCTTCGTTAAAGGCAAACGTGCCAAACTTCAAACTTCAAACTTCAAACTTCAAACTCCAAACTATCTGCACTACGGCCACATCGTTGATCCTGAGACCGCTGAGGTCATTGATGAGGTGCTGGCCTCCTACATGAAGGCTCCCCGCACCTATACCCGCCAAGACGTAGCCGAAATCAACTGCCACGGCGGCATCGTTCCCCTGCGCCGTATTCTGGAGCTGTGCCTGTGGCAAGGGGCGCGGCTGGCTTCCGCAGGCGAGTTCACGCTGCGGGCCTTTATCAACGGCAGGATAGACCTGGCTCAGGCCGAAGCGGTGCTGGACATCGTGCGAGCCAAGACCGAGGCCGGGCTACGGGTGGCCGTGGGTCAGTTGGAAGGGCGACTCTCCGACCAGGTTCGGGCTGTGCGCGGACAGCTCATAAACGTTTTGGCCTATCTGGAGGCGACCATTGATTTCGAGGATGACGAGATCCCAGAGCGGGACATCGCGCCCGATCTGGAGGAAGCGCGTGGGCAGTTGGAGAAGCTGTTAGCCCACGCCGACCGGGGGATGATCTACCGCCAGGGGATCCGCACGGCCATCGTCGGCAGGCCGAACGTGGGCAAGTCGTCTCTGCTCAATGCCCTGTTGCGCACCAGCCGGGCCATTGTCACCCCCATCCCCGGCACAACCCGCGACACCCTGGAGGAGACCCTCAATCTGCAGGGCATCCCCTTGGTTTTGGTGGATACCGCTGGCATCGTCGCCGAGACGGAAGACGTCATTGAGCAATTGGGCATCGAGCGCAGCCGGAGAGCGCTGGCTCAGGCCGATCTGGCCCTCCTGGTCGTGGATGGGAGCGAGCCTCTCACCGAAGCTGACTGCCAGATCGCTGGCCTGGCCGCGGGCAAGACCGCCATCCTGGTGGTCAACAAGATTGACCTGCCGAGAGCGGGGGGTGACTTTGACATCCTACCTGAAGCGACGCGGGTGGAGGTATCGGCTCTGACGGGAGAGGGGTTAGAGGAATTGGAGGAGGCGATTGTAGAGGTCGTTTTCTCTGGTCAGGTACTGGCTTCCGATGAGCCTTTGGTCTCCAGCCCTCGCCACAAGGATATCTTAAAGAGGGCTTTGGATCACGTGGCCAGCGCGCAGGGGGCTCACACGCGGGGGATGCCTGCTGACTTCGTGGCCATTGATCTCACATCGGCCGCGAACGCTTTGGGTGAGATCACGGGCGAGACGATTACTGAGGATCTTTTAGAAACCATCTTCAGCGAGTTTTGTGTGGGGAAATGAGCCAGGAAGCGATGTCCTCCCAGAGCTCTGGCATCTCCAAAACATGAGCAAACTCGCCGACCCAATACCGAATCCGCTCTCGATCCAGGTCGGGATGGCTCTCGATGATCGCCTGAATATCCAACAAGTCCTGGGGCCGATGGGCGACCGCCTTGAAAATGATCAGATCCTCTGGGGTGGGGAGACGGATGGCCAGCGAGCCAACATGATGAACGATGCTGCGTTCCACAGCCTCCACCTCGAAAGGCAACACTCCCAGGGAGATGTCCACGTGGATGCCGCTCTTCTGATGGCGCAGGAGGAGAACCCGATGCCGCCGGGCGAAGTCTTCTGCATTGGCGATGCGCGGCAAGAGTCCTTCCTGTGCGGCTGCTTCCACCAGGTGTGGCAGATCCTCTACGGACAGGAGGATAACCGCATCTACATCGGCGGTCAGGCGGGGCTTGCCCAGCAGGCTGGCAGCGACGCCGCCAATAACCATGCCTTGATCACCGAAACGCGCCAGCAGCCGCTGCAAGGCTGCTATGGGGCCTAACAACGGTGCGATCTCTTTGGATGCGGTCATAGCTGAGTGCCTTTCAACTTGGCCCAGCGCTGGCGAACGATTTCTTCCTCGAATTGCTCTCTCAGGGGCAACCCCAGGCCTATCGCTAGCCTCAGGATGGCATTCAACTGTTGCCAGCGCAAGGCGACAGAGGCCTCTCGTTGTTCTTCCCTCTCCAGGGCCGCTACTGCCTGCCAGCGCTTCCGGAACTGTTTCATCAGGTACTCGCTCATAGCTCTTACCCCCGCGAATTCACTGCCCCAAAGGCGACCATGTTCATCCTCGAGCAAAGTAAGCCAGCGCCAACCTCACTCTTTCTTCTATCGCCATCTCCTCAGCAGGCAGGGACTGAAGGGCGGCCTGGGCTTCGACCACGCTGTAGCCCAGGCTGGTGAGGGCGGCGATGACTTCGGCGTCGGCATCAGTAAGAAAGGGCACCGCCTCTGGGCCGACCTCGACCGCAATCCTGTCCTTGAGATGGAAGACGATCTTCTTGGCCATCTTGGGGCCGATGCCAGGCACCCTGGTCAACGCCACGGCGTTCCCCTGGGCGATGGCCAGGCGCAGCGAATCGGGCGACATGGTGGAGAGCATAGCCAGGGCCACCCTGGGGCCCACGCCTGAGACGCCCAGCAGCAGCTCAAACAGGGCCAGCTCATCCTCGCTGCCGCAGCCGTAGAGGGTCAGGTCGTTCTCCCGCACGTGGAGGTGAGTGAAGAGCTCCACCTGGCGGCCCAGGCCCTCAGAAGTCTCCAGCACCGAGGTTGGGACGTAGACCTTGAAGCCGATCCCCCCCACACCGATGACGAGGTAGTCTTTCCCGATGGCCTCGATCTTCCCCTTCAGGTTGGCGATCATCTTCCCTCGATTTCCTCAGCTTGTCTGGCCAGGCTCAGCATCCGAGCGGAGTGGATGTGGCAGATGGCCACGGCGATGGCGTCGGCAGCGTCGTCGGGTTGGGGCACGCTATCCAGCCGCAGGAGCACCTTGACCATTTCCTGCACCTGATTCTTGGTGGCTCGCCCGTAGCCGACCACCGCCTGCTTGACCTCCAGGGGCGTGTACTCGTGGATTTCGAGCTCAGCGTTGGCCATCGCGAGCAGGGCCACCCCTCGCGCCTGGCCTACGCTCAGCGCGGTGCGAACGTTGCGGCTGAAGAAGAGCTTCTCCACTGCCGCCTCCGCAGGCTGCCGCTCCTGGATAAGAGCCGTCAACTGGCGGTAAATCTCCTGCAGTCGCTGGGGCTGTGATTCATCCGAAGAAGTGGTTATCACCCCGTAATCCACCAATCTCAGATCATCTCCCTCACTCCATACCAGGCCGTAGCCGGTGATGGCCGTGCCGGGATCAATCCCCAGGACCAGGTTCTCGTTTTCACTCATCGGTAGTTATCCAATCAAGGAAGCAGGGGAGCCCTAAAGCTCAAAGGGAGCAGAGGAGCAGGCTCGACCTCCCGACCACCTGACCACCTGACCACTCGACTATCTGACTAGCTGACCAATTCGTATTTGGCCATCATCTCATCGGTGATGTTCAGGTTGGAGGAGACCTGTTGGACGTCATCCAGCTCCTCCAGGGCATCAATGAGGATCATGGCTTTTATGGTTTCCTTCTCCCCTAGCTCCGCCAGGCTCCTGGGAAGCATGGAGATCTCCGCCGAATTCAGGGCGATTCCGTTGTTCTCCAATGACTCTTTGACTTTTTGGAAGTCAGTGGCCAGGGTGAAGACCTCCACCAGGTCGCTCCCGACGGTGACATCATCGGCGCCGGCGTCTATGGCTATCAGAGCCAGCTCGTCGGGATCGGAATCGTCGGGGGAGATGGTGATGTAGCCTTTGGACTCGAAGAGCCAGGCTACGCAGCCGCTCTCACCCAGGCTGCCACCGTAGCGGTTGAAGGCGCGGCGCACATTGGACACTGCCCGGTTGCGATTGTCCGTGAGCACGTGCACCAGCAGCGCCACCCCGTGGGGGCCGTAGCCTTCGTAGCGTACCTCCTCGAGCTCTGCACCCTTTTCGGCGCCGGTGCCCCGTCTGATAGCCCGCTCAATGTTGTCCTTGGGCATGTTGGCTGCCTTGGCCTTGTCTATGGCTAGGCGCAGCTTGAAGTTAACGGTGGGGTCGCCGCCCTCCCGCGCCGCCAGGACGATCTCGCGCCCCAGCTTGGTGAAGAGTTGGCCTCGCTTGGCGTCCGTTGCCCCCTTCTTGCGTTTGATCGTTGACCATTTGGAATGTCCTGACATATTTGCACCCCCTTCCAGACTTGCCCCCCAGTGGGGCCGAAAGGCTATGGCCCTAATTATACTACTGGAAGCGAAAAAAAGCCAGCCTCAATCTATGGCGCGACGGCGTAGCAGCGGCGAGATGGCCCGCTTCCATAGGAAGATGCCGATCAGCACGATCAGCACGACGATCACGACCTGCTCGTAGCGGTCAATGATCCCGATGATTAACTCCCAGTGCTCGCCGAGGATCATCCCGGCATAAGCCAGCAGAAAGCTCCAGGCCGCCGTGCCCACGACAGTGAAAGCCAGGAAGCGACCCATCGGCATCGGTTTGCCTTCGCTGCGAAAGCCGGCCGGGATGGAGACCAGGCTGCGAATGATCGGCACCAGCCGTCCGAAGAAGATCACCCAGTCGCCATAGCGGGTGAACCATTCGATGGCCTTGTCCAGGTCCCTTTCTGAAATGAGAAGGAACTTGCCGAAGCGACGAATGAAGCGGCGCACGATCGGTTCGTCAGCCCAATAGCCGAAGGCATACAGCGCTATCGCCCCAACGACCGAGCCGATGGTGCCGGCAACGGTAACCCACAGGAGGTGAAACTTCGCTGGTTGAGTTGCGGCCAGGTAGCCCGCCAGGGGCATAATGGCTTCGGAGGGGATGGGCGGGAACACATTTTCCAGCGCCATGACGAAGATGATCCCTGGGTATCCCATCCCAACAACCAGGCTTTCGACCCACTCCTTGATAACGGTGATCAGTATGGCCATGAATGAATGTCCTCCAATTCAATCTATTCTAACCGTACGCCTCGACCGCTTCCAGGAAGGCGGCGATATTCTCCCACGGGATGTCCGGCTCGTCAATGTCGTAGGCGGGGCAGAGGATGAGCCCGGCGCGGCCCAGGGTTTCGATGCGGTGCTTGACCTCCCTGCGGATGGCGTTGGGCGTGGCAAAGCTGAAAGTGGTGTGATAGCCCACCGTGCCCCACAGCGCCAACTGGGGGCCGAACCGCTGGCGAATGCGGGCGGCGTCCATGTGATCGGGCTGCAGCGGGTTGATGGCGTTCACGCCGATCTCCATCAGGTCGCCAACGATAGGCTCGAAGTAGCCGTCGCTGTGGTAGACGACGCGGAGGTCGGGCTTGATGGCCCGGGCCGCCTGGATGATCATCGCCAGGCGCGGCTTGAAGAACTCGCGCCAGGTGGCCGGACTGATCATCATCGTCCCCGGCATCCCCACGTCATCGTCCAGGGCCAGCACGTCCACGCCGGCCCGGGCCAGAGTTTCGGCGTTGCGGCGGGCCAGGTCGGCCAGTCGGTCGAGGAGAAAGTGCGCCCAGGCGGGGCGCTCGAGCAGATCCAGGAGGAAATTCTCCAGGCCGCGCAGCCGCCAGGCGGCCTCGAACAGTTCGCCGCCCAGGTGGGGCAGGTTGCCGCCAGCGGCCAAGCCGCGGGCGTGCAGGTCTCGTACCTGGCGGCCCAGAGCCTCGACGTGGTAGGGCGCGCTGACGTCGGGGAAGGGAAAGCTGCGCAGATCGTCCAGCGAGCGGGCGCGGGCCAGGGGATTGCGGCAGTCGGGAGTTTCGGGGCGGTAATCCCAGCGGGTGTAGGTCGTCACCTGAGCGGGAGTGCCCAGCCGCGTGTCCGGCTCAAAAGGCCGGGCCAAACGCCGCAGTTTCTCCTCCTCAGGCGAGAGAGGAAACTCGACAAAGTGCACATCCACCATGTTATCCCGGTACTGACCAGGCGGGACCAGGCTCTCGAGGTCCACGTGGTAAAAGCCAAACGCGCAAGGTACGCGGTCCGGTTCGCCTCCATCTAGCGCGGTCAACAGTCGCTCACGAGCATTCATAACCTCTCCTCCAACTCCGCCACCTCCCCATCCCTCCGATGATACCCCTTGTAGACAGGCGTGATAACAAAAGCCCCTGGCTCTACCAGGGGCTTGATTTCTATAGTAACCACTCCCCTCTGGCTACAAGGAGTTTAGAGCGTTGAGCACATTCCGCGCTACGGTGACCGATGACCGAGCCAGGGCAATCGGTCTGCCGGCCAGGGTATCGTCGTAGTCTGCGCTTGTCCGATTGTCGTACAGCCGGTCCAGGTTGAGACCGATCTTCCGACGGATTCGATCAGGCGATGATCTGAAGTAATTCATGACCAGCCAGTGGTTCCGGCCTGTTTCTGTTGGTATGAATTCCCTTCTATCCCGCCCAAAGTTCCGGGCAACGCGGAAGGCGGCGTAGTAAGCGCGACTGATGGCCGTGCGTAAGCATGCTTCCTCTGGCCCAGGCAAATTTGGGTCGCGCACCAGTGCATCGGCCAGCGTAAGAAAATCAGCCCAGTCGAAGCTCATGCAAACTCCAGGTTAAAATTGAACTGCCCATCAATCCGATCGAGTTGATCCAGAAACCACTCCTCGTCGAGCCTGTCTAGTCGAGCCAGGGCCTCATCAACAGGAAGAGAAGTGTGGATGTAGGCGAACAGTTCGTCTATGCTTTCCGCTTCGGGATCACTGATGACTTCCAGTGTCACCTGAGGATCAGGCCCAAAGTACTTCTGCAGGTGGACGCGAGCCTCAAGAAGCACCTCAACGAGTTGTGGGCAAACGTGCAAGAAACGCCTTACGGTTGCCGCATCGCGAAGGGAATAGATTTCCTCAAGCCGGTGCAAACGCTGGCTTTCGATAACGTCCAGCAGAGTAGCGTATTGTACGGCGGGGGGTTTAATGGATTTCTCTTGGATGCCAATGCCTACAGCGTACTTCATGGTTGGTAGTATAGCATACAAACTGCGAGAAGTCAATCTTACGTCCAAAAAATCATCGCCACTCCCACCATCGCCACCACTGTCCCGACGATGGCCCGTTGGGTGATGCGCTCTTTGAAAATCCAGTGTGCCAGCGGCAGCAGGAGCACCGGACTCAGCGACATCAGCGTGGACGCGATTCCCACGGGAGCTAACTGGACTGCTGCCAGCGAGAGCGTCATGCCCATGAATGGCCCCGCAACCGTCCCGCCCAGGATGGCCCATCGGGTACGCCTGACGCGCAATCCCTCGACGGTGGGGCGGAACTGGCCCTGGATCAACGCCCACAGCCAGATGACAACTGACGCCACCGACAACCGCATCAGGCTCGCCGAAAGGGCCGGAAAATCGCCGACCATCCCGCGCTTGGATAGGATCAGCCCCAACGCCTGCCCGGACGCGCCGCCGATTCCGCACAGCACACCGATAACATAATTTCTGGGGTTGCCGTCCACAGAGTTGGAGTTCTTCTGTTCCGAAACCACCCAGGCGACGCTGCTCATCGTCACGATGATCGCGCTGATCTCCAACGGGCTCAGCGTTTCGCCCAGAAAGACCCAGGCCAGCAGCGTGCCGATCACCGGCACCAACGTCATCATCAGCATCGAAAGGCGTGTCCCGATCAGGACAAAGGCCTGGAGCAACAAGCTGTCGCCCAGCACCAGACCGAGGATGGCGGACAATCCCAGCCAACCCCAGCGGGACGGTTCGGCGTGGATGGGCAACACCTGGCCTTGCCACAACAGGTGAGTGATGGCCAGGAACGAGGTCGCCAGCGGCAACCGCACCCGGTTAACAAACTGGGAACCAACCTGCTTGCCGGCAATCGTGAAAAAAAGAGACGTGGCTGCCCAGCATACGGCTGTGGTCAGGGCGATGATTTCACCCAGGTAAGTTTGCAAAACTGAACCTCATCTTTGCCCTATTCGTCCCAGGCGGGATACTGCTCTGGCGCCTCGCCCACCGATTCGACCAGGCGGGGATACTCGGCCTCAGGGTCGGCGTTCTCGTTGATGGCGTGCACCCGCACCTTGAAGCGCCACTCGTCGCCGTAGTCGAAGAGATATATGAATTCTTGTCTTGGCTCCAGATCCAGTTCTTCAAGCGTCGTGGTCCGGACGTTGCCAGAGCCCAGTTCATCTTCTTCTGCGAAGTACTCGTCCAAAAACGCATCCACGTAGGCTTGCATCTCCTCCACCGTCATCCCCTCACCGCCGCCTAAAAGAGCGCGCAGGGCCTGTTCGTGCTCTTCGGGGGTAGGCTCAGGCCATTCTTCTTCATCTTCGTCGTCTATAGGCTCTCCCCACGGATCGGAGCCTTCGGGTAGGCAATACTCGCTGCTCTCATCCCACGCTTGGCCACTCATGAAGAACGAGTAGAGGTGGTCGGCGTCCCACTCGTAGGCATCCTGGATGGCAAAGTGCAAATCCTCCAGCGTTTGATCGGCGCTCATCTCGACCTTGCGCCATGTCCGCCCTGTGCCGGGCAGGGATACGTGAAAGGTGTAGGTTTTCATCAATTTCCTCCTCTCTTGTGTTAGCCTCCCAACTCGACGACCAATTGGTGGATGCGGTCCAGCCCTGCCCGGAGGTAGTCGGGTGGCAGGCCGAAGCTGATTCGCAGGTGGTGATCCAGGCCAAAGTGGTCGCCAGGAACGATGAGCACGCTCTTTTCGCGCCTCAACCGCTCCACGAGTTCGGTGGAGTTGACGTCGAGATGATAGCGGGCGAAGGCGATGGCCGCCGCCTGGGGCGGGACCAGGGTGAAGGTTCCCTCGTGGCTCTCCAGCCATCCATCCAGAATGGGAAAGCCGAGGCGGATGTAGTCTCGTGCTCGCTGGATGAGACGGGGCCGCACCTGGGGAGACAGGGCGATGGCCGCCAGCTTGTTGGCCAGCATGGTGGCGCTGATGGTGGTGTATTCGTGGCGAGCCCAGATCTCATCCACGATGTCCGCCGGCCCCACCACCCAGCCGATGCGCAGCCCTGGCAGACCGTAGGCTTTGCTCAGGCTGTTCATGGCCAGCACTTTATCGTACCGATTCCAGAAGGAGGGCGTCTCGGCATCGGTCAGTCGCTCCGCTCCGCGGTAGACCTCGTCGGCCAGGAGCCAGGCCCCGACCCGCTCGGCGGCGGCCACGATAGCGTCCATCTCCTCCGGGGTGAGGATGTAGCCCGTGGGGTTGTTGGGGTTGCAGACGGCGATGAGCTTCGTCTTCTCCGAGACAACCTCGTTCAGCTCGTCCAGGTCGGGGGCCCAACCCCGGTCTTCTTTCAGATGAAAGGCCCTGACCCGAAAGCCGTAGTTGTGGCCGATGCCCCAAATCTGCATGTAGTTGGGCAGCATCATCACCATCTCGTCCCCCGCTGCGAGAAGGGTTTGGAGGGTGATGAAGTTGGCCTCGGCGCACCCGACGGTGACCAGGACGTTGTCGGGCGTCGCGCCGGGATAGAGCGCGGCGATGTGCTCCCGCAGTTCGACGCTGCCGTTGGTCTGGGGGTAGTTCAGCTCCGTGGCCAGCAGCTCCTCGACCAGGGTCGGATCGCCGAGCAGTTCACGAACGGTGACGGGGTGAACGCCGCTCTCCGACAGATTGTACTCCACGAGGTTCTCCCACTTGGACATCATGCGTTCCATGTCGAAGGGCTGAAATGTGGTCATGCGATTACTCTTCCCTCATTACGATAACGCGGTCGGCGGCAGTGACGCGGCGGCCGATGTTCCCAAATCGTAGCACTGCCGTCAGCGGCAAGTGGTCGGACGTCCCTTTCTTCGTCGTCTTGCTGAAGGGGCGGGGGCGTCCGCTGGGTGTCGCCACCAGAGAGTCGCGGAAGATGTCCACACTGTCCAGATCCAGCGTCAGCCCAGACCCGGTCAGTAAGCCACGGCTGGCGATCAACTGGTCGAGCACCTGATAGCGGTTGGTGAACTTCTCGCCGCTTCTGAGCCCATCCAGGAAGTAGGTCCCCACCTGTTGTTGCGGAAGAAACTTCCAGGTCGGGTTGAACAGGAACACCTCCTGGGCCCGGTAGTCGGCGGTTTCCGTTTCAAAGTCATCAATGTCGTTCGTTCTCCCGATCACGCGATCCAGGTCGTTGGAGGCTCGCAGGTGATCCACCACGCTCCGGTCACCCGGCTCGTCGTTCAAGTCTCCCACGACGATCACCTTTGTTTCCCACGTTTGCAGCACAGTGTCCTGGTCGTTTTGGGCCCGCAACTGCTCGTACACCTCAGGCTCAACCTTCACGTGGGCTTCCACCAGATAAGCAATGTGTTCGGCGACAGCGCAGCGCAAGGGCTCAGAGCGATACCTCCCCAACTGACGGGACGGCCAGTGACCGGCGATGACCACCAGTTTTTCGCCCGTCTCGTTGACCTCGAAGACGACCTCGAAGATGTCGCGGGTGCGATACCTCAAGTGAACGAGATGAGAAGTCCTGGATTGGACCGAGAGTTTTCGCTCGTCGTAGGCCATGGCTACGTCAATGCCACGCAGGTCTCTCGTCCCGGTCGGATCCTCGACCACTTTCAGGTGGGGGTTCCCCATCTCGGCGATGAGTTCCGCCAGCAGGGCGTCTTTTTCAATCTCCGCCACGGCCAGCAGCTCCGGGCCGGCGCCACCGTGCAAGGCGTTCAGCGCGTGGGCCAGGTTGGCCTTTTTCGCCTCGAACACCTCTTGTGTCCAGCCCGCCTCCGCCGTGTACTCGAAGTCCTTGGAGATCGGGTCGTCGTCCGTGTCGAAGAAGTTTTGCAGATTCCACCAAGCGATGTTGATCGTTCCCATGATTTGTTGCTCCTTTCTAATTTGACTAGAATTCCCCGCCATGTTTCAAATTGTGTATCATCAGTTTTAGGCGAAGCTTCGCTAGGCTATTGACAGCTCTTCCCCCAATTCGCCACCACCTTCATGATGTCCACTATGTCGATGTTTCCATCTCGGTCCAGATCGTACCGGGGATGCCAGCCAACGTCCATGGCTGTCATCCGCCACCTGCTAGCTACCTCCATGACGTCTGCTATATCCACTTCACAACTACAGTCGAAGTCGCCAATGAGGCATGCGGGGTCTCCATTAATTCTATAATCAAAACTGTTAACCCCAGCCAGGACGTCTCGTTTACTTTCACTTCCCCCCACGTTAGTATCCGCCGAGAACTGTGGTACATACTCTATAGAGACAGGGGTTCGATCTATACCACACTGTGCTTTAAAACGAATTGATCCAAACTCGCCATAACCAGTCGTTACTGGTTGGGAACCGACATCGATGGTTCCCCGTAGGTAAATCTTTCCTAGGGACGTATCGACGTGGTTTGTTGGGTAGGAAGAGTACATCTTCCCTGGACTATGGCTAGTTCCCTCCTTTATCTGGATTCCTTCTTTTGCGGGATCCTCGTCCTGGACTTCCAGAATGCACGGATCATATAACACTATCAGATCGGTACCATCAGTAGCATAGTCCCCTGTATCGACGACGATGTCCGGGTTAAAGATTTCTCCGACATTCCATGTCGTTCCCCCATAAGGGATGAGAGCCACGTAAGCATCCGATGTGCTGCTTTGTACTGGGGCTAGTTGATTCCCCGAATGGCCGTAGGCGCCAACTTCCCCGTCTCCATTTTGACCATATACATCAAGAAAAACACTGAAGTCAAGGATATTTGCCTCTCCATCTCTATTAAAGTCAGCAAGTAGATTGTCTGTGGCGTAGTAGTCAAGGAACATGGAAAAATCGAGGATATTCACCAAATTATCTTGTCCATATTTATCTATGTCACCGGGTGCAAATTTCGAGGCCCCTCCCTTGCTAAAATCAACCGTGTTGGTTCCGGAGGATAGTGTCACATAGCCAGCCTTCTTTCTCAAATAGCCGCTTGGTGCGATGGGCTTAGCATATAGATCGTAAAGACCTGGCTGGACTCCTGAGAGCGCTACACCACGACATTGTCCATTGCTGTCGGTCCCCGCAGTTTGTTTGAATAAGTGAGTAGTGCTTCCGACCTCACGCACCTCAATTTCAACAGCGGCACTTTGTCTATTGCTTGGAGCACCGTACAACTCAGCAGTGAAATTCAGGATAGGAGAGGAAGTCTCTTTGCGGTGAATGAACCAGACTCCAGGTTCAGGTGGGGGAGGAGTCCTGATAGTTACTTGACACCAATGCCCAGCCCAATTCATCTCTGATACTCTATACGAAGTGGGACTGGAAACTTCTATCACATAGGCAACGTGTCCCCATCCACCCGCATCTTGAACCCCAGGATCAAAGACGACAACGTCTCCCACCCGAGGCGTTGTATCAACAGGCCAGCGGCCACGGGCATTGTCATCCCACTCACCAGCATTGCCCAAGTCAGAAGGCAAGTCCTGTCGATTCAACCAGGCCCACCAAGTGCAGGACCCACAGTTATATGGGGCAGTGGCGTACTCGGTCAAGTAATCACAGTAGTAGCAGTTCGTATAAGATGCTCTAGGTTTTGTCAAGTGGGAATCCCTATCCTGTGCTTTTGCTGTTCGACCTGTTCCTAATGGCACTGTTAGGAACAAAACCGTGGATATAACGACAATGTCTGTTAACACAAGTAACCAAATCGCTTTACGCATCTTACTCTCCTTCAATACACTAATGGGCTCTGGGGTCACTGCGCAGATGAGCACCCCCAGCCCTCAGGCTAAGCATAGTATAGCAGATTTCGCCTCCTTTGGCAATACCAAAGCCACCTGCGCGTTTGACACAGGTGGCCTGCCTTAGCTGAGCCCCCACAACTCCGCCGCCAGCCGGTCTGTCTCCGCCTCGATTTCCCTCACCTGCGCCGTATCTCCGGCTGCCGTAGCTTCGTGGGCCTTTGGATCACGAAATCCGCGAAAGCCCGCGAAAATCACGAAATCCCTTTCGCGCCTTTCGTGCAATTTCGTGTACTTCGCGATCCAAACGTCTACCCTCGCTCTAACTCGTCCAACTCCTGTTCGCTGATCCCCCACAACCCCGCCGCCAGGCTGTCTATCTCCACCTCGATTTCCCTCACCTGCGCCATATCTCCGGCTGTCGTGGCTTCGTGGGCCTTTGGATCACGAAATCCGCGAAAGCCTGCGAAAGTCACGAAATCCCTTTCGCGCCTTTCGTGCAATTTCGTGCCCTTCGCGATCCAAACGCCCGCTCTCGAAAACCTTTCGTAGCTTATTCCTCTTCTTCAGGTGTGTGCACAAAGCGGCGTATACCCAATGGCTTCTCTCCAAAATTGACCAGTAGACACAGCCGGTAACCACCCTGGTGCAAGTAAAGCAAACATTGCTCAATGTCTTCGGGCAAGATGGCGCTCTTGGCCTTGGTTTCTAGTAGTAATTCGTCAGTGTCATTCCAGACGACGAAGTCCACCCGTCGTTTGGTTACCACAACTCCGTCGTAGGTGATGGGGATTTCCACTTCGCGTTGAAAATGCAGCCCCTGTTTAGGGATAGCCAACGCTAGAGCTCGTTGATAATCCACCTCTGTGCAGTGAACGCCCAACTGACTCTGAACGTCAATGCAGGCGCCGAGCGTCTCATAGGAAAGCTGCCCGAACTGATAGCCTTGCTTCGAGAGTGAACGAGACATTGATGCCTCCTTTCGCGCCTTTCGCGCAATTTCGTGCCCTTCGCGATCCAAACGCCCACCACTTCGCCTAAAAGAAATCCCGTAATCTCTTGGGCCCCACCTTCGTCTCTTTCGTAACGCGCAGCACCCCAGATTCGTCATCCGGCCTGACCCACCACTTTACCAGCTCTATTCTTCCATCCTGGATCTCGATCCCAGTTATGCAGCGGGGATGAACGCAACTGCCAATATTGAAGTAGAGAGGTGCTCCCGCTCCAGGGAACACGGGGCGATGGGTGTGACCACAGATGAGCATTTGATTGTCGTTAGCCTCTATCCACTCTATGATCCTTCTCTCAACTGCTCTCCGTTTCTTGAAGTTCTTCGCTGGGCTTGTTGGATCTCTGATTCCAACTACCTGAAGAGGCTTCCAGACGTATCTGACAAAAAACCTGCTGAACCGCCAAAGGCGATCACTCCAAAGGTCTCCCTGATGTCCGTGGACGACGAAGATTCTGTGGCCCGTGTCCGAATGTCGAAGAACTAACCCCTCGTGCACCGTGATGCCATCAAACAGCGGTTCATTCCCGCCCGCGCGCTCGTCATAGAACTCGTAAAGATGTTTTTCGACGGTCTTCGGCTCTTTCCAGTCCGCGTTGTGGTTTCCCCAGATAAGGTAGAGCCTGTTCTCCTTGTGGAATTCTCGCATCTGCCAAAACAGGTGGCTGTGAGCCTTTCGGATGTCCTCGAATTTCTTGTTCTCCCAAAGCTCATCCCCATCTCCAACTTCGATGTAAGTGAATCCATCTTCGTAGTATCGCTTCAACGCATACCAGAGGAGAACCTGATTATGAGCCAGGTCATCTGACCAACTGTTGTCACCTCGGTGACAGTCGCTGAAGAAAATGAACTTGGAGGAGTCGTCAAAGAGGATCTCCTCGGCTGACTCGAACACTTCAGTTAGACGCTTGCTGGCGGACATGGTTAACCTCCTGACGATGATTCCGTGCCAAATCCCGGCTGAGAATAGTATAGCAGACTTCGGCTCGCTTGGCAATAACAAAAACCACAGGATATTGGGTTCGTAGTAGCGACTTTAGTCGCTTTGACTCCGTGGGAGCGACTGAAGTCGCCACTACGAGGAAAAGGGCCAAAGTCCAGGTTTAGTTCTAACGGCCAAACGCATGCGGCACCGGCAGCTCCATCATCGTTCGCAGGCCGGGCGGGGCGTTGATGATCTTGGGGATGGTGTTGACCAGCGCGGCGATGGTGGCCGTCCTGCCAAAGATGCCGCCTTCAATGCGCATGGAGAATGGCGGGTCGCCGATGATCTCCACCCTGTCGTGCGGCTCTTTGGCGCCGACGGATATTTGCAGATCGAGCACCAGTCGCTCTTGGCCTCCACTTTTCACCCGCATGATCTGGCGCAATCCGGCCACCTGCTGCGGCTCCACGGTGAGGAAAGCGGTTGTCATTTCTGTCTCGGCTATCACAGGCCGGATGCTCTCCTCGATTTCGTCCACCGGCCAGCCGAGGGTGTCCATCACCGCCAGGGCCGATTCGCGCAGGCCGATGTGGCCGAACCTGCCGGCGGCCAGCCTCTCCTCGAATTCCTGGCGAGAGAGCCCGGCGCCGGTTTTCTTCTGCAGCGGCAGCCGACGCTGGCCGGTGTCCACCACGCGGGTGGCGACGATCTTGCTGACCTCGGTGCATACGCCGGTGAGACACAGCGGCAGGATGTCCATGGAAAAGCCTGGATTGACGCCCGTGCCAATGACGGCGACGCCGTGTTGTTTGGCCAGGGCGTCAATGCGCTGGCAGAACTCTGGATCGCGTTGGAAGGGATAGAACAGCTCCTCGCTTGAAGAGACGATGTGGGCGCCGGCGCGGATGATGGTCGCCAGTTGCTCTTCGATGTGATCCAGGAACGAGAAGGTGGTGTGCACCACGACCTGAGGCCGCCAATCGGCGAGAGCCGCTGCACCATCGCCGCGCACGGCCATGCCCAGGCTCTGGTCCAAGCCGCAGACCTCCCCGATGTCCTGGCCGACTTTCTGGGGATCAACGTCTATCCCCCCGACGAGTTCGAGGCCGGGTTTTTGCAAGAGTACTTTGACGCAGGCTTGGCCGATGGGGCCGAGGCCAAATTGGGTGACACGAATGGGATTCATTGTTTCCTCCTTACTCATCACTCACCTAAACGCCACCACGCCAAAGGCGCGGGGGCGGCGGGCGACGCGCGAGAAGCCGGCTTCCCGGAGACGCCGCATCACGCCGCGGGTGATGCTGCCGCCGGACTTGCTCTCCGGATTGCCAACGTAGTGAAACAGGCGCCCGCCGCGCCGCAGCACGCGGTGTAGCTCAGCGTAGAATTTGCCAGAGTAGAGATGGCCGGCCAGTCTGAAGGCTGGCGGGTCGTGAATGATGCGGGTGAATGTCTGGTCGCCGAATTCCTCGATCATATCGTAGCTATCGCCGATGCGTTGGGTGATTGTGGGGTTGTCGAACAGGGCTCGTGACCAGGGATTGAGCCGCGCGATTTCCAGCGCGGTCGGGTCCAGTTCGATGGTGACCACGTGGTCGGCGGTTTTGGCCGCTTCGATGGCGGTGTAGCCCAGGCCGGTGGCCGTGTCCAGGACGTACCCCACGACGGGCTTGACCGTCTTGATCTTCTCCAGGGTGTCGCGGTACGGGTCGGTTCCTTTGATGCGGTGCATCGGTATGCCGGAGACCAGCATGGTGGGCGCGGCGCGCGTGGGCATCAGGCTGTAGAGCCGATTTGTGAACTCCGAAAAGAGCTGGATTTTGCGCGGCTCACTATCTTCGATGACGAAGCAGTTGTTCTCGGATGAATTGATTTCTTCGATGGCCTCCCAACGCAGCAACTCGCCGTTCGGAAAACGCACCCCTGCTGATTCGGTGACCACCTCAACCGTCGTGAGCCCCAGGTCCGGCGAGACCTCAACGCGGTGCTGGCCGGCTGCTCGCGCTCGTAAGAGGGGTTGTGTTTGGATGTGCGAGAGGATGGCGGGATGTGTCATCGTTTCAACGCATTACGTGACCGTCGCCGCGCCTGGCGAGGTCGCTGGGTGGTAGTGGACGTGAACCCGACGCATGAACTCGATGTGCTTGGTCAAGGTGTGCTCTACTTGAGTGGCGATCTTATCACCGTCAGCCACACTCAGCGAGCCTTCGACGCCGATGGTAATATTGACTACCAGGTATGGCCCGAACCGGTGGGCCTGGATCTCTTCGATTTGTTGCACGCCTGGAATCGAGCTCAGCAGTTTGGTGATTTGCCGGGCCAGTGCCCGGCCGGGTAAGGTGTCCATCAAATCTGCGGTTGACTCGCGCAAAATCTCAATGCCCGTGCGAAGGATCACCAGCGCGACCAGCGCCCCGGCCAGTGGATCTATCCACGGGTAGCCCATCCGGCCAAAGAAGATGCCCACGGTCGCTGCCAGGGCGGAGAATACGTCGTTGCGATGGTCGCAGGCCAGCGCCAGCACGGCGGCGTTTTGTGTTTGTCGGCCAACCCGTTGGGTAAAAGCCGCCAGTCCCAGCTTGAGGACTACCGTCAGCAATGCCACCCATAGAGCGCTAATCGCGGCCCCACTGAAGTCGCCTTGTCCGACCATCAGATCGTACACATTGTTAACCGCGTCCCAGAAAATGGCGATGGCTGTGGTCATCACAAATGAACCCACGACCACTGCTGCGATGCTTTCCATTTGGCTGTGACCGTAGGGATGCTCATCGTCGGGCGGTTTACCGGCCAGCCGCATGAACACGCTGACCACAACGCCGTAGGCTACATCGGAGGTGGAGTTGATGCCGTCGGCAAGCAAGGCAGGACTGTGGCCCAGAACGCCGATGCTCGTCTTCAGCGCGGCCAGAAAGATGTTGGCGACCAGCCCCAGGGCGACGGTCAAGATACCTTTGCGTTCTCGCTGTTCGGTGGCCATCGTTTCGTTGAAGCCTCTCTCGTCTTGGATGGTCTCCTTCTCCCTCCCAATAGTATATTCTAAAAAGCCACCTGCGTCAAACGCACGAGCGGCCTTTCTGTTGTTGCCAAAGGAGCCGAAATCTGCTATACTATGCCTGATTGGCTGACATTTTTAACATAGGACACGGATTCACACAGATAAACACAGATTCTTCTCTTTTTTACTACAAATCTGTGTGAATCTGTGAAAATCTGTGTCCCAATTATTGTGTGTCGGTTGAAATGTTAAATTTGTCAGTCAGCCAGATACTATGCTCAGAACAAAGCGCGAGCGATTGGATAGCCATGCCAACAAACCTTCCTCCAGAGGCAATTGATGCCGAAAGGCGATATCGCGCCGCTAAGTCGGTGGCGGAGAAAATCGCCTGTCTCGAAGAATACATAAGCGCCATTCCCAAGCACAAGGGCACGGACAAGCTGCGGGCTGCTCTGCGCAAGCGACTCTCCAAGCTGAAGGCCTCGTCCCAGACCCGCAAAGGCGTCAGCAGGCAGGTTTCTGCCTTTCATATTGACAAAGAAGGCGCGGGGCAAGTGGTGGTAGTTGGCCCTCCCAACGTGGGGAAATCGGCTCTGGTAGCATCTCTGACCAACGCCACCCCCGAAGTGGCGGATTATCCTTACACCACCTGGACACCCACCCCTGGCATGATGCCTGTGAAAGACATCCAGATCCAGTTGATAGATACACCACCCCTGAACAGGGACTACGTAGAGCCGGAATTGATGAACTTGATTCGAAGGTCAGACCTCATCCTGTTGGTTGTGGATCTGCAGACAGATCCGGTTCAACAGCTTGAGGATACCATTGCCTTTCTGCAAGAGCACCGCATCGTGCCCCTCCGTCTGAAAGATCGTTACCCCGAACAACGGCGTCTGACCTTCAAGCCGCTATTGGTGCTGGCTAACAAGAGCGATGACGATGATTCCGATGAGGATTTCGAGATCTTTCTCGAACTGCTTGAGGATGACTGGCCTGCGCTTCCTGTCTCGGCGGCCACTGGCCGCAACCTCGAGCGCCTGAAGCAGGTCGTGTTCGAGCGGCTGGAGGTAATCCGCGTTTACTCCAAAGCCCCTGGCAAAGAGCCCGATCTCAGCGCGCCATTTGTACTGAAGAAAGGGGGCACCGTAGCGGAGTTTGCCAGAAAGGTGCACAAAGATTTCTTCGAAAAACTGAAAGCGGCCCGAGTCTGGGGCAGTGCCGCGTACGACGGTCAGATGGTAGGGCGGGACCACATCCTTCGTGATGGTGACGTGGTGGAATTGCGCATTTAGGTTTAAGTGATCTCAGAGGTTTCAGTTCTCTGGCACAGCATGATCATGGGCGACAGGTGGCGGGCCACGGGGCTGCCGAAGTGGTGGGCATACGCAGAAGTTCTCGTCACCTGGCCGAGAAGCAAGCAGCCGTAGGGCAGGCAGCGGGCAGTCGTAGGGCAGCCAGAGGACAGCCGTAGGGCAACCAGAGAGCAAGCGCAAGGGAAACGTCAAGCACAGAATGGGCAAATATGGTAAAATATGGAGTAGAGGGGTAATTTGCCCACACTACTTTTGTGCCAAAACTCTAATAGCGAAGGAGGATACCCATGATAAGGAAGACGACTCTACTGCTGATTGTCGCCTTAACGCTCACCACGCTCTTCGGCTCGTTCTCGGCTGCCGGGGCCGGCGTCAGCGCTGCCTCAGAAACCCAGGGACGCATGACGATCTTTGGGGCCGGTGACAACGACTATACCGGCTTCTCTGTCGCCAGCGGAGACGTTAACGGCGATGGTTTAGACGACGTCATAATCGGAGCCTTCCGAGCCAACGGGCCAGATAACCAACGCAAGTTCGCTGGCCGTGTCTATGTGGTGTTTGGCCCGGCCGACATCTACGGCACCGTAGACCTCGCCTCCCAGGCCGACGTAGTAATCTATGGAGCCGACGCTCGTGACTACGCCGGCAGCGCCGTGGCCACTGGCGATGTGAACGGTGATGGATACGATGATATCATCATCGCGGCAGAGTGGGCTGATGGGCCGGACAACAGACGCGTCGAATGTGGCGAAATCTACGTCGTTTTCGGCTCAGACTCCATCGCCAGCAACGTAGATCTGAGAACCCAAGCCGACGTCGTCATGTACGGCATAGATATATGTGATCACGCCCGCACCGCGCGGGCCACTGGGGATGTAACCGAAGATGAGTACGATGACATCGTCATCGGAGCTGAGTGGGCCGATGGGCCAGGCCCAGGCCACAGGCGCGAGGATGCCGGTGAAGTCTACGTGGTACTAGGGTCAGATACAAATGCCCAAGTGATTCTATTGATATCGTTTTTAATGTATTTAATATTGATTATAATTTACGTTTTGGATTTAACTACAATATGGAAAATAGTTTAATAGAGATCAAAGGTCCTATTAAACTAG
>JAUWOY010000105.1 GCA_030611885.1 Chloroflexota bacterium | reverse complement strand
AGGGTAGCGGATGGCACGTTACTGCGCGCCGTGAAGGGGCACATAGATAGCGTAAACAGCGTAGCTTTCTCGCCAGACGGGGAGATCCTGGCGTCGGGATCGCTGGACGGCACAGTGCGGCTGTGGCAGGTGCCGATAGATCAATGACCGAGTACAGCCGCAACTCTGATAGAAGCCTCACAGCCCAATGTAGCCGCTGTGGACTGCGGGCTACCGGTGCTGGAGGGAATACAGGATGCGCAGGAAATCCGGCAACGAGGCCTGCCAGTGCGAGTGCTGGCCCTAAGCGCCTATGACGACGAGCGCTACGTACAGGAGATGTTGGGGGCCGGAGCAGTAGGCTACTTGCTGAAGGAGGAAGCGCCGGGGGTGATCGTGGCGGCGGTGCGGGCAGCGGCGTGAGGGGAGCGACTGTGGACGGCGGAGCAGTTTGCACGTGCCCAGCGCTGGCGGGAGGAGGTGGAGGAGCGGTGGAATGCACTAACCGAACGGGAGCGGGAGGTGTTGGCGTTGGTGACTGCGGGGAAAAGTAACAAGGAGATTGCTCAGACTCTGAGCATCACCGTGCGGACGGTGGATTTCCACGTCAGCAACATCTTGAAGAAGTTAGAGGTGGCCTCGCGGGTGGAAGCGGCGGTGTGGGCGAAGGAACAGGGCGTAGCTTCCTGATGGTCGGGCTCGCAGGCTCTACCGATGCTCCGGTGCTGGATACCAGGGCTTTTTTCGTGGGCTTGGCAGATTCTCCGGAGGGGTACCTGTAGGAATCTACAGGTCAAAACTGGTAATTTCCACAGTAGACAAACCGCCCCGTTTATGGTATACTGTAGATGTCACCGGAGAGATCGGTGAGTATCTCAAATACAGGAGGTTTGAACATGCGTAGGGTCAAGTTTGTTTCAGTGTTCGTGCTGCTGGCGCTGTTGTTGAGCGCCGGTATTGGGGCGGTAGTGAGCCAAGGATCCCCGCCAAGTCAAGACGATGTGCCAGCCACTGCAACTCCGCAACTGCAGGGTGAGGATTTGCAGCCTGGAGTGAGAGAGTTTATTGCGGATAACTATCTATCCCATGCCGCTGAGTATCCAGACCCCAACGAAACGGAGGAGCCGCTACGCCTGTACCTGGACGGTCAGGAAATGCTGCGAGCAGGAAAGATAGATGAGGCAGTAGCACTCTTCAAGTCAGCGGTAGCCGACTACCCTGACAGCCGTCATGCTCACGCTGGTTTGGGTTGGGCTTTGTGGCAGAGACATCAGGGGAGCCAGGCCGAGGATGACTTGCGCTTCGCCATGAAGGAATTCATTCGTGCCGACGAGATCGGGATGAGGTATGGGAGAGTCCATTACCCCTATCCAATCGCAACCGGCTTAGGTTGGTTGAAGGACTCGACCGCGTTGGACAGCTACTTCGAAAAAGCGCTGAAGGATGGGAATGAGCCCTATCTGACCCGCTTGGACTATGCCCGGGGACTGAGCCTCTTGGGAGATCCCCGTGCAGAAGCGTGGTACGAGGAGGCTCTGGCTGTGCAGCCTGAAGGTGTGCTGGATGCCGTGGTTTATTACGCCGAGTGGCTCTTGGATCATAGACGGGAGGCAGAGGTCGTAGACCTCGTCAGTGACGATATGCGCGTGGAGTACGTGCATTTCCTCAAAGGTGTGGCGCTAGAGCGGCTGGGACAGCCAGAGGAGGTCCGTCAGGAATACGATCGTTACCGCAGGTTCAACGCCGACTTCCCGGCACCCGCCAGGTATCGCATTGCGGAGAGTCAAGCACAGACCGGGCTGATCTTCGAAGGGGACCCCCAACCGTTGTGGAACAATAGTCAGGCCATAGAGAAACTCGCTTGGGTGATCTCTGGTGAGGCTCGCAGTGAGTCGTTAGGGGGCCGACGTGCCGTGGGATGGACAGTGCGTACTCGTGTGTTTCGTGCCTATAACGTGTCCCCCTCATGCGGTGGCTATCCCGGTGGCGTGTGGGATGCGGAACCCCCAGGGGCTTCCTTAGCAGACAAATACGTGGCGATTTGCGATGCATCCGGTCAGTTCGCTCAATATCAACCGGATACACCTATCCGTTCGGTAGCGTCCGACGTCTTTTATGGCACCGTACCTGATCCTGTAAGTTGTAACTGCATATGGGGTTCGATAGTCGGCAGTTGCTGTACCGGGACCTGCACCCACTGGACAGAGCAAGGAGCCTTTACACATGGGCCGGCATGGATCTGGGGCACCTCAAGCTCCTGCCCGTTGTGCCATCCCTATGTCAGTTGTAGCTGCCTGACCTCGGCAGGGAAGACGTGCGGCAACGGTGGCAGTGACAATTGCTTCTACAAAATCCAATGAGCGGCACCAGCCACAAAATCCGGATTTAACGTCTCTGGAGAGGGATGGAGTTATCCATCCCTCTCAGGGATTCTCATGCCGTTATCAGCACCAACCACTCTCGAAAGAGGTGCACAATGAAAGCGAGGCGTTCACTCCGCTGGATGAAATTTAGGAAGTGCCGGGGTTTCATAGTGCTGGTCACCGCCATAGGGATCGCCTGTCTTGTCGCTAGTTGTGCGGCCGGACCCCCAGCCCCTACACCGACTGCTGTGCAGCCGTCGCCCAGTCCCACACCGCCACCAACCCCGACCCTCACCCCATCGCCGCAGCCGACGGACACTCCCTCTCTCGCCCCACAGCCGACGGCCACGCCAGTTCCACCTCCTCCCACACCTTCTTTCACCCCCTCGCCGCAGCCGACGCCTACACCTTCTCCCTTCGCTCCGCCGACGGCTATGCCCACCCCGCCTCCGGCACTACCCTCCGGGGTCAAACTGCTGGCCTCAGTGCCCATCTCCACCCCATTGGGTGGCGTACCTGGCCAGGAGTACCCTCCAATGGACTGGTCACCCGATGCTACGGTCCTCGCTTATGGCTGGGGAGGAGGCATTTGGGTTGCCCGGCCACCTACGTATGAGCCGTCTCTCCTGGTCAGTCTTCCAGAGGCAGGACAGACAAGAGAGGTGAGTTGGTCACCGGGGGGACAATACCTGGCCTTCTATGGCACGCAGCCTCTGGAAGAGTTGTGGGGTGGTTTTATCTGGGCCGTCAAGGCCGATGGAACGGGTCTGAAAAACCTGACGGCCGGCAAGCCGTTCGATCCCTATCGCCACAAGACGATCAACCAGTGGCTGGACGATCACACACTGACCATTGACCTCTGGCACGGCACCGGTGCGCAGAGCCTCTGGCAGGTAGACACGGCCAGTGGCAAGGCCACGCAATTGATCGGTTATGGGGAGAGTACGATTCCTATCCAGGCCCATGGGGGGGCGTACCACTGGTCACCCACCCACGAACACATCACTATAGATGGCTTCGGTCACCTCGTCTTGGTGGACGTTGCTGAGGCCAGTGAGCTTTGGTTTTCCACCATGGAAGGCCCGTCAGTCGAGCGCTTCCTGGACTGGGCCCAGGACGGCCAGCGGTTTCTGTACACTCAATGGCATCAAGATGAGAGAGTACACAACCTGTGGTTGTGGGATATAGTGCGAAGTGAGGGGGAGAAACTATTG
>JAUWOY010000028.1 GCA_030611885.1 Chloroflexota bacterium | reverse complement strand
TTCCATGGCGGTTAGCCCTGTGGCCTCACCACAGGACAGGTGTTTGGCACAGTCACGTAAATCTACCACAAAAGGAGCATTTTGTCACTTCCGATCCTGTCTAGACCAACTTTTCAGTTGTTAAGGTGCGAAATGTAGGCTTAATTATAGCTATTACGCCTTGCCTGTCAAGGTTGGATTCTCAGACTTGGCGGCAATCGGCGGTGTAGATGCGGTTTTGCCAAATGGCGATTTAAGCGGTATAATTAGCGTAACTTCGCGGAAGGAGATGACTTATGCCGAGGGAGACTTTCGACGAGCAGATCGGCGAGCTGCAGGATGATCTCTTGGCCATGGGCGAGTTGGTGGATAAGGCCATAGAGCGCTCGATCCAGTCTCTGGCCAATCGTGACTTGGAGCTGGCGCAGCAGATCATTGATGAAGATGTCCTGATTAATCAGGCTCAGAGCGATCTGGAGGAAAGATGCCTGGTTCTGATCGCCACCCAGCAGCCCTTGGCCAGCGATTTGCGGATCATCATCGCTGTCTCCAGCATCGCCGTTGAGCTGGAGCGTATGGGTGATTACGCTAAAGGGATCGCCAAGATCACTCTCATGATTGGTGATCAGCCCCCCTTGAAGCCCCTGATTGATATCCCTCGTATGGCTGAGAAAGGGCGCCAGCTCCTTCATCACCAGTTGGATGCTTTCATCCGTCGCGATCCCGACGCCGCGCGGCGCCTCGGCGCCGAGGACGATGAGGTGGACGCCTTGTATGACCAGGTATACCGCGAACTCATGTTCTTTATGACGCAGGATCCCAAAACCATCACCCGGGCTACGCATTTGCTTTGGGTAGCCCACAACCTGGAGCGCATCGCCGATCGCACCACCAACATCGGCGAGCGGGTAGTCTTTTTGGTCACAGGGCGCGAGGAAGAACTGAATCTGTAACAATCACCAACGGGAGGTGGAACATGAACTTGAACCAACTTAATCAGATGGTCACCTGGCTGGACGAGGAGCGCCGGCGCGATAAGACCGACCTGGGCAAACTCCAACAGCGGGTGGAGAGCCAGTCCGCAGAGATCGCGGAGCAGGCCAGGAGGATACAGGAACAGGAGGGGAGGTTGGCGCGCACTCAGGCCCGACTGACCAAGTTCCCCCAACTCGAGAAGGCCCTCGACCAACTCAGGGATGAACTCGTGCTGCTCATAGAGCGATACAATGAGCAACATCGAAAGGTTGTGGTGGATGCGCAACGGGTGAGGCGAGTGGAACAGGAAAGCCAGACCCGCGCTCTGGGGGAGATCAAGAAGGAGCTGCAAAAGCTGCCTCGCTACGAGGAGGAGCTGCAACAGCGACGGGCTGAGGATCAGCGCCTGGGGGAGGCCCTCTTGAGCTTGCAGCAGCGGGTAGCCGACTTCGGTAGAGACCTCGAGAACCGAACGCGGAATCTACCCTATCTCGAAGAGCACCCCCGGCAGAATGCCAAACGGATAGCCGAGCTTCAGCAGGAGACGCCCGAGTTGTTCAAGAGGACTGAGGCTCAATCTGCAAAGTTGCAGCTTTTGGAGGAATTAATCAGGAAAAGTGATCACCGGATAGGGGAACTGGATTTGCAGGCGACCGAACTGAAGCAAGAGCAGCAGGAGTTTTTCGAGTCCATCCGGCTCGGTGAGCAACAGCGCGTGAGGCAGATGAATGAGTGGGCCGAACAGATAGAGGAGCATCGCCAGAGAATGAAGGAGCACGCGGCTCATATACAGCGGTCCAAGGAGCAGTATGAGAGGAACAAACAAGCTTTGACAGCCTTGGAAAAGCTAGACGAGCGCCTGAAGCGCGGTCAGGCCGAGGTGTCGGAGTTGCAACGTTTGGCGGAGAAACGCCAGAAGAATCAACTGGAAGAATGGCAGGCGGAGAATGAGAAGCGCTGGAAGAAGAACCTGTTGATTTGGGAACAGCACTGGCGCACTCAGGATAGGTGGAACGAAGAGCACGCAAAACGGTTTGCGCCGTTGGTGGAGTCTGCCAAAGTGGACCGAGCTCAAATCATGGCCTTGTGGCGGACCTGGGAGGAACATGCTCGCCGCCAGATCGGCGAGATGCAGGAGCGCATCGTGCACGCTGGGGAAAAGGTCGAGAAACTTCGCTGAAGGAGTGGATGAAGTTTGCGAGTAATCGGCACGGCGGGACACGTAGACCACGGCAAATCGAGGCTGGTGGAGGCCCTGACGGGCATTGATCCCGACCGTCTCAAGGAAGAGAAAGAACGGGAGATGACCATTGACCTGGGCTTCGCCTGGCTCACTCTGCCCAGCGGCGAGTCAGTGGGCATCGTTGATGTGCCTGGCCACAGGGACTTCATCGAGAACATGTTGGCTGGCGTAGGTGGCATTGACGCCGCGCTCTTCGTAGTGGCCGCCGACGAAGGGGTGATGCCCCAGACGCGCGAACACCTGGCCATCCTGCACCTGTTGGGGGTGACGAACGGCGTAGTAGCCCTGACCAAGATGGACCTGATCGAGGATGAAGAATGGCTGGAACTCGTTCAACTCGACGTGGCCGAGCTGCTGGAGGATACCGACCTGGCCGAGGCTGCCATGGTTCCTGTCTCAGTCAGGACAGGCCAGGGATTGCAAACTTTGTTGGAGGAGTTGGACAGGCTGCTGGAAAACGTGCCGCCCCGCAGCAACCTGGGCCGTCCCCGGCTCCCGATTGATCGCGTATTCACCATCGCTGGTTTCGGCACCGTGGTGACGGGCACGCTGATTGATGGCGACTTGCGAGTCGGTCAGGAGGTGGAGGTTTTGCCCCAGCGGCTGAAGGCCAGGGTGCGTGGCCTCCAGACTCACAAAGAGAAGATCGAACGGGCTGTTCCCGGCAGCCGGGTGGCTATCAATTTGACCGGGGTGAGCAAAGATGAGGTACAGCGGGGCGATGTGGTGACCATCCCCGGCTGGCTCAAGCCCACCAGGCTAATAGACGTGCGCTTGCGCTACCTGGCCAGCGCGCCCCGTCCCCTGCGGCACAATGCGCCGCTGAAATTCTTCAGTGGTTCGGCGGAGATCATGGCCAGGGCGCGGCTGTTGGACAGCGAGGCCATCCCGCCGGGTGGGGAGGGCTGGGTGCAGTTGCGGCTGGCTGAGCCGGTGGTCCTGGTCAGGGGCGATCGTTTCATCGTCCGCCAGCCCTCGCCTGCTATCACCGTAGGCGGTGGGCGGGTGATTGACCCCCATCCCCGCCGGCGACACCGGCGCTTCCGCTCCGAGGTCATTGCCAGACTGGCGACCCTGGCCCGCGGCAGCCCGGCGGAGATCCTTCTCCAATCGCTGGAAACCAGCCAGCCCTGCCAGCTCCGCACGCTGATAAAGCGCAGCGGCCTTGCTACGGAAGAAGCAGGTCACGCTTTGCAGGAGCTTTTGGATACCAAGCAAGCCCTGGTCCTGGACAGCAGGATCGAGAAAATACCCAATACCCAATATCTAGTTGCCAACAATCCGTATCTCATCTCGGCGTCAGGCTGGGAAAGACTCGCGGACAAACTCGTCATCACCTTGCGAGGCTATCACCGACGGCACCCGTTGCGCCAGGGCATGCCCCGCGAAGAACTCAAGAGCCAGTTGAGATTATCCACCAAAATCTTGAACGAAGTGGCAAGTAGGGCCGTGAGCGAGGACAAGCTGGTGGATGAAGAAGCCACCCTGCGCCTGCCGGAACATCGAGTGAAGTTCAGCGCTGACCAGGAGCGCCAGGTGCAAGAGCTATTGGCCGCCTTCAGGAAGAATCCCTACACCACCCCTTCGGTAGCCGACAGCGAGGCCCTGGTGGGAACGGAGGTGCTGAACGCTCTGGTACAGCAAGGAAGGTTGATTCAGGTCAGTGAAGATGTCCTGTTTCTGAGGGAGACCTACGAAGAAATGGTTAAGCGGGTCGTTGAGCACATCGAAGAGGAAGGCGCTATCACGGTGGCTCAGGCGCGCGACATGTTCGCCGCCAGTCGCAAATATGCCCTGGCGCTGATGGAGCACCTGGACGAACGCAGGGTGACAAGACGGGTGGGGGACGAACGGGTCTTAAGATAGAGAAGAGGAAAACTAAAAAGCCTCCTTATGCTCAGGTGTAAGGAGGCTTTTTGGCGTATCGTACCAGTAGGAAAACCCAGCCCGGACAAACCGGAATCAAACGAGGTTCAAGCTGCATAGAAATCACCAAGACGCCAGGGATTTCAGTCTTTCCTTGCGCCTCCAGGCTTTTACAGTCGCATTCTTACCATTTCTACAAGAATTTGACTGCAAAAATACTACAGGAACGCCGAGAAACCTTAAAATTTTAAGGTTTTGATAAATTCCTCACAACACTAGATATAGTATGTCTTATCCAGAAAGACACCAATATATAGTATCATCAATCGCGAGAAATGGCAATTATCCTCGGATGAACCTTAAAATCCTCCGGAGGCACTAGCCAAAAATCAAAAAATGTTGTATAATATAGTGGTAGGAAGTGGGGTATTGTGGGGGGGTGTGGTTGAGCGCGGCGATCCGGGCCGTGAAGTGTGGGGGGTGCAACTATGTTTTCGGGCGAATACGAGCACACAGTAGATGACAAGGGGAGGTTGATCATCCCTGCCAAATTTCGCTCTGACTTAGAGGCGGGCTTGTTCGTCACCAGGGGCCTGGATGGCTGCCTCTTTGTCTTTCCGCCCGATACGTGGAAGGACTTATCTGAAAAGGTGGCCAATCTCCCCCTTGCTCAAGCTGGCGCTCGTTTATTCAGCCGCATGATATACTCAGGCACCGAGTGCGAGTTGGATAAACAGGGACGGATTCTCCTGCCGGCCCCCCTGCGGGCGCACGCCGACATCGAAAGTGGGGTGGTTGTTACCGGCGTTAATTCCCGTCTGGAAATCTGGAGCCAGAAGCGCTGGCAGGAAATAACTATTAGGATGGAAGAGGAGAGCAGCTCAATCGCCGAGCAATTAGCCGACTTGGGAATTTAGGATCGCAAGGCGGCCTTTCGTCGTTAATTATACGTAGTTCTGCAAATTTTGCAACTGACTTGTTCAGAGGTAGTGCCAGGCTGTTGCTCGTTATAAGAGGTACTGGAATTTTGATATAAGCTCCAAGGCCCGTCCCTTCGACAGGCTCAGGACAGGCCTCGGGCCGCCAAAAACGCACCCGGGGACGGGTGCTAGAGCCTTATATCAAAACTTCAGAAGAGGTAATAAGTTGAGCCATATTCCTGTCCTTTACCAAGAGGTCTTGGCTGGGCTTCAAATAAGGCCTGGCGGACGTTACATAGACGGCACAGTGGGGGTCGGGGGACATGCCCGCGGTATCCTCGTGGCCTCCGCACCCGATGGCGAGCTCTTGGGCATAGATGCTGATCCCATGGCCGTAACTTTAGCTGGTGAACAACTGGCTGAGTTCGCGGGAAGGGTTACTGTGGTCCAGGGTGATTTCGCTGATCTGGAGGAGATTGCCGTGGAGCACGGCTTTGGCTCTGTAGATGGCATCCTCCTCGATTTGGGGCTCTCGTCGTTGCAGTTGGAGGCCGCGGGGCGGGGTTTTGCCTTTCGATTGGATGGCCCACTGGATATGCGCTTCGACCCTTCCCAGATGACGACGGCGGCTGATTTGGTCAATACTTTGTCCAGGGAGGAATTAGCTGACATCTTGTTTCGATATGGTGAGGAACCCCGATCACGGCGCATCGCTCGCGCTATCGTGGCTGAGCGACCCATCAGTACCACAGGGGAGCTGGCTGCCCTGGTGGAGAGAACAGTGGGCCGCCGCGGGAGAATCCACCCGGCCACTCGGACATTCCAGGCTCTGCGCATAGCTGTCAACGAGGAGCTGGAATGTCTGGCCGGAGCCCTGCCCCAGGCGTTGAGGCTGTTGGGGCCCGGAGGGCGCCTGGCGATTATATCCTTTCATTCCCTGGAAGATCGCCTGGTCAAGAAATTCTTCCGTAACGAGGCACGGGACTGCGTGTGCCCGCCGGAAATACCTGTTTGCGTCTGCGATCATCGAGCTACCTTAGGAATAGTGACCAAGAAGCCCATCAGGCCCTCGGCCGAGGAGGTGGCGGCCAATCCTCGCAGCCGTAGCGCCAAGCTGCGGATCGCGTATCGTTTGTAGCAAAGGGAGACCTTTCATGGCTAGCAGTCAAAAGCGCTCTTTGCGCCTGGAGAAGGGGTCTTGGCGGCTGGAAGCCAGGACAACAGCCGCGGTTCTCCTGGTTCTGACTCTGTTGGGCTCGCTCAGTTGGCTCTGCCTGTCTCAAGCCAGTAAAGTGTCCACCGTCAGGCACCGTATCTGGGAAAAAGAGGCGGAGATAGGGCGACTCCAGCGAGAGAACGCCGAATCGCTGGCTGAGGTCACGGAGCTGATCAGCGTTTCTCGTCTAGAGGACGTGGCGCTAGGATCAGGCTACGGCCCCGCTGAGGAGCGTCGGTATTTGGACGTACCTGGTTACCCTGGCGGCGTATCGGGAGGCGGGTTGGCTGCAGCGCCCAGGCCGGATGAAAGCGCCCTCGTTGCCCCGGAAGAATCCAGGAGGCTTGAGGGGGGCAGTGTGGCGCGGTGGTGGAAAAAGGTGGTTTCTCAATTCGTAGCCTGGGCGGGGACGCAACCCTGATGATAGTCAGAGGAAGGATAGGTTCTCAGGACGACGAAAGCAGTGGATCGAAGGAAAAGGTTTTTCGGCGCCTTGCCTTTCTGATCGCCATCCTCACCGGTCTGGTGCTGGTCATCGCTGTTCGACTTTTCTACTTACAGATCATTCAAGGAGTTTTTGGCGGCGACCCGTCTCCCCCTCCTCCAAACTATACGCCGGAGGTCGCTTCTCATCGGGGGTTGATCCTTGATCGCCGTGGCTACATCCTGGCCCTAAATATCTTTGAGTACGATGTATCCGCGGCGCCAGACGCGATAACGGACACTCAACACGTGGCGAGCCATCTGTCGCCAATCCTGGGTCTATCATCTGGCGAGCTGGTTTCACTCCTGGATCCCGAGAAGCCTTACGCTCTTTTGAAAAAGCGCGTCTCGCGAAAAGTAGCCGAAGCCATTATTTCATCTGGGTTGGAGGACGAGGGCATTAACCTAGAGCCCAAGCTCCGACGCAGATACCCGGAGGGGCGGTTAGCTGCTCACCTTCTGGGCCTCGTTAACTATGAAAGTAATGGCGCCTATGGCCTGGAAGGATATTATAACCCTCTTTTGAAAGGCGCTGGCATTATACCTGAAGGGAAGGTATATCATCGGCGCGAAGCCATGCCCTTTGCCTTTCCCCAACTGCCTCTGCCGCAGGACGGTACCCATCTGGTGCTGACTCTCGACAGGAACATCCAACATCTGGTGGAACAGGAGTTGGCGAAGGCGGTAGCCCAATATCAGGCTGATGGCGGCACCATTATCGTCATGGATCCCAAGACGGGCGCTATCCTGGCTATGGCCAACTATCCGTCCTATGATTCCAACCGCTTCTACGAAGTGCCGATGGAGCTATACATCGATCCTGCGGTGAGTGGGCAATACGAGCCTGGGTCTGTCTTCAAGATCATCACTATGGCGGCGGGCCTCAATGCGGGAATCATCACGCCTGATAGCACTTTCTACGATAGCGGCGAAATAAAAGTGGGAGGGGCCGTTATCAAGAATCCCGACCGTCGTGCCCATGGCCTGGTCACTATGACAGACATCCTGGCATATTCCCTGAACGTAGGGGTTGCCTACGTCAGTACCTCCCTGGGCGAAGAAACGTTCTATGCTTACTTGAAGCGCTTTGGGTGCGGGCATCCCACGGGCATTGATTTGGATGGCGAGGTGGCTGGGACCCTCAAGGAGCCAGGCAGCAGGGACTGGTATGAGTCCGATCTGGGCACTAACTCCTTTGGGCAGGGGATAGCTGTGACCCCTCTGCAGATGGTTGCGGCGGTGGCGGCGGTGGCCAACGGCGGTGTTCTTATGAAGCCCTACGTAGTAGAGCAGGTCGTTGATGATCAGGGCGTGATCGTCACTCAGCCTACTGTCGTGCGGCGGGTCGTTTCCGCCCAGACGGCCGAGCAACTGACAGACATGTTGGTGGAAGCTGTGGAGCGGGGGGCGGAGTTAGCCACTGTGCCGGGTTACGACATTGCTGGGAAGACGGGAACAGCTCAGATACCCGTCGGCGATCACTATCATCCGGAGTTGACCATCGCCTCGTTCGTGGGCTACGCTCCGGCCGACGATCCCCAATTCATCGTCCTGGTCAAAATAGACAAGCCACGGTTGGATCCGTGGGGGGCGGAGGTGGCGGCCCCCGTTTTCAGGATTATCGCCGAGCAACTGTTCGTGCTGCTGGATGTCCCGCCCGACGGCGTAAGATTGGCTAGCAGGTGATCCATGCTGACCCTTGCCGATTTGGTGGAGAGCCTCACTGGCCAGAGGCCACCCAACCTGGAACAGAAACTGACTGATGCGGTCATAGACTCGCGCCAGGCGTGCCCCGGCAGCCTCTTCGTGGCCCTGAAGGGCGAACATGAAGATGGGCACGACTTCGTCGCCGACGCCTTCCAGCGCGGGGCGATAGCCGCTATCGCGGAAAGAGAATTGGATATTGGAAGATGGAAGGGGGAAGGGGGAAGATGGAAGGGGGAAGGTTGTCCATTTTCCATTCTCCATCTTCCATTCTCCATCTTCCAATCTCCAATCTCCAACCTCCAACTTCCAGCCTGCTTCATCGTCGAGGATAGCCTGAAGGCCCTGCAGCAAGTGGCCGCTTACTGGCGAGGCAAGCACACTCCTCGGGTGGTGGGCATCACTGGCAGCGTAGGCAAGACCACCGCCAAGGAGATGATCGGCAGTGTTCTCTGTCAGCGTTTTTGCACCTTGAAAAGCAAGGGCAACTACAACAGCGAGATCGGCCTGCCCTTGACGCTTTTGAAGCTCGAGCCGAGCCACCAGCGGGTCGTCCTGGAGATGGGCATGTACGACCTGGGGGAGATCGCGGAGCTGGCGGCCATCGCCCGTCCCCACGTCGGCGTAGTCACCAACGTAGGCCCTACCCACCTGGAGCGGCTGGGCACTATCGAGCGCATCGCCCAGGCCAAGACGGAGCTGGTGGAGGCTCTGCCCGGCGACGGCGTGGCCGTCCTCAACGGCGACGACCCCTGGGTGCGCCAGATGGCGGCCAGGACCAGGGCTGAGGTATTTTATTATGGCCTGGACCAAACCTGCGATCTCTGGGCCAGCCACATCGAGAGTCAGGGCCTGGAAGGCATTCGCTTCCGCTTCCATCACGGCCCTGAGACAATTCATGCCAAGGTGCCGATGCTGGGGCGGCATAGCGTGCACACCGCTCTGGCCGCTGCTGCCGTGGGTTTGGTCGAGGGGCAATCGTGGGAGGAGATCATAGATGGATTGCGAGGAGCGGCGCAACTTCGCCTGCTGGTGGTACCTGCTCTGCAAGGCTCGACTATCCTGGACGATACCTACAACGCCAGCCCTACTTCCACCATCGCTGCCCTCAATCTGCTTGAGGAGCTGGACGGACGCAAGATCGCCGTGCTGGGTGACATGCTGGAACTGGGGGCCTACGAGGAAGAGGGACATCGAAAAGTGGGTCGCCGGGTCCTGGATGTGGCGGCTGTGCTCATCACCGTGGGAGAGCGGGGACGACTCATCGCTGAGGCAGCTCTGGCCTGGGGCATGGAAGCAGAAAAGGTTATCATAGAGGAGGACAACGATAGCGCCATCGCCTACCTGCGCGAGATCGTCGCTCCTGGTGACATAATCCTGGTAAAAGGCTCTCGCGGCATGAAGATGGAAGAGATTGTCGAAGCAATGACCAATGAGCCAATGACCAATGACCAATGAAAATTGGGATTTGATCATTGGGGTTTGGTCATTGGGATTTGGGATTTGATAAATGGCTTATGCATTGGCTCTGGGCGCGTTTTCTTTCTTGTTTGCTGTTGTCTGGGGTAGCCCGCTGATCGCCTACCTGAGGAGCTACGGCATCGGCAAGCAGATCCGGTTCGATGGCCCCAGCTCCCACCAGACGAAAACTGGCACTCCGACCATGGGGGGACTGATGATCTTGATACCCGTCTTTCTCATCGTCTTGGCGGCGGGCTTCGCTGAACTGCTGGTCGGCACTGCCTTAGGTCAGGCGCTGCTGGACAGACTGGGTGTGGCGCGGGTGTTTTTCTTTGGCCGTTCCATTTTGGTGCCGCTGGGGGTTATGCTCGGGTTTGGTTTATTGGGAGGACTCGACGATTGGGCCGGGGTGCGAGGCCACCGCAACGGAGAGGGGATCCTGGGCCGTTGGAAGTTTATCATCCAGTTAGCGCTGGCCACAATCGCGGCCCTCGTCCTTCACTTTGGCCCTCCCGACCTGCATAGCGTAGCCGTCCCTGGAATGGCTGAAAAAGTAGAGATCGGGCTTTGGTGGTTGCCCATCGCCGCGTTCATCATCATCGCTAGTTCCAACGCCGTCAACCTGACCGATGGGCTGGATGGCCTGGCTGGCTCCATCGCTGCCCTCTGCTTTCTCTGCTACGGCATCATCGCCTACCTGCAGGATCAGGGCTGGCTGCTGGCTTTTTGCTTCACTATGGTCGGGGCTATCCTGGCTTTCCTGTGGTACAACGCCTATCCCGCCGATTTGTTCATGGGCGACGTGGGGTCGGAGGCGCTGGGCGCGACCCTGGCTGTGGTGGCTCTGATGACCGGGCAGTGGCTGCTCTTGCCGCTCATCGGCGGCGTTTTCGTGGCCGAGACGTTATCGGTCATACTGCAGGTGGCCTATTTCAAATTCACCAGGATCAGATACGGCCAGGGCCGACGCATCTTCAAGATGACGCCCTTGCACCACCATTTTGAGCTCTTAGGCTGGTCCGAGACGCAGGTGACGCAGAGGTTCTGGTTAGTGGCCATCCTGACGGCCATGCTGGGTGTGGCCCTGGCGCTGTGGGGCAACCCGCCGCCGGCGATGTGAGCGGGGGGCTCATGGACTTCGAGGGGAAGCGGGCGACCATCATCGGACTGGCGCGGGAGGGGACGGCGCTGGCCAGGTTCCTGGCTGAGCGAGGGGCTATCGTTGCGGTCAGTGATCAGAAAAAGGAGGAAGAGCTACAGGAAAATATTGCGAAGCTGAAAGGGTTCCCCATCCATTTTGTGCTCGGTGGCCACCCCCGGCAGATCTTGGACCAGACCGATGTCCTTTTCCTCAGCCCCGGCGTGCCACTGGAGGCCCCTATCGTTGTGGAGGCCAAAAGGCGGGGCATCCCCATCAGCAGCGAGACCAGACTGTTCACTGAACTATGCCCAGCGCCCATTATCGGCGTCACCGGCTCCAGTGGCAAGACGACCACCGTGAGCCTGGTGGGCCAGATGCTGAAAGCTAGTGGCTTCCGCACCTGGGTAGGGGGGAACATCGGCCAGCCTCTCATCGGACACCTGGAGGAGATCGAGCCAAGCGATAAAGTAGTGATGGAACTGTCGTCCTTCCAACTGGAGATCATGGAGTGGAGCCCACCCATTGCCGCCATTCTCAACATCACACCCAACCACCTGGATCGCCACCCCTCCATGGAAGCCTACACCGAGGCCAAACTCAACATCCTGCGTTTTCAGCGGCCAGGCAACGTAGCCATCTTAGGCCACGACCTAATATCCAATATCCAATACCCAATATCCAATCTCCAATCTCGAACTCTGACTTTCAGCTTGAACGAGGAGGTGGAGCAAGGAGCATTTCTGCGAGATAGCGAGGTCATCCTGAGGCTGGGGGATACGGAGCAGCGGATTTGCTCCGCCGACGAGATCAAGCTCCTGGGGCGACACAACCTGGAGAACGTCCTGGCTGCCTGCGCGATAGCCGGGGTCGCTGGAGCCTCGCGGCAGGCTATGGCCGATGTGGCCACCACTTTCGAAGGAGTAGAGCACCGCCTGGAGCTGGTGCGAGAGATGGGCGGGGTGCGCTATTACAATGATTCCATCGCTACCTCGCCGGAGCGCACCGTTGCTGCCCTGCGCTCCTTCGACCAGCCCATCATCCTCCTGGCCGGAGGGCGCGACAAGCACCTGCCCTGGGATGAGATGGCCCGCCTGACGCTGCAAAAAGCGCGGCGCTTGATCCTGTTTGGGGAGGCGGCGCCGATCATTGAGGAAGCTATTCGGGTTTCAGGTTTCGGGTTTCGGGTTTCAAGGTTTTTCGTTCATCGCTGTCAGACTCTTGACGAAGCCGTCGAGGCAGCGGCGAGGGAGGCGCAGCCGGGCGATGTGGTCTTGCTCGCGCCCGGCGGTACCAGCTTCGATGCCTTTCGCGACTTCGCCGAGCGAGGCGAGCGGTTCCGTGAGCTCGTGAAGGCTCTTTGACCAACTTATCTTGAGGTGTCATTGCGAGGCGCGCTGTTTGCGCCGAAGCAATCCTCAATTCGCGGGATGGGGATTGCTTCGCTACGCTCGCAATGACAAACTACAGAGGGGAGGAAGAGATGGCAGTATACAGCCGAGAATTCACCAAGAGGATTGATTACCCGTTGATCATCATCCTGGCCAGCCTGCTTCTCATCGGCCTGATGATGGTCTACAGCTCCAGCTTCGACTTTGGCTACCGGGTGTTTGATCAACCGACCTATTTCTTCGGCAGGCAGATCATCTGGGCACTGCTGGGCACGGCGGGGATGATAGTGATGATGAGTGTAGACTATCACACCTGGCAACGTTTCTCCATTCCCCTGATGGGTGGCATTTTGTTCCTGTTGATACTCCTCTTGATCGTGGGCCAAGAGAGGTTTGGCTCTGTGCGCGCTCTCTGGGGGGGATCGGTGCAGCCCAGCGAGCTGAGCAAGCTGATCATCATCATCTACGTCGCCGATTGGCTTTCGTCCAAGGGGGAGAGACTTCGTATGGTGACCTATGGCCTCGTTCCCTTTGCCATTCTCATCGGGGTGGTGGCGGGCCTGATCGTGATGCAGCCCGATTTCAGCACCGCCATCCTGATCGTGGTCACGGCTATAGCCATGTTCTTTATCGCCGGCGCTGATATCGTTCAATTGGGCATCGGCTTTATCTTTGGCGGAGCTACCTTTGGCTTCTTGATTTCCAGATCAGAGCATGCTCTCGCCAGAGTCAAGGTTTACCTGGGTTCCTTGGGCGGCGCCGACGTTGGCTATCATGTTCAACAAAACTTGGATGCGCTGAGGGCTGGGCGGATAACCGGCACCGGTCTGGGGGACGGGGTCTATAAACTGGGCATTCTACCCCTGGCCCACAATGACAGCATCTTTGCTGTGCTCGGCGAGGAGTTGGGGCTGATTGGCTGCCTGCTGGTGGTGGGGCTCTTCGTTGCCCTGGCCTATCGGGGCTTCCAAATCGCGCTGGAGGCTTCTGACGATTTTGGCACGGTGCTGGCGGCGGGTCTAACCTGCTGGCTGATCTTCCAGGCTTTGATCAACGTCGCGGTGATAACCAACACCCTGCCCTTCACAGGCATACCCTTGCCCTTCATCAGCTACGGTGGCTCCTCTTTGGCTGTTTCCATGACTGGCGTAGGCCTGCTTCTGGGCATCTCCAGGGGTACCTTGGAGGAAAGGTCGGAGGAGAGTGCGCGTTATGATTTCGGGCGGCGGGACGGGCGGCCACGTATATCCAATTCTCGCCGTCGTTGAAAGATGGAAAATGGAAAGTGGAAAAGGGAAGATGGAATCCAACTTCCAACTTCCAACTTCCAATTTCCTATATGTGGGCAGCCGGGGCGGGGTGGAGGAAGGGATTGTCAGCCGAGAGGGGGTGCCCTTCACGGCCATCTCGACGGGGGGCTTGCGCGGCCTGGCGCCGTGGACTGTGGCCGGGCATCTGTTCAAGATGCTGGTGGGCTTCGTGCAGTCGCTGGGCATCGTGCGCGATTTCTCTCCCGACGTGGTGCTGGTCACAGGGGGGTACGTGTGCGCGCCCGTGGCCGTAGCCGCCTGGCTTCGTCGAGTGCCGCTCCTGGTGTTGCTGCCCGACCTGGAGCCGGGCCTGGCCGTCCGCGCCTTGAGCCGCCTGGCGAAGCGCGTCGCCGTCTCTTTTCCGGAGGTGGCAAGGTACTTCGACCCAGGCAAGGTCGTGACAGCGGGCTACCCTGTGCGGGCCGAGTTCTTCGCCGCCGATAAAGCTGAGGCCAGGAGGGCTTTCGGATTGGAGGAAGAGCTTAAGACCATCACCGTCTTCGGCGGCAGCCGTGGCGCGCACAGCATCAACCTGGCCTTGAGCCAGTGCCTGGAGCGCCTGCTGGAGGTTGGCCAGGTTATCCACATCTGCGGCCCTTTGGACGCCGAGTGGGTGATGGAGAGGAGGGCCCAGTTGCCCGATCAGTTGCGAAACCGCTACCGCGCATATTCCTATTTGCACGAGGAGATGCCTGGCGCTTTAGCTGCGGCGGACCTGGCGGTGGCTCGGGCCGGGGCGGCGACCCTGGGGGAGTTTCCCGCGCTGGGCTTGCCCAGCATCCTGGTGCCCTACCCCTACGCCGGGCAGCATCAAGAGCTCAACGCCGACTACCTGGTCAGTCGCGGCGCTGCGGTTAAGATCGCCGACGCCGATCTTAACAGGGGGTTGCTTCCGACGATACTGTCGCTTCTGTCTGGTGATGCACTGGCAAATATGAGCGCTCAAGCACGAGCCCTGGCTCGACCCCAGGCAGCCCAGCGCATTGCTCAGGAACTGCAGCGAGTTAGTGATTTGTCATGATTGATTTGAATCAGATTTATCTGGTCATAGGCTTTGTTGCTCTGTTTGGATTGATGGGCTCAAGACGGGGCCTTTCCAGGGAACTGCTGACTTCGGTTGGCGTTGTCCTGGCCATCATCGCGGGAAGGTGGGCCACGTCTTCTATGGCGCCTTTGGTGAACAGATTCTACAAGATGACTATGTTTAGTCTCAAAGGTGGCTTACTCGCTGACGACCCAACTGACGTCTTTGCGGCGATGAATAGTCTGGCCCCGCTCATTACCACCGACTCTGACCGCTTGGTGTTGGGGACGGCTGTCTTCGTCCTGGTGGTTCTGGTCTTTTGTTTTCTGACAGGAGTTTTCGTTGCTGCTCCAAAAACAACATTTCAACGATTGTCAGGTACCGTCTTGGCTGGGGTGAATGGCTATTTAGTTGCTTACTTTCTGGCTCCAAGGCACTTGCCTAAGCCTGAAACGACCATCCGCGTTTCTACTGGCGGTGTGATTGACCTGCTGAACAGAAATATGACAACAGTGGTGTTGGTTTTCGTGATTATCCTGATAGTTCTTGGCCTGCAAATGTCAACGCGGCCGAGACATGATTAGCCTGTAAGGTTCTGCCGGTTCGAGAGAGGAGATTGCCTTTGCAGCCACTAGAAGTGTTGTGGGGAGTTCTACTTATAATCTTCGCCCTAATCGGCATCATCCGCGGCTTTCTGAAGGAACTGGGGGTGACCACTGTCTTAGTAGTGCTCCTATTTGGTCTGTCTCGCATCGAGGACTTGTTACCTCGGTTAGTGATTAGCGCTGCGACTAACGCCGGCTTTGCCATGCCCACGACCGCTGACACAACAGGTCGAATGATTTGGGCTAGCTTTTATATCCTCGTCATAGTTTTTGTGGGCTTTGTTTCCTATCATGGCGAGACCTTGGCTTTCGAAGGCAAGCCTCCTAAGGGGCTCAAAGGTGTTTTTTTCGCCCTGATGATCGGGTTGTTGAATGGCTATTTGATTGTAGGCAGCCTGTGGTATTTCTTGGACAGGTATGGTTATCCAATAAAGTTCCTTCAGTTCCAGAGGCCTCTCACCAGCCTTGCGAAAAGTCTTATCCCTTTGTTGCCGCTCACTTTGTTGCGGCCATTCTTGCCTTTTCTCGTCGTCATCATGGTAATGGCGCGGGTCATCAGGTAGCTTGTGGAGAGAAACCAGGTTTTTAATGATTGCTTTTTGGATGTGCTGGAGCGCCCTAAATGCCTTGTCAAGTGAAAAACCTGGTTTCTGATTGCCATGTTCACTTAATCGGCATCGGCGGCATCGGCCTCTCGGCTATCGCCAGGGTGCTGCTGGAAGAGGGCCGCCGGGTTTCGGGCTCCGACTTGAAGCTGTCGCCCATCACCGCTGCCCTGGCCGACCTGGGCGCTGCCATCTACCAGGGCCATCGAGCGGAGAATGTGGGCGACGCTGATCTGGTGGTCGTCTCCTCGGCCATACCAGCGGACAATCCTGAGGCCGCAGCCGCCCGCGCCAGGGGCATCCCCGTCGTCAAGCGGGACTGGATGTTGGGGCGCATGATGGAGAGCCGCTTTGGCATCGCCGTGGCCGGCTCTCACGGCAAAACTACGATCACGGCCATGATCGCCCTTGTTCTGACTGAAGCTGGCCTCGACCCGACCTTCATCGTCGGCGGCATCCTGGAAAATCTGGGCACGAACGCCAGAGCCGGTCGGGGAGAGCATTTTGTCATCGAAGCCGACGAGTACGACCGCACCTTTTTGGGGCTTAAGCCCAGCATCGCCGTGGTGACCAACATTGAGATGGACCACCCCGACTGCTATCCCAGGCTGGATGACCTGGTGGAGGTTTTTCGAGAGTTTCTGGATCTGGTGCCTGCCGATGGGTGCATCATCGGGTGCGGGGACGAGGAAAGAACGAGGGGGATCTTAAGGGAGCTCAGGGGAACCCTGAAGCTCAAAGCTCAAAGCTCAAAGCTCAAAGCTCAAAAGGGGAGCAGGGGAGCAGAGGGGCTGGGGGCTGATGTTGTCACTTACGGGTTGGGCGAGGGGGTGGATTGGCGGGCGGTGGACATCCGGCCCAACGAGGGTGGCGGCAGCAGCTTTGTGGCCCTGCGCGAGGGGCAGCCTGTGGGCGAGTTCGCTCTGTGCATCCCTGGCTTGCACAACGTGCAGAATTCCCTGGCGGTGCTGGCCGTCGCCCACCGGCTGGGCCTGCACCTGGCAGGCGTGGGGGAGACGCTGCGCAGCTTTCGCGGGGTGCAGCGGCGCTTCGAGGTGAAGGGCGAGGTGAATGGAATTGTCGTCGTTGACGATTACGCCCACCATCCCACCCAGATACGAACCACCCTGCGGGCGGCGCGGGAACGCTATCCAGAGCGAACGATTTGGGCCGTCTTCCAGCCCCACACCTACAGCCGCACCAGGGCCCTGCTCGGCGAATTCGCCGCCAGCTTCGCCGACGCCGACCACGTGGTCGTCACCGACATCTACGCCGCTCGCGAGTTCGACGACCTGGGGGTGAGCGCGGCCGACATCGTGGCCCGCATGAAGCATCCCGACGCCCGCTACATCCCTGGCCTGGACGAGGCCGCCGGCCATTTGCTCGATCACCTGAAGCCCGGCGATGTGCTCCTTACCCTGGGGGCAGGCGATGGGTATAAAGTGGGGGAGGATGTTTTGGCCGGGGGGGACAGGCATAGCACTCGCTGACGAACACAGTCAGGAGGAGAGAAGATGGACGTAAATGATTATTTTGATGCCATCGCCAGGCATTTGGGATTGATCCTGGTGCTCACTATGTTGGCAGTGTTTGTGGCAGCCATCATCAATCTCTTCATACCTCCTACCTATGAGGCCACGGTTATCATCTCTGTACCACAGTTGAGTTCCTCGATACCTGTTGCCTCTCTAATCAAGAGCACTGAGATTGAAGCGCAAGTGGTCGCGTCCCTCAGCGTCAGGAACCCCACTTTCCCCGGAGGGCAGATCCCTGAAAATCTCATCCATGAGGTAGAGGTAACCGAGGGGCCGAACATGGTCCGTATCACGGCGCGTTCGGATACGGCGAAGCAAGCGGCGCTCATAGCCAACACGTGGGCGAATTTTTCCGTTGAGCGGATGTCAGGAGCCCAATTGAAGGAGGGGCAGCACCTCAAAACCGCTGAGCAGAATCTGGAAGCGGCTAATGAGGCACTGAAGGCCTTTGAAGATGAGTACGGATTCGGAATCTTTGGATTCGGTACTGCTGAAGAGGACCTGAAAGCCGACAAGGAATGGTTGGAGACCTACCGGCTCAGGCAAGATAATCTCAAGCAAAGCATCGAAGAGGGGAGGACTTTTAGAAAGACTATAAGGGGAGGAGATACTGGCACCTCTGCCAAAGCTATTTCCCTTTTCGTCATTAATCTTCTGCAGAAGGTATCGAAGAAATCCGAGGAAGGGATATTCCAGGTTCAAGCTCTGCTCATGGAGCAGCAAGTTGATCAGCAGGTTATAGAGCAATACGAGACCACCATGGAGGACGTCGAGGCGGCGCTTGCAGAGGCAAACAATCTTAGAGACGCTGTCGAGCAGGGAGGCAGTATCGGTTCCCCTGAACTGATGTCCTCCCTTATAACTGGCTTCTTGGAGAGTGGATCAACCGAATCCGCTATGGGGATAGATGTTGAGGCTCTGTCGCTGCCGACGGAGGATATTAGTCCGAGCCAGCAAATGGCGATCTTAGACACGATAATTGCGATCTTGGAGGGTAGGCAAGCTCTCATTGCGATCAGCACGGATCAGTTGTCTGTGAAAGCGGTGAAGACGCTAGATGCCGCGATCGCAGCTCTCAATACTGAAGAGGGGGGGCTTGCGACCAAAATCGAGGAATTATCCTCCGCTATCTCTCAGCGAGAGAAGATTTTGACGGAGAAAAGACCCGAGCTGGAGAGATGGATTGTGGCCAGGGTCGAAGCGGAAGAGATCTATATGTCTCTGGCCGATAGGATGCAAAAGGCCGAGTTCGCTGCTGAGCCGAAGGTGATCGCTTTAGCCATGGAACCGAAAGAGCCCATCCAACCCAATAAGGTGTGGAATATGGGCTTAGCTGGTGCACTAGGCTTGGTGGTGGGTCTATTTTTCGCTTTCAGGGAGGAGCGTGTCAAAGGGGAGCTGGTGTGGTGGTAGGTAACTCCGCCAGCCAGAGAGATTGGGGTGATTGCGTGTGAAGGGAGAGGCGCCTGGGGAGATAGCAAGGGCGTTAGGGGGCAAACTGCTCCAAAATGAGCCCATGTCGCTCCACACCTCCTTTCGCATCGGCGGCCCGGCCGATCTGTACACCGTGGCCGCGAGCGCGCAAGAACTGGTCGAGCTGGTCTCGCTGGCGCGAGAACAGGACATACCTTACCTGATCATCGGTCGGGCCACCAACATCCTGGTGGCCGACGAGGGCATCCGTGGACTAGTGATAGAGAATGGAGGACAGGAGATATGGTTCGAGGACGACGCAGTTTTATACGCCGAGAGTGGGGCATTACTGGGAGACCTGGCCCGTGAGAGCGCGCGGCGGGGCCTGGGGGGGCTGGAGTGGGCGGGGGGCATCCCAGGCTCGGTCGGAGGGGCCATCGTGGGCAACGCCGGAGCCTACGGCTGCTACATCGGCGGCGTGACGCGAAAGGCCGCCGTGCTCGCGCCTGACGGCACGGTGTGCGAGCTATCCGCCGCGGAGATGGGCTTCGGCTACAGGACGAGCAGGTTCAAGGGACAAGCGGACGAGGGTCAGCAAGAGGTTATCCTGTCGGCGGAGTTCGCACTGCGTCCAGAACCTGCCCAGGAGCTCGCGGAGAAGATGGCCGATTATACGCGGCGGCGGGAGACAAGTCAGCCCACCGAGCCCAGCGCCGGCAGCATCTTCAAAAGGACGAGGCAGTATCCGGCTGGATTTCTCATCGAGCAGGCGGGCCTCAAGGGGATGCACATCGGCGGCGCGCAGATCTCGCCCAAGCACGCCAATTTCATCGTCAATCTGGGCGGGGCCAGGGCGACTGATGTCAAGGCCCTCATTGACCTGGCTCAGGAGCAGGTGTGGGAGCAATTCGGCATTGAGCTGGAACTGGAGATCGAATTGGTAGGAGAGTGGAATGGCTGAGAAGCTCAGGGTAGCGGTCATCTTCGGCGGGCAGTCTGGCGAGCACGAGGTCTCTTTGGTCTCTGCCCAGGGCATCATGAAGGCCATGGATGAAGAGAGGTACGAGATAATCCCCATCGGCATCACCAAAGAGGGGCGCTGGTTGACCAGTGGCGAGCCGATGAAGTTGTTGCAGTCCGGAGGGCCAGGTGTGTCCGCCCAGGTAGCTGAGGCGGAATCCGAGACGCGGGAGTTAGTGCCCAGAAGTAGGCGCGACCTGGTGCCAGGCACTTGCGAGACAGGGTTCCCCCAGGTTGACGTCGTCTTCCCCGTCTTGCACGGCCCCTACGGGGAGGACGGCACGGTGCAGGGCCTGCTGGAGTTGGCTGATATACCATACGTCGGGGCAGGGGTGCTGGGCTCGGCCCTGGGGATGGATAAGATCGCTATGAAGGGCGTCTTCAGGAGCCACGGGCTGCCCGTGGTGGAGCACGTGGCGTTCAAGCGCAAGGATTGGGAACAGGACCCTGAGGCCGTGATGGAACTTATCGAAAAAGAGCTGGGTTATCCTTGTTTCGTCAAGCCGGCCAACCTGGGCTCCAGCGTGGGCATCTCCAAGGTCCACCAGCGCAGCGAGCTGGCTCCGGCCCTGGCCCTGGCAGCTCGCTACGACCGCAGGATGCTGGCCGAGCGCGCCGTGAACGCGCGGGAGATCGAGGTCAGCGTCCTGGGCAACGATGAGCCTATCGCCTCGCTGCCGGGGGAGATCATCCCCTGCCGTGAGTTTTACGACTACATCGCCAAATACGTAGATGACCGATCGGAGTTGATCATTCCCGCCGACCTTCCACCGGAGCTGACTCGACGGATACAGGATTTGGCCGTCGCCGCTTTTCTGGCTGTGGACTGTGCGGGGATGGCCCGGGTTGATTTCTTCCTGGATAAGGATACGGGGGAGCTTTACGTCGGCGAGCTGAACACCATCCCCGGCTTCACGCCCATCAGCATGTATCCCAAGTTGTGGGCGGCTAGTGGCATTTCCTATTCGGAGCTAATTGACCGGCTGATCGAGCTGGCGTTGGAAAGGCATGCCGACAATGCCAGCTCGGAGACGTCCTATAGTCCGGAAGAGTTCGAGTAATTCATCAGAAAGTTGGAAGTTGGAAGGTGTTCTAACCTCTAATCTCCAACTTCCAACCTCCAATCAAGTAGGGAAAAAACCTGGTTTCTCCAAAGAAGTGCTATGGCCCGCAGATCATCGAAGCTAAAATCGAGGAAGAAGAAGCGTTCCAGAGGCAAGCGAAATCACGCCTACGAAATCGCCAAGCCAAACGTAAGGCTGGCACCGAGGCCCCTGGTTGGTCTCTGGCAGGTCAAAAAGGGTACGCTGCTGAGCGTGCTCCTCCTGGCAGTCTTGACTTTATTAACAAGTCAGTTCTTCACCACCTATAGGTTCTATGTCTACGAGGCTGAAGTGCAAGGCAATCAGTTTGTTGACCAGATAGAGATTTACGATGCCAGTGGCATGGACGAGTGGAACATATTCTGGATCAAACCCAAGCAAGTGGAGGCTGCCATCTCCAAGTTGCCGGGCATCAAGGAGGCCAGGGTCATCTGCCGGCTGCCTAACCGGGTGAGGATCGAGGTGGTGGAGCGTCAGGTGCAAATCGTCTGGCAGAGGGACGAGGAACGATATTGGGTTGACAGTCAGGGCATTGTCCTCCCTTCGGAAGGTGAGTTGGAGGGGGTGCTCCTGATCCAGGACTCAACGACGGGGCCGCTTGAAGTTGGCGATCGAATTGACCCTGAGGTCATCACGTCGGCACTGGGACTGTGGCAAGTCCTTCCGACAGCAGCCCTTCAATATTCTGAGAACAAGGGATTCAGTTTTGACCAATGGGGCTATCCTATCTACTTTGGCACCGGCGACGTGGCAGAGAAAATGGCTATCTTGGACGCCTTGCTCCGGGACCTTTCGTCTGAAGGGATACAGCCGGCGTACGTGGACCTGCGCTTCAAAGAGAGCCCTTGTTACAGCTATTAGTTATCGGGTATCAGGCGAACTGATATGTGGTTACCCATCATCGGCTTGCTAGTTGGCGTCATCATTAGCTACCTTTTTTCCATAACGATACCCGCGCGGTACTCGCGCTACACTGCCCTGGCTATCCTGGCTGCTTCGGATTCGATATTAGGCGCGGCGCGGGCCCAACTGGAGGGCCAATACGATAACAAGATTTTCATCAGCGGCTTTTGCGTTAATGCTGTCTTGGCTGGACTTCTGGCCTTCGTAGGCGACCGCCTGGGTGTCGAGCTCTATTATGCGGCCATCGTGGCTTTCGGCGTGCGCCTCTTTAACAACCTGGCCATTATCCGCCGCCACTTCCTCTAGCTTATGGGTGTAAATTCGGAGTCCCGAACTTGTTCGGGTTAAAGCGAGGCTCGCCTTGGAAAGAACTATTGTAAGCATTGACGTTGGCACTACTAAGGTTTGTACCCTGGTCGGCAAGATGGACGATGGGGGCGCCTTGCGCATCGTGGGCGTAGGCGTGGTTCCCTCGAAGGGGTTGCGCAAGGGAGTGGTGGTCAACGTCAACGAGACCACCGAAGCCATCGCCGCCTCCGTGGAGAAGGCGCAACGCATCTCCGGCCATGAGATCGAACGTGCTCACGTTGGCGTGGCCGGGGCCCACATCTCTTCTTTCAACAGCCGGGGCGTAGTGGCTGTCTCCAGGGGGCACAGCATAACCCAGGACGACGTTAACCGCGTTCTGGATGCGGCCCTGGCCATTGCCATCCCCTACAATCGCGAGGTCATCCACGTCGTACCCCGTGGCTATGTCGTAGATGGGCAAGACGGAGTGCGCGATCCTCTGGGTATGCATGGCTTCCGCCTGGAGGTAGAGGCCCACATCATCACCGGGGCGGCAACCTCCATCCACAACCTGGTTAAGTGTGTCAACCAGGTGGGCATCGAGATAGACGAACTCGTCCTGGCACCTTTGGCTTCGGGGGAGGCGGTTTTGACCAACAACGAGCGGGAGATGGGCGTCGTCCTGGCCGACATCGGCGGAGGCACCACGGACATGGCTATCTTCATCGAGGGTAGTGTCTGGCACACCGCGGTGCTGGCCGTCGGGGGCAATCATTTGACCAACGACGTGGCCGTCGGCCTTCGCGCCCCCTTTGATACGGCCAAGGAGATCAAGGAGAAATATGGCTACGCTCGTTCGGAGGGCATCGCCGCTAATGAGACCATTGACGTGGCTGTCTTCGGCGAGGACTCCTGGCAGGCTGTCTCCCGCCAGTTTCTCTCCGAGATCATCGAGGCGCGAGCGGCAGAGATATTCAACCTCATGCTGCAAGAGGTGAAGCGCTCCGGCTATGATGGTCTGTTGCCGGCCGGCGTGGTCCTCTGCGGGGGGTCGTCGGAGTTGGCGGGGATGAGGGAGTTGGGCCGTGATATATTGCAGTTGCCAACGCGGATTGGCCCGCCTCGTGATTTGCAGGGCTTGGTAGATGCGCTCTCTAGTCCCGCCTATGCTACCGGCGTTGGCTTGCTGCTCTGGGGGTTGCGCGAGGAGGCCACCCGAGTTCCCAGTGAGAGGCCGATTGGCCTTTGGCAGCGTATCGTTCATTGGCTCAGAGCTTTTTTGCCAGGTTGAGGTCCAATTAGTAGAGAAACCAGGTTTTTCCCCGTCTGAGCAAACAGCTTGTTCTCTCGGGGTCTCCTGGGATGCGAGAATGTGTTTTGTCAACCAAAAGCCGGGCTTCTGATCTCTAGCCTACGATCGAGATTAATCAAAAACCACACAATATTGCGAGGAGGAAAAAGATGGAAAGCAGACTGGAAGTGGAGAACTTCGCTCAGATCAGGGTGGTGGGTGTTGGTGGCGGTGGTTCCAACGCCGTCAACCGCATGATAGAAGAGGGGCTGAAGGGCGTGGAGTTCATTGCCGTTAACACCGATGCCCAGGCCCTGATGCTATCCAACGCCCCCAAACGCATCCGCATCGGCGACAAGCTGACCAAAGGCCTGGGCTCAGGTGGCGACCCCGCGACCGGCCGCAAGGCAGCGGAGGAGTCCAGTGACGAGCTCTACGAGGCCCTCAAAGGTTCGGACATGGTCTTCCTCACCGCTGGCATCGGCGGCGGGACGGGGACGGGAGCCGCACCCGCCATTGGCCAAATCGCCAGAGAGGTGGGGGCCTTGACCATTGGCGTGGTCACCAGGCCCTTCAGCTTCGAGGGCCGACGCCGTCAGCAGGTGGCGGAGGAAGGCATCGAGGAACTCAAGGGGCAGGTGGACACCCTCATCGTTATCCCCAACGACCGCTTGCTGGAGATAGTGGACAAGAAGGCGTCTATCCAGCAGGCGTTCGGGGCCGCCGATGACGTCTTGCGCCAGGGCATCCAGGGCATCTCGGAACTGATCACTGTGCCTGGGCTCATCAATCTGGACTTTGCCGACGTGCGGGCCATTATGGCTGAGGGCGGGGCCGCGCTGATGGCCGTAGGCCGGGCCAGCGACGACAACCGCGCCGTCGAGGCAGCACGGGCGGCTATCTCGAGCTCCCTGCTGGATATCACCATTGACGGGGCGCGGGGGATCCTGTTCAACATCACCGGTGGCCCCGATCTAAGCCTGTTCGAGGTCAACCAGGCGGCGGAGATCATCAAGGAGACGGCGCACCCGGATGTCAACATCATCTTCGGGGCCGTCATTGATCCTGACATGAAGGATAGCATCCAGATCACGGTCATCGCCACCGGCTTCGACGTGACGGATCAGCGAAAGCCCATCGTCGCCAAGCGGGCTATCGAGTTCCCGGTGCGCACCTTCGACAGGGAAGATATAGACATTCCAGCCTTCCTGCGCCGCTGAGCATAATAGCATAATGGCATGAAACCAGAACGTATCTTCTCAAAAAATCGGGGGAGGACAAATCCAGCGCTGGTCGAGTAGGAGCGTAGCGACGTATCGAGGCCAAGCGGGTTGCCGGTAGACCCGCTCGCATCCTGGGTTTCGATACGACCTGAAGGTCTACTCAACCGGCGGATGCTCGCTATGCCCACATGCCCCCCTTTCCCTCCAAATATTGAGAAGATACAATTCAGAAACCAGGTTTTTTCGCTACAGGATCGAAGGGCTGGCCGACCATGTAGTGCTGCCAGCGGAAGTCACTTTTTCAACGTAAAAACCTGGTTTCTTGGAGATCTACTGAGATTCGACAACGAACTGGTTGGTGAACAGCGTCTCCACATCCACCTCGGCGTCAACAAGCCCGATCTGGCGCATGAAGCGCTGGGACTCCTCCCAGGCGGTGCGGTCGGAATGGCCCAGTCGCTCGCCCTGCCAGAACTTGATGGACTCGGCCAGGACAGCCTTTTGCAGAGCTTCGTTATCTCCAGCGATCTCAGGCACGTGTTCTTTGCAAATGGCGAAGGCTTCATCAGGGTGTTCGATGGTGTACCTTAACCCACGCAGCACAGCCCGTACCAGCCCTTCGACCAACTCCGGCCGCTCGGCGATGGTCTGCTCGTTGGTGATGAGGCCGTTGGAGACCAGGTTGGCGTAATCGGCCACGTACACGACATCTATCGAGTACCCCGCCTGGCTCAGTTGCACCGGTTCGTTCAAGGCGTAGCACACGGCGGCGTCCACTCGACCCTCGGTAAGGCTGGCAACCTGGGTGTAGCCGATGACCTGGAGATTGACCTGGGCTTCGTCAATCCCCTCAGCGTGAAGGAGGGCCCGCCAGCCGATGTAGCTGGCCCCCTCGGTAGCCGGTATCCCCACCCTCTTGCCGACCAGGTCCTTTGCCCCCTTGATGCCTTTCTCTTTCAAAGAGACCACGCACACGGGGAACCTGCGGTACCAGTTCAGAACGTAGACCACTGGCAGCCCTTGCGCCCGGGCCAGGACGACCTGATCCCCGCTGGCCACAGCGAACCGCAGCTCGCCAGCGCCCACCAGCTTGAGCAGGTCCGTCTCCATGCCGTAGTCGAAACTGATCGCCAGGTTCTCCTCGGCGAAGCAGCCTTTGTCCACGGCCACGTAGAAGGGGGCGAACTGGACGTTGGGGATGAAGCCCATAGCCAGGGCGATTTCCTCTGGTGCGGGCGGCGCGGGCGGCGTCGGCGTGGCCGTCGGCTGAGATAGGCCACAGCCGCTGAGGGCGACGACGGCCAAACACAACAGCGAATTTAGAATTAAACGAATTGTTTTCCTCATGTAGAAAGACCTCCTATCTTGATCTTTGGATTTTGAGCTTTGATCTTTGAACTTCTATCTTTTCCACGAAAGCAGCAAGCCCTCCAAGACAGTCACGGCTGCGTACAGGCTGACAGCGATGGCCACCAGAGTGAACAGAGCTACGAACATGAGGGGCGTGTCGAATAGCCCGCGAGCCAGGTTCACCAGGAAGCCCAGCCCGCGGTCGGCGCCGACGAACTCGCCCACCACCGCCCCGATCACAGACAAAGTGACCCCCACCTTCAATCCTCCCAACAGGACGGGCAAGGCAGCCGGCACCTCCAGCATGGTGAAGACCTGCCAGCGAGTGGCCTCCAGGGAGCGCATCAGGTCTATCAGGTCCCTTTCCGCCGAGCGGATGCCGATGATGGTGTTGATCAGGACGGGGAAGAAGAGGGTCAGGGCGCAGACCAGCACCTTGGATAAGCTGCCGAAGCCGAACCAGATGACCAGCAGTGGAGCCAGGGCGACGATGGGGATGGACTGGGAGGCCACGATGTAGGGTGAGAGGATGCGCTCGGTGAGCCTCGATTTGGCCAGGATGTAGCCCAACGAGGTAGCCGCCGTCAATCCCAGGGCCAATCCCCCAAAGACCTCTGCCAGGGTTATCTGGGTATGGCGCCAGAGAGTGCCGTCGCTGGACACGATCAAGAATTTGGCGTACACTCGCCCTGGCGGGGGCAAGATGAAAGGCGGATAGTCGCCCAGGCGAACGATCAGCTCCCACAGGCCGAGGAAAAAGAGCAAAGCCAGGGGGACGAACAGGTACTCCGCCCGCTCACGGGCCAGGCTCGAAAGTCGGCTCGCCAGCCTCGAACTCACCCCCGGTCGTACTGGTGGTACCACGGCCTCTACTCTCCTGGAAAGTTGAGCTTCCATTGTTCTCCCTCCCCAAAAAACAACCCCGAAGACCTTTTGGCCTCGGGGCGCGTTCACGCGATTTCGGGCATGGCTTACCAGCCTGCCGTCATCTCGCTGACCCTCTCTCATCCGGACTGTACCGTCGGCTCTGGCCTCTCACCAGATCAGCCTTATGGCTCGCGGGCTCGAAACCAGCTAATCACTGGCTTCATACCGCCGATCGGGAATTGGTTCCGCACTACTACTGAGAACCTCACCCTGCCCCGAAGGTCTTGAAGCATCACTTGTTGGGTTTATTATAGCGCGGTTTGCCGATTTGTCAAACGGCGACTGCAAGCTACCTTTAGGGACTGATGGCGGCGTGAGAGGCCATAGTAACGCTTGACAATATTAACGTTGCGTGTTATTATTCAGGGCGATGATTAAGACCTTCGCGTGCAAGGAAACGAAAAAAATCTTCAATCGTCAATTCTCGCGCAAACTCCCGCAGAACATCCAGCGGGTTGCCCGAAGGAGACTTGAAATCCTGGACGCCGCCGAGGTCTTGCAGGATTTGCGCATACCGCCGTCTAGTCGTCTCGAGAAACTGTCGGGCGACAGACAAGGTCAACACAGTATTCGCATCAACGACCAGTGGCGCATCTGTTTTGAATGGCGGAGTGGAGATGCCTACAACGTCGAGATAGTGGATTATCATTCGTAGGGAGGCAACTATGAGTAAGCAGACACTACCACCCATTCACCCTGGTGAAATCCTCCTGGAGGAGTTTCTGAAGCCGATGGGGATTAGCCAATACCGTCTGGCCAAGGACATTAGCGTGCCAGCACGGCGGATCAACGAGGTAGTGCATGGGACACGGGCCATAAGTCCAGATACCGCCCTGCGGCTATCGCGCTATTTTGGCTTATCGGAGCGGTTTTGGGTCAATCTTCAGGCGCGGTACAATCTGGAGACAGAGAAAGATCGGCTGAAGGATCGCCTGGACAAAGAGGTGCGTGTTTACGCGATGGCCTAGTAGTCAGTCGAGGGCAAGACTCGCCGCAAAACGTTGCCCAACAGGTCACTGGTGGCCCTGCCAAGCTGTCGCCTGCTGACTGAAGGGGCTGAAGCGGAGTATCCTCGTGAGGAAGGGGAGCAAGAGCCAGGCCATTCCGTGCCCAACTCATCAGTGAGGTGGCTTTTGGAATAGCACAGAGAGAAAACCGCTCTTTCGAGCTTGACGAGTGTCTCAATCTGTGGTATAACAACACCGTAGAGCGGAGGGTGGCACCGTCGCAGCACTCGTCCCAAAGGAACCCAGAAACGATGTCCAAGTATCCCCAGATACTTGAAGCAATCGAGACGGTACGAACGCAAGTGCGTTGGAAACCCAACAGCGCAGTGCGTCACCTACGAAAGCGCAAGCTGCGGGGACATTTACCGCCAACCGCCACACTTGAAGATTATGAACGCGTAATCTTAACCGTGTTGCAAGATAAAACTGCTCAAGTGTACCGCTATTGGTACAACCGTGTGCCCTATGTGACCGTAGTTGCAACGGTTCACACTCAGCAATGGTTGGTGATGTTTGCTTATGATGGCGTACTGGAGAGCGCCTTTGTGGTTAAACACCCAGAGCGATATTTGAGCAAACCTGGGTTTGAATGGATTGGATTGTTGAGCGAGGTGGACAATGAGTTATTATAAAGAGCTAATCGCAGCCTATGAAGTTGATGTGCAATTTCCCGATGTAAGCGGTATGGAGCAGTTAGATATGCTGATGACCCGCAGCGAAATTGCCCAAAACGAGTTGCATTTATCAGATGAGGAGCGCAAGCGTGTGCTAAATGCAGATAGGTTGCTTCTGCAACGAGCCAGGCAATTCTACGAATCTATCCAGAGCATCACTGATTTAGCCAGTTGGCGACGTGATGAAAGCGTACCAGCAACACATTGGTGGTGGTATCTTGATGTAATCGTGCAACTCCTGATACGTTCAGAACTGTCAATCAGGTCAATCAAGCCCAGCCTTGAGTTATCCCCTGTTGGCGTTTAGTCAATTAGAGAGCCGCCAGCTAGCAAGTCAATGGTATTGTATCTGTATGACCAGGATTGAGGACACCGTTGCTAAAATGCGGCGAAATCCAAAAGGAATTCGCTTTCGAGACCTATGTAAAGTGTGCGATTTTTACTTTGGTGAGGCTCGACAGAAGGGCAGTAGCCACTGCATCTACAAAACACCCTGGCAGGGAGACCCGCGAGTCAATATCCAGAATCATAAGGGTATGGCTAAAGCGTATCAGGTAAGGCAAGTATTGAAAGCAATTGATCGCCTGGAGGCACAAAGTGATACTCGAGAATGACCGATATACCTATCGTGTGACCTGGGCAGAGGAAGACAATGAGTACGTCGGCCTCTGTGTCGAGTTTCCCAGCCTTAGTTGGTTAGCCTCCACACCAGAAGCGGCACTCGATGGTATCCGCCAAGTGACGGCTGATGTCGTTGCCGATTTGGAGGCCAGCGGCGAACTTGTGCCTGAGCCAATCGCTGTCAGGCAATATAGCGGGAAGTTCATGGTGCAGATTCCGCCGGGGCTTCACCGTCGTTTGGCGCTCGAAGCTGCTGAAGCTGGTGTAAGTCTGGATCGGCTTGCCAGTGCAAAGCTCAGTCAATAGAACATGTTGACATATGCCGCCAAGCTGTCGTCTGCTGGCTGGAGGTGCTGAAGCGGAGTATCCTCGTGAGGAAGGGGAGCAAGAGCCAGGCCATTCCGTGCCCAACTCATCAGTGAGGCGTCTCTTGAAATAGCACGGAGAGAAAACCACCCTTTTGACCTTGACGAATGTCTCAATCTGTGGTATGATAGCACCGTAAATCGGAGTGTAGCACCGTCGTAGCCCTTGTCCCAATTGTAGTTCAGCGAGGAGGGTAGCATGAAAGATTGACAGCCGACCCCTATGCCAGGAGCAACCCAGGCGCGTGGTCGGCTGTTTTGTTACCCGAGAGGGATAGCTTTTAGAAGAATGAGAGGGCAAAAATGCCCACCGAGGCTCTTTCCCGCACCCGCACGGCGGCTGAACCGCGAGCCGTTATGCGGCTCGTAGGCTCAGTTTTGCCCCGTCGGGGCACAGCTCGAAAGGAGAAATCGCAATGAGTTTCCTCAAGAACCTACTCGGCAAGTTGAAGCAAAGTCCTGCAAGTCTCAAATGCGTTGCATGTGGTAGGACAATGCTTCTAATGCCAGCAGCACAAGTAGCTGAGTTGTTGTTATTGGAAGGGATTCCTCAGGAACGCCGGGAGCAGGCAAATAGGGCTGCACACCGCTGCAGCGAATGCGCACAAGTGTTTTGCCTTCAATGCGCATATGAAACTGGAGTATCGCTAAATCTCAACGCAATGGCATGTCCTAAGTGTCACAGCTCTAAAATCCACGCGCTCACGCGCAACTGATAGGAGGTTACATCATGGCCTTTTTTGATCGCTTGTTCCGGCGGAAGAAGAGAAAAGAACTGTTCCAACGGTTAACCCTGGAAGAGAAGCGAAAGGTGTTGGACCTAAGCGAATTTTACCTTCGGAGTGTCCTTGACGCCAAAAGTGGGCGGGCTAAGGTGCATGAGATCGACACCGGGACGGAATATGTGCAGAAAATGACTGATGATGATATCAAGGAAGCTATAGAGCTGGCTCGCCTCCAACGAAAGGCGACGGCCGCTACTGAGGCCGGCAACCACAGGGGAGCGATCCGAATCTATGAACAAATCTGCGCAAAAGCACCCTTTGACTCCATCTCCATGATGAGCATTGGAATCCATTATGCGCATCTCGGAGATGGTCCGAAAGCCGTCCGCTATTTGGAGAAAGCCCTGCAAAGCGATCCGAATAATCAGAGGGTCCGCCGCAATTTGGAGTCAATTCGGCGGGATCTCGGTCTGTAGCCTCGGAAGCAAGGACGCGCAACGAGCCGAAAGTGAACCCAAGACCCAGAATCCGAAACGGAGAACAGGACACATAATCAGCCGCTAGTGTGTTCTGAAAGCTGTCGTCTGCTAACCGGTGAAAGTCCGGTTGTGGTAACTGCCAGAAGGCTACGTCACTGGAAAGGGCCAGCACTCTAGTTCTGCTGGCCTTTTTTTGTTGCTGTTCAAGGAGCAACGCACTTTGGACATCTTTCGAGAAAGACGTTATAATGACGACAGGTGAGGGAACCTTTTGAAGGCAGTAAACGTCCAATATGTGGACAAAACTGAGGGAGGAGGAATGTCATGAACGCGCGAGCTGTATTCTCACTGTTGCTAGTCATCGCTTTCCTGGCTGGCTGCGCCCCGCAGCCGGAACCAGTTACGCCAACCGAGAAGGCTACACCAACGCCGGAAGCAAAGCCAACGCCAACACCGGAGCCAGAGGCCACGCCGACGCCGGAGATCAAGCCAACGGAGACGCCGATCCAGGTGGCCTACGCCATCGCCGAGACAGTGCCTGGGGGCTTCGCTGACTATGTCCCCTATCAGGTCAAGGCCCAGCCGGCTGTGCCGGGCTACGAGGTTGATCTGAACCAGGTAGCCAACCCCGACCTGCTGACGAGGCTGAGCGATGAGCAGCGAGCTCTGTTGGAGGAGAACGGCTTCGTGGTGGTGCCCAGCCGGGTGGCTCAGATCTACGAGATCTACAAGTCGGCCAAAGATCGAGGCATCCCCATCTTCGTGACCACCGACGCCCTGCTCCACGCCTACCACATCCTCTACGATTACACCCTGCGTTCCGCGGAGATCCAGCACTTCGTCAGCGACCTGCAGGGTCTGAACGCGGTCATGAGGGAAGTGGCTGAGGAGCAGTACCTGGCGGCACCGGGCGAAGTCGGGGAGGCGGCCAGGCGCAACCTGGCCTTTTTCTCTGTGGCCTCAGTTCTGCTCGAACCCGGCACGCAAATAGCCACCGACGTGGCTGACGATGTCCAAGCTGAGTTGGACCTCATCACGGCTCACCAGGGCTTCGCCAAATCGCCCATCTTCGGCTACAAGGAGGACTACAGCCAATACGTGCCTCGCGGCCACTACACTCGCAACGAGACCTTCGAGCGCTACTTCAAAGTCATGATGTGGTACGGGCGGATGATGTTCCGCCTGAAGCCTGGACCGAGCCCTGAGGCCATCGAAGCCGGGCGGATGGAGACCCGACAGGCCATCCTCATCGTGGCGGCCCTGCAGAATGCCCGGGTGGGCGGGGAATCGGCCCTGGCTGTCTGGGAGCGCATCTACGAGCCAACGGTCTTCTTCGTGGGCCAGACCGATGATTTAAACATCTACGACTACGGCCAGTTGGTCCAGGAGGTCTACGGGGATCAACTGACCTTGGCTGACCTGGAGGACGAGGCCAATCTGGACGAGTTCATCGAGCGAGCCATGACCTTGCGCCCGCCCAAGATCATCTCTTCCTACGTCACCGACCTGGAGAAGCCAGAGGAGGTTACAAAGGGCTTTCGCTTCATGGGCCAGCGCTTCATCCCCGACTCCTACATCTTCCAGCAGTTGGTCTACGACAAGGTGGGCACCCAGGGCGATCCGCGCGTCTTCCCCAAAGGGTTGGACTTGACCGCCGTCCTGGGCTCGTCGCGAGCCTACGAGATCCTGCTCGACGTTTACGGCGAGGGCCGCTACGCCAACTACCAGGAACAGATGGAGAAGCTGCGGGAGGAGTTCGGCCAGCTTCCGCCGGAGCAATGGGTGGAGAACCTCTACTGGAGTTGGCTCTACGCTTTGCGTCCGTTGTTGGAGGTCAAAGGCGAGGGGTATCCCAGCTTCATGCAGAACCAGAGCTGGGTGGATAAGGACCTCAACTCCTTCCTCGGCTCCTGGACGGAGCTGCGCCACGATACCATCCTCTACGCCAAGCAGAGCTACACGATGAAAGCCACTGGCATGATGCCGCAGCCAGAAGCAGCGAAGGGCTACGTAGAGCCGCAGCCTGAGGTCTACGCTCGACTGGCTGCTTTGGCCAAACAGATGCGGACAGGCTTGGAGGGACGGGGGCTGCTGGACGCTGAATACAGCGACAAGCTGGAGCGTCTGGAGTCGCTGCTCCTCTCCCTGAAGACGATGGCGGAGAAAGAGTTGATGGGGCAGGCTCTGAGCGAGGAGGAGTACGAGCTGATCCGCAACATCGGCGGCATCCTGGAGGGCATCACCACCTTCTCGGCTAAGGTGAAAGAGCAGATCACCTCCGAGGCCGACGAGCGCATGGCCGTCGTAGCCGATGTGCACACCGATGTCAACACGGGGCAAGTGCTGGAGGAGGGCGTGGGCGATGCCTTCATCATCTACGTCATCGCACCTGTGGGGGGACAGTTGACAGTCACCCAGGGCGGCGTCTTCTCCTACTACGAGTTCACCCAGCCCATGAGCAACCGCCTGACCGATGAGGCATGGCAGGCGCTGGAGCCGAAACCGGACCTGCCGATTTGGACGGGGAGTTTTGTCCGCTAGCAGAGCCATTCGGTTTTCGCGAAAGCGCCGGCTGAGTAGGCTTGAAGCGTAGCGGAAAGGCATATCGAAGCCAAGCGGGATGCGCAGCCAGACCCGCTCGCTTGATTTCGATACACCTATGGTTACTCAATCGGCGCTCGCTCGTCCTCCAGCCTGAAAACTGAATAGCCCTGATCAGATAGCCAGCAAACCGGTCAGATTATCAGACCGTGTACGTGATGCGTCAAACGTGAAGCGTGGATTACTCGCCACAGATCACGTTTGACGTTTCACGTTTTACGGCACGATCCACGTGCCTGTCTCGCCAGCCAGGGCACGTTCGATGTTCTCCAGCGAGGTTATGATGGCCTTCTCCCCACCCCACTCGAGGAACCTGATGCATGCCTCCACTTTCGGCCCCATGCTGCCCGGAAGAAAATGCCCTTCCTCCAGGTACCTCCTGGCCTCTGCCAGGGTCATCCTATCTATCGGTCTCTCAGCCGGCTGGCCATAGTCGAGATTCACCTTCTCCACATCGGTGAGGACCAGGAAGACATTGGCCTCCACCACCTCCGCGAGCTTCTCCCCCGCCAGGTCTTTGTCTATCACCGCCTCCACACCCTGGTAATGGCCATGCTCATCCAGTATCACCGGTATCCCCCCACCTCCGGAGGCGATGACGATGATCCCAGCGTCCACCATCCTCCTGATCGCCTCGCTCTCGACATTGGCTATGGGAGCGGGGGAGGGAACAGTTCTTCTCCAGGCTCTCTCCCCAACGGGCTTGACCTTCTTTACGATGTACTCAGGATGCTCCCGCTTGAGCTCCTCGGCCTCCTCTTCAGTGAAGAAGTTGCCCACGGGCTTCGACGCCACCTCCCCGAAGAACTCAGGATCATCCTTGCTCACGAGCACCTGGTTTACCACCTCGCAGACAGGCACGCTGATCCCCATATCCTTCATGTAGTTCGTCAGCGTCTGCTGAAGCATGTAGCCTATCTGCCCCTGGGTCATCGCCCCCACGACATCCATTGATTGAGGAGGCACTTTCTCCTTGCCCATCTCTTGCTGCACAAGGAGGTTGCCAGCCTGGGGCCCATTGCCGTGGGTTATCACCAGCCTGTCCTCAGGCTTCATCCTCCTCACTATCTCCGCAACGAGCCTCGTGGTAACCATGCAGTTCCTGAACTGCTCCTCGGCAGTCCCCCTCTCATGAGCCTGCTTGATGGCATTGCCGCCAAGCGCTATCAATAACCTCATTTTTACCTCCAAATTTTGTTATGGTATTCCAAATCTGCACCCTGTGATTGTACCTCAAATCGCTTTTAGATGCAAGGGCACGTTTTGACTTTGAGCTTTGAACTTTGAGCTTTAAGCTTTCTGGTGTATACTTAGAGATGGATTCGGGAGGTTTCCAGTGAGGGTGTATCTGGACAGTTTAGGCTGCAAGCTGAATCAAAGCGAGATGGAGACATTGGCCCGTGGCTTCGTCCAGGCCGGCCACCAGTTGGCTCAAGCGAGCGGGGACGCCGACCTGTGCGTGGTCAACACCTGCACCGTGACCCACGTGGCGGATAAGAAGTCTCGTCAGCTCATCCGCCGCCTGCGCCGCGCCAACCCGACGGCCCACCTCATCGTGACCGGCTGCTATGCCGAGATGTCCCCCCAAGAGATAAGGGCAATTGACGGAGTGGATTTGATCGTGGGCAACCAGGACAAAGAGCGGTTGGTGGAGCTGATTGGAAACTTTAAACCTCAAACTTTAAACTTTAAAAACTTCAGAGCTTTACCCCTGAGGCATACTCGCGCCTTTGTTAAGATCCAGGATGGCTGCAACAACCGTTGTGCGTACTGCATCGTGTCGTTGGCGCGGGGGAGGGAACGGAGCCGGCCTGGTCAGGAGATTCTGGCAGGGATCGAGGCCCTGGTAGCTGCCGACTGCAAGGAAGTGGTGTTGACTGGCGTTCACGTCGGGGGGTACGGGATGGATTTGGGCGCCAGCCTGGGCCAGTTGGTCGAGGACATTCTAGCTGAGACCACGCTGCCTCGCCTGCGCCTCTCATCCATCGAACCCTGGGATCTGGAACCCTCGCTTTTACGCCTCTGGGAAAACCCGCGCCTCTGCCGCCATTTGCACCTGCCTCTGCAGAGCGGTTGCGATGCCACCCTGCAACGCATGAGACGCCGCTACACGACGTCCCAGTATGCTGACTTGGTAGCCACGGCGCGCCGACTAATCCCCGATCTGGCCGTCACCACCGACGTCATCGTTGGCTTCCCTGGCGAGACGGCCGAGGAGTTCGCCGCGAGCCTGAGCTTTGTGGAGAAGATAGAGTTCGCCCGCCTTCACGTCTTCAAGTACTCGGCTCGGCCAGGCACCGCCGCCGCCACGATGCCCCATCAAGTGCCCTACGTGGAGAAGAAAAAGCGTAGCGAGACCATACTGAAGTTGGCGTGGGAGAGCAGCCAGCGTTTCCGCCGTAGGTTCTTAGGCCGAAGGATGGAGGTGCTCTGGGAGACGGCGTGCAGAGACGACAAACACACCTGGTCGGGCCTGACGGACAACTACATTCGAGTGATAACCAGAAGCGAACGTGACTTAGCCAATACCATTACCTCGACGAGACTGGTGGGTTTGGTCGAGGGAGGGATGCGCGGGTTGGCGTGTAGCATAGTTGCGCGATGGGGAGAGTTGTGGTAAGATATTCTCCTCATCATCACGAGGCAGGTATTTGAGATTGGATATTGGGGATTGGATATTGGTGACTGCAACCGTACGATTCGATAACGTTTCCAAGAAATTCACCCTTCGCCACGAAAGGTCGCGCTCCTTTCAGGAGGCGGCGCTGGCTTTCCTTCGGGGTCGGGACAACTCGCGGGAGGAACTGTGGGCCTTGAAAGATGTCAGCTTCGCCGTGGAGCGCGGCAAGACCGTGGGCATCATCGGGCCTAACGGCTCAGGGAAGAGCACCGTCCTCAAGCTCATCACTCGCATCCTGGAGCCAACTTCGGGCCAGGTCGTCGTCCAGGGCCGGGTATCGGCTTTGATCGAGCTGGGAGCTGGCTTTCATCCTGACCTCACGGGGCGTGAGAACGTCTACCTCAACGGCTCCCTCCTGGGTTTTAGCAGAAACGAGATGAAGGCCAAGTTCGACCGTATCGTCGAGTTCTCGGAGTTGGAGAAGTTCATTGACGTGCCCATCAAGCACTACTCCTCTGGCATGCACATGCGCCTGGGCTTCGCGGTAGCCATCCACGTTGACCCCGACGTCCTGCTCATTGACGAGATCCTGGCGGTGGGCGATCAGGCGTTTCAAAACAAATGCCTGGGCAAGATCGCTGAGCTCAAGAGCCAGGGGGTGACCATCATCTTCGTCTCCCACAATCTGGAGGCGGTGCGGAACCTGTGCCCTTCGGCCATTTGGCTGGAGAACGGGGTGATCCAGGAGAGAGGGACGACCGATAGAGTCATTGATAGCTACCTGAATAACGTGACCGCTGTTACAGAAGCGCGGTTAAGTCGGGAACGGCGGATAGGGGATAATGAGAATCGCTGGGGGAGTGGGGAAGTAGAGATCACCGACGTGAGATTCCTCGACGCTCAGGGGAGGGAGCGCCGCGCTTTTAAGACGGGGGAGAGGATGGTGGTCAGGTTGAGGTATCATGCTCACACCGAAGTTAAGCAGCCCGTCTTCGGCCTAGCTATCTACGGCAGCGACGGCGTTCAGGTCAACGGCCCTAACACCAAGTTCTCCGACTACACAGTGGAGTCAGTGGAGGGGTCAGGAGAGATTGACTACATAGTGGATATGTTGCCCCTGTTGGAAGGCACCTACGAACTCTCGGCCGCGGTCTATGATCAGGATGGCCTCCACGCTTACGACCATCAGCACCGTATGCATACCTTCATCGTCCAGCGGGGCGCGGTGAAGGAGCGGTATGGCATGATTTACATCCCCTGCCAGTGGAGACATAGGGCTTTGTAGGAGGCTTTATGGAAATGGAACACGAATTGGTGCTCGCGGAGCTGCCTTTCGATCAATACCAGCGATACAAAGTCATCCAGGAGATTGTGCGGCTGATCAGAGGCCAGCGGCAGAAACGGGTGTTGAAAGTCCTCGACGTGGGGGGGCTTTCCAACACGTACGAAGGCCAGCCCTTTCTCCCGCTCAGTCTTTTCCTTCCTGAAGACGAGGTCACGGTTCTGGACGTGCAGGATTACGATGCGCCCAACTACCTGCGGGGGAACGCAGATGGGCCACTTCCCCTCCCAGACGCCTCCTTCGATGTGGTGGTTAGCTGTGATACTCTGGAGCACGTCCCTCCCGAAAGACGCCCCGCGTTTCTCGACGAGTTGTTGCGGGTGGCCCGGCAATACGTGGTGCTAGCCGCTCCTTTCGACAGCGAGGACACTCGCCTGGCAGAGCAGATTTTCTACGACTTTCACCTGCGGCGACTGGGTGCGGCACAGCCCCAACTCTGTGAGCACCGGCTCCACGGCCTCCCCGATCTACGAGCCCTCTGCCAAGACCTGGAGAGACGGGGTTTGCCCTATGTGGAGTTCCCCAGTGGCTATTTGTACAATTGGCTACTGATGATGCTCGTCAAGCATTATGTGTTGTCCTTGCCCAACCCCAAGACGTTGCACACTGCTATTGATCGCCTCTACAACCGGCATTTCCTGGCTAGTGATCAGAGAGCACCCGCCTATCGCCACGTTTTGGTTATCTCCTTGCAGGGCGAAGAAGAGGTTTTAAGCCAGATCGCTCAGCGGTTCAGTCAAGGAGGTGAGCCTTCCCCCTGGGAGGCGGTCGGCAAGGCAGGCCTGGCTCAGTTTTTGCTTCAATTGATCGCCGTGGAGGATCAAAGCGCAAAGGCAGAGCACATGGACATCAACCAGGATCTCTACGATGGCACGGTGGGGGAGATCCTGCCAGGGAAAACCTTTGGCCAGACCTTCGTTTCCCACCAGCCCAACCTGTGCCGCATAGATGTGCTCCTGGCCACTTACTGCCGCACTAATACCTGTGACCTCACTTTTCGTCTTCAAGTCGGGTTTCCCATCGGCGAGGAGGTGGCCGTGATTAACGTGAAGGGAGCCAGTGTCCAGGACAATAAGTGGCACACTTTTCGCTTCCCGCCTCTACTGGATTCCAAAGGGCGTACCTATTACTTCTCCCTCGAATCGGCGAACGCGACCCCTGGCAATGCGCTAACGGCATATCTCTCCGCAGGGCCATCCGAGCTCGGACGGCGCTACGGGGATGGGCGGCCTCGCGCTGGTTCGCTGGCTTTCCGTACCTATCACCTCACCCCAACCCCAGACGAGCTGAGGGTGGCGGAGTTGAGGGCACTCCGCCGGGAGTTGCAGGAGCGGAGTGCACATCTGGAGCGGCAGCAGGGAGTGAGAAAGTGGTGGGCTCGATTGATTAATCTCGGTAGATCCAAATTCTGAGCAGAGCGGGCTCCCACGCCCGCGAAACCTCTCAGCCTTCGTTGTAGTGTTGTTTGGATTCATGACCAAGGTGATGCGGAGTAATATGCACAACATATTGTTAATCAGCAACGATGTCATCGGCGAGAGAATGGCCGGGCCTGGGATCCGCTCCTGGGAGTTCGCGAAAGCCCTGAGCGGTAGTTTCCAGATCAGTTTGGCCGTGCCTAACGAGGATCACCCTGCTGGTCTCGGTTTCGCTGTTTACTCGTACGGCCGGGACAAGAGGAGGTTGCGTGAACTGGCCAGCGCGGCTGACGCGATAGTCTTCCAGGGCTTTGTCCTCCACAGCTACCCCTTCCTGGCGGAGCTCGGCGTGCCCCTGATAGTGGACGTCTACGATCCCTTCGTCCTGGAGAACATGCAGATCCATTCCCATGAAACGATGTTGGAGAGGGAGAGGATCCACGGGTCCGATGTGGCGATTCTGAACAGCCAACTGTGGGCGGGTGATTTCTTCCTCTGCGCCAGCGAGAAGCAGCGCGACTTCTGGCTGGGGATGCTGCTGGCCCTAAACCGCGTGAATCCCCACACCTACGATAGCGATGAAACACTGCGCTCTCTCATTGACGTGGTGCCCTTTGGTCTGCCGTCCAGCCCGCCTGAGCACACCAGGCAGGTTCTGAAAGGAGTTTACAAGACCATCGGCCGGGATGACAAAGTCGTCCTCTGGGGAGGGGGGATATGGGATTGGTTCGACCCCTGTACCTTGATCAAGGCGATAGCCAACATCGCGGCCCAGCGCCACGACGTGAAGCTCTTTTTCATGGGGATAAAGCACCCCAATCCCTTGATCCCTCGGATGCAGGCCACCAGCCAGGCCATCCAACTGAGCCAGGATTTGGGCCTCTACGATAAGTTCGTCTTCTTCAACGAATGGGTTCCTTACGAAGAGAGGCAAAACTATCTATTGGAAGCCGACGTCGGGATCAGCTTGCACTTGGATCACCTCGAGACCCGGTTCTCTTTCCGCACTCGCCTGCTGGACTACATCTGGGCCGGCTTGCCCATCGTCACCACCAGAGGCGACTCCATGAGCGAGTTGGTGGAGCAGCATAAGCTGGGAAGGGTGGTGGATTACGGGGACGTCGAGCAGGTGGCCGACACTCTAATGGAGTTGCTGGGCAACCCGAATCTGCGAGAGGTTTATCGTCCTGGCTTTGAGGAGGTGAGAGGTCAGTTCACCTGGGAGAGGGTGGTGGAGCCGCTGGCCAGATTCTGCGCCCACCCCCGGCTCGCGCCCGACAAGGCTGCCCCCGGCATCCGTAATTTGTTCCCCTATCCGGGCCAAAGTGCTGTCAAGCCCACCCCCTGGTGGGCCCTGCCGGGTAGGGCGTGGTATATCTTTAGAAGAGGCGGCTGGGATGCTTTGCGCAGGGAAATAAAGTCATACTTGCGCTTCAAACTTGGCAGTTAGCAAACATGGTCGCTGAGGAGAAAAGCCCCCTGCGTCAACACCGCGCAGGGGGCTTTGTGCTATTGTTAATGGGGTGGAAAAGAGGACTCCGGGGCTATCCGGCTACCAAATTGTCTGTGCGTGTCTGGACTCGCTGATGATTCCATCACCTGTCAGAATCGGCACTCCCAGCCACTTCGCCGTGCCGACGATGATGCGGTCGTGCAGTTCAGGAACGTCATCTACCTCGGCAGCCGCCAGGACAACGTCAGCGTTGACCGGAATAATCTCGTAGTTGACACTGCCCGACACATGCCCGATCAACTCATCGAGGCGCACATCCACTCTCTTCGCCTCCGACAGGTACAGGACTTCCATCAGCGTGATGGCGGATAGGTAGACGTGATGCCTGCCGGCGTCAGCATCCCGCAGGATTTGAGCGGCTTGGGGGCCAAGGGCGGGATGCCCGCGCAGGTGTCGGACGATGGCCACGGTATCAGCCAGATATTCCATGCTGCCTACACCTTCTGCAAAAGCTGCGTCGTCACTCGCTGCCGCAAGGCCCGCACCTCTGCATCCGTCACGTCAAAATCCAGGTGCTCCCATAGTCCGCCCAGAGCCATGACTTTTCGGGGCTGTTGGACCTGGTATTTGAACTTGAGGAAATCGAGAAAGTGGGTAAGTTCCTCAAAGCTATCGGAGGGCAACCCGTCAATGGTCTGGTACACTCTTTGCTTGACAGCTTGTCCTGTGTTCATCTTTCATTCACCTTTCCGGACGTGTTCATCAGCATTGATTATAGCATAGAAAATCCGCCAGGTCAATTGAGGGAGTGAACGCCTTCACGCGACCTTCGTCCCGCGTCAACCGCACAAGTGGCTTTCTGCTGTATGCCAAAATGTCGTAGTTGCGGTTTCACCCAATGGTGTGATATAATAGTACACAGCAGAAATCGAGAGGGAGGAATCTATGACGGCGAAGATACTCGTGGCAGAGGATGACGAATCCTTGACCTCGTTCTTGCAGCCGATGCTGAAACGGGCCGGGTTCCAGGTGGTGATCGCGCGAGATGGAGAGGAAGCCCTGGCGCTAGCGGCTGCCGAAGGGCCCGACCTGGTGGTGCTGGATGTCAGGATGCCCAAGCGAGATGGCTGGGAGGTGTGCAGGGAGCTGCGGAAACGGGAGCGGTATATCCCCATCATCATGCTCACGGTGCTGGGTGAGACGGTGGAAAAGGTCAAGGGCCTGAGCATAGGAGCCGATCACTATCTCACCAAGCCTTTCGACCCCCACGAGCTGATCGCCCAAATCGAGGCCACCCTGCGCACGGTGCACGAGAGCCGAGGAGCGGCTCGCCCCCATCGCCTGGTGTTCGACCGCCTGGAGATTGACCTTGAGAAACGCAGGGTTTGGGTCGGAGGGCAGGAGGTGCAGCTCACGCCGACCGAGTTCAATCTGCTGCGCTTTTTGGCGGAACGTCCGGGCCAGGTCTTCGGGCGAGAGACGCTGTTGGATAAGGTCTGGGGTTGGGACGTGGCCGTTGACTCACGGGTGGTGGACAAGAACATCGCCGAACTGCGCAGGAAGTTGGAGCCCAACCCCAGTGTGCCCCAGTACATCCTGACCGTGCGAGGCGTCGGCTATCAGTTTCGGGAGCGCCCCCCTCTTTCCCCCCCAGGTTGGGGGGGAGGAAGGGGAAGACGATGACGGAACCGGTGACCCATATCTCTTTCGACCTCATAGGGGCGGCCATCATCTTGCTTGCGCTGCTGCTTGCCGCCACAGGGCTGGTGCTCCTCACCTCGTGGTATTGGAAAAGGCGGCGCGCTCGCCCCTCGACTTTCATGGTGGAGCAATTGGAGGCGCTGCTGGACAACCTGCCCCTGGGGCTTTTGCTCACTGATCGAGAGGGGCAGGTGCTCTGGTGCAATCCCGAGGCCTGCCAATTGCTTTCTTTGGATCGCGCTTCACCTCGGCTGGACGAGGGTTTGGTCTCCCTGGTGAAACGGGTGGCTGAGTCCCGCCAATCGGAGCTGCACGAGCTTCAACTTGCAGCCGACGTACGGCTGCAGTTGCGGGCTATGCCCCTGGACGGGCCGTCTCCTCCTGACGACGAGGTGATGTGCATGGTCACGGATGTCTCAGGGCGACGCCATCAGGAGGAATTCTACCGCAGCTTTATCCAGAACATCTCCCACGAGCTACTGACCCCCCTGGCCGCCATTGCCGGCCACGTGGCCAACATCAAGGAGTGTTCCATCGAAGAAGTCGAAAGCTGGCGGTATTCGCAGGACACCATCGAGCGAGAGGTGCGGCGGCTCACTGGCCTGACCAGCAACCTGCTGCTTCTGTCCCGATTGGAGTCGGGCGTGCCACTGCGCCTGGAGTCAACCAATATCGGAGTTGTCGTCGAGGAGGCCGTGGCTGGACTTCTCAGGGTGGCGCAGGCGAAGGGGATCGAGCTATCTATCCAGAGCCCCCCGCGGCTGCCCCGTACCCGCGCCGACAGGCATCGGATCAAGCAAGTCTTCATCAACCTGCTGGACAACGCGGTCAAGTACTGCCCTGAGGGGAGTGAGGTACAAGTCCGACTGGAGACTGACGGAGAGAGCATCATCGTCGAGGTGGCCGACGACGGGCCGGGCATTCCGCCAGAGGACCTACCCCACATCTTCGAAAAGATGTATCGGGTGGAAAAAGAGAGCACCAGGGCGGTGGAGGGGAGTGGCCTGGGGCTGTCAATCGTAAAGAGAATCGTCGAACTGCACGGCGGGCGGATCGCGGTGGAAAGCACGGTGGGGAAAGGCACCACGTTCAGGGTAAAGTTGCCGCTGGCTGAAGCCAGCCCTTCGTGAAGGGCCAATGTGAAGAAACCGGGACAAAACCGTTACAGACCCGTAACATTGGTCAGCACAGGCGTAACCATTTTGTGGTAGAATGTAGATGCAAGTAGAGAGGAGACCTAATATCATGGACGGCAGCAAGGATAGGATAAGCTTGGCTTGCGTCCTGGTTCTCACCCTGGTGGGGGTTACGGCCCTGGCGGGATGCACACACATTCGGGTGAGTCTGGACAGGACGACGCCCGATCTCAAGGCGACCGAGACGGCGACAGCGCGTAGCGTCGTGGCGACGCTCACTGTGCAAGTGCCCACTCCCACCCTCACACCAGTGGCCACAACTGCGCCCGTTGTCACCCATACGCCTACCGCCACGCCTACGCCCGTGGCTGCGCCCACGGGGACCCCAACTGCCGCGCCCACCGTGACGCCCACGGCCATACCGACCAAGACTCCTACAGCGACCCACACCCCAACGCCGACGGCTACCGCTACAACGCCCACGCCAATACCGCCATTGACACCGAGCCAAGTTCCCTGCCAACTGAGTCTACTGAGCCCGCCTGATGGGGCATCCTTTGGCGATGAAACGAGTGCAGTAACGTTACAATGGGAATTCGACAGAGCGCTGGCCGCGGACGAGTATTTCTTCGTCAACGTGACCTACCCGCACCGTGGACAGACCTGGTACGACGGCACCTGGGAAGACCCAGCCCGTCAAATCCCCTCCGGAACGCAGGACACGAGCTGGGAACTGGAAGATTACCTTTGCGCGGAGGCTCTCTCAGATAGCGGCTGCTTCGATTGGAACGTCGCTATGAAGCGGAGGAAAGGGGGCTATCCAGACCTGGGCGACGAAGTCGAGTGCCTCAGCCCGACCTGGTCTTTCTGTTGGACTGGGTGCGAGAGAAAGCCAACTCGAACGCCCGCACCGCCAACGGAGACCCACACGCCGCAGCCTTATCCTCCCCCACCCACGGAGACACACACGCCGCAACCTTATCCTGCACCGCCAACTGCGACGACGATAGCTACCTGGACGCCCACCTCAGTGGCTACGAACACGGCCACAGTGGGACCCTAGTGTAGGAACTCACAGGCGACATCCCTACCTAACTGCATCGGATAGGCAGCGGATAAACGGATGAGCTGGCGAGGGTCCCCATCCGCTTATCTGTTTGCTATCCGTTGCTGCCAAGTCCGTGCCCTGATGCTGGCGTATCTGTCTGTGATTTGACAGGAGGCCAAACCGTGCTAAAATGGCTGTAGTTAGCGGGGCGCTGGAGCTCGGCCTACACGACGCAGCCCGACACAACAGACAACATCCCTGAACCCAACGCCAGCCATGGCTGCGCTCTTGCGCGCCCTGAAGCTGGCGTTTGTTTTGTGGTCGTGAAGGGTCAATGTGAAGAAACCGGGACAAAACCGTTACACACTCGTAACATTTGTCAGTACAGGCGTAACCATTTTGTGGTAGAATGTGGATGCAAACAGGGAGCACCAAACAAGGGCGTAACTCTACGTAGCAAGGGAAAGGAGATAGAAATGAGCGAGAAGAAGCAAGTGAACGGCACTACGGCTAGGACGGCAAGGCCAATTTGCTCTTTGGCCTTCAGCATCTTAACAGCAGCGATCTGCCTGCTCCCATTCAATTCGCCTCTCTGGGCCTCCCCCGAGACCGATCCAGCCCAGCAGGATACCACGGTACGAATAGAGCCGGCCCAACCGACGGCGATGGTGAGCGAGACCTTCACCGCCTCACTGATGATTGACAATGTTGGCACCCCGTGGGCGTTCGAGCTCGAACTACTGGGTATCCCCAACATCGTCACGATGGACGGCCTGCCGCTGGGCAACTTCGCCCTGAGCGAAGGAGAGAGCCCTTTCCACCTGCAAGATCTCCGACTGGTGGGCACGTGCGAGAATTCCCAGGTGGCTAGCGACGAGAATGGCTCTGACTGGCACATCGAGACCGCAGACAGCGAGGGGCGGGTGGGCTACTACACATCGCTGGCCTTGGACGAGGGCGGCTATCCGCACATCAGCTACTTCGACTCGACGCCCCACTAGGACCTGAAGTCCGCCTACCCCGCCGCCGCGGGCTGGCACGGGGCGACTGAGGCCGCCCACGGGAGTGCCCGCCTCTCCAC
>JAUWOY010000097.1 GCA_030611885.1 Chloroflexota bacterium | reverse complement strand
CGCGCGTGTGGACGCGCGACCTGAGCCGCAACCAACGGCGCGGTAGTATCCCCGCGGGGTTGGGCACCCTGCCCAATTTCCCAGAGCTCTACCTACACATCAACCAACTGAGTGGCAGTATACCCACAGAGTTGGGCAACCTGGTCAATCTGCAATCTCTCTACCTGTGGGGCAACCAACTGAGCGGCAGCATACCTACAGAGTTGGGCAACCTAGCTAGTTTACAGGGGCTCCACCTGTCCAGCAACCAACTGAGCGGCAGCATACCTGAAGAGTTAGGCAACCTAGTCAATCTGCAATCTCTCTACCTGCAGATCAACCAACTGAGCGGCGGCATACCCGCAGAGTTGGGCAACCTGGCCAATTTACAGGGTATCTCCCTGTCCCGCAACCAACTGAGCGGCAACACACCTCCGGAGTTGGGCAACCTGACCAATTTACAAGACCTCTACCTGCACAGTAACCAACTGAGCGGCAGCATACCCCCGGAGTTGGGCAACTTGACCAATTTGCAATGCCTCTGCTTGTACAACAACCAACTGAGTGGGGCACTGCCAGGGACCCTGACAAACCTCACCAATCTGTATCGGTTCTGGTTCCACGACACTGACCTGTGCGAGCCGGCGGACGCTGCTTTCCAGACCTGGCTGGCCAGCATCAGTGATTTGAGGAGCACTGGTATCATCTGCCCTACCCCCTTCCTCGACCTGCCATTCGAGTACACCAATTTTGGAGAAGCCACCCTGGCCAACAAAGGCGGCCGGGGCCCCGGGCGCGTTAATGCTTGGTTTGACCACACCTATCCTAACTACGGGCGCAATTACAACCTTACCCTTTGGAACGGCCGCATCTACACCGGCGCTGAACAGACTTATGATGATTGTCTGAGCTATGGCACCTGCTATGATGGCCACAATGGTGTCGACTTTAGCTACGCCGACCCCCAGCCCAATGAGCCCGGCGACCAGCCACTCCCAATCCGCCCAGCCGCCGGTGGGGCCATCTTGGAGACAGTCACTGCCTGTACCGACTCTTGCCGTTATGGGAGTTGTTCGGCATGTGGTGCATACGGGAACTATGTCATCGTGAATCACCGGAACCACTACTTCACGCGCTACGCTCACTTGAGGGAAGTCTATGTGAGTGAAGGTCAGTCAGTCACGACTGCTGACACCTTGGGGATCATGGGAGCAACAGGCCATGTTTCAGGAAGGGGAGACGGCACCCATCTTCACCTTTCTGTGTACTATGATGACAACGACGACGGTACATGGGGAGAGAACGAAGTAGTGGATCCTTTTCACTGGCGCGGAAGCCCACCCGAACCCTGGGAGGCCAATGGTGGCCCAACCAGCTATTACCTTTGGATCCATCAGGTTTCTACCCAGGATCCAGTCTCAGGCGACCAGGGAGCCACCATGACCGATACTACCGGTCATATCCAGGCAACCATCCCACCCGGCGCCTTCTCTGGCCAGGCGATTTTGGAACTATCCCCTGTCCCGGTAGCCGAGCCATCCGCCCAACTGCGTGGCATCGGCCGTTCCTTCTGGTTGCGCCTCCTGGAATGGCTGCTGGAGGGTGGCGGCTTGCAAAGCGCCACTACGTTGCAAAGCACGACCCAGTTCACCCTCACCAAGCCTATCACACTAACAGTCACCTACACCGACACCGATGTGCTGCACCTGGATGTGACCCAACTCGCCCTCCATCGCTGGGACGAGGAGCAGGAGACGTGGCAACCCTTGACCACCACGGTGGATCTTGATAACCACGTGGTCACCGCCCAAACGGAAGACCTGGGCGATTTCGACCTCCAGGCCCCGCTGCTCTGCGCCACCGATGACCTGGAACCGGATGACGGCTATGCGGCGGCTCGCTGGATGTGGCCCAACGACTGGCCCCTGGCTCGTGGTCTGGACATCGCTCAGGACGGCGACTGGGTGCGCTTTGACGCGGTTCAGGGAGTCACTTACACCATCCGTACTCAGAACCTCGCCGGCGGCGCAGATACAGTACTCAACCTATACGATGTGGACGCCCTTACCCTGCTTGCCAGCAATGACGATGCAGATGGCGGACCAGCTTCGGAGCTGGTGTGGACAGCACCGTACACGGGCACCTTCTTCGTCGAGACGGTCAGTGCCCCAGGTGGCACTACGGATTGCTCCGCCACCTACGAACTGACCATCGCCACCATCCCCGGCGACGTCATCGCCGACTGCCGGGTGGATATTGCCGACATCATGCAGGTAGCTAGTCAATGGCGCTGCAAATGTGGGGATGCTTGCTACAAATCACTCTACGACCTTGACGGCGACTGCATCATCACCGTCGTGGACATCATGCTGGTGGCGGTACATTGGGGGGAGAGTTGCGAGTGAGCGAAAGCAGTTGGCTTGAAAAAAGACACAAGATGTGGTACAATTACAACAGGTAACGGTTTTGACATCATGGGATCAGGACTTACTTAAGGAGGGATCGAAAATGGTAAAGGCACCAGTGAAGGTAGAATCTATTGCCCCTGAGTTACTGGAACTGATTGGTGAAGAACATCAAGCCTGGCGCAATGCCCTGCCGGCGGAAGAACTGGCCAGATATGGCAGGAAATACATCGCCACTCGAAAGAAGCAAATTGTGGGGGCCAGCGAATCGCTGGAAGAGCTGTACCGTCAACTTGAGTCTCTGGGACTAAGAGGTCGCTGCCTCATTGAGTACATCGAAGAACCCAACGCGGTGGTCATCTACTGATGAGGTTTAACAAGGATTGGACAGAGTTTACTAGACCCCTGGCAGGAAGACGCATTTTGAACTCGTGGTGTGATTTGATCGGGTAGTATCTACAGGGTGAGGAATCGCTAAACACGCGCAAGGCCACGAATCGTGCCAAAGGATCTCGTGGCCTTCGTCTTTTAGCAAAGAACAGTGGTGCTAATACGCTGAGTAGTAGAAATAGTCCAGGTCGCTCATCATGCACAGCCCGTTTCGGATGGACAGCACCGCAAAGGTGAACGACCCAATGGCCATACCCACCGCGCTGTACTGGTAGCCGATGGTGCGACTGAGGAGATACCCCACCACGGCGCACACCAATGAGGCCGGCACGATGGCGCGCAGAACCGGAATCGGCCGGGAGAGCGAAAAGAAAAAGACGCCGTTAAAAAGCCCCACGACCATCAGGTTATATCCCACTGCCGCAGCCCAATAGACAAAGAAGGTGATCGGGTTCCTGAAGAAATCTCGAACCAGCTTGACCTCCTGATAGTGCCGCAGCGACCCGATGCCGTAGTAGGTGGCAATAATGCTGATAACAGCGATGACGACCAGCATGACCAGTTGGCGCAGGTAGAAGCGGGTGAAGAAACGGTTGTGCCCGGCGATGTTAAAGGCGTGGAAGCGCTTCTGAGTCGGAATGATGAGCGAGGCGAACTCGTTGATGGTGTACTCCAGCATGGCGATGCTGAAGATGAGCGAGATGAGCGCCCAGTCCATCCCCAGCTCGTAGGCGGTGCGAAACCAGATGATGTACGGCAGCGGCTGCTCCGATGCCGACCAACCAATGATGCGGTCCAGGTAGAGGTAGCCAAAATAAAACGTCCCGTACAAAAAGTAGAGGCGCAACGAGTAGTACAGGATGGACCAGGCCGGCAGCCGGGCGTCTTTGAGACGCCCCGTCACTGATCTGGCCGCTTTGTCCAGCAGGTAGTAGCCGTAGCCACCTACGATCAGGTTGGTTCCCAGCAACCCCAACCCATGCGCAGCGTGAATTCCCCAGTTGGTATAGGTCATCACCAGGTGAACGATGGCGACGCCAGCCAGCGTGCACAGCAAGATCGCCGCCCGTTTGGTCAGCACGTAGAGGATCGAGATCAGCAGCCACAGCTCGGACAGGAGCAGGTAGTACATCAGGCTGATCCAGACCATTTGCTGGGTGAAGAAGGGGATGATCAGATTCAGCAGGTAGAACGCCAGCCCCACCGCCAGCACCAGCCCGCTGCCCAGCTTGGTCAGGCCATAGCAGACCTGTTTGGCCAAAACGTGATTCCCCGCTTCGGAATAGGACATCCCCTTCCGGCCGATGGCCTGGACGAATCCGCCGGTGACGACAAAGCTCATGATCGTTCCAATGGCCACCACCGTGGCTCGCTCCTCGCTGAACTCCAGGAAGGCCCACAGGGAGTAGCGCAGCGCCAACACAGAGATGATCTGCCCCGTCATGGGCAGGGCAAAGAGAGTGCCCTGGAGATAGAGCTTCATGAAGCGTCCCAGTTTGTGCCACCAGCTCAGCTTGGGCTGTTTGACTTTTTTGGGCGGTTGGGCTTCCAGCCGCTTCCGACAGCGAGCGTAGATTTCTTTAGCCAGCACCATGATTGAGCCCTTGACCACGTAGCCCGACCTGGGCTCGACAAAGCGGTCGAGTGGCTTGACGCCATATTTCTCCTCGGCGTCCACGTCGCGCATCCCCCGGCTTTCCAGCGTGGCCGCCACGGCCCAGAAATCCACCGGGCTGCCACAGGTTTCCAAGATAAGGTCAACCAGTTCTTCCTTCTCCGCGTCCAGCGGATCGGGATCGCTGATTTCCGGGTCTGGCGTGTAGGCTGGATCAACTGTTTGATCACTCATACGTGGGCTCTTCCATCATCATCTCTTGCCGTATGGGTATCTTCTCAATATTTTGGGGGGAAAGGGGTGCACATGGGCATAGCGAGCATCCGCCGGTTGAGTAGACCTTCAGGTCGTATCGAAACCCAGGATGCGAGTGGGTCTACCGATAACCCGCTTGGCCTCGATACGTCGCTACGCTCCTACTCGGCCGGCGCTGGATTTGTCCTCCCCCGATTTTTTGAGAAGATACCCGTATGGCTTCAATCTCCTTCTCCCAGGAGGCGATGATCTCGGCGTTCTCTGCCCGGATGTCGTCCAAATGTTCGTGCTTGTAAGCGGCCCATTTTTCGTAACTCTCCCGGTAGCCGTCCACCGACGTCGAGGTCATGAACCTGGCGATGATCGTCTCCCGGCATTTGCGCCCCAGGCGCTGCCGCAGGCCGTCGTCGGAGAGGAGCTTGACGATGCCGGCGCCGAACGCTTCGGGGTCGCGGGGAGGGGCGACGCCGCCGTGCCCCTCCAACGCCTCTTTCACCCCTCCCACGTCGGTGCCCACCACCGGCGTCCCGCAGGACATGCTCTCCAGCACCGTAAAGGGGAACCCTTCGGAAATGCTGGAGAGCAAGCTGATGTCTCCTGTGGTAAAGATCTTGGACGGCTGGCTGTGGTAGCCGCCAAAGCGGAATGCCCAACTCTCTACGTCGTCCCCTCCTACGTCCCCGCTGGTGTCCCCCTCGCCTGGCCCTAACCCCAACTCCTTGATCAGGTCTCGGCACTTCTGGACGTAGGGCGGATCGGCTTTGAGCGAGCCAAAGACGATCACCTTCAGATTGGGGATGCTCTTGTGCGCCACCGCTACCCCCTTGATCATCGTCTCCAGGTCCTTGAGGGGAAAGATGCGGGCGGCGGCAACGCAGGTGGGATAATCTTGGAACTTTTCCGGTTTGGGGCCAGGCACAAAAACTTCGGGGTTCACGCCATTGTAAATGGTTGCCACTGGATCGTACTGCTCCAGTAAGACCTTCCAGAGAAGGAAGTAGCCCCGGCCCAGCACCTGGGGCAGCGCCTCTTGATACCCGATCACGGTCCAGGTGTAGGCCTGGTGCTCCTGTTTGATTCGGTAGAGGGCACGGGCCAACTGTTCCGGCTCTTGAGCTGGGCCGGGATTCGCTTGCAGCGGCGGTGATACGACGGTCATCCCGGCGATGGCCAGGGCGACCAGCCCAGCGGCCAGCCCGACGGAAGGCTGCAAGCGCAATCCTCCCAAACTGCCCATCAGCCGGCGTGCCAGCGTCAGGACGATGTCCAACTCCAATCCCAGGGCGACAGCCGCCACCAGTGAAAGCGGGATACCCATCTTGTCGGGAGACAGCAGGGCCGTATACCCGGCGAAAAGAGCCAGTAGTAGCCACAAGAAGAGCCCCACGCCTCGCCTGAACAGCGCACGGCGATGCGGCGGAGCCAGGAGCAACCCAGCCCCCAGCAGAGCCAGCCCCCAAATCAACGGCTGCCAGGCGGGGTCCGGTTTCCCTGGTACGAAGAAGGCAGCGACGATGTCCAGCGCGCCTCGGTGGCGCGGTCGCCCTAGCACCTGGGCCAGCAGCAGGAACAGGTTGCCCAGCAAAGCAGCCGCCCCACCCACGCCAGCGGCCCATCCGAGCACCCGCACAGCACCCCGCTTGCTGATGGCCCGAATCAGCAACAGAGCCAGCAAACCGATCAAGCCGAACAACCCGGATACCGGATGCAAGACGAAAGCGGCCGCCAGGCATTCGCCAGCCAATAGCAGGGCTGGCCGTCGTTGGGAGTCCAGGAAATCGGCGAAAAACATGAGCGCGGGCAGCAAGAATATCAACCCGAACTCAAAGGGGTGCAGCTCTTGCTGTCGCCAGACCTCGGCTGGCAGAACTCTCGCGTAGATGAATATAAGGGAGTGTCAGGTCAGGCGCCGGTAGCGGCGGTTGCTTCTCGGACCAGGCGGGCCAGGGTAGTCAGGTTGAGCCAGACGTCGGCCTGGAAGGTGAAGGCCTTACCCCGGAGGTCGCCGTAGACGGGCAGTCGCTTGAGGCCCCACCGTTCGAAGGTGGAGTTGCGTCCCTCGACGGCGTTGCGGGCGCGGTGGTAGATGCGTTTCCAGGCTGGGGTGCCCACGGGGATGTCCCGCACCAGGCGGATGGAGCCATCCTCGAAACGCTCACCCAGGTTGATGATCTGACCGTAGGGATGGTCGAGGGCAAGGTAAGGGCACTCGTCAGGCGGGTAAGTAGCCTCTTCGACGGGAGCAACGGGGGTAGCACCGTTGCGGCAGGTTTGGAAGCAGGCCCACTTGTGACGCTGGCGGTCGAAGCGGTGTCCTGAGCCTGTCGAAGGGTCGAAGCCGTTGGCTTTGAGGGCATAGCCGAAGGGGCAGATGGGGCGGCCCTTGTCGTCGTAGCCACGCAGGGGCCAGAGGGTCTTGTCCTGGTCGGTTCGGTGGGCGCGCAGGTCGACGACCCGTCGGGCGTGGAGGTTGGCGTAGACAGCGTGGAGGAAAACCTCGTAGCCCAGGCCTGCATCTCCGGCGACGGCGTCTATTTTCAGGTCAGGGTAGAAGATGGGGAGTTGGAGCAGCAAAGCGGTGGCAGGATTCTCCTCTCGCTCATTGGCGGGCAGGAAATCGTCGAGCAAGACCAGGCTG
>JAUWOY010000054.1 GCA_030611885.1 Chloroflexota bacterium | reverse complement strand
TGAGTAGCGTAGCGTATCGAAACCAAGGATGCGAGCGGCTCTGTGGCTACCCCACTTGGTTTCGATACGGCTTTCCGCTACGCTCCAAGCCTACTCAACCGGCGCTGGATGTGCTCTGCCCCGGTTTATTGAGAAGATACCGCGCCGGACCCTAGTCCAGCGGCCGGCTGGCGGACTAGCGTCCGCCGGGAGCTATGAAGATGGCTAAGAAGACCGGCCAAGTCATTCGAGCCAGCGAACTAGGCCAGTATGCCTACTGCGCCAGGGCCTGGTGGCTGGGGAGAGTGCTTGGCTACCGCTCGGCCAACCTGGAGATGATGGCAGCCGGCGAAGCAGCCCACGTCCGACATGGACAGAAGGTGGTGAGCTATCACCGCCTGCGGCGCTGGGCGTACGTGTCGCTGGCGCTGGCCTTGCTGGCCGGCGCGTTGTTCCTGGTGTTGGCCCTGCGGAGCTAGGTGGTCCAGACCTCGGAGGTTTTCAGACGCGATTTCGCCAGCAGAGGCACTGCGGAAACCTCCGAGGTCTTAAGTTGCTTAATGGGAAAAAGACACCGTGACCGATCCTCGCCTGATTCTACTGGCCTGTGCGCTGATCCTGCTCGCGGGAGGCCTGCTCCTGCTCAGACGGGCGCGCCGCCTGCACGAACAGACGGGATTGCCCCAGGGCCGAGTGATCTACGCCGACACCGGCGCCTGGAATCGCTGTGAGAAGCCCCTCTTCTCCCGCCGCTATCTTCTGACGGGCAGGCCCGATTACCTCGTTGATGACGGAGGGGCGACAATCCCCGTGGAGGTCAAATCCACTCCCTCTCCGCCGAGCCCCTATCGCTCCCACGTACTCCAACTGGCTGCCTATTGCCTCCTGGTGGAGGAAGAGTACGGGCGGGGGCCCCCACCCTACGGCATCATCAAATACCGCGACCAAACCTACGCCGTCGAATATACCGCGCAGTTGCGGGATCAGTTGCTGAGCGCCCTGGCTGAGATGCGCCAGGATCTTGATGCCGACGACGTAGCCCCCAGCCACGCTCACCCCAACCGCTGCCGGAGCTGCGGCTATCGAGAGGAATGTGAGGAGAGGTTAGCGTAAAAGAGGGAAATAGGATATAATATCAAAGCTCAAAGTTCAAAGCTCAAAGTTCAAAAGAGGAGGTTTCCGTTGGCCTTTTACCGTGCACCACGCGGCACACAAGATATTTTACCTGAGGATCAGCCCTACTGGCACCACATCCAGGAGCGCATCCACGGCGTCGCTCAGCTCTACGGCTATCGGCAGTTGGATACGCCCATCTTTGAGGATACTGCGCTCTTCGAGCAGGGCGTGGGCGAGACCACGGACATCGTGGAGAAGGAGATGTACTCGTTCCTCGACAAGGGGAAAAATCCCATCACCTTGCGCCCGGAGTTCACGGCTGGGGTGGTGCGGGCCTATCTGGAGCACGGCATGCACGTTCGCCCCCAGCCGGTCAAGGTTTACTCCCTCGGTCCCTGTTTCCGCTACGAGCGGCCACAGGCCGGGCGCTACCGCCAGCACACCCAGTTCAATGTTGAGGCCATCGGCGAGCAGGATCCGGCGGCGGACCTGGAGGTCATGTCCGTGGCCTGGCACCTCTACGAAGACCTGGGTTTCAAGGAGCTGTCTTTTCAGCTCAATAGCATCGGCTGTCCCAAGTGCCGTCCCGACTTTCTGAAAGTGCTGGTTGAGTATTACCGGGGTCATATTGACGATATCTGCGACGATTGTCGGCGGCGCCTGGAACGGAACCCGCTTCGCCTGCTGGATTGCAAGGCCGAGAGCTGTCAGCCCATCATTGATGCCGCTCCCAATATGAGGGAGCACCTGTGCGACGAGTGCGCTGAGCACTTCCAGACCCTGCTGGGGTATCTCGATTCCCTGGGCCGGCCCTACACCCTCAGCCACCGGCTGGTGCGCGGCCTCGACTACTACACCAAGACCGTCTTCGAGGTGTGGGCCGAGGGAATAGGGGCTCAGAACGCCGTGTGCGGCGGCGGGCGCTACGACGGCCTGGCCGAGGTGCTGGGCGGCCCGCCCACGCCAGGCGTCGGATTTGCTTCGGGCCTGGAGCGCGTCGTCCTGACCATGAAACAGCAAGGGGTGCAGGTGCCGACTCTGCCCTCGCCCCAGGTGTTGATCGCCCACCTGGGCGAACAGGCCAAGCTGATGGGGGTGAAACTGGCCAGTGATTTGCGGGCCGCCGGCATCGGCGCGCTCATCTCCTTCGGCAAGCGGAGCCTCAAGTCCCAGTTGCGGCAGGCCAACCGCCAGGGCGTGGCCTTCGCCCTGATCATCGGCGAGAGGGAAGCCGAGGCTGGCCGGGTGGCCGTGCGCGACATGGCCCAGGGCGAGCAGCACCCCGTGGCTCTGGAAGACGTGACAACCTGGCTGAGCCAACGACTTGGTTGAGGGTTGCCTGGGGCTAAACCTCCAACCTCCAACTTCCAAGACGGAGCATCATCAGTGAAAAATGCCGGTTTACTACACCATCCGAAACTGCCCGAATCGCTGGTCTTGGCCCAGGAGATGGCTCGTTATCTGGAGGAAAGAGGCGTTTCCCCCTGGCTGTGCTCGGCCTGGGACGAGGACGAAATTGCCTGCCACGTGGACGCTCTCGATTTCTTGATCACTTTAGGGGGCGATGGCACTATCCTGCGGGCAGCGCGGATAGCCGCCGAACACTCCGTCCCCATCCTGGGTCTCAACCTGGGTCGGGTGGGCTTCCTAGCCGAGATGGAACGCGAGGACTGGCCTGAGAAGCTTACCCTCGTCCTGGAGGGCAAATATTGGCTTGAGGAGCGCATGATGCTCCAGGCTGAACTGCGGCGGAAAGGGGACGCGGCGCCCTGGTCTGGTGAGGCCCTCAACGAGTTCGTGGTCGGACGGGGGACTCTGGCCCGCATAGTTCGCCTGTCCACTTACATTGACGGCGAGTATCTGACCACCTACGCCGCCGATGGCCTCATCGTGGCCACCGCCACCGGCTCCACGGCCTATGCCCTGGCGGTGGGAGGGCCCATCCTGCCCCCTAAGCTGAAGAACATCCTGCTCATACCCATCGCTCCTCACCTGTGCCTGGATCGGGCGGTCGTCCTCTCCCAGGGAGTACGGGTCGAGGTGCAGGTCTCCACCGACCACCGCGCCATCCTCACCGTTGACGGCCAGTTTGACGTAGAGCTAAAAGATGCCGACAGAGTGGTGATCACCGCCAGCCCCCACGCCTGTCGCTTCATCAGGACTCAGGACGAGGTTTATTTTTATCGAACGCTAGTGGAGAGATTGCGATGAGTCACACTTGGACAGCTCAGAATAAATAGAAAGGGAGGTCATTATGAGAAAATTGCGCTGGTTCGATTACATCACTATCAACATTTATTGGCTGGGGCTCTCAACACTCTCGCAGACGATAACCCCGCTGGTGTTTCCGCTGCTGGTCCAACGGTTTGTGGGCGAGGCGGGGAAAGGAACGTTTTTCGGCACCCTTCGCCTCTGGACGCTGATGGTCGCCCTGCTGGTGCAAGCCCTGATGGGGATGCTCTCCGACCGCAGCACCCTCCGCTGGGGCCGGCGGCGTCCTTTCATCTTCCTGGGCACGTTAGTAGACCTGGTCTTCATCGCTGCCATTGGCTTCTCCGCCAGCCTTGAGGGGATGACCGGCTACTGGTTCCTGTTCGCCATGGCGATCCTGCTCCAGGCCTCCTCCAACACCGCCCACGGGGCAGTGCAGGGCCTCATCCCCGACCTGGTGCCGGAAGACCGGCGCGGCCGCTTCTCCGGCGTCAAGTCAGTGTTTGAGATCCCCATCCCCGTGATCCTGGTCGCCGTCGCGGTGGGGCCACTCATTGCCGCAGGCAACATGTGGGGCGGCATCCTGGTGGCGATGGGCATCCTCGCGCTGACCATGCTCATCACGATGCTGGTGCGCGAAGAGCCGCTGAGGGAATCTCCGCCGTTGGACTGGGCGCCTTTCCTGCGCCTGCTGTTGATGACCGCGCTCTTCACGGCCATCATCCTGGGCATGGGGGAAGTCGTCAAAGGCGTGGGACGCCTGATGGAAGGGGTCAGTTCTACGACCGTGTTGGTCGTTATCATGGGGGCAGTTGGCCTGGTGGCGATGGCCATTGCGGTGACGTTGGGGGTATGGGCCAGCGTCCGCACCAGCATCGGCCAGGCGGCAGCGCGCTCTAACCCCTCTTTCACCTGGTGGGTGGTCAACCGGCTGGCCTTCTTCGTGGGGACGACCAACCTGTCCGGTTTCGCCGTGTACTTCCTCCAGGGACGACTGGGATACGCGGAGGAGCAGGCGGCTGGCCCGGCCAGCCAGTTGATGATGGTCGTAGGGCTGCTTATCCTGGTTTCCGCATTGCCCAGCGGCTGGCTGTCCGACAGGATCGGCCATAAGCGGCTCGTCGCCATCAGCGGCATCGTGGCGGCCCTGGGCACCCTGATCCTCCTGCTTTCTCCCAGCCTCACTCCCATCTACATCGGCGGCTGTCTCGTCGGTGTCGCAACGGGCCTGTTCTTCACCGCCAACTGGGCCCTGGGCACCGGCCTGGTGCCTAAGGAGGAAGCGGGCCGCTACCTGGGCATCTCTAACCTGGCCGGAGCGGGTGCCGGAGCCGTCGGTGCTTACATCGGTGGCCCCATTGCTGACTATTTCACTGTTCGCGTGCCGGACCAGCCAGGGCTGGGGTACCTGCTCCTCTTCGCCATCTACGGCGTGCTATTCCTGCTATCCGTCGTCGCCCTGCTCAAGGTGCGGCCAACGCTTGGCGAGGAAGGGGCCTAGATAGTCCAACGAGGTCCTGGCCTCCTCAATGGTCAGCTCGAAGATGATGGGGCCCTCGAATCCGGCCTCCTCAAGGGTATCGAGCAGGAAGTCGAGCGGCAGGTCGCCTTCGCCCAGCGGCAGGTGGTCGCCCCGGCGGAAGGTCCCGTCCGGCTGGGGGTGGTAGTAGCCGTCGTGGAGGTGCACTTCGGCCAGGCGCGGCAGTGACCTCCGAAGGGCCTCCTCGAAGGATATGGGGCCGGGGTACTTCGCCAGCACGTGGCCGGTGTCGAGGCAGAGCGAGAGGTCGAGCTCCTCAGCCAGGGCCAGGGTGAGGTCGAAGGGGAACTCGATGGTCTCCACGGCGATGGCTCGCGAGGGGAGTTGGGTGCGGCGGAGCAGTTCCTCGACGCTGTGGGCCGCGTGGCGCTGGAACATGCCGATCACCAGCGGGCGCGCCTCGTCCGGTATGGCGGCCATGGTGGAGAACTCGGCCGCCAGCGCGCCGGTGGCGTGGAGCACGTAGGCCTCGGGCTCCAGGGGCGACAGGCGCAGCACAGCGTCCACCAGGGCGTCCACCGAGCCCTCGCGCACCCACTGCACGGGGGTGGAGGGCTCCACCGACCAGAGGGGCAGGTGGACGGTGTAGCTCAGCCCGTGCGATTCCCTCAGAGCCTGCAAGCGCCGGATGGTCGGCACCCCGAAGCTATCCGGGAAAAACACGTTCAGGTCGGTGTTGAGCTCGATGAGCGTGAAGCCCAGGTTGGCGATGCTCTCGACCAGGGTGGCCGCGTCTGCGGAAGGCAGGGAGGGCTGGGCGCCGCCTTTCTGCCGGGCCAAAGCCGGCATCGCCATTTCGATCATCAGCGAGCGTTGTAGCATTTCGATTCCGAAGCGTAGCATAGTTGCTCCTCCTTCTTGCATTTTTCTTCATCATACCACGATTCGGCGGAATTGGCAAAGACGGAGAGCGTTTCATGTTGGGGACACGTAGTTGGGGACACATGTTGGGGACACGTAGTAACGACTTCAGTCGTTCTGGCGTTCGTTCTGGCGTTGCAAAAGCGACTGAAGTCGCCACTACGCTTGGGTATAATTGCTCCAGGGGGCAGTTTAGCTCGTCCCAAATGTATAACGCTCACAAGAAAGGGAAAGAATGTCTGACGACGAGGTACTATACTGCGTCAATCATCCAAATGTGGAAACCCGCCTGCGCTGTAGCAAGTGCGGCAACCCTATCTGCCCCAGGTGCGCGGTGCAGACGCCGGTGGGATTCCGCTGTCCCCAGTGCGTCAGGTCTCAACAGGCCATCTTCTACACTGCCACACCTTTGGATTACGCCATCGCCGTGGTAGTGGGCCTGGTGGTTTCCACCATCGCTGCCTTTATCCTGGGCCAGGTGGGCATCTTCCTGGCGCTCATTCTGGGGCCCGTGGCCGGTGGCGTCATCGCTGGGGTCGTCCACTGGGCTATCCGCCGCCGCCGAGGCCGTTGGATCTGGCTGGTGGTCAGCGGCTGCATCGTGACGGGGGCTCTGGTAGTAGCTTTTTATCCTTTCCTGCGCTACCTCTTCACACCTCAGCCCGTGGCTTACTTGCCTGCGTTTTTCCGGATAGACCTCATCATCTACGTAGTCCTGGCCGTAGGTACAGCGTACGCCCGGCTGAGGTGAGATGGTATGTTAGTTGAGCTAAATGTCAGGGATTTTGCCATCATTGATGAGTTGCAACTGCGCTTTAGCTCCGGCTTCAACGTCCTGACCGGTGAGACGGGCGCGGGCAAGTCCATCATCATAGACGCCGTGAGCAACCTCCTGGGCGGGAGAGCGGACAGCACCATGATCCGCTCCGGTACCGACGTGGCATGGGTAGAGGGCATCTTCTACCTGAATGAGCCCGCGAAAGAGGCCATTCTGCCCCTGCTGCAGAAAGACGGGCTAGAGGGAGACGATGAGAACGTCCTCGTCCTGGCGCGGGAGATCCGGCAGGAGAGACGCAACATCTGCCGAGTGAACGGGCGGGCTGTCACCCTGGGCACTCTGGCAAGCATCGGCCAGCACCTGGTGGACATCCACGGCCAGACCGAGCACCTATCGCTTCTGAGAGTTCGGGAGCATATAGACTTCCTGGATCGCTACGGTGGCCTCTGGACCCTGCGGCGAGAGGTGGCTGACCTGGTGCGCGAGTTGCGCCAGGTTCGCCAGGAGCTAGATGCCCTGGTGCGCGATGAGCGAGAGCTGGCCCGCCGGGCTGATCTCTTGACCTATCAGATACAAGAGATTGCCGCAGCCAACTTGGAGGTCGGTGAGGAGAAGGAGTTTAACGAGGAGCGGACTCGCCTGGCTAACGCCGAGCATCTGTTGGAGTTGGCCAACGAGGCCCATCGCGCCCTTTACGTGGGTGAGGAAGGGCAGCTTTCGGCCATTGATCTCCTGGCCCAGGTAGTCCATAGCCTGACCAGCCTGGAGAAGATTGACTCCAGCCTCGAGGAGCAGCGACAAACGGCCGAGGAGACCTCCTACCGACTGGAGGACCTGGCCCGAAGCTTGCGAGCCTACTGCGACAGCATCGAGTTTAGCCCGGCCAGGCTGCGTCAGGTAGATGAGCGATTGGACCTCATCTACAACCTGAAGCGCAAATACGGCGACTCCCTCGCTGAGATCCTGGCCTTCGGCGAGGCGGCCCAGCGCGAGCTTGACGGGGTGACCCACCGTGAAGAGCAGGTGGAGGAGTTGGAAGCTCGCGAAGCGGAACTCTTGCGGCAGATCGGGACTTTGGCCGCCCAGCTCTCGGCCCAGCGGCGGGCGGCAGGTGAGCGGCTGGCGGAGGCCATCGAAGCGGAGCTCAAGCACCTGGGCATGGCGGGGGCCCGTTTCGGGGTGGGTATTGAGCAGAAAGAAGCCGAGGACGGCGCCTGGGTAGGGGACAAGCAAATGCGATTCGATACCACAGGCATTGACCGCGTGGAGTTTCTCGTCGCGCCCAACGTCGGCGAGCCGCTGAAATCTCTGGTCAGGATAGCCTCTGGCGGTGAGACCTCGCGCCTGATGCTGGCTCTCAAGACCGTCCTCTCCGCAGCCGACCAGACGCCGACCCTCATTTTCGACGAGATAGACGCGGGCATCGGCGGACGGGCAGGCGGGGTAGTAGGCCAGAAGCTCTGGAGCCTGACCGCCGGGGCAAGTCCCGGCGTTGCGGGCCCTGAGTCCTTGGGCCTCAGGACCAAGGGCCACCAGGTGCTCTGCGTCACCCACCTCCCCCAGCTTGCCGGCTACAGCGACGTCCATTTCAGGGTTGACAAGGAGGTCTCTGGCGAACGCACCCTGACCACGGTGCAGCAACTCACCGAGGAAGAGCGAGTCGAGGAGCTGGCCAGCATGCTGGGCGTCGCTACCAGAGTGACCCGCCGCAGCGCGCAGGAGCTGCTGGAGCGGGTGAGCAAAGTTAAGGAGAAGCCTCTGTAAGAGGTTGACTTGCCAGGGCTTCTGCCGTATAATAGTGAGCATCAAGGGATGCCCATGGGTTTCCGCAAAAGACCTTTCGGCAAGTAGGATATGCTTCGTGTCGGAGTTGCGCGAATGATAAATCAAGATATTTCTCACGACTATCAAGAGGAAACCATCGAAGCCAAAGCGCGTTGGTTCCAAGCATTACCCCTGGCTGAGCGTATGGAATTATTGTGCCTCTTCACGGATTTGATATTGACCGTCAATCCGCATATTGTGGAGCAGAAAGATGCTCAACCGCTTGCAGGGCGTGTTCGCGTCCTTACACCGGCATAACGTCAAGTATGTTGTTATCGGCGGTATCGCGGTGGTGCTGCACGGCGTGCCCCGTGCCACTTTTGATCTAGACATTCTCATCGAAGCCACTCCAGAGAATGCCCAACGTCTATTGGACGCACTGCTAGAAGAAAGATTCGGCACTGCCGCGCTTACTTCAGTGCAAGGCATACTGGCTCACGAAATCACGATTTTCAAAGACTGGGTGCGGATTGATGTACAAACGAGTACCCCCGGCTTAGTTTTCGAGACCGCGTGGCAACGCCGTCAAACGATGATGTATCGAGGACAAGAGTTCTACGTGGTATCCAAAGCGGATTTGATAGCTTCCAAACGGGCGGCGGGACGGAAACAGGATCTGGAAGACGTGCGCCTTTTGGAATTGGACAACGGAGAAGCGAAGCGGGAGGTCTAAAATGCCTCCCGCTTTTGCTTCTCGGACTGTGCATCGTAGGCAGGTGGGCCTGGCACATTGCGTTTTCTGGCTGGATATGGTATAATGGGTTTACTTACTGTCGAGGGTTTTGTATCAGTTTGGCACAAATCCTCAAATGCTTCAAGTGCGTTATGTGGAAGTTATTCTGCATATCTGTAATGGCATTTTTAATCCTATAGGGGAGGTATGACATGAAGCTCCATAAGTTAGATTACTCTGAATTTGAGGGTGAGCCGCAAGAGTGGAAAACCGTTAATTGCACTTTTGGGGACATCAATCTGATCGTCGGTAAGAATGCTACGGGTAAGACCAGGACACTCAGTGTGATTATGGGACTAGCTCGGTTGTTATCAGACGTGAGTGAGTTGGAGTGGGGAGAGGGAAAATACAGCGTAGATTTCAAGCGTGATGATGAAATGATATCGTACACTCTTGAATATCATGAGGGCGCGGTTGTAAACGAGGGACTAGTCGTCGGCGGCAAAACGTGTCTTACAAGAGGGTCTGGGGGAGAAGGGGAAATATATGCTGTCGAACTTAAGCAGGACATCCGGTTTCAGACGTCGGTCAATGGAGTAGCTGCATTTGCAAAGAGGGATTCAATTCAGCACCCGTTTCTTGAAGATCTTTATCAATGGGGCAAGGGTCTGAGACGGTACGATTTCGGTACGCCATTAGGTAGAAGGCACTTCGGGTTACGCAGAGAGCTAGAGCAAGAAGGTGACTTGGATGCTGAGCTGGATTTGAAAAAAAGTCAACAAGTTGTGCGGATTTTTCTGAAAGGAAAGCAGGAGTATGGTTCGCAGTTTGTGGAATTGATTATTGGTGATATGGCAATGGTTGATTATCAACTGGAGGAAGTTGGAGTGGAGACGCCTCCAGGCATGACGATTAATATTCCAGCAACACCTCTAGGGCTGTATGTGAAGGAGGCTGATAGACGAGACAAGACGTACCAGCATTCGATATCGCAAGGTATGTTCAGAGCACTTTCCGTGATAATCCAGATAAACTACTCGTTGCTTGCAGGTGAGCCGAGTTGCATACTGATTGACGATATTGGGGAGGGCTTGGATTTCTCTAGATCGTCATCTCTTGTGAGACTGATGATTGACAAGGTCAAGGAGTCTTCTACTCAACTAATCATGGCTACCAACGACCGATTTATTATGAACAATGTTCCTCTCGAATACTGGATTGTTTTGGAGAGGCGGGGAGGAGAGTGCATCCATCACAACTATAGAAACTCGAAACAGATGTTTGACGAATTTGAGTTGACTGGGTTGAGCAACTTTGATCTATTCTCAAGCAACTATTACCTGCAAGACAAGAGCTGAGTCATGAGAAGAGTCGTTGTATTCACTGAAGGACAGGGGGAGCTAATCTTTGTTCGTTACCTCTTGATTCAAGCGATAGGTTATGACCATCTAAGCTTTGAATGCTTGGGGTTGCGGGCGGACAGATTGTTCCCTGTTCCTTACAAGTACTGTTCGCCCAACGCATCACTGCATTACCTACTCGTGAACGTTGGCAATGATGAGACTGTATTGAGTACTGTGGCCGAAAGACAAGAGAACCTCATTAGCAAGGGATATGATGTAGTGATTGGTTTAAGAGATATGTACTCGAAAGCGTATCGCAAGCGGTCTAGATGTATTGATGATGCCGTTACGGATTCGTTCATTAGAGCTCAAGAAGTTATCATCCAGCAAATGAGCAATCACGATAGGGTTCATGTGTTCTTTGCGATTATGGAGCTTGAGTCGTGGCTATTATCTATGTACAGACTGATTGAGAGAATTCATCCAAGTCTGAGTTGCGCGTACATCGAGAGCAGATTGGGCTTCAACTTGAGCCTGGTGAATCCTGAGGCTGAGTTTTTCCATCCAGCAGTCGAGTTCGGTGCTATACTTGAACTCGCTGATATGAGATACAAAAAATCCGAGGATCAAATGGAGAGCATTCTAAGCAAAATGATTCCAACAGACATCAATGATGCTCTTGAAGAGTGCCGCCGGTCCAGGAGTTTCGCCGCGTTTTTCTCAGAGGTCGTAGCTCCTGGACAGAGTGATGAACAATAGCAGGCAGACAGCTTGAAATCCGTGTAAAGTGCAGCCCGTCGGTCGGTAGTCTCTCTATTCCGTGGCGAACTGCTGCTCGTCTGCCGCCCACCAAGCCGCTGACCTGTCAGCGACTTGCTGAAAGAAGGACGCCGGAGGGATCCGGGGTTGCTAACCAGTGCAAGTACGGTCGTGGCAACTGCCAAGAGGCCATGTATCAGGCTGCCGGTACTTGCGGGGGGGGGGCGGAGGTGCTGAATTTGTCTAAAAGCAAAGCGGGAGGTCTTAAACAGCCCCCCGCTTTTTTATTGACCGGTTCGGCTCCTAATCTCAATCCCAACCCTCAACAGTTATCTCGCCTCTCAAGAAACGGTCAATGTCCGCCGCGGCTCGCTTGCCGGCGCCCATGGCACTGATGACGGTGGCTGCGCCGGTGACGACGTCGCCGCCAGCCCACACCCTGGACTTGGTCGCCCGACCCGTCTCCTCATCGGCCACTACGGTCCCCCACCTGGTGCGCTCTAAACCCCCGGCTTCGGTGAAGACCAGCGGATTCGGGCTGGTGCCGATGGCTATGACCACTATGTCCACCGCCATGTCGAACTCCGAGCCTGGGATGGGGATGGGCCGTCGGCGGCCGCTTTCGTCAGGCTCGCCTAGCTCCATGCGGATGCACCTCATGCCGCGCACCCAGCCGTTGTCATCGCCGTAGATCTCCACGGGGTTGGTGAGCAGCTCGAAGATGATGCCCTCCTCCTCGGCGTTCTCCGCCTCCTCCGCACGGGCAGGCAGCTCAACCCTCGAGCGGCGATAGACGATCGTGACCTCCTCGTTCCCCAGACGCAAAGCGCAGCGGGCGGAGTCCATGGCCACGTTGCCGCCACCCACCACGGCCACTCGACCCTTGACCTTGATGGGCGTATCGTACTCAGGGAAGAGATAGGCTTTCATCAGGTTGGTGCGGGTCAGGAACTCGTTGGCCGAATAGACGCCGTTGTAGTTCTCGCCGGGGATGCCCATGAAACGAGGCAGACCAGCCCCCGTGCCCAGGAACACGGCGTCGTAGCCCTGTTCCCCCAGCAGCTCGTCAATGGTGAAGAGTTTGCCGATGACAGCGTCGAGGCGGATGTCCACCCCTAACTGGCGCACATAGTCTACCTCGGCCTTGACGACGGCTTTGGGCAAGCGGAATTCGGGGATGCCATAGATGAGCACGCCGCCCGCCTTGTGTAACGACTCGAAGATGGTCACGGCGTGGCCGTAGCGAGCCAAGTCGGCGGCGCAGGTCAGGCCAGCCGGACCCGCCCCAATGACGGCCACTTTCTTGCCCGACGATGGGGGGAGTTCAGGCACCGCCATCCCTCTGGCCATATCCCAGTCGGCGACGAAGCGCTCCAGGCGCCCAATGGCCACCGGCTCGTATTTCTTGCTCAGGACGCAGACCTCCTCGCACTGGGTCTCCTGGGGACAGACCCGCCCGCAGATGGCCGGCAGGTTGTTGTCGCCCTTGAGGATCTCCACCGCGCCAGGCATGTCCCCTTCATACACCTTGAGGATGAACTCCGGGATGTTGACCTCGACGGGGCAGCCGTCAATGCATTTCGGCTTCTTGCATTGCAGGCATCGCTCCGCCTCGGCCTGGGCCAGTTCCATGTCGAAGCCCAGGGCCACCTCGTTGAAATTATGGCGACGTACCTCGGGATCCTGCCGAGGCATCTCCAGTCGGTTGGGTATCACTTTTGCCATTTTGTCTCCTTTGAAAGGGTAACGAGTAACGAGTCACGAGTAACGAGTGATTGGTCACTCGCCAGTTGTTGCTTGCCATCTCTTCAACGATTGCTTCTCCTCGTCGAGGTAGATGCGCTGGCGGGCCAGCAGCAGGTCCCAGTCCACCTGGTGGCCGTCGAACTCAGGACCGTGGACGCAGGCAAAGCGCGTCTCTCCGCCCACCTCGACGCGGCAAGAGCCGCACATCCCCGTGCCATCCACCATGATGGAGTTGAGGCTGACAGTGGTCGGCACGTTGAAAGGTTTCGTGGCCAGCGCGGTGAACTTCATCATGATGGCCGGCCCGATGATCCAGGTGTGGCCGATGCCGTCGCGGGTCTCCAGCAGTTCTTTGAGGGGATCCATGACAAATCCCTTGCGTCCGTAGGAACCATCGTCGGTGCAGACGATGAGCTCGTCGGAGACGGAGCGCATCTTGTTTTCCCAAAAGAGGAGCTCCTTGTTGCGAGCCCCAATGATAGAGATGACGTAGTTCCCGGCCGCTCGCAAAGCGCGGGCAATGGGGTAGATGGGGGCGATGCCCACCCCTCCGCCCACGCAGATCACGGTGCCGTAGTTCTCGATCTCGGTGGGATTGCCCAGGGGGCCGGTGAGGCTGGCCAGTTCATCGCCGACCTCCATAGTGCCCAGATGCATCGTGGTCTTGCCCACCTCTTGAAAGACTATGGTGACTGTGCCCTCGTCCTGATCGTAGTCAGCGATGGTCAAGGGGATGCGCTCGCCTTCTTCCGCGACGCGGACGATGACGAACTGGCCCGCCCTGGCCTTGCGCGCCACGTCGGGCGCAGAGATCACCATCAGCTTGATGACCGGCGCCAAGGCCTCCTTGGCTAATATCTCATACACGTTTCAGCCTCCTCGTTTTTGTGATGAAGATTGCGGTGATGATTCCCTCTTGGGTGCTGTTTGCTACCGGGCACTTTGAGAGAAACTGTATTATTATATACCCATGTCCTCGCTGGTGCAAGTCCACTGGTACGAAATCAGGAGACAGTATAAAAGCCACCTGAGTCAACCGCACAGGTGGCTTCTCTTGTTTTTTGTTCCCATCCCTGGTAAAAAGAAATGACCACCTTTGGTGGAGCAGTGGTGGCCATCTCTTGCGAACAAGGGTCTTGTCCGCGCGTCTTAGAAGCAACTACATTATACCATAAAACTGGCGGCTTGTCAATAGGCAACTGACTGACGGGGAGGAAGGGATTCGAACCCTACACCCGAAGGTGCGTCGCGCTTCTAAGACGCGCCTCACCACCTGGCGAGTTTCCTCCCCATCGCTATTAGTATAGCATATAGCGACTATTTCTCCAAATGAGTGCATTTCGCGCCATAATGATGTATACGAACCCCTACATCATGCCCTACCGTTTGCGAAGCCTGCCCCGCTTTTGCCCTTCCTTCTCTCCCTCACCCAAAGCGGTTACCTGGCGCAAGACCTCCATGATGGACAGGCCGAGCTTAACCATCTTGCCCGGTGGGACGGCCTCGGATGGCTTCGCCTCATCTTCTCTGGCAGTTCGCACGTAGAGCCAGGCAGCGAGAATCCCCAGCGCGCTTCCTATCAGTCCCCCGATGATAAGAGTTTTGTTCCGCGAGTTCATTGTTATCCCCCTTTCAGCAATACTAGTGAAATACTACCCCAAAATACCATCCTTGTCAACAGCAAAATGCCGTCTGCACCAGGGGCGCAGACGGCATAGCGCAGCCGCGCTAGACGCTAGAAGGGAATCTCCCCTTCTTCTATCGCTCCCTCCTCTGGGCCCGCCGCCACGCCCGCGGCACGCCCTCCCAGGAACTTCACCGTATTGGCGGTCAACTCGTACGAGGCACGAGCGACGCCGTCGTTACCCGTCCAGATCCTCGGCTCACCGGTCGCAGGGTCAGGCCGCAGACGACCCTCGACCAATACCCGCTGTCCCTTGACCAGATATTGGTTGCAGGCCTCTGCCTGCTTTCCCCAAACCGAGACCCGAAACCAGATGGTCTCCTCTCCTGGTGTGCCATCGGCGCTGGTCCACTTGCGATTGGTGGCCACCGAAAGGTTGGTGACCGGCTGGCCGCTGGGCGTGTAGCGCATCTCCGGATCGCGCCCCAGGTTCCCTACGATGATAATTTTCTGATACATTTCCTCTTGCTCCTTTCAATAGGTATAGTATTTTCACGGCACTTTTGCAGATGAAAAATGCCCCGATGACCCAAATAATACTTCATAAAGCGCAAATTGTCAAAATGGCACTTGATCACTTTGGGACGAAACCGTGTACATCGCCCTCATGTCGCTGGCAATACCTGTACGCGGTGAGGGCACAGCGTCACCTGCTCGCCCGGCCCCGGCACCGGCCCGTTGAGTACGTCCAGCTCGAAGCGTAGCGACGTGCCCGCCGCCGCCACGGTGATCTGGTAGTGCCCGCCCCGGAAGGAGCGGGCCTGCACCTGCCCAGCGATGCAGTTTTCAGCTGAGGTGCCAGCCCCCAGGCAGCGCACCCCTTCTGGCCTGATGAGCACTGTCACCGCCTGCCCGACGGGCAGCACGAGCGAATCCGTCGTCGTCAGTTGGCCCAGGGCCGTCTCCACTGCCAGCGGCGGGCCAACCGCTACCACCTGGCCGGGCAGCAAATTCGCTAGCCCCAGGAAACGGGCCACGAACTCTGTCGCCGGTCGCTGGTAGACCTCCTCCGGCCTTCCCTCCTGCACTTTGCGCCCTCGATCCATGATGACCACCCGGTCGGCCACGGCAAAGGCCTCCTGCTGGTCGTGGGTGACGTAGATGGCGGTGACGCCCGCGCCCTTGAGGATGGTTCGCAGTTCGTTCATCAGCCGCTCGCGCAGGGTGCGGTCGAGGGAGCCCAGCGGCTCGTCCAGCATGAGCAGGCGCGGGCGGGGAGCCAGGCTGCGGGCCAGGGCCACCCGCTGCTGCTCGCCACCTGATAGCTCGTTCACGTCCCGCTCCTCGAAACCAATCATCCCCACCAGGTGCAGCACCTCGGCCACTCGCTCTCGGGTTTCCTCCTTCGGCAGGCGCTGCATCCGCAGGCCAAAGGCTATGTTCTCGAAGACATTCTTGTGGGGAAAGAGGGCCTGGTCCTGGAACATCAGGCCGAAGTTGCGCTGGTGCACGGGCACGTCACGGATGTCACGGCCCTCAAACAGCACCTTCCCGCTGTCGGGGATCTCCAGCCCGGCGATGATGCGCAGCAGCGTGGTCTTGCCGCAGCCGGAGGGGCCCAGCAGGCAGAGGATCTCCCCTTCGTCCACGGCGAAGCTGATGTCGTCTGGGAAGCGCCCCTCGTTGTATGATTTGGTGAGGTGATGGGCTTCGAGTAGTGACATCGCAGACTCATTCTGGGGAATGGGAACATAACGGAAAAGCTCACCTGTCGGGCGGTGATTGCAGTCCATCCGCCTTCCCCAGCGGCAACCACGACAGCAGCCACACGCTTCTTTTCGGCCGCAGCTCAGCCCGGTCGGGTGCAGCGGATGTTGGGCCGCATCAAGGAATTATGGCGCTGCTAACTCAGGCTAGGGATCCAGTTCCTCTTTCAGCCAATCATCGATCCATTCACTAAAGCCCCTCCAATCATCCTGACATCCTGCTTCGTAAACATTCTCTTCATTTCCGCGGTGTTCTATTATTGGTTCTCTGAGCTCGCTCACCAAATCGCCAGCCATAGACCGGAGGTCTATATCTATCGATCCCAACACCAACTCCGTATATTCCCGATACTCGCGTTGCACTTTCAATTCTAGGATTTCCTCAAGTATTGGCACGATTCTTTCCGCAGCCCTTTCAGGGTCTTCTTCTTCCAAGATCAGACTCTCGATATCACACACCAAATGGCCCATCTCCCAACTGAACTCCGTAGTAGAACTTGATGTAGCTTGCGGCGTATGTTGCTGTGTGACTGGGGTAGATGTTGTCGTGCACTGAAGAAGCCCAAGACAGAGCACGGCGATCATAACCACGGTAATGAAAAACGAGTTCCGTTTTCTCATCGTTCCTCCTTCTGCTGCTACAAGTGATAGTCAGAAGCGGCTCAACAACGAATTCAAGGATTCATCGAATAGAATGGGCCTCCAAGTCAAAGAGATTCGTTTAGTCCTCCAAATTCGCTGTTATATGCCTCAAACACTCATCGTGCTTCTCGGAGATGTCCGATGCTCCTGAGCGAAACTGGCCTGCGGCGGCGATAGCCCGTCTCCGGCGTTCCTCAATGTCAATTTCACCTTGCACACTGTAGAGGAATTCGTCTACCCGTTCGCTGACATCGTAAGGTGGCCCTCCCCGGCCGATGCCGACCACCTCCCATATAGGGTCTTCCTCCACGGGGCGTTGAACGGTCTGGGCTTCCTGTTCAATCAGCTTGCGGATAAAGCCATCAATGCTCTGATCAGTGCGGCTGGCTTGCTCCCGGAGAAAGCGATACTGCCATTCCGGAAGCGAGATTTGCAAACGATGCATGGTCATTCCCATCTCACCTCTCTATGATTGTGATGTATGCATTATACATCACCTTTGAAATCGTGTCAATTCCTTTTCCCCTGTTAAAACTCACCAACCTCCCCATACCTGAACCGCTCAATGGCCAGGAATCCCACGGCGCAGACCAGCATCAGCAGGGTGCTCATGGCCAGGGCCTGGCCGTAGTTGATGGCCCCTGGCTGGCCCAGGAAGCGATAGATGACCACAGGCATGGTCGGCATCTGCGGCCGGGCCACGAACACCGTCGCCCCGAACTCGCCCAGACTGATGGTGAAGGCGAATACCGCCCCCACCAGCAGCGCGCGTCCCACGATGGGCAGATCCACCTCCCGCCACACCTGCCAGGACGAGGCTCCCAGCACCCGCGCTGCCTCCCGCAGGTGGGGATGGATGCCTCGGATGACGGGCAGCAGTGAGCGCACCACGAAAGGGAGGGCCACCAGGGTGTGAGCCAGCGGGACCAGCACCGGCGAGGCGCGCAGGTTCAGCGGCGGCTTGGCCAGGGCGATGATGTAGCCAAGGCCCAGCGTGACTGCCGAAGTGCCCAGGGGCAGCATGAACACGGGGTCGAGCAGCCGGCCCAACTGCCCCCGCTGGCGGGCCAACAGCCAGGCGCTGATCAGCCCCAACGTCAGGGCCAGCCCCACCGTCGCCCCGGCGAAGAGCAGCGAGTTGCGCACCGCCAGGAGTGGCGGCACGAAGAAGATGGAACTCTGCCGGTTGACGCTCAGCTCACGGTAGTAGGCCAGGCTGTAGCCCGACTGTCCGGCTGAGAGGGAGCGTTCGGCCAGGGAGAGCAGCGGCACCACCAGCAGCAAGGCCATGACCGCCACGTTGACCCCCACCAGCCAGCGCTCCCCCCGGGTGCGGGGTCGGCGGGCGGTGATCCGGCGGGGGCGCAGTTGCAGCGGCACGGTGATGCGCTGTTGCAGGCGGGTGTAGACCACCATCAGCCCAAAGGTGCAGCCGATCTGGAGCAGCGACAGGGCCGCCGCCACCGGCAGATTGAACAGATTGACCGCCTGGCGGTAGATTTCCACCTCCAGTGTGGCGTAGCGGGGGCCACCCAGGATCAGGATCACCCCGAAACTGGTGAAGTCGAACAGGAAGACCAGCAACGAGGCGGCTATCAGCGCGGGGCGCAGCAGCGGCAGGGTCACCTCCCGGAAGACTCGCCAGGGCGAAGCGCCCAGCATCCGCGCCGCCGCCTCCAGTTGAGGGTCCAGGTTGGCCCAGAAGCCGCCCACCATCCGCAGGATAATGGTGTAATTGTAGAACACGTGGGCCAGCAGGATGATGGCCAGGGTGTGCACCAGGTTGATGGGCGGGCGGTCGAGGCCCAGGACAGCCATGAGGATCTGGTTGACCCAGCCCCTGGGCCCCAGCAGTGAGGTGAAAGCCGCCGCCACCACGATGGTCGGCAGGACGAAGGGGATGGTAGTTAACGCCTGCAACAGCGATTTGCCCCGGAACCGGTAGCGGGCGAAAACGTAGGCCGCCGGCAGGGCTGCCAGCAGCGTCAACAGGGTCGAAAGAGCCGCCTGCCAGATGGTGAACCACAGCGTCCGGGCGTAGTACGGCGTGCTGACCAGCTTCCGCAGCGCCGTCAGAGTCGGCTGTCCCTCCTGGGCCAGGCTCAGCCGGAAGATGGAGAGGAGGGGATAGAAGTAGAACAAGGCCAGGAAAGCAAGGGGAATCAGGTACAGAGAGACACGGAGAAGGGGAGACAAGGAGACATGGTGAATTCTCCCCCTCTCCTTGTCCCCTTGTCCCCTTGTCACCTTGCCTCCGCGTTTCAGGGCCATCGAGTCCTCAGCGCAACACAGTCTCCGTCCAGGCTTCGATCCACCTCTCCCGGTTCTGGTCAATGGCCTCCGGGCTGACCTGGGCCGGCTTGGGCGGCACCTCGGCGAACTGGAAGACCTCCGGCAGCTCGGCCTGGGGATTGGCCGGGAAGACCCACATGTGCAGCGGGATGTCGGTCTGGAAGGTCGGGCTGAGCATGAAGTCCACCCACTTCTCGGCCAGGTCGCGGTTGGTGGTGCCCTTTAGGATGCCCACGAACTCGATCTGGCGGAAGCAGGCCCCGTCACCCAGCACGTTGCCGGTGGGTGGCTCGGTATACGCGCCCTCGCTGAAGTAGACCTCGGCGGCCGGGCTGGTGGCGTAGCTGACCACGATGGGCCGGTCGCCATCGCTGGCCGCGCTGAACTGACCCCAATAGGCGTCCTCCCAGCCGGCTGTGATCAGCACGTCGTTGTCGCACAGTTTGGCCCAGAAGTCGCGGTAGCCGTCCTCGCCAAAGTGGCCCACAGTGGCCATCAGGAAGGCCAGCCCCGGCGACGAGGTGGCCGGGTTCTCCACCACCAGCAGCCCCTTCATCTCCGGTTTGGTCAAGTCCTCCAGCGTGGCTGGCGGGACGAGGCCCTTCTCCTGGAACCAGGCCCTGTCGTAGTTCAGGCACACGTCGCCAAAGTCCACCGGGTTGAGCCGGTGTTGGGGATCGAGCTCCAATTCGTCGGGGATGTCGGCCAGGACCGGTGAGGCGTAGGGATCGAAGATGCCGGCCTCGATGGCCCGGCTGAAGAAAGTGTTGTCCACCCCGTAGAACACATCGGCCAGGGGGGTGTCTTGGCTGAGGATGGCCTGGTTCAGGGCCGCGCCGGTGTCGCCTGATTTGAGGAACCTGACCGTGGCCCCCGTCTCCGCTTCGAACTGAGCGATAACCTCCTCGCTGGCGTCGAAGCTGTCGTGGGTCATCACCGTCAGGGTACGCGGGCCGCTGGGGGTGGTGGCGGGCGTCAGCTTCGGCCCGCAGCCGGCCGCCACCAGCAGCACCAATGCCAGTAACACAAACGTCGTCTTTTTCATGGAAACCTCCTTTCACTATTTCTTTAGTTTCCGCTAAAGATTGTGAAGTTGTACATAAGACACCTTAACAATAGAAAAACTGGGCAACTTGAAACAGCCAACCAGCCCGTTTTTGGCCAGTGGCAAGCCCAAAAAGCTCATTTGGGCGCCTAAACCGCTGC
>JAUWOY010000089.1 GCA_030611885.1 Chloroflexota bacterium | reverse complement strand
GTGGGGGGGCGTGTCCGTGGGGGGGGTGGCGGCGTCGGGGGTGGCGTGGGCGGGAGAGAGGTTGGCGTTGGCGTCGGTGCCGGCGCGCACGCCCCCAGAACCAGGGCCAGCGCGATGCCGATTGAGACTATTCTTACCAGCTTGTTTTTCATTGGATTCTTCCCCCTTCTTTTTTGAGATTTGAGACTTCTCATGCTTCTCATCGGATAACTCTCCTTCCTTTTCAGATTTGAGCCTTCAGCCCGTTTGCCCTCTAGAGTTGCATTTCCACCACCTCCTTATAGGATGATTGCCTAACTTCCCTTGAACAACTTCACCAGAGCAGTTGCGAACTCCCGTCCGATGTTGTTCCCCCAAAAGACGCCCTCCCTGGTCAGCGAAAAACCGCGGTCATCGGCTTGCATAAGACCCTCCGCGGTGAGGTTCTCTGCCAGAGAACACAAGGTATCAGCATTGGGCAAGGGGTCCAGGTCGGCCCAATCAAGTCGCCCGAACTGTAGCCTCCCGACCAGGCGGTGAGCAAAGTCATATTCCTGAGTCACAGCGAATCCCCTGGCAGGCAGCCCTGTAGAACTCTTCACTTGCCGGCGGTAATCAGCCAGGCCGGAGGGGTTACGGTAGATCAGGCTTCCCACCCGCCCACCTGCCCCAGCCCCAAGGGCCAGAGTATCTCCATTCTCGTACCTGATACGGATGTAGTCGTAGTTGTCTCTACCAGGCTTGACCAGTTTGGTGAGTTCGAGAAGGGTAAAACCTCGTCCCAAGAGCCGATCCAGAATAAGGTTGAAGAGGGCCCATTCGTGTTCCAGATCCCCCAAAGGAGCACATTTCCCGCTGCTGATCATGCGGTGAAGGGCCGCACCTTCGTAAAGGATGAGCGCATAGAAACTCAAACCGGCCAGGTCCAACGATTCGATGTGGTCCAAATCCTCATTGAGGTCATCCTCCGACTCACCGGGGTAGTTATAGAGCAAATCTAGGCCCACGTTTTGAAAGCCGCTTTGGCGCACGAAGGCCACTTTGTCTGCCGCTCTCTGTCCAGACCCCCGCCGTCCCAGCAAACGCCTTCCTTCAGAGGAAAAGGTCTGCACACCAATGCTGAAGCGGTTGACGCCCTCTTCCCTGAACACAGCAATTCTATCCTCGGTCAAATCGGACACGGTGGTCTCAATGGTCACCTCGGCATCCGGGGCTAGTTTCAGGCAGGAGCGCAGAGTGCGCAGAAGTTTCCGCAAGCCGGGGGCAGAGAGGGTGGTCGGAGTGCCGCCGCCGAAGTAGACCGCGTGGTGAACTCCGTCCCGGACGTAGGGATAGGAGACGTAGGTTAGGATTTCCTGAACTATGAGTTCCTCATAGTCATCAGGGGGCGAACTCTGGATGCGGTTCAGGTTGCAGAAAGTGCAATTCCTGGTGCAAAAAGGGATGTGGATATACACAGTTCGCCGTCGCGAGGTATCCGCGGCCAGATGTCTCAGGTGTTCGGCGAGGTTGGCCTCCCCGGCGCAAAGCGCAAAAAGGGGCGCCTGGGCCTGATGATGACTTCGCAATCGGTCAGAGTATCGGTTAGGGTGGAACATCAAAACGAACCTCTTCTTTCAGGTTATGCTACTGCGAGGCATTTGCATATACCAACACAAAAATTAAAAAACCCACCTACCTCTCAAAGTGATCCCACGGCAATGGCACAACGATCTCAAAGTGGTATCAATGACGGTTGGAACTGCGTCCTCTTTTGGAATAACGGCGTGATGAGGGCCACGCCCACGAAGAGCGCGGCCCTCATCACGAAAACGACGGCTTAACCGAACCCCAGCAGCCGCCCAATTTGGAAGATGAGCGTCGAGACCACCCACCCCAGGGCCGTCAGATAGACCGCGTTGAACAGCGCCCACTTGGTGCCGTACTCGTGGCGCTGGGCGGCCACGGCCACCATGCAGGGGATGTAGAGCAGCACGAAGACGTTGAAGGCCACCGCCGACAGGGGTGTGAAAGCTCCTTGCAGGGCCTCGATCAACGCCGTGTCCTCTTCCTCCTCTTCTCCCTCACCCATCAGGTCTACACCAGGAATGAGGCTGATGGTCATCTTCACCGTGTCCACCGTGGCCTCAACGAAGCCAACCACGATCCCCCCCAGGTCCTGGAAGAAGGTCGTCGGCTCCTCTGCCTCCTCTTCCTCGGCCTCGCCGACGTAGATCTGGCTCATGGTGCCGACCACCACCTCTTTGGCCACGAAGCCGGTCACCAGCGACCCCGCTGCCTGCCAGTCGCCGAAGCCGGCCGGGGCCAGGATCGGGGCAATGGCCGCACTGGCCTTCCCGAACAAACTATCCCTCGGATTCTCCACTCCCCAGGGGATGCTCATCAGGAACCAGAGGATCACGGAGACGGCCATGATGATGGTCGCCGCCTTGCGCACAAAGACCGAAGTGCGTTCCCACATGTGGATCAGGATGCCCTTCAGCGTGGGCAGGCGGTAGGGTGGGAGTTCCATCACGAAGGGCGACGGCGGCTTACCCGCAAACAGCGTGCGCTTGAAGACTATGCCGCTTACGATGGCCAGAACGATGCCGAACAGGTACAGGCCGAAGATGAACCGCCCCGCATTATCGGGGAAAAAGGCGGCGGCGAAGATGATGTAGACCGGCAGCCGCGCCCCGCAGCTCATCATGGGCACGAGCAGCCCGGTCAGCACCCGGTCGTCCTCGCTCTCCAGCGTCCGCGTGGCGTAGACGGCGGGCACGGTGCAGCCGAAACCGATCAGCATGGGCATGAAGGACTTGCCGTGAAGGCCCAGGGCGTGCATCAGGCGGTCCATGACGAAGGCGGCGCGGGCCATGTAGCCTGAGTCCTCCAGCAGAGCCAGGAAGAAGTACAGGAAAAGGAGCACCGGCACGAAGACCAGCACTCCGCCTACCCCGGCGATGACCCCGTCCACCATCAGTGACTCGAACCAGGTGCCGCCCAGCCGGATGAGGTCCAGGATGGCCACCACCCAGCGGGTGATAGGGCCGCCGATGACGCCGTCTACCCAGTCCAGGTAAGCGCCGGAGACGTTGGCCGTCATCTGGAAAACGAACCACATGGCGACCAGGAAGATGGGGATGCCCAGCACGCGGTTGGTGACGATCTTGTCAATCTTGTCCGAAAGCGTCAGCCGATCCACGGCCGGGCGGCGCACCACCTCTTTGATCAGGCCGCTGATGAAGCCGTACCTGCGGTCGGCGATGATGGTCTCAGCGTCGTCGCCGTAGACGCTGCGCAGGTGGTCCACACTTTTGCGGGCCTGGGCCAGGATTGTGCCTCCTCCTACCACTGAGGCCTCCATTTGAGAGACGATCTCACTATCCTCCTCCAACAGCTTCAAGGCCAGCCAGCGCGAGGGATAGCGGGCGGTAAACGCCGGCACCTTATCGATGGCCTCCTGCAAACGGACGATCTCCTCTTCGACCTCACGTCCGTAGTCCACGAGCGAAACGCCCCTGGTGTAAGCCAGTTCATGTGTTGCCATGATATATCCTCCTTTGGGATTTGTCATTGGTCATTTTGGTCATTGAGCGCCTGCTGTCTGGATAGCCGCCTGCAGCAACTCGTCAATCCCCTTGCCCTTGCTGGCCACCGTGGGCACTATCGGTGTGCCGCGCAGCCCCTGGGACAGCATCTCCGTGTCAATGCGCAGGCCCCGCGAGTCGGCGATGTCGCTCATGTTGAGGGCGATGACCAGCGGAGCGCCCAGTTCCAGAATCTGGATCGCCAGGTAGAGGTTGCGCTCCAGGTTGGCGGCGTCCACCACGTCAATCACCACGTCGGGCTTATCCTCGATGATGTAGTCGCGGGCGATGACTTCCTCCAGGGAGTAGGCCGTCAGGCTGTAGGTGCCGGGCAGGTCCACGACCTGGATTTCGTGACCGTCGCGCTTACAGGTGCCCTCCTTCTTCTCGACGGTCTTGCCCGGCCAGTTGCCCACGTGCTGGCGGGCGCCGGTGAGGGCGTTGAACACGGTGCTCTTGCCGGAATTGGGATTGCCGGCCAGAGCGATAGTGAATTGCTTTGCCATAGTTGTTCTCCTTTCATCTGTTCTGTGATGTCATTAGAGAGCCAGTGGCTCAACCATGATCTTGTGCGCCATACCACGGCCCAGCGCCAGCCGTGCATCGTCCTTGAAGGCCACAATGAGCGGCCCCCAGGCGTCCGCCTGCACCACGCGCAGGACAGTGCCCGGCGTCAGGCCCAGGTCCGCCAGACGCTTGCGGATGCGCTGCCCACCGCGGATGGCGATCAGTTTAATATCCTCGCCAGGAGGAGCCATGGTAAGAGGCATCATGTACACTCCTTTCCCCTAGGCCTCGACCTGTATTTGCTGGGCCTCGCTTTTGCGCAGCGAGAGGTTGTACCCCTTGATCAGGAATTCAACGGGGTCGCCCAGAGGGGCCACGCGCACCACCTTGATCTCGGCCCCTTTCACCACGCCCATGTCGAGGATGCGACGCCGCACTGGTCCCTGGCCTCCTACCTTGACGATGGTTGCCCGTTCACCGGGCTTAAGTTGGTCCAACGTTTTGATGGACATAGGTTCGTCTCCTTTCTGTTGGTTCTGAATAGTAGTTTTGCACTTTTTACGTGGGGCATGCTATCAACGGATTTCTGGAACGAATTGAACGGATAATCACACATCCGGTGAGACTTCTTCTGCCCAATCCGGGCCTGAATCCGTTCAATCCGATCCCTGAATCCGTTGACAGCTCTCTGCTTCTCTACTCTTTGCATCACCCCCTTCTCGTGGCCCCTTATCCTTTCGCTATTGCAAACTATTTGCAAAAGTGAAAACTAAAAAATAAAACATGTTCACCTATTTACCTGTCCCCCTGTCTCCTCGTCCCCTTGTCTCCCTATCTCCCTATCTCCCCCTCTCCCCGTCTCCTTGTCCTCCCTGTCGGCACTCAGCGCAATAGCCTACCAGGTCCAGGTGAATCCCTGTGATCTCGAAATCGTACCCCGAGCCCAAATCGCGCAGGAACTCCTGGCTGAAGGGGCACTCGAACTCGACGACCTTGCCACAGCCCTGGCAGATGAGGTGATGATGCCCGTCTCCTTTGATCTCGTAGTGATAATGCTCCTCGCCCAGGTGCAGCTCGTCCACCAATCCCGCCTCCTTGAGCATAGCGAGAGTGCGGTAGACGGTGGAGAGGCTCAGACGGGGAGCCTTTTGCCTGGCCAGGTGATAGATCTCGTCAGCGTCCAAGTGGCCGCCGGCCTCGCGCATCGTCTCCAGGATGAGCACCCGCTGCGGGGTAATGCGCTTTCCCGCCTGGCGCAAGATCTTCCTGTCGGAGTTTTTCACAGTCTCCCTTTCAACACCCCTTGTACTTTCCGCAAATGATTTGCAATTGTAATTATACTATAATTCTCTCCTGGTGTCAAGCGAGCGAACCTTAAAATTTACCCTTGAATGTTCATTGTTCGGCCAAGCCTGATCATTGATAGGCCTGCCAGCACCAGTCTGCCACCGATGACGGATACCCACTTCAGCCCAGTAGGGGCAGTGACTGCACAGGACGCGGGCCTCCCACACGAAGAAGAAGAACATCATGAAGCCAACCCAGCCGACGAGATACCAGCCAAATCCGCCCCGCATCATCCCGGCCACGATGGCGATCGCGGGTGGTAGGAAACCAGCCAGGAAGCACAGCAGGTCGCCCCAGTTGAAGCGGCAGTTCAGCGTGTCAGCGATAGGACAATCCGCACACCCGGAAACGTCCTGCCAGGTGCAGATGCCGAACGGGTTCCTGGATTGGCCGTCTCCTGTGGGGGCCATCTCTCTACATCTTCTTTTCCGTCAGCGCCCACACCCGCGTTGGGCCGCCCACGGCGCAGGTCCCGGCCAGGGGACAGCCGGGGCATTGGGTCTGGCAATCGCCAGCCACCGGTCGCAGGTATCCCATCCGCGCCAGGTGCTCGATCATCTGCCTCAATAACTCCTCGCCTACCCCCAGTTCCCGGGCCAGTTCTGACAGGTTGTGCGTTCCGCCACTGGCTATCCGCTGCAGCAACTCCTCCAACATCTCACATCCTTATAAGCGTCAAACGGAAATCGGCAATCGGAAATCGAAAATCCTTACACCCCCCATCCCACCAGCATGGCTCCCTGATAGATGGCGATGCCCACACTGAAGGAAAGGACCAGTAACAGCGCGATGTTGAAAGCGGTCCATTTCCATGATCCCGTCTCCTGGCGGATGGTGGCCACCACGGCCACGCAGGGAACGAACAGCATCTGCATCGCCAGGAAGGCCAACGCCGCTGCTGGTGTCAGCACCCCAGACAGGACCCCGGCCAGCCGCGCCTCCTCCTCGCCCGCGCTATAGAGAACGCCCAGGGTAGCGATGGTGTTCTCCTTGGCCACGAAGCTGGTCAGCAGCGCCACCATCATCCGCCAGCCCAGGCCCATCAACGATCCCAACGGCGCCAGTAGCCGCCCCAGGGCTGCCAGGTAGCTGGACTCGATCTCCCCGCCCGGCAGGACCGAGAGGGCCCAGATCACCACTGAGACAACCAGGATGATGCTGCCTGCCTTCTTGAGGAAGGCCACCGACCGCTGCCACACCGAAAGGCCGATGGTGCGGGCGTTGGGCAGGTGATAAAGCGGCAGCTCCATGATGAAGGCCACGTGCTCGCCCCCCAACACCAGCTCGTGGAGCGCAATGCCTATGATCGCCAGCATCACCAGGCTGAGCCCTACCAGGCCCCAGGAGACCAGCGCGGCGTGGGGGCCGAAGAAGATGGGAGCCAGCACGGCCACCACGGCCATGCGGGCCGTGCAGGGCACCAGGGGGGCTACCAGGATGGTCAGAAGCCTGGCCTGCTCCCCTTCCACCACCCGCGCCCCCATCACCGCCGGTACGTTGCAGCCGAATCCCAGGAACAGCGGCAAAAAGCTCTTGCCGTGCAACCCCATCAGGTGCATGAAGCGGTCCATGACATAGGCCGCCCGGGCCATGTACCCCACGTCTTCCAGAAAGGACAGTGCAGCAAAGAAGATCACCAGGATGGGCAGGAAGGTGATCACCATCCCCGCCCCACCGATCACCCCGTCGGCCAGGAGCCCTACCAACCAGGCTGGTGCACCGTTCAGAGCCACGCGCACCCATTCCGCCCCGGCCTGCACCAGGTAGGTGTCTAGCAGTTCCTGCAACGGCGCGCCCACAGCATAGGTCAGCCAGAAAACCATGCCCAGTATCCCCGCCAGCACCAGCAGCCCCCAGAAGGGGTGAGTGGCGATGCGGTCCACCCGATCGGTCAGGGTGATCTGGCCGAAGGTGGGGCGCACCAACGCTGCCCGCACCATCCGCCCGATCCACTCATAGCGGGCCCCGGCCACGGCCAGGATTGCGTCCTCGTGTTCCATCAGGATGGAGTGCACCTGTTCCCATTTCTCCGGCGACAACCGCTCCCGCATCATTCGAGTGATCTCCCGGTCGCCTTCCAGGAGCTTGAGGGCCACCCAGTCCTGCGGATAGGGCTCCGGTACCTGCCCGGCGATGATCTTCTGGAGCTGGGCCAGCACCGCCCGGTGATCCTCACGGATCCCAGGGCGGCAAGGGTCATAGCTGTCCGGGTCGCTTGCCAGGCGGTCTACGGCCTCCACCAGTTCTCGCGTGCCCTGGTTTCTGGAGGCCACCATCGGCACGACGGGGATACACAACGCGGCCTCCAGAACGTGCGGCTCGATGTGCATCCGCTGCTGCTCGGCCACGTCGGTCATGTTCAGCCCCAACACCACCGGCACCGATAGCTCCAGGAGCTCGGCCACCAGGTACAGGCTGCGCTCCAGGGCGGCGGCGTTGACTATGGCCACCACCACGTCGGGCTTCTCTTTGATGATGTAGTCGCGGGCGATCTGCTCTTCGAGGGAGTTGGCGGTCAGGCTGTAGGTGCCGGGCAGGTCTACGATTTGCACTGTGATGCCGTTGTGATGATAGACGCCCGTCTTCTGTTCGATGGTCTTGCCCGGCCAGTTGCCCACGTGCTGGCTGAGGCCGGTCAGCAAGTTGAACACCGTGGATTTCCCCACGTTGGGCTGCCCGGTAAGAGCGACGGTGATTTGATTTCGGATTTCGGATTTCGGATTTCGGATTTGGGATTTGGTCATTGGGATTTGGTCATTGGTCATTGATTCATTCTCCCCACCAGCACCTTCATCGCCTCGCCCCGCCCCAGGGCCACCCGGGTATCCCGCACCAAGACAATGAGGGGACCGTGGCCAAAGTTCTGCACCATGTTCACCTCAACCCCTGGGGTGAAGCCCAACGTGGCCAAGCGGCTCACGAATCCTCGCCCTCCGGCTAGCTGGCACACCACCCCCGCCTCACCGGAGGCCAGGGCACTCAGCGGCATTCGCTGTTCATTCATTAAGATCCTCCTGATTTTGTCGAGTATTTGCAATTCAACAGATTCAGTAGATCACAAGGTATCTTCTCAATAAACCGGGGCAGAGCACATCCAGCGCCGGTTGAGTAGGCTTGGAGCGTAGCGGAAAGCCGTATCGAAACCAAGTGGGGTAGCCACAGAGCCGCTCGCATCCTTGGTTTCGATACGCTACGCTACTCA
>JAUWOY010000091.1 GCA_030611885.1 Chloroflexota bacterium | reverse complement strand
CGAGTAGGAGCGTAGCGACGTATCGAGGCCAAGCGGGTTGTCGGTAGACCCGCTCGCATCCTGGGTTTCGATACGACCTGAAGGTCTACTCAACCGGCGGATGCTCGCTATGCCCACATGCACTCCTTTCCCCCCAAAATATTGAGAAGATACGATCCGGTCTTCCGCCAGGGCGATGGCTCCCCACAGGGGCGCGTCGTCGCCCAGCGCGGCAGGCACCACGTCAAAATGAACCTCTGGCAGGGCCGTCTGGCGGGCGGTGCGACGCACCACCTCCCAAAAACGCTCGCCCGCTTTGGTCACCCCGCCGCCCAGCACGAAGCACCTCGGGTTCACCAGGTTAGCCGCGTTGCCGATGCCCACCCCCAGCGCCCAGGCCGCGACTTCCAGCGCCTCCCAGGCCAGGTCGTCTCCCTGAGCCGCTGCCTGGGCTACCAACTCGGCGGTGATCGCCTCCAAATCACCCCCAGCCAGAGCGCGCAGGATCTGACCTCGGTCTGGCTGCGCCTTCAGCCATTCGCGGGCTCGTTGCGCGATGTACGGCCCTGAGGCCAGTCGCTCGACGCAGCCCCGCTTGCCGCACAGGCAGACCGGGCCAGCCGGATCCACGACCATGTGCCCGATTTCGCCGGCCATCCCGTCCGCGCCGCGCCAGGGCCGCCCGTTCAGAATCCAACCCCCGCCGACACCGGTGCTGACGGTGATGTACATCAAGCTGTCGTAGCCCTGCCCCGCGCCAAAGCGATGCTCGCCCAGAGCCCCTGCGTTGGCATCGTTGTCCACAGAGGCGGGCACCCCCAACCGCTCCTCCAACCACTCCCGCAAGGGTATCTCCTCCCAGCCGGGCACGTGGTGGGACAGCCGCACCAGGCCTCGCGTCGCGTCCACCGGCCCGCCGAAACTGACCCCCACCGCGGCCAGCGGGACTTCGGCTTCGGCCAACAGGTCTCGCGCCAGCCCCATCATAATCTCCAGATCGCTCTGGGCGTTGCTGCCGGGCGGTGAGGGGACCGTCCTATGAGCCCGCCAGCCGCGCTCGCCGGCTGCGGCCAGGCCCGCCGTCAGCTTGGTGCCGCCGAAATCCAGGGCCAGCAGAAGTCGCTCCCGCTCCACGCTCACTTCATCCCTTGGCGTATGACCACAAAAATGATGTGGAGAACCACCCATTGGCCGTCCTCGGCGTACTGCATGGCGTCGGGATGCTGGGAATCGGCAGGCACGATCACGCACACGTCCACCTTATCTCTAAGCTGACCGCCTTCGAAGGCCGTGATGCCGATGGTGGTGAGTCCATGCTCTCGCGCCACGTCCATAGCTCGCAGCACATTGGGCGAGTTGCCGCTGGAACTGATGGCTATGGCCACGTCGCCCGGCTCGGCCAGCGAAGCCAGCGGCTCGGCGAAGACCGTCTCGTAGCCAAAGTCGTTGGCGTAGGCCGTCAACAGCGGGACATTGTCGTTCAGGGAGATAACTTTGAAGCGCGCCTTCCCCTCCCGCACCGTTCCCTTGCCCAGGTCGCAGGCGAAGTGCGAGGCCATGGCCGCGCTGCCGCCGTTGCCCATCACAAAGATCCGCCTCCCCTCGGTTCGGGCCTGGGCCAGGATGTCAATGATGCGAGCGATCTCGGCCTGGGGCAGGTTCTGCAAAATCCGGCCTACCTCGTCGAGATATTTCTGGATGTGTTCCATTTTTTTATCCGTTCCTTTCACAATCCGCTGTAGTGAGCCTACAAATTATACCACAGACGCCACAAAAAAGAAATGGGGCATCCTGGGATGTCCCATTCTTACAAAACACTGCTCACCGTCTCGCCAGTCCTGTATCTCTGCTGCAATCATTCTTTGGGCGGGTGCCAGCCAGCCAGAACCCAGTTGCGCCGGGCGGATACCACATACTCGTTGTTCAAGCGCATAGTTACAACCGTGGTACGACCGCAAGGAGTCAGCCCAATGACCTCTGTGCCGTCATCACTCCATCGGAAATGCTCTACCCAGTTTTGGACGCGCGGATGGAACAAGGAAACTTCTGCCCCGGTCAAGGGATCAATTCCAATTCTCTTACTTCCCTTGTAACTGTTGCACCAGGCACATGCCAGACAAAGGTTCCTCTCTTCGGACGTCCCGCCCAATGCCAGGGGAACAATGTGGTCCACATGCATCTGCGCGCCACTGATCTCCTGTGCCGTCCGGCAGTAACAACAACGGTGACCGGCGGCTTCAGCCACCCGGCGACGCACCGATTCGGGAATGTGATCGCCACTCATCGGACTAGACTCCAGTCAACAAAGGGGCGCCTCCCCGCAGGCTCAATAGGGCGTAGGCGCGCGCTTTACGCAAGGTCACCCGACCATACTCTCGGCGCAAGTTGTCCAGGGCCTCTTGCTCGGCTGGAGTCAAGGCGTGCATAGTTTGGAGATCGGCGAGGGAACGCAACTGCTCCTGCTGTTCAACCGGCATTGTGCTGCGAGCGATGCTCCAAAGTTCCTGGTCACTGAACCAGGTCATGCGAGCCAGTTCCGCCTGTACTTCGAGTGGTGCATCTTCCACATCCGGCAACGCCGCGGTGACTAGACCGGTCAGCAACTCTTCCAAGGGACGCTGCAAGACGTTGGCGGTCTGCCGGGCGCGGCGCATCACCGTTTCTGGTAAACGCAACGTCACACTTTGAACCGTCATCATTGCCTCCCGTCTTGGTTTTTTCGGTTTTAACAAAGCCCTCTAGCCTTTCAACGACCCCGCCATCAGCCCGCGCATGAAGTAGCGTCCCAGGAAAATGTACACCAGCAGGGTGGGCAGCGCGGTCAGGAGCGCGCCGGCCATCTGCACGTTCCACTCTACGATGTAGCTGCCCGCCAGGTTGTTCAGACCGACGGTGATGGGCTGGCTTGCGGGGTGACTGGTGATCGTAGCGGCGAACAGGAAATCGTTCCAGATGGAGGTGAATTGCCAGATCATCACCACCACGAAGCCCGGCACGGATAGAGGAAACAATACGTGCCGGTAGATGCCAAAGATGTTCGCCCCATCAATCCGAGCCGCTTCGATCAACTCCGTGGGTATGTTGGCGTAGTAGTTGCGGAAGATCAAGGTGGTGATGGGGATGCCGTAGATCACGTGGGCCAGGATCAGGCCCGGAATGGAGCCGTAGAACTTAACTCCAAAGATGCTTATCCTCTGAAGTACCTGCACCAGTGGGATGAGGATGCTCTGATAGGGGATGAACATGCCGAAGAGGATCAGCGGGAAGAGCACGTCCGAACCCCGGAACTTCCACTTGGCCAGGATGTAGCCGTTGATTGAGCCCCACATGGCTGAAATGATGGTGGCCGGCACGGTGAGGTAGACGCTGTTCATAAAGTTCACGTTGAGCCCACGGAAGCCCTCCGCTTCGCTGCCGAACCAGGCCTTGATGTAGCTGTCAAAATGCAGCCCCGTCGGCAGGTTCCACATGCGCTGCAGATTCACCTCGGTAAAGCTCTTCAAACCGGTGGCGATCAGGACATACACCGGCATCAGGTAAAAGATGGCGAAGGCAACCAGGACGGCATAGAGTACCACCCGCTGCCAACGTATCGGCGGTTTTTTGCTTCTACGCAGTTTGCGTGTTTGGGTGGTCATAGTTCAGCCTCCGTGCGGATGCTCCATGCCAGGTACGGGACGATGAGGACGGCGACCATCACCAGCAGGATAATGGCAATAGCTGCCCCCCGGGCGAAATGGTTGCCTCTGAAAGTGGTGTCCCACATGAAATAGGCGGGCACATCGGTGGCAAAGCCGATGCCAGGCCCGGTCATAGCCACGATGAGGTCGTAGATCTTGAGCGAGATGTGACCCAGGACGATGACGGCGCTGAGGGTGATCGGTTGCAGAAGAGGCAGAATGATGTGCCGGACGATCTGCACCTCCGAGGCTCCATCCACCCGCGCTGCCTCGCGCAGTTCTTCGGGTATGGCGCGCAGCCCGGCCAGGTACATGGCCATGGTGTAGCCGGACATCTGCCAGGTGGCAGCAATGGCCACGGCCATGATCCCGATCTTGGGGTCGGTGTACCATCCCGTCTTGAGGAAGCCCAGCCCGAGCATGTCGAACAGCGCATTGATCCCCGTGCTGCCCAGCTCGTCGCTGCCGGGGTTGAGCAACCAGCGCCAGACCACACCGGTGACGATGAACGAAATGGACATCGGAAACAGGTAGATGCTGCGGAAGATTCCCTCGCCCCTGACGCGCTGGTCCAGCAAGAAGGCCAGCACGAACCCAATGATGAGACAGGAAATCAAGAATAATACCGTGAACACCACGGTGTTGCGCAGGTCAATCTGAAAACGCTGGTGGGCAAACAGTTTCCGATAATTACTTAGCCCGACCAGGGTGAAGTCGGGGAGCAGCTTGTCCCACTTGGTCAGCGAGGTGTAAGCGGTCCAGCCGATGAAGCCGTACACAAAGATAGCGATGGCAATCACCGCTGGCGAGATCAGCAGGATTGAGACAACCCGCTCCCAACTCCAACGTCGCATAGGTCTCTCCATCCACAAGGTCTGAAAACAAGGAGCGAGGCAGCCCAACCCTTTGGACTGCCTCGCTGATTAACAATGCTTACTGGCAGACGCCAGCATCCACGCAGGCCTGCTGCAAGCCAGCCTGTGCGGCAGCCACATCACCAGAAGCGACGAACAGGGTGAGCACGTCCTTGTAGTCTGTGGCCCAGGATTCATAGGCCGCTGCCCCGTGAGCCACGCTGGCCACGATGGCGTCCTGGCCCCAGTCAACCATAGCCGATTGCAGGTAGGCGTTGAACAGAGACGGGTCGCAGTCGGTGCGGGCGCAGATGGAGCCTTTCTGCGGGTTGAAGGCTTCCTGCCCCTCCAGAGAACCGCAGACCTTGAGCCAGTTGAGGGCGTTCTCCACATTCGAGGCAGCCGCCGGCATGGCGAAGCTGTCGGACAGGGCGACGAAGATGCCCTGGGTGCCCGGCGGGGGCGCCCAGCCGTAGCCGGTGAAACCCTTGGACGTGAACCAGCCATCGGTCCAGTCGCCCATGATCATCATGCCGCCCGTGCCCGCGATCAAGAACTCGCCCGCGCTATCCCAGGTGTGGGCCGAGTGATCGGGATTGGCATAACCGAGCATCATCGTGAAGTTTTCCAGCGCCTGGGCAACGTCCGCACCGGTCCACGGTGTGTCACCGGTCCACAGACCGTTGTACTTCTCGGCGCCCAAGGTGCCGGCCAGGATGTCCTCAAAGATGTGTCCCGCTTCCCAGCCATCCTTGGAGCCCAAGACGAAGGGCGTGATGCCCGCGGCTCTCAGCGCCTCGGCCACAGTCACGAACTCATCGAAGTTGGCTGGTGGCGTCAGGCTGTTGGCCTCAAAGACCGCTTTGTTGTACCACAGCACGTTGGAGCGGTGGATGTTGACGGGGACACCCCAGTAGTGGCCGCCGTAGGCCTTTAGCATCGTCACCAGGTCCGCTGGGAAGACCGCCTCGAGCCCTTCGGAGGCATAGAGGTCGTCCAGGGGTTCGAGATACTGCTCCGCGCTGTAGCTCTCGGCCTCCAGACCGGCGTGCAACTGGAAGGTATCCTCCGGATCGCCGCCGATGAGCCGGGTCTTTAGCCCCGCTTTGAAGTTAGTGCCCGCGCCGCCAGCCATCGTGGCGTTGACGATCTCGACGTCAGGGTATTTCTCTCTGTAGATCCTGAACATCCCGGCCAGGCCCTCGGCCTCACCGCCGGCTGTCCACCAACTGCCGACGATGAGCTGACCGCTGGCCCTCTTACCGAACAGGAGCGCCGGTTTGTCGGGGTCATAGGCCGCCATGAACGCTTCGGCCTCTTCCTCGCTGGGGACCGCGAGCTTCCACCCTGGGTGGATGACGTCGGCGTTGGCGATGTAGGCAAAGGTCGAGTCTTCGATGGTCTTCTGGTTAGTGGCGGCCATGAGTGCTGGCCAGGCAAAGCCGGAGCCGAGGTACTTCTCGCCCAGGGCCCACAAGGTATCACCCAGCTTGATGGTGTAGCTCAGCTCCTCCTGAGCTAGCGGCGCAGCACTGACCGCGCTCAGCCCCAGGGTCAGCAACATGACGAGCACCAGAACCAAATTGACAAGCGTCTTTCTAAACATTTGTTAGCTCCTCCTTGAATTTTTGTGATAATGGGACAATCCTACTTACTTACTACTTACCTACATTTTCTTGCGATAGGCGCCTCCTTTCAACTCATCAACGTTCCTTAGTGTTGCTGAAGTTCATCAAGGCCACAGGCTGAAACTGACATGGTGTTAAGCGACTGCCTTGCTCTCAACCCCATACCCAGACGCTATCCCGCGGGCAATTTCATCCGCAACAACCGTTGGATCGGCTTTCAGCAAGTATTTTCTCAGCTTGATTGGCCCTGGGATGTCCTTTGACGGCATATCCTCGGCCACGATTGGGATCAGAGGCTTTTGTAATGCGAGAGCCGCTCCAAGTTCCGCCGCTTGCCAGTTGGAGTGTGCTGCTTCTGGCGTGATAACCATAACCACATAGGTGCTTGCCCGGAGGCCCTTTTCCGTCTGGTCGCGCCACACATCTCCAGGTTTAATCTCTATCTCATCGTACCAAACATTCAAGCCCTGTTCCGAAAGAGCGTTTGCTAAACGCCGTACCCATTCACGATCTTTAGCCGTGTAGGAAAGGAAGACATCATATTTCTCAGGCATGGCCAAACTCCTCCTGTCTTTTTGCGGATATTCTCTCTCGGAGTTGCGAGAGATACGTATCCAATTGATTGAGGTCAATCAAGTCACGTCGCTTAATCAAAATAGGGACTCCCGCTTGTGTGTGGAGTTCCTCCGGAGTCAGCCCATGGAGTACTCCAATAATTGGTGTTCGTTTGCCCCACGCAGCTCCAATCTCCGCCCAGACATAGGGCCTTTTCAGCGACCAAGGGGTAAGCAGCACAAGAAACTCACTAGCCTGATCCAGGGCATGCAAAATGCGTTCCTCGAAATCTTCGCCCACAGCGATGTGAGCCTCGTCAAGGAAAGTTTTCGCACCACACGCTTCGATCTTCTCGGCAATCCGCTTTGCTACCCACGTATCAGTTCCGGCATGACTGATGAATACGAGCCACGCTCTCTCAGCTTGTTGTGGCTGGTCATGTGTCAACGTCTGATCCTTCTGTGACTAAGCCTGCTATTTAGCGCAGCGGAAGCCGACATCGTCGTTGGCGAGCTCGACGGAGCTGGCACTCCGCTCGGTGGTGCGCACCAATTCCTGGCCGCTGAACCAACCACCCCCTCGGATCACGCGGTATTTCTCGCCGAAGTACTGGGCCTCGCCGTCGCCGCCCGGGTACCCTGGATACGGCTGGAACCAGTCGCTCGTCCATTCGGCTACGTTGCCCGCCATGTCCATCACCCCATAGGGGCTACCCCCGGCCGGGAAGCTCCCCACAATGGTGGTCCCTCGGTAACCCGCGTCCTTGGTGTTCGCTTTGTTCACATCCCAATCATTACCCCAGGGATAGGTGAGGCTATCGGCGCCCCGAGCCGCTTTCTCCCACTCTGCCTCGGTAGGCAACCTCTTTTCTGCCCATTCGCAGAAAGCCTGGGCATCGTTCCAGCTCACCTTCACCACAGGATGATTGGCCTTGTCTTTAGCATAGTACCGCCAAGATGTGTCACCTGCGTTCTCAGCCTCGGTGACATAGCCCGTCTCTGCAACGAACTTCTCAAATTGCTCGTTGGTCACCTCGAACTTGTCAATCTCAAAGGCCGCGACGGAGACCGGGTGCGGTGGCCGCTCAACCTCGTGATCGCTGCCCATGGTGAACTCGCCAGCAGGGATAGCGATCATGGGCGCCTCCACCTTTGCAGGCGGCGGGGCCTCCGTGGGTGTGGCCGTCGGCGGGACCGGGGTTGGGGTAGGCGGCACCTCAGTAGGGACAGGTGTCTCGCCTTCCACGGTGGGGACAGGTGTGGAAGTGGGGACAGGCGTAGCAGTAGGCTCAGGAGTCGGAGTGGGGGGAACCGGCGTATAGGTCGGTGTTGCTGGAGGCGGCTTCGGGGTGGGGGTGGGCAATATCTCGATTTCAGTAGGCAGCGTGGCCGCCGGGCTGGGCTCAGCCTCTGGAGTAGCGCCTCCCCCGCAGCCAGCGATCAAAACCACCAGCACCAGCATCAAGATCCAAGAAAGTTTCTTCATCAATAGCACTCCTTTCAATCAGTATTTTATGCTCTTCTCGCAGACACTATTATATACTCCTACTTTCGCCTTGTCAAATGCACAAAACCAAAATCAGGTCTTTCTTGGATAGTTGGGTGAAGGTCTCTGAGCGAGCCCTGTTCCGCCTCGGTCAGAGAC
>JAUWOY010000004.1 GCA_030611885.1 Chloroflexota bacterium | reverse complement strand
CCTCCCCGGCGTGTAGTAGTAGCCGGCCTCGGTGGGAGCCTCCGGGTCGGTGACGTTGATGATGCGCAGGCCTTTGGACCCATCGGCGATGTAGGCGTAATTCCCCGCCACCGCCACACCCCAGGCATACCCCGGCGTGTCGCAGAAGCCGGCCTCGGTGGGGGCCGCCGGGTCGGAGACGTTGATGATGCGCAGGCCCTCAACATAATCGGCGACGTATGCGTAGTTCCCCGCCACCGCCACGCCCATCACGATGTCGGGCAGCACCTCTGTCCGGCCCACCACCGTGGGGTCGGCCGGGTTGGATACGTCCAATACCACCAGCCTCGGCCCCACGCCCAGGTAGGCGTAGTCACCCTGCACGGCCACGGCGTAGGATGAGCCGCCGATCTGGCCCACCAGGTCCACGTTTTCGGCGTCGGCAGCCTGCACCATTGGAGCCGCTGAGGGAGCACCACGTTCAGTGGCCGCCGCTTCAGCTTCCAAGTCAGTGCTGTTCAGTGCGATCAGTGATTCCAATGGTTGCCGCTCCAGGCGGGGGGCAGCGGAGATGCGGGTGGTGGTGCCGGGGGATTGAACCACTGATGCCACTGAGGGAACACTGAAAACACTGAGAGGAGCACCACGTTCAGTGGCCGCCGCTTCAGCTTCCAAGTCAGTGCTGTTCAGTGCAGTCAGTGATTCCAATGGTTGCCGTTCCAGGCGGGGGGCAGCGGAGATGCGGGTGGTCGCGCCGGGTGTGCTGTCAACGAATGGGGAACGAATAAACGAATGGGCCGCAGCGGATTCGTTTATTCGCTTTGGATTCGTTGACAGGGACGCCACAGTAGGGGCAGTGGCGCCAGCCTGGGGCAGGGCGGTGAGGGTGAGGAGGGTGGTTAGGGCCAGAGCAGCAATCGGCGGAAGGGCTCGCTTCAGTGTTGCGTTAATGTGTCTTTGCTTCATCGCAAGCTCCTTTACTTCGACAGGCTCAGTACAGGTACTTCGATAAACTCAGTACAGGTCTGGCTACCTGCGGATACAAAACGCCAGCCTTGGGGCACGCGAGAGCACGGCCGTGGCGGCAACGGATAACAAACAGATAAGCGGATAGAGACCCTCGCCAGCTCATCCGTTTATCCGCTGCGTTTGGTTGGCTCTTTGGAGGCTACCCAAGCTGGCCGGACAGCAACTCCCGTAAACGATTAAGGTGCACGCCTGGCTCGCCCGCTGACGCATAAGAGACAGCCGCCGACACGGATTTCTCCGCCAAAGCCTGAACGGTAGCCGCCGGCTGAGCCATCAGGTCTACCTCAGCCAGTACGTCGTCCAACGCCGTCTCAACGAGAGCCATGGCTCGACGCAGACAGCGGTCTACCTCCAGCAAATCCTGAGCGGAGAGAGCGCCTACGCGATGTACCACCAACGTCGGCTCGACGGCGGCAACCTTGGGCCGGACAAAAGAGAGCTTGAGCAACCCGACATCTGCCCAATCAGTCAGCATGTAGTCTATGGTCGGATCGGCCTGGGATACCTGGGAAGACACGTAGGCCAACAAAAGCTCCGACCGGGCCGCGTGGTAGACGTCGCTGCTCACGACCACAGCCGGTCGCGTCTTGAACGCTGAGAGATCAGTGTATGGGAAAGGGATCAGTACAACGTCACCGCGTTGGAACGCCATAAAGTTCCCTCCAGTTGTCGTAGATAGCATCCTCGGCGTTGTCCCAATCCCTTTGGAATGTGTCCAGGCTCATAGCTGACCAGTTGGTCTCATCATCTGGTTCGCCAGTCAGGATACTTTCCAACAGCAGTTTGGCCAGTGTCAGCCGTTCCACGGTCGTCAGCCTACTGGCGCCACTGAATATTTGGGCCACCTGCGGATGGGCAGTTCTTACAGCCACCCTCGTTGTCATCTCTCACCTCCATAACCTTTTTTGAAAACACTCCTCATCGTGAAGAGGCAGCTTATTATACAATATTTTGGATGAACTCGCAATCAGCAAACGGATAAGCGAATAGGGGGGCCTCGCCAGCTCATCCGTTTATCCGCTCTCCATCCGATGCAGTTAAACAGGAGCAGGGAGCGACAGCGAGGAAGTTCGGTCAGGTGGTATCGGTGTCAATGATGCCGCCGACCTCAGTAGGGCCACCAAGCAGGGCTGGCTTGGGGGCGGCTCGTAGGGGGGAGCCGGGGGAGAGCAGGCAGATCGCCGCCATCAAGACCACAAAGACCAACAGGCCAACAAGCCTCCCCAGCCTGGCCGGAGAGCCATTCATTTGCCTCTTCTCGCACATCTCCATCTCCTTTCGCACCTACGACACTACAACGGATTGGGAAACAAACGGATTTTCTCCCACACAGCCATCCGTTTTATTCTGAATCCGCTGTTGTGTCTCACAGCAACCACTCTCCGAGAGAACACAAAAACGCCAGCCTTGGGGCACGCAAGGGCGCAGCCTCGGCTGGCGTCGGGTTCAGGGATGTTGTTTGCTGTGTCAGGCTGCGTCGTGTAGGCCAAGCTCCAGCGCCCCGCTAACTACAGCTATTTTAGCACAGTTTGGCCGCTTGTCAAATCACAGACAGATACGCCAGCCTCAGGGCACGGACTTGGCAGCAACGGATAGCAAGCGGATAAGCGGATGGGGACACTTGCCAGTGCATCTGTTTATCCGCTGCCCATCCGCTGCCGTTAAGCAAGAGCAACGTACAACGGAGCGGCTCGTAGGGGGGAACCGAAGGCCAACAGGCCAACAAGCCTCCCCAGCCTGGCCGGGGGGCCGTTCACTTGCCTCTTCTCGCTCATCTCCATCTCCTTTCGCATCGTTCACAAGCACGAGACAAATCGAACCACTGAAGCCACTGAGAGTACTGAAGACACTGATGAGGAGCACCACATTCAGTGGTCTCAGTGCTGTTCAGTGCAGTCAGTGATTCCAGCGCATGAAAAACGCCAGCCGTGGGGCACGCAAGGGCACGGCCGTGGCTGGCGTCGGGTTGGAGGGGTGGGTTGGCTGTGTTGGCTTGGCGCCGCCAGGGACGAACTCTTGCGCCCTATCTCGGCCAAATCCCTGGATTGAGCCTGTCGAAATCCTTGGATTGAGCCTGCCGAAATCCTTGGATTGAGCCTGTCGAAATCACCAGACATCTACGTTTGTCTGCGAAGGGTGTCAGGCTCAAGTGCGCTTCCCTACACCGTCGGCACGGGCACAGGGCATATCGCTGCCAGAGGAATAGCGCGACGCACGCGGGGAGGACGGTACGAACTGACCGCTAGCCACTCATTCACGGGGGGGCGGGCGAGAATACGCCACACCGCGGCCCGCAATGGCTGCGGCCAACGCTCAATCTCCAGGCGAAAAGCACGTGGCCCATACTCGTCCGGCCGAGCCAGGTGAGAAAAGTTGTTGAAGATCAGGCTGATAGCCCGACCATCCTCCGCCCGGAAGTGGAGAGTGATGTCCGGTGTCAGATGAACAGCCGCCGTCGCTTCCTCGTCGGCGAAAAACACCTCCAGAATATCGGCATCTTGGTGGTAATCATACGTGTATGGAGTCATTCCTCAACCTCGGGCCAGGCTGTCACCACGTACCGATTGTCCCCCTGACACAGGACAACCACAGTGATGCTGTCGTAATAGCCGGGCAGCGTCTTACAGCGACGGCGATAGAAGTATTTGAACGGCTGCAATGCATCCTGCCGACGACGGCCCAGACGAAGTGTGCTCAACACATCACCCAGATGTCCGGCCAGCACACGATGACGCGAGACAATGTGTTGCCATCTTTCCCCGGTGAGATAGATTTCCCGTCCGGCGCGATCTTTGACCGTCCACCTGTCCACCCTGCTTCTCCGTCGTCGCTGTCAATCACTATGTGTGCAAAGCGGCTCGGTGACAACACGGTCACCACTCCGACCCATCATCAGGAACCCCTGCTTACTTCCTAAAGTATAGCGGAAAGTGCAGGGGATGTCAAGCCCTGCGGCTTTCAATTTAAGCACATGCCACGGCACGTATAGAGGCAGCTTATACAATATTTTGGATGAGCTCGCAATCAGCAAACGGATAAACGAATAGAGGCCCCTCGCCAGCTAATCCGTTTATCCGCTGCCCATCCGATGCGGTTAGACAAGAGCAGGGAGCGACAGCAAGGAAGTTCGGCCAGGTGGTGTCGGTGTCAATGATGCCACTGACCTCAATAGGGCCACCAAGCAGGGTCGGCTTGGGGGCGGCTCGCAGGGGGGAGCCGGGGGAGAGCAGGCAGATCGCCGCCACCAGGATCGCAAAGGCCAACAGGACAACAAGCCTCCCCAGCCTGGCCGGGGGGCCGTTCACTTGCCTCTTCTCACTCATCTCCATCTCCTTTCGCACCTACGACACTACAACGGATTGGGAAACAAACGGATTTTCTCCCACACAACCATCCGTTTTATTCTGAATCCGCTGTTGTGTCTCACAGCAACCACTCTCCGGGAGAGCACAAAAATGCCAGTCTTGGGGCACAGGCCTGGCAGCAACAGATAACGAGTGGATAAACGGATAGGGGCCCGTGCCAGCTCATCTGTTTATCCGCTGCCCATCCGATGCGGTCAGACAATAGCAGGAAGCGACACCAGGGAGGTTCGTCCAGGTGGTGTCGGTGTCAATGATGCCGCTGACCTCGGTGGGGCCACCAAGCAGGGCTGGCCTGGGGGCGGCTCGTAGGGGGGAGCCGGGGGAGAGCAGGTAGATCACCGCTATCAAGACCACAAAGGCCAACAGGCCAACGAGCCTCCCCAGTCTGGCCGGGGGGCCGTTCACTTGCCTCTTCTCACTCATCTCCTTCTCCTTTCGCATCGTTCACAAGCACAAGAGAAATTGAACCACTGATGTCACTGACAGCACCGAAGACACTGAGAGGAGCACCGTTTTCAGTGGCCTCAGTGCTGTTCAGTGCAGTCAGTGATTCCAGCGCATACAAAACGCCAGCCTTGGGCACGCAAGAGCATGGCCGTGGCTGGCGTCGGGTTCAGGGCGGTGTCATGAGCTTGTCGAAGGGATGTTGTTTGCCGTGTCGCTCGACTACGGTCAAGGCGGGCTTGCAGTTGCAGTCGGTTGCAGTTGCGCGTCCTTCCTACGCTGCCACCAACTCTGGTATTCGCAGTTCTTCGGGTGAGAGAGTCAGCCGCACGGATAACAATTCGCCCACTGGCGGCTTGCTTAATACCTCTAACACCGCTGTCCGCAAATCGGCCGGTAGCCGCTCCAGTCGCTCCAGTGTGAAAGTCGGCGAATGCCCCAGCGCCAGCAGTTGGGCGGGAAAAAGTATGGTCAATCCCACCGCACGCGGCGAGCGCGCTGTACCCTTGCCCGTATCCAGCCGCAGCAGCAGGTGATCGCCTAACTCGACACCGACGACATGCTCGCTCCGGCCAAAGGAGATGTACAGGACATCCTCTTCCCGGTCATAGTTGTGCTTCATCTCACTCATAATTCGTCTCTCCTATAACCTGGACAAGCCAGAACCAAAAGGCTTTTTGCCACGAATTACACGAATTTTCACTATTTTTTTCTTTTTCGTGTTAATTCGTGAAATTCGTGGCAGATAAAGACAGAGCATTATAGTTATACACCACTTTGGACGGAAGTGCAATCCAGGCCCCAATCGTCGCTAACAATCTGCCTCGAATTGACAAAACTTCTTTCCTTTGTTATACTTTTGGGGTTGGATATAACCCGCAGGGCTTTGTTCTTTCAGCCCATAGCTTCAGCCTGGGGCAATAAGGAAAGGAGTAGACATGAGCGATCTCAAAGCAGCCGTCATCGGAACAGGATTCATCGGCCCAGCCCACGTCGAAGCGCTGCGCCGCCTGGGCATCGAAGTGGTGGGCGTTGCGGGGTCCAGCCCGGAGCGGGCTCGTCCCAAAGCCGAGGCCCTCAATATCAAAAAAGTTTACGCGGACTGGCGGGAGTTGGTGGCCGATCCCGCGGTCAACGTAGTCCACATTACTACCCCCAATTACCTCCACTTTCCCATGGCGAAGGCGGCCCTGGAAGCGGGCAAGCACGTGGTCTGCGAAAAGCCGCTGACCATGACTTCGGCGGAGTCGGCCGAACTGGTGGAACTGGTCAGGGAGAAAGGTTTGGTGGGAGTTATCAACTTCAACATCCGCTTCTACCCCCTCTGCCAGGAGGCCAGGGCCAGGGTGCAGCGGGGCGACCTGGGCGACGTCTACATTATCCACGGCTCTTACCTGCAGGACTGGCTTTTTTACGATACCGACTGGAACTGGCGCCTGGAGCCGGAGCTGGGGGGCAGCTTGCGGGCGGTGGGCGATATCGGTTCCCATTGGCTGGACCTGGTGGCCTTCATCACCGGTCTCAAGGTTAGCTCCGTGATGGCTGACTTCGGCACTTTCATCCCGGTGCGGCGCAAGCCCCTGGTGCCTATTGATACCTTCGCTGGCAAGGAGCTGAAGCCGGGGGATTACGAGGAGAAGCTCATCCAGACCGAGGACTACGCCAGCATCCTGCTGAACTTCGAGGGTGGGGCCAAAGGGGTGGTAACTGTATCCCAGATTTGTGCAGGCCGCAAGAACCGGCTTAGCCTGGAGATAGACGGCTCCAAAGGGTCCCTGGCCTGGGACGGGGAACGGCCTAACGAGCTGTGGATCGGGCACCGCGAGCGAGCCAACGAGGTTCTGATCAAGGACCCCTCCCTCCTGGCGTCGGGGGCCAAATGGAGTGCCGGCTATCCCGGTGGCCACGCCGAGGGCTTCCCCGACACTTTCAAGCAGCTTTATGCCGCTGTCTACGGCTATATTGAGAAGGGCGATTATGCCGCCCCGGCCGATTTCCCCACCTTCGCCGATGGCCACGAGGAGAACCTGATCTGCGAGGCCATTGAGTGCAGCGCGCGGGAGCAGAGGTGGGTAGAGGTTGATCGCTAGTCCTCAGCGATTTAGAAACCAGGTTTTTCCCAAAAACCTGGTTTCTCCCAGAACGCAATACGAACAGGAGGGTATGATAATGAAAATCGGTGTAATGACCGCAGCCTTTCCGAATCTATCTCTGGAGGAGCTGGCAACGTGGGCCTCGGACAGCGGGTTTGAGATGCTGGAAGTATGTTGCTGGCCGTCCGGCGAAGGGGAAGACCGCAAGTACGGCGGGGTCGTCCACATTGACGTGGATTCGCTGACTCCAGCCAAGGCTTCGGAGATCAACGGCCTGTTGGCCGAGAAGGGGCTGGCGATCTCCTCGCTCGGCTACTATCCCAACCCTCTCCACCCCGACCTGGAGCATCGCGAGCACGTCATCGCTCACCTGAAAAAGGTCATCGTCGGCGCGGAGGTGCTGGGCGTGGACATCGTGGGCACCTTCGTGGGGCGGAGCTGGAACCCTGAGCTCACCGGGCGCGACTGGCGGAAGGACCTGGATCACAACTTCGAGGAGTTCATGAAGGTCTGGCCGGGGCTGGTCGAGTTCGCGGGCGAGCACCACGTGAAGATCGCCATCGAGCACTGCCCCATGCTCTGGGCCGACACCTGGCCGGGTGGCTCCAACCTGCCTCACTCGCCCGCCCTTATCCGCCGCATGTTCGAGGCCGTACCCGACGACAACTTCGGCCTCAACTTCGACCCCTCGCATCTGGTCTGGCAGCAGATTGACTACGTTCGCTTCATCTACGATTTCGGCGACCGCATTTTCCACGTCCACGCCAAGGACATGGACATTGATGAGGAGATGCTCTACCAGGATGGCATCCTGGGCTGTGGCTTCCGCTGGCAGATACCGCGCCTGCCGGGCCAGGGCCTGATAGATTGGCAGGAGCTCGTGGCGGCCCTCTACGACGTGGGATATGACTTTGTGCTCAGCATCGAGCACGAGGACGCGAATTGGGAGGCCACCGAAGAGTTGATCAAGCGCGGATTCCTGCTGGCCAAGAAGACACTGGAGTTGTGCGCGGGGTAATATCGAAGCGATGTTTGGCCTGGACTCTCAAGCCCGTGTCAAACTGTCGCTCAGTAGGTTGATGCAAAACGAAAGCCCCGACGCATTGCGCGTCGGGGCTTTTTACATTCTGGCGTGGCAAGGAGCGGACAGAGAGCCCAAGTCGGAAGTCAGTACCACGCCCTGTTTCTGCAGCGCCAGGATCAGGGCCTCGTACCCAACAAAGTGGATGGCCCGGATACCCAGCGCTGCCGCAGCCGCCACGTTCGGCTCGTAATCATCCACGAAAACCGTCGCCTCAGGGGCTGCGCCCAGGCGTTCCAGCGCCAGGCGGTAGATGGCCGGGTCGGGCTTGGCCAGGCCCACCAACGCTGAGAACACCTCCACATCGAACAGTCCACCGAGGCCATAGCGCTCGCGCAGCAGCCTGGGGAGGACGTCGCTGGCGTTGCTCAGCAGCCCCGTGCGATACCGGCCCCGCAGCCACCGGACCAGGTCTGCCATCCGTCGGTCGGTCTTGGCGTCGCGGAACAGGTCTCGCTGAAAGCTGCGGATCGCCTCCGGCGTGTGAAAGCCCAGCCCGGCGCCGGCCCGCCGCCAGTATTCCTCATCGGTGATGGCCCCCACTTCCGCCAGCCGCCAATCGGCCGATTGCCACAGGGTCTCAGCTAGCTTCCCAGGTTGCAGTCCCAGCCGGGACTCCTGTTCCTTGAGCGAGTCCATCTGGCTGAAGGGCACCATCACCCCGCCAAAGTCAAAGATGATCGCTTCGATGTCTGATTTCATGTTTCCTCCATCAATTTCGCTCATTATACACGAATCTCATCCCTATGCAAACTTGTCAAATGACGTATTCACAAGTAGGGCAACTTTGTGCGGCCCCGGTTTACCTTGACAAAACACCTGCTTTAGCATATCATTAGAGGCAATTACCTCCGAGTTGAAAGGTGCGGGGTTGGCTGGAGTGACTGCTTCAAGCGATGAACTGGATTTAGCTCCCTATGCCGGGCGGTGGATCGCCATCGTGCGGGGACGAGTGGCGGGGGTTGGCCTCTCTCCTGAGGAAGCCCGCCGCCTGGCTAAGCGCAACCGGCCCAGGGAGGAGGCGGTGGTGGTCTTCGTGTCCAGTGAAGGGGAGCCCGAGGTTCAGCGAGTGGCAAATGACTGAACTCATCCCTAAAGGATCAATTGCAGAACAAGTCTGCACTTTCCTGCGGGTGCGCTCCGTCGAAGCTTATCTGGTGGGCGGCTGTGTGCGGGATTGGCTGCTGGGGCGCGCCAGTCACGATATTGATTTCGCGGTGGCGGGCGATGCCGTGGGGCTGGCCCGCCAGGTGGCTGATCGAATGGGCGGCGCGTTCGTGCTCTTGGACCAGGAGCGCGGCACGGGCCGAGTGGTGACCAGAGGGGAAGACGGCCAGCGCATCTTCATTGATTTTGCCCGTCTGCAAGGCGATGACATAATCGCAGATCTCTCCGGGCGGGATTTCACCGTTAACGCGATCGCGGTGGCTGTGGCGGACACGAAGTCCCTGTCCCACGTCATAGACCTCTACGGCGGACGGCGCGACTTGCGACTCGGCCTGGTGCGAGCCGTTTCCGAGACGGCTTTTCAGGATGATTCCTTGCGCACTTTGCGGGCGGTACGGATAGCTGCTGAGATGGGAGCCAACATTGAGCAGGAGACCGAGGAGCTGATCCGCCGAGCTGCTCGTTTGATCACCAATGTCTCCGCCGAAAGGGTGCGCGACGAGCTGGCCAAGATCACGGCTCTGCCGGGAGCGGCGCAGAGCTTGCGCTACCTGGACGAGCTGGGTCTGTTGACCACCGTGATACCTGAGCTGGAAACACTGAAGGGCGTGGAGCAGTCTGAGCCCCACTACCTGGACGTCTTCGAACACTCGCTGGAGACGGTGAGGCGGTTGGAGGAAGTGATTCAAGCTTTGAAGGGATACCAGGGAGAAAGTGAACTATCCCTGATTTCACTTCTCTTGTCGCCTTTCTCCCGCCAGATCAGCGCTCATCTGTCGCAACCCATCTCTGGCGACCGCATCCGCCTGACGGTGCTGAAGCTGGCGGCCCTGCTGCACGATTTGGGTAAACCTGCCACCCAAAGCGTTGACGACGAAGGGGGCATACACTTCTACGGCCATGAGAGGGAAGGGGCGGAGATGGTGGGAGCCATTCTCAGGCGTCTGCGCTTCGGCGGGAGCGAGGTGGCTCTTGCCAAAACCATCGTGGCCAACCACATGCGTCCCTGCTTTTTGGCCGGCCAGGAGGTAGTAACCAGGCGGGCCGTCTATCGCTTCTTCCGCGACGCGGGCGAGGCCGGAGTGGATACCTTGCTTCTCTATCTGGCCGATCACCTGGCGACCTGGGGGCCCAATCTCAGGATGGCCCGCTGGCGGAGGCGGGTGGAGTTCGTGGCCTCAATGCTGGCCGATTACTACGAACGTCACCAAAAGGTCATCTCCCCGCCCAAGCTGGTCAACGGCCACGACCTAATGGACGAGTTTGGCCTGGAAGAAGGACCCCGCATCGGCGAGCTTCTGGAGGCGGTGCGGGAGGCGCAGGTGGAGGGGCAGGTGAGAACGCAGGAGGACGCGCTGGCTCTAGTGGAGGGGTTGTTGGCTCAGGCAATATCAGTGGATCCAAAATCGCTCTGAGGGGATCCCTTCGACGGGCTCAGGACAAGTGCCAAATCCCCGCTTTGGGCCTGGATCTGGCGATCCAGGCCGAGCAAAGTAGCAAGTTTTGACCTAAATTCAAGGCTGGGTTATAATACACCACAGGACATTCATGGAGATACAAGCAGCCGTCGCCAAAGTGCACAAATACGCCACCAGCGAAAGTGGCGATACCCTGGAGATGATCGAGCGGCCCCACGGCGGGCTCTCCCTGGTGCTGGCCGACGGGCAACGCTCAGGCAGGGCAGCCAAGGTCATCAGCAACCTGGTGGCTCGCAAGGCTATCTCGCTCCTGGCTGAGGGGGTTCGAGATGGTGCGGCAGCCCGGGCGGCTCACGATTATCTCTACGCCAATCGTGGGGGCAAGGTCTTGGCCACTCTGAACATCGTCTCGGTGGATCTGGTCACCAAAACCGTGGTCATCTCGCGGAATAGCCACTGCCCTGTCATCGTCGCCGATCATGACGGGGTGCGGACTCTGGATGCGCCCAGCCAGCCGGTGGGCATCTACCCCGGCACCAAGCCGGTCATCACTGAGCTGCCCCTTGCCCCTCATACCTGGCTGGTCGTTTTCACCGACGGGGTGCTGGCCGCCGGGCAGCGCTATGGGGAGCGGCTGGACGTGGTTCAGCTTGTCACCAACTTTCTGGCCAGTGGGGAAGTGGATGCCCAGGCCATGGCTGACGCTATCCTGGAACGAGCCGTAGAACTGGATCGGGGGCGGCCGTCAGATGACGTAAGCGTCTTGGTGATCGCCATCGTGCCCAGGGTGCGAGATGACAACGTGCGGCGGATGACGGTTAGCTTCCCAATTGACTGGAATTATGATGTAAGCTCCAAGGCCCATCCCCGGGCCGTCAAGGCCGCGCCCGGTGACGGGCGCTAGAGCCTTATATCAAAACTTCAGCCAATTGACAAATTGGACAAAAAGTGACATAATAGGCTTACCACACGGGCGGGGTAACGCTCTGAAAAGAGAGAAACATGGGATTAGAAAAAGAAGCTGTGCTAAAGCGGATCGCGGAAGCGGGCGGCTCGGAGGGTCTCGATCTGTCGGGCCAAGACCTGGCGGGGATTGACCTCAGCGGGGTTGATCTGCATGGCGTCATCTTGTCCAGGACTGATCTTCGGAAGGCCGATCTGCGGTGGGCGAATCTGCGGGGGGCAAACCTCTCGCGGGCTGTTTTGCAGGGGGCTGATCTTCGCTGGGCCGATCTTTCCCGGGCCGACCTGCGCTGGGCAGATATGAGGAACGCGAGCCTGCGAGGGGCAGAGCTTGATGGCACCAACATGGAGGGCGCTGACCTGGCCGCGGTTGATTTCACGGAAATCGAGCCAGCAAGGGGCAGGGGAGGAGAGGAGCCTCCTCTCGCTGCCCCCCGGCGGAGGTCGGGAGCATTGACCACCCTGGCTATCGCGATATTTGCCCTGGCTCTGGCAGACCTGGTTTGCGTTTGGGGATGGCTCTACAAGGCCGCCTACTTCGACGAGTTTGGCCTCTCCTGGGGCTTCGATCTCAATCTGCTGTCCCTGGATTACCTCCTGGGAGGCGGGCGGGTGCTTGGGCTGAGCCTGGGATTCCTCCTGACGCTGCTCTTGCTCTTCCTCTACATCCTCTTGATGGTGAGCGTCATCGCCTTCATATTCTTGATATTCGCCTATCTAGGCGACCGCGTCACCTCTGAGGCGGGGGTTTCCTGGATTCGCCGGGGTGTCATGTTAATAGTGCTTGTGGTTTGCCTGGCGGGTTTGGCCCTGATCTTTCCCCGCCTCATCTCCCTGGGCGGCTGGCTCATCAGGGAGGGGATTTCAGCGGGGGAAAGCTTCCGGGTACTTCGAGGATTCCTCGACACTTCATCTATCGTCGAGAAAACACTCCTCCTCGCTTTCCTGGCGGTATTTCTGGTTCCCTTATGGATTCTCTACCGGTTTTTCTGCCTGGGGCTGCAGAAGGTGAGGTCCCCGCTGCCCTGGCTGGAGGATGTCCTGGCTTTCCTGAAGAGGGTTCGCATTTTTGGCCAGTTCCATCCCTTGACGCCCTGGGAACGGCGTTTGGGTGCGCTGGCAGTGGCGGTCATTCTCATCGCCATTCCTACCTTTCTGACCCAGGCCGGGAGGCTGCATGCTCAGGAGGACATGTGCGACGGAGGCTCCCTTACTCCAATCAACCTCTACGAGAAGGGCTTGCTGGCAACATCCCCTCTACAGACGGGGGAAGCAGAAGGGCAGTTTTGCTTGCGGCTCCTGCTGGCCAGGGATGGCAATTACTACGTGTTCCATCCTCACCAGACCCGCGAGGTCGAGGGGAGATGGCAGCCCAGTGTGTACGAGATCCCCGCTGAGCAGGTGGATCTCATCAAGCTGGAAGAGAGTACGGCCTGTTTGACGTGTCGTGATGATGTCTCCCCCGCAGAGGAGCCACCTTTGATCATCCCGGCTGCGCCTACCAGTACGCCAACGCCGACCGAGGTGCCGACCGAGATTCCGACCGAGGCGCCTACTGAGGCGCCTACTGAGATGCCTACCGCCACGCCCACGCCTGAGGTACCCACCGCTACGCCCATGCCAGCACCACCCACCGCTACGTTCACACCTGAGGCGCCCGTCGCCACAGCCACCCCCGTGCCGCCAACGGACACGCCACCGCCGACCCCAACGCTCCCCCCGCCACCGACGGCGACGAATACGCCGACCGCAGGGCCTACGCCGCTGGAGACAGGGTGCAGAGATCAGTACGAGCCTGACGACATCGTGGGACAGCAAAGAGCTATGGCCTTGGGTGAGACTCAGACCCACAGCTTCTGTCCTGAGGGCGATTTCGACCTGGTATGGTTCCCGGTCAAAAAGGAGCGGTGGTACCACGTCTACACCCACGATCTGGCCATGGGTGTGGATACGATGATCTCCGTCGGGCTGGTGCCTGAGATCGCTCGCTACTGTAATCCCCCCAATTGCGCCAACGACGACATCGCGCCGGGAAATCTGGCTTCGGACATCATCTTCCAGGCCAATGTGGACGGCACTGCTCTGGTGTCCATTGACAATCGCTATCAGCATGGCCCTACCAAGACGTATCAGATCACCGTCAAGGAGATCGTGCCCACGCCCACGCCCACGCCCAGCATCACCCCGACGCCGACCATCACCCCGACGCCCACCCGCACGCCTACCATCACCACCACGCCGTCGCCTACCCCAGGCTTCGATCTCTATGAGCCTGATAACTCCTTCTCGACTGCCTACCCGATACTCTCCGGTGAGGCGTACTTTGCTTACATAAGCCCAGGTACCGATCTGGACTACTTCTGGTTCAATATCCAGACCTCGAACCCTATCACGGCCAAGCTGACGGTCCCCGACCCTGATAATGTGACCTATGGTCTCGATATCTACGACGCTGATTACAGCCGCCTGGTCGCGAAGGCGAACCAGATCGGCGAAGGGACGATCACCATTACCCATGATCCTGCACAAACAGGGAAGTACTACGTAAAGGTGTACAGTATCCAAAATCGCTTCGACGCTAGCAAGGCCTACGAACTTAGAGTCATTTTCGACAAAGTCCCGACGCCTACTCCCCCGCCCACCTCGACGCCGACGAGCACCTCTACTCCGACCGGCACGCCTACGCCCAGCCCGACACCGACGGTAATTGGGTAGATCGCCTTGCTGATAGTTTTTGGTTCAAACGACAGAAAGCAGAGAGGGGAGCTGAAAAAGTGGGACGAAACTTCTTGAAACTCAGTGGATCCAAAATCGCTCTGAGGGGATTGTCAAATCCCCGCTTTTGGCCTGGATCTGGCGATCCAGGCCGAGCAAAATTGACTCCCCTGAAAAAAGCCTGCTCTGAGGCCCGTCCTCGGGCCGATTTCCGCCCCCGGGGACGGCTGCGGGAGCTTTTTTCAGTAGACTCAAAATTGGATCTGCTGAAACTGGTGCTGGCTTTGGTGATCTTCGCGGTTGTCTTTTTCACATCAGCAGGCCGGGTGGTTACAGACTCTGTGGAGATGGCGGCAGGCAGGGTGTACGCCTCGCCTGATGGCGTTTCTGCATCGTGGGAGCAGGGCGGAGGCACAAATGGTCTCATTATCTACTCCCTGGCGAGCCATCCAGGGAGTCCCAGGATCTATGCGGGCCTTTGGGGGGATGGGGTCTATCGCTCGCCCAGCGGGTCGAATTCATGGAGTCTTACGTCTTTGATGGCTCCTCTCCAAATCGCTTCCCTGGCCATTGATCCCGCCAATCCTACTAACGTTGTCCATGCAGGGGCCATTGGAAGTGGCGTCTTGAGGAGTGACAATGGTTTCGACAGTTGGGCGTACACAACGGGCCTGGAGGGCGAGGATGTCTGGTCCCTGGCCGTTACCTCCACAGCCGATCCCATCTATGCCTACGCTGGTGCTGGTGGTGGAATCTACATTAGCATCAACGGGACAAACTGGAACCTTGCCGGAGGCGCTGGGATTGGCACGGGGAAGTTCTACGCCCTGGTCGTTGATCCTCAGGACAGCAGAACCGTTTACGTGGGCACTAAAGAAAAAGGCGTCCATCGGACGGCTGATGGCGGCATTTCCTGGACACCGAGAGGCTTGGATACAAAGACCGTTCGTGCCCTGGCTCTCCACCCCGACAACAGCGAGATCATCTACGCTGGCACGGAGTCCTACGGGATTTTCAAGAGCGCCGATGGCGGGGACACGTGGCCTGTAAGTGGACTAGATGAATATGGTGTCTTATCCATCGCCATCAACCCTCGCAACCCTGAGTTTATATACGCAGGAACATTCGGGGATGGGGTTTGGGCCAGTCACGATGGTGGCCACAATTGGCACGAGATGCCCGGCCTGACAGGTGGCGCTGCCCTGGTCTATTCCCTGACCCTTTTTACCCCCGAGGCGGAGGACGATTATCAGGTGCTCTATGCTGGCACCACCGATGGGGTGTGGGCTCGTACCGTCACGTCTTTTTATACCCTTTACCTGCCTCTCGTTCATAAAGGGTAGCTGGTGGGGCAATAGGCTCAAAGGTGGCCGATGCGCATTGCTGTGGTAGGCCCTTGTGCCTCAGGAAAGACGGCTCTGGTCGAGCGCCTTCAAAACCTGGGCTACGAGGTTCGCGAGTGCAGTCAAGAACACTCCTACGTGCCGACCATGTGGCAGAAGATCTCCCAGCCGGATGTCCTAGTTTATCTGGACGCCAGCCTCGCGACTATCGCCGAGCGACGCTCCGCTGACTGGAGCGAGGAGTACCTGGCCAAACTGAACCGCCGCCTCTCCCATGCCCGCCAGCACTGCGATCTCTACATCCAAACCGACGAGTTGAGCGAAGAGGAGGTTTTGGAAAGGGCACTCGATTTCTTGAGGAGGGTGGAGATGATGTGTTGAGGTGGGGCTATTTGACAGATAAGCGGCGATAGACTATAATCTGATTCGTTTGCTATCGCAATCTGAGTTGTCGAAGTGAAGGGAGGAAAGTCGAATTTGAGAGACAGAAATGTTAGCTTATTGATAGGGGTTATAATCCTGGCTCTGGCGGCCATCTGGGTGGATTTGCCGACCAATCCGGGTATTCACATTCACCTGGGCCCCATCAACTTCGATAGGGACATCAGGGTACACCAGGGGCTGGACTTGCAGGGCGGGATGCAGGTGCTCCTGGAAGCGGAACTGCCGGAGGGCCAAGAGCTTGAGGCCGGCGCTATGGAGGCCGTCAAGGTCATCGTCAAGAACCGCGTTGATGCCCTGGGTGTCGCCGAGCCTCTGGTCCAATCGCAGGGCGACCGGCGGATCATCGTCGAACTACCGGGGGTGGAAGATCCTGAGTTGGCTATCGCCACCATCCGTGAGACGGGGCTCCTGGAGTTTATTGACGCGGGCAACACTTTCGTGCCGCCGGACACGGTGGTCGCTACCACTTTAGGCGGCGCGGTCGCCCCAACAGAGGAGATCACGGAGACGGCGGTTACTCCCGAACAGATTTACAACACGGTGATGACGGGCAAGGAGTTGGATACAGTCAATGTCGCTCTGGATCAGTATGGTAAGCCGGAGATTCAGTTCTCCCTGAAGCCCGCAGGTGCCAGCACCTTCGCTACCTTTACCAGCAGGAGCGTCGGAAAGTTCCTGTGCATTGTTCTAGACAAGCGAGTCATCTCCTGTCCCCGGATTCAAACCGCTATCACCGACGGCAGTGCTCGGATTACGGGCAAGTTCACTTTGGAGGAAGCGCGAAGTCTGGCCATCCAGTTGAAGTACGGCGCTTTGCCGGTTCCCCTGCGGGTAGAGACGACCCGGTCTGTTGGCCCGACCCTGGGGCAGGACTCCGTGCAGAAGAGCGTCAGGGCTGGGGCCATAGGTCTGGCCGCTGTTCTTCTGTTTATGCTGATCTATTATCGCCTGCCAGGTTTTCTGGCCGCTCTGGCGCTTATCATCTACGCTTTGCTGAATTTCGCGCTTTTCAAGCTGATCCCGGTCACCCTGACCCTGCCGGGCATCACCGGCTTTCTCCTCTCCACGGGCATGGCCGTTGATGCCAATATCCTGATCTTCGAGCGCATGAAAGAGGAGCTGCGTTGGGGGCGGAGCCTATCAGCGGCCATCGACGCCGGCTTCGATCGAGCCTGGACTTCCATCCGTGACTCGAACCTCTCTACCATCATCACCTGCGTTATACTCTACTGGTTTGGGTCGAATTTTGGGGCCAGCGTGGTCAGGGGTTTTGCCATCACCCTGTTCATCGGTGTGGTGATCAGCATGTTCACCGCCGTCACCGTCACCCGCACTTTCATCAGCTTCGTCTTCGACGTATTCGGTGAGCGGCTGCAGGACCGCAAGTGGCTTTTAGGGATTTAGAGATTAGAAAAGGGGGCTTATGTTCAACATAATTGAGAAACGTCGTTGGTACTTCCTTATCTCGGCTCTGGTCATTGGGGCCGGGTTGATAGCCATGATCTACTCCACCGTGCAGTTTGGCACGCCGGTGCGTCTGAGTGTGGATTTCACGGGGGGCACTCTCCTGGAATTGGAGTTCGAGCAGCCCGTTCAACCGGCGGAGGTGCGCCAGGTCTTCGTAGACAGGGGCTACACCGACACCATGGTGCAGACCACGATTGATGAGCGCACCGTCCTCATCCGCTCCGATTTCCTGGAATCGGAGGTCAAGGCGGAGATCAAATCCGTGTTGGAGGAAAGATACGGGTCGCTGGAGGAGTTGCGATTTGAAGCTGTGGGCCCCACCATCGGCGGCGAGGTGACCAGGGCGGCGACCATGGCCGTGGCCACGGCCGCCATAGTCATCCTGGGCTTCATCGTCATCGCCTTTCGAAAGGTGCCCAATGCCTTTCGCTACGGCGTCTGCGCCACTGCGTCCCTGATCCACGATTTCTTAGTAGCCGTAGGCTTTTTCTCTATCTTTGGCCTCCTCCGTGGTTGGGAAGTGGACTCCCTTTTCCTGACCGCCATCCTCACCGTCATCGGCTTCTCAGTGCAAGACACTATCGTGGTCTTCGACCGCATCCGCGAGAACATCCCCAAGCGGCGGGGTGAGTCCTTCGAGATGATAGTCAACCGCAGCATCTTGGAGACCATTCACCGTTCCCTGGCCACCCAGCTCAACGCCATCTTCGTGATGATCGCCATTCTCCTCTTCGGCGGCGCGACCATGAAGCAGTTCATCGCCACGCTGTTAGTCGGAATGATCAGCGGCACCTATTCCTCCATCTTCACCGCCGTACCGCTGCTGGTCGTTTGGGAGAAGGGCGAGGTGGGCCAGTTCTTCCGCGGCCTGCGGAGGCGAGAGGCAGCGGCCTAGAGAATCCATTTTTCGTAGTGACGACTTCAGTCGTCCATCACAGGGCCAAGGCGACTGAAGTCGCTACTACGAACCTCTACATTCTTCATGTGAACCTAAACACGGGGTTGAGAAGAATCTCAGCCCCGTGTTTCGTTTTGACGCCCAAGCCTTTATGTGCTATGATACTGGAAAGAGTTGGAAAGGACAGGCCATGGGTCTGATTGTGATTCGCTACGGCGAGATCGGCTTGAAAGGCAAGAACAGGCCGTATTTCGTCAAACGACTGCGCAAGAACATCAGGGAGTGCTTGCAGGGGAACGACATAACGGGTGAGGTGCGCAGCGTTGGGCAGAGGGTCTATGTGCAGGCCGAGGACGTGGAGCGAGCTGTCGAGAAGCTGCGAGATGTCTTCGGCGTGGTTTCGCTGAGCCCGGCCCAGGAGGTTGCGGCTGACATCAGGGCCATCAAGGCAGAGGCGTTGCAGGTGGCCCAGAGAGCTGGCCTGAACGAGGAGCGATCTTTCCGGATGCAGAGCCGCCGCGCTGACAAGTCTTTTCCCCTGATCTCGCCTGAGATCAACCGCGTCGTCGGCGCTCACGTCCAGGAAGCGACCGGGGCGCAGGTTGATCTCTCCGACGAGGCCGACCTGACCATCGGCGTCGAGGTGCGCCGGGATCACGCCCTGGTCTTCGGCCAGACGGTGGCTGGGCACGGGGGATTGCCCCTGGGCACGCAGGGCCGGGCGGTGGCGCTGATGTCCGGCGGCATTGATTCCCCCGTGGCCGCCTGGCTGATCATGAAGCGGGGGTGTGCGGTGATCCCCGTCCACTTTCGCTGGAGCGAGGTGGAGCTGGCGAAGTTTTTGGACAACTGCCAGGTCTTGTCGCGTTACGCCTACGGCTGGGACATGCGCCCCATCGTGCTGGATCACCAGGAGGTCTTCGGCGAGACCTACGAGAAGCTCCGCAGCGTCGGCGCTGAGCGCTGGACCTGCATCTTCTGCAAGCGGGCCCTGCTGCAAAAAGCCTGCCAGATCGCCGACCAGCACTGGGCCAAAGCCCTGGTCACGGGGGACTCGCTGGGCCAGGTGGCCAGCCAGACCCTGGATAATCTGGAGGTTATCTCCTACGGCATCGAAAAGCCGATCCTGCGCCCCCTCATTGGCCTGGACAAGACGGAGATCACCGCCCTGGCGCGGCGCATCGGCACCTTCGATATCTCCATCCGTGAAGCTAAGTCTTGTCCGTACCTGCCGCCCGACCCGTTGACCAGGGCCAGTTTGCCCAAGCTCAGGGCCGTTTTGGAAAAGATGGGTGAATAATGGGGAAGATCAAGGAACCCTTGCCGGTGAAACTTATAGCAAGCATTTTTACGGCTACGGGGGAGCTTCTGGAGGAGGCTGGGGTCAGGCTAAGCCAGGAGTTTGGTCCCATTGACTACGAGAGCGAGCTCTTGCCCTTTGATCATACCACCTACTACGCGGCGGAGTTCGGGGAGAACCTGAAGCGGAGGTTCGTGGCTTTCGAGGAGCTCGTGCACCCAGGCCAACTAGCGGACATCAAGCTGCTGACCAATGCTCTGGAAATGAAATGGGCGGTGGGCGGAAGGCCTCGCGAAGGGAAGCGGCGAATCAACATTGATCCTGGCTACGTTTCCCACTCCAAGCTGGTCTTGGCCACCACCAAGAATCACGCCCACCGCATTTATCTGGGCCAGGGCGTCTACGCTGAGGTGACGCTGCACTTTCGCGACGGCACCTTCCGCGCCTGGCCGTGGACTTATCCTGACTACGCCAGCCCGCCTCTCATCGCCGTCTTCAACCAGCTCCGCGCGCTTTACGTGAAGCAGTTGCGGTAAGTGTTCAGACCCTTGGGGTTTTTTGGCGACGAAACCCCAAGGGTCTCATGTGATGAGGTGAGCTACTCCTTCGCCAGCAGTTGTACCTCCGAGGCCATGCTCTGGTAGTCCCAGCCTGAGGCGTAGACGCGGACGGATTTGATAACGGCAGGCTTGACATCGCCCAGTTCCTCCATCAGGTTGGGCGACTCGTAAGGGTACCAGACGTAGTGCGGGATCTTTTCGCCCTTTATGATGCGCCAGTTTTCAGGGGGGTCTTGGAAATAGAATCCGTGGGTCCAGAAATTATCGTTACCGTAGGTGTCCTTGTAGTCCAGGCGAACCATAACAGGGAACTCAGAGCTCAACATGCCGGCACCCGGCAGGCTTTGGTCCAGCAGCCTGACAGAGATGTGCAGCTCCAGGGAGGTGAAATCGCGGACGTCTTTATCAATGACCTGGATGATTCCTGTCTCCCCGTGGTTGGTAGCCTTCCCCATGCGCCAAAAACGCACTGCCTGGCGATCGCCGACCACCAGGATTTCAGCTTTGCCGCTGACCTCCTTGGGATCAATCTGTGTGTGGTAGTCTCTCCAACCCACCGTTAGTGGCTCCTTGAAGTCGCCGTTAACGATGAGGTCTCGCTCCGCCGGCAAAGGCCCTAGCGGTTCCCCGCCGATTTCCACCGTCGTCCTCTCTCCCTGTCCCAGCTCTACCACCTTCCCCCTGGCCATGACCTTCGCCTGGCCGTCGCGCACGGTCAACTGGAATTCCTCGCTGCTCACTTCCACCGAGTAGCTCCCGTCCTTCTCCAACTCGACTGCGGCGTGGGGCGATTGCACCTGGAAGCTCAGGGGGGATTCCAACGACGGCGCTACACCGATCCTGACCCTCCCTCCGGTCACTTCCAGGACGATGGTGTTGGGCTTGGAACTGAGGCCGAATCTGGGCGACTGCGTCTTCTGGATGACTACCTGGGTCTTGTTGTAGAGGTGCAGAGTGCTATCCTCGAAAAACTCCACGAAAGCCTGCGAGGTGGCGTCGGTGGTGATGGTGGATCCCTCCGGCACGTCGTCCTTGGTGGTTGTGACGGCGAAGGGTACATCTGCTTCCGGCTCCTGCACCTGAACCGTGCCCCTGATGGCTGCCAGGGACGTCTGGTGCACCTGGGTGGCATTGATGACGTACCAGCGGATGCCAAGGGGGATGCTCAGTACCAGGAAACAGAAGATGGCGAAGGCTATGGTGAGGACTATCCAAGCTAGCCTCTCAGGGTTCTTTTTCAGGCTCATCACCCTTATCTCCACAGCCAGATCAATCTGGCCCTCCTCTCGTCCAGCCGATCCAGCCCCGCGTCCTGGGCCAGGCTCACCGCCTCCGCGTACTCCTCGGAAGTGATGCGGCGGTTCAGAGGAGGCAGCTCGTGGGCTTTATAGCAGGGGCGGAACTGATCCATCACATTTAGGTAGGTGTTGGTCGAGACCTCCTGGGCCAGGAACCGGACGATCTCGGGCGTGCCGGCCAGCCTCTCAGGCAGCACCAGGTGGCGCACCAGCAGCCCACGCAATGCTACCCCTTGCTTGTCCATCACCAAATCCCCCACCTGGCGGTGCATCTCTTTCACCGCCGCCTGGTTGATGGCCGGATAGTTCTTCACCTTCGAGTAGCGCAGCGCAACGTCGGCGTCGGCGTACTTCACGTCGGGCATGTAGATGTCAACGATGCCGTCCAACAGGGCCAGGGTCTTGAGAGAATCATAGCCGCCGGTGTTGTAGACCAGGGGCAGGCGCAGGCCAGCCTCGGCGGCGATGAGCAGCCCGGCCAGGATCTGGGGCACCACGTGGGTGGGGGAGACGAAGTTGACGTTGTGGCAGCCCAGGGCTTGCAGGCGCAGCATCATGGCTGCCAGCTCCTCAGGCTCCACCTCTCGCCCCTGGCCCAGTTGGCTGATCTCGTAATTCTGGCAGTATTGGCAGTGCAGGTTACACCAGGCGAAGAAAATCGTCCCGGAGCCGCCCCGGCCGACCAGGGGCGCTTCCTCCCCGAAGTGGGGGTTGCAACTGGAGACCACCGCCCTCTCCCCCGTGCGGCAGACCGCTCCTTTGGCGCTTTCCCTGCGGTTCACGCCGCACTCTCTGGGGCAGACGTCGCAAGCCTCCAGGCGATTGTATGCCTCCTTGACCCGCTCCTTCAGTTCGCCGGAGCGGAGGAGTTTTAGGTAGGCGGGTTCGAAATTGTTCATCGCTACTAGAATCACTGAGGCCACTGAAAAACACTGAACACACTGACTCAGTGTCCTCATGTTTCTCAGTGCTTCAGTGTTTCCATCTTCCTCAGTTCGCCAGTCGCTTAACGCCTTCGCTTCGTGGGCGGACGAGCCGTAAACTGGGACGGCTGGCCCGATCCTCCCGGCGCTAGAATCACTGAGGCCACTGACAAATACTGAACACACTGACTGACTCAGTGCCCTCATGTTTCTCAGTGCTTCAGTGTTTCTAACTCCCCTCAGTTCGCCAGCCGCTTGATCTCCAGCTTCGATGCACCGAAGTTAAGAAGCAGTCCCACTTTGTAGCCCGATGCTTTCAGATAGGACAACGTTTGTACGAAGTCCACCGGTTCCAGCTCGCTCTTGGCCTTGATCTCTACCATGACCTCGTCAATGATGAAATCCACCCGCTTGCACCCGATCTTTTGGCCTTTGTAATAAACGTCAATCCACACCTCGCGGCCGAACTCCAGACCGTGAGCCGGTAACTCCAGCACCAAAGCGCGTTGGTAGATGACTTCTCGGAAACCTGGCCCAAGTACTCGATAAACTTCCTTGGCCGCAGCAATGATCCGTGCGGTCACGTCCGACAGCGGATATTCTGCTTTCACGTACTGCTTGATCATGTCATTCTCCTCGTCAGTGCTATCAGTGCTATCAGTGTTTCAGTGTTCACCAATTCACCGGCACCTTCCGCATCCTCCACTGACGGTCCCGATACTGAACGTACTTGTTCTGCCTCCCGAATTCGTAGAGCTGCCGTGTGACCTCCACGTCCTGCTGGCAGTAGTCGAAAAGCTCCTGCATCTTGCCCTGGCGCCACCAGCGGATGGCCTGCAGGCCGTCGGCCGATTTGCCGACCCCTAAAGTGGCGTTGGCCAGGGCGTCCAGGCTCAGGCGGAAGCCCAGGGTGCGGTAGATGTCGTCCAGCATGTCCACCGTGGGGAGCTGGCGGAGGGGATGGTCGGTGTAGGCCGTCAGCACCTGGTAGTCGAAGCTCAGCACGTTGAAGCCGACGACGAGGTCCGCCGCCTTCAGCTCCTCGATGAGCTCGTCCACGGTCTCCTCGGTGTAGTGATGATACTCGCCATCGGCGGTCGAATAGGTCACTGCCACCGACAGGCCCAGGCGCGGGATGTTGTGCCGGCCTCCCACCTCCTGGAAGCTCCGCCGGGTCTCCAGATCGAAAAAGACGATGTTTTTCACGTTGCTAACTCCTCCACTTCTTCGCCGAAGGCCAGGGCCTCGGCGCGCTGGGTTACTTCCTGATAGACGGCGCTCAGATTGGAACGAAGGTTTACCGGGGCAAAGGCTGGTTGGCCCAGTCGCTGGAGCAGGCTCAAGGACACCTGGGGCGCTTTCGGCTGCACCTGGAAGTCGTCCAGGGTCTGGCCCAGGCGCCAGAAGATGGCTGGGTCCTCCGGCAAGGGCGCAGGAGCGGTCTCCTCCGCAGGCAAGGCTGTGGGATCGGGCCCGGCTTCTTCCTCTTCGACCGCAGCGCGGCGGGCGCGAAGCCCCGCCAGCACTTGTTCCTGGGTGCGGCCTCGCAGGCGGAAAAGCATGAAGGGGTCGTCGTCGAAGGCTTCGCCCAGCAGGAAGTACACGGCGGCGATGTGCTTGCAGGGGTTGGCCCAGTCGGGACAGGAGCAGTTGGTCTCGAGGTCCCGAGCTGAGGCCGGGAAGAGGCTGGTGCCGGCGGCGGTGAAAGCTTCTTCGATGTCGGCGGGCATCTCGCCGGCCAACAACTGGGCGGTGAAGATGGCCTGGTCGGCCAGCAGGTCCAACACTCGCTCCCACTCCTTATCGCTCAGCGGCTTCACCCGAATGTGTACATTGTAGGGAGTGCGGCGGGTCCCCTGGACCTTGGCGGTGATCGCACCCTTTTCCTCGCGGATGTCCATCACCTGGCCCTGCCGGGCATAGCGGCGCCCCCGGCCTAGCCGCTTGGACTCCATGATGCGCCTCAGCGCTTCGGTCCAGCGCTTGGCCCACCAACTCTGACCGATGGCGCCGCGCTGGCTGCGAGCCTTGATGCCCCCCTTAACCGCTATGGGGCGGGCTGGTTCGTATCGAGGATACCACCACGACATAAGGAACTCCTTTCTCCAATATCCAATATCCGATCTCTAATCTCCAACATCCAACCTCCAACCTCCAACCTCTATCCCCCCACCGCCTCCGGCCGCAGCGTCAGCATCTCCCGCAGCTCATCGGTCGAGAGTTCCGTCAGCCAGCTCTCGTCGGCAGTGACGATGCTTTCGGCCAGAGCCTTTTTGCTCTCGATGAGGGCGTCAATGTTCTCCTCCACCGTGCCGATGCACAGGAACTTGTGTACCTGCACATTGCGCGTCTGGCCGATGCGGTAGGCGCGGTCCGTGGCCTGATCCTCCACGGCCGGATTCCACCAGCGGTCGAAATGAAAGACGTGGTTGGCGGCGGTGAGGTTCAGGCCCAGGCCGCCCGCCTTCAGCGACAGGACGAAGAAGGGCGGTGCGTGCCCGTCGCTCTGGAAGCGCTCGATCATGCGCTCCCGCTGCTTGCGCGGCGTCCCCCCGTGCAGGAAGAGCACTTCCCGGCCAAAGGTTTCCTGCAAGTAGCTCTTTAACATCTTCCCCATGGTGGCGAACTGGGTGAAGATCAGCGCGCGGTCGCCCACGGCCAGCGCTTCCTCCAGCATCTCCGTCAGGCGTGCCAGCTTGCCGCTGCGCCCCCGCAGTTCCGAACCGTCGCCCAGAAACTGGGTCGGATGGTTGCAGACCTGCTTCAGCTTGAGAAGAGTGCTCAGCACGATCCCCTTGCGCTGGATGCCCTCGCTCTCTTCGATCTGGGTGAGAGAATCCTGCACCGTGGCCTCGTACAGGGTGGCCTGCTCCGGCGTCAGGTTGCAATAGACCTTCATCTCCAGCTTTTCGGGCAGGTCTTGAATAATGGTGGAGTCCGTCTTGAGCCGCCGCAGGATGAAGGGACTCACCAACTGCCGCAACCGCTGCGTCGCCAGCGGGTCGCGGTAACGCTCGATGGGCAGGGCGAACTCGGTCCGGAAGCGTTTCTGCGGCCCCAGGAAGCCCGGATTCAGGAAGTGCATGATGGACCACAGCTCGGAGAGGCGGTTCTCCACTGGGGTGCCGGTGAGGGCCAGGCGGAAGTCGGCCGGGAGGCGGCGCACGGCCTGGGTCTGCTTGGCCGCCGGGTTCTTGATGTTCTGCGCTTCGTCCAGGATGACCTCGCTCCAGCGCACCTGGGACAGCAGGTCAGCGTCGCGGCGCACCAGGCCGTAGCTGGTGATGATTACGTCGTGCTCTTGAGCCTGGGCCAGGAAATCCTGGCCGGTTGCCCGGTCGGGCCCGTGATGAAGCAGGGGGCGCAGGTTGGGGGCGAAGCGCTCGATCTCCCGCTGCCAGTTGCCGGCCACCGAAGTGGGACAGATCACCAGGGCCGGCGACACCTGCCCGTTGCGCTCGTGGTCATGTAGGAAGAGAGCAATAGCCTGGATCGTTTTGCCGAGGCCCATGTCGTCAGCCAGGCACGCGCCCAGCCCCCAGCGGCGCATGAAGGTCAGCCAGGAGAAACCTCGTCGCTGGTAGGGACGCAGTTCCCCCGCCAGGCTGGCCGGCTGAGGCAACTCCTCTAGCTGCTCGCCCTCCTGCAACTGCTCCAGCAGGTCGCCCACCCAGCCAGTGACCTCTACCTCCTCCACCGGCAGGCCCTCCACCTCGCCCTCGCCGCTCAGCTCCCACTGCAGCGCGTCCAGCACGCTCATCTGCGTTTCCGCCTGGCGCTTCTTCCAGAAGCGGATGGCGGCCTCGATCTCCTCGGGGTTAAGGGCCACCCACTGACCCCTCACCTGCACCAGCGGCATCTTTAGCCGCGCCAGGGCCTCAAACTCCTCCCGCGTCAGCGTTTGATCCCCCAGGACGATCTCCCACTGGTAGTTGACCAGGTTTTTCATACTCAGGAGGCCAGTGGACACGCTCGGCGGGCTGGACGTGCTCGTTACTCGCAGGCGGGCGCCCAGACGGCTGCCTCGTTTGTTCCACCAGGGCGGCACCAACACGCCGAAGCCGCTCTGCTCCAATAGCGGGGCCGCCTCGCGCAGGAAATCGTATGCCTCCTCGGTGTTCAGATGGGCCGCTGTGGGACGGCGCTGGTGGAGGCTGCGCTCCAGAGGCCGGAAGATGTTTGAGGCATAGCCCAGGGCAGTCAGCAATCGCTCCTGCGGCTCCTCGAAGCGGCGGTTCAGGTAGGTGAGAGCCTTGCCCCGCGCCTTCCACACCGTCTCGGCCGGCAACAGCAGGCTGGGGTCGTCGCTGGCCTGGAGGAGGAAGTCGAGGGGCCAGGCAGCCTCCGGCGTCTCAGGCACATCCAGGCGCAGGCAGACTCGGAAGGCGGCGTCGCCGGCCACGTGCAACCGGCGTACCCACGTCTTGTGCGCCCTGGCCAGGGTGCTGAGGGTGAAGTACGGCCCTTCGATAGCGGGGTCGGCAGAGAAAAGGGCGTTGAGCCAGGCCACAGCCACGTCGTCGCCCCGCATGGGATGCCAGGCCACGCCCCACCACTCGCGCACGGCGGCGTCCACGACGGTGGTCAGAAAGTCCTCCAGCAGGCGGTGGGCTGGGGCGGGATCGGGCTCGCCTTTCAACCCTGGCGGCAGGCAAGCCCTGGCCGCCGGGGGTATAGATCCCAGCAGTTGGGCCAGTCGGCTGGCGTCTTGCGGCCGGTCGAAAACGGGACGCCAGCGGGCCTGGAAACTCTGGGGACCCACTTGCTCAATGGCCGGGATGTAGCGCTGAGCTGCCAGCAGTTCCAGGGCAAAGCGGGCTACGGCGCTCCAGAAGGCCAGGTCGTCCCCCAAAACCAGATGCGGAGGCAGCTCCTCCGGCGCAGGCAGCGCGGTGAGCAGGTGCAGGGCATCCGTGGCTCCCAGGGTCAGGCCCTTCAGCTTGAAGCGGCGCAGGCCCGTTGGCGTCGCCTCGGCCAGCTCATCCCAGTCGTGGACCAGACGCGGGGAAGGAAGCGGCAGGTCCCCGGCCGCCGGCAGCAGGGCGACGAAGCGTGTCGTGGCCGGCTCATCGGGGAGGGGTGCCAGGGAGGCCAGAGCTTGCAGCACCGTCTCCGGGGGAGCGGCGAAAGGATGAGGAAGGACGCGGGGCTTGCGTCCCCGGGGCCGACGCAGCTTGCCTTCAGAGGTCTCGGCCCACAGCAGGAAGAGGCCGGACTCTACAGGTTGGGTGGGTAGCAACCAGCTACCGTGTAGGATCAACATCAGTATTCATCTCCATAAAGCAAGATTGAACATGATTATACCCCAGGCCCAATAAAAGTGCAAGAGAAGATGGGGGATATTGGATATTGGATATTGGGTATTGGAGATTGGGGTTTGTCTTTTTCTTCCCCTGGTAGTATAATACCGTCCAGACTACATCGGATTGAGAAAGGAATGGATTTTTGGCCAGGAGTCCTGAGGCAGGACTCACTCGTGGCAATTTGTCAAGGTCAACTCTCGATTTGTGAACCAGCCGATTTTTGCTCCTAATCCGTTGCTTTCTAAATCCGTTGTAGTGTTTTGGCAGATGTAACGGTGTCAAAGCAGGAACAGAAAGGGATACGCTATGCTAAAGACTCATACCTGTGGCGAGTTGAGGGCTGAGCACGTGGGCCAGGAAGTGACCCTGGCCGGCTGGGTGAATCGCCGCCGCGATCACGGCGGGTTGATATTTATTGATTTGCGGGACCGAGAAGGGATAGCTCAGGTAGTCGCTAACCCTGAGGTCTCGGCGGAAGTCCACGCCACGGCCTCCCAGGTGCGGGGCGAGTACGTGCTCCGCGTTAGCGGCCAGGTGCGCCGCCGCCCCGAAGGGCTGGAAAACCCAGACATGGCCACGGGCCAGATCGAGGTGGTGGCCAACTCGGTGGAGATACTCAATCCGGCTGAGACGCCGCCTTTCTACATCAACAGGGACGACGAAGAGGTGGACGAGGCCCTGCGCCTGCGATACCGCTATCTCGATTTGCGCAGGGGACGCATGCAGAGAAACCTCATCCTCCGCCACAAGGTGGTCAAGTTCATCCGCGACTACCTCGACGAGAGGAGCTTCGTCGAGATCGAGACGCCCATCCTCATCAAGAGCACGCCTGAGGGGGCTCGCGACTACGTGGTGCCCAGCCGCGTCCATCCGGGCAAATTCTACGCCCTGCCCCAATCGCCTCAGCAGATCAAACAGCTCCTCATGGTGGCCGGCTTTGAGAAATACTTTCAGATTGCCCGCTGTTTCCGCGACGAGGACCTGCGGGCCGACCGTCAGACCGAGTTCACCCAACTGGACGTCGAGATGTCCTTCGTGGACGCTGAGGATGTCCTGAAGCTCACGGAGGGTCTGTTCACCGCCCTGGTGGAGTCGCTGTCCGCCGAGACGGGAATGAGCATCCTGCGCCAGCCCTTCCCCCGGCTTTCGTATCAGGAGGCCCTGGAGCGCTATGGCAGCGACAAGCCCGACTTGCGCTTCGGCCTGCCGCTGATCGCCCTGTCCGATGTGGTGGCCGAGAGCGAGTTTCGTGTCTTCCGCCAGGCGGTGGCCGAAGGGCGCCAGGTGAAAGCCCTCTGCGTCCCCGGTTGTGCCGACTACAGCCGCCGCCGGTTGGACGAGCTGGGCGAGTTCGTCAAGAAGCGCGGCGCCAAGGGGCTAGTTTGGATGGTAGTTGAAGCAGGCCCCTCGGTCCGGTCGCCCGTGGCCAAGTTCATGTCTCAGGCGGAGATCGAGGGCATCCTGGCTCGGACGGAGGCGGAGGAGGGCGATTTGATCCTCATCGTCGCCGACGAGCCCAAAGTGGTGGCCGAGGCTCTGGGAGGCCTGAGGCTGGAGATGGGCCAGCGGTTGGGCCTGCGGGACGATAGCGTGCTGGCTTTTGCCTGGGTACTGGACTTCCCGCTTTTGGAATGGCACGAGGAGGAGGCACGCTGGAATGCTATGCATCATCCCTTCACCTCGGCCCTGGATGAAGACCTGCCTTTCTTGGAGACCGAGCCGGGCAAGGTGCGGGCCAAGGCCTACGACATCGTCTGCAACGGCTGGGAGATCGGCGGCGGCAGCATCAGGATTCACCGCCGCGAGATGCAGGAGAGGATGTTCCGCGCCCTGGGGCTTTCCAAAGAAAATGTGCAAGCCGAGTTCGGCCACCTGCTGGAGGCTTTCGAGTATGGAGCTCCGCCTCACGGCGGCATCGCTCCGGGCATAGACCGCCTGGTGATGCTCCTGGCTGGCGAGCACAACATCCGCGAGGTGATGGCCTTCCCGAAGACACAGCAAGCTATGGATCTCACCTTTGGGGCTCCGTCGTCCATATCGGAGCGACAGTTGGCAGAACTGCACCTACTATTGGTGGACGATGAACCTTAAAATTTGGCAAGTGGCTTCTAATCGCTTGATAGCAGGCTAGCCTGGATTTGCCTTTTTTGGGATTTTGTGGTAATATACCAGTGGTAAATACCCTGCTATGTTCGTGATGCGTAGCGAGAGTTTTGAGCCAACACTTAAAATAAAGGGGATTGATCTCTAGAGGGGATGCGTTAGCCAGAATAGGTGAGGCAGAACCAATAGGTAGATTCCCACCTGCAAAAGCAGGTTCAAGACACTGGTACCACACGGCATAGCGGGGATTTTTGAAAAAGAACCACCAGGCTTCACCCTGGTGGTATTTTTATGGGAGGGTCGCGAGTATGAAAACCATAGCTCTGGTCGCGCACGATGGCAAGAAGGCCGATCTGGTGGCCTTTGCCACTTTCAATCGCGAAAAACTGGCAGGATACCACTTGGTAGCCACGGGCACCACCGGCAAAATGTTGCAGGAGAAAGTGGGCCTGGAGGTGGAGTGTGTCCTGTCTGGTCCTTACGGGGGTGACGCACAGATCGCTGCCCGCGTGGCTGAAGGGACTATAGATGGCGTTTTCTTCCTGGTAGATTCCCTGGATAAACATCCCCATGACCCTGACATTCAGACCCTCCTACGGGCTTGCAATGTGCATAACGTACCTATCGCCACTAACATTGCCACCGCCGACCTGATCATTTCTAACGATGCCTTGTAATTGGACTTTGGACAGAGTAGGAGAAACCAGGTTTTTCCTCTTGAGAATGTCTATCAGGGCATCGAAAACGCCAACAATTGCGGGTGTTCTGGATACGAGAGACTCTAAAAACCTGGTTTCTAAAGGAGGCGCACATGCTGAGAGAGAGGGTTGCCGACGACATCTACGTCTTCACCAGCGATCTGTATGTTAAGGTAATGGCTGGAGTCATCTTCACCTCGCAAGGGGTGGTCGTTATTGATACCCTGCTCTTTCCTCAGGAAACAAGCGAGCTTGTGGACCTCGTGCGACGCAGGGCTAAAAACGAGATGTGCTATGTGATTAATACTCATTCTCACTCCGATCACCTCTACGGCACTTATCTTTTTGGTGGAGCCGAGGTGATAGGCCACGAGCTCTGCCGCCAGGCTCTACAAAAGCATGGTGAGGAAGATCTGGATGAAGCCAAGGGCCGAATCCCTGAGCTGGCCGAGGTGCAACTGCGTCTGCCCTCCGTTACCTTCAACCAGGAGTTGACTCTTCGACTGGGCAACAAGACCTTGCGGTTGATGCACACGCCAGGCACCACGCCCGATTCGATAGTGGTCTACGTGAAAGAGGACAAAGTGCTCTTTGCTGGCGACACCGTTATGCCTGTGCCCTACATAGTGGATGGTGATCGTTTGGAGTTGAGGGAATCCTTGCGAACCATCAGCAAGCTGATCATGGATAACATTGTGCAGGGACACGGCGGGGTGCTCCTGCGAGGCGAGGTCAAGGCGACCCTGAAGAGCAGCATCGCTTATCTGGATACTATCTACGAAAAAGTGCAGGAGAAGATAGAGGCCGGAGCGCCGCGGGATGAACTCAGGCGGATAGGCATCGAGAGTTGTGGTAAGTCCCGCATCCCCCTCGACGGCTTGGTGCAGGACTTGCACCAGGCTAACTTAGAGTCGCTCTACGATCAGTTGATTTCTGGGGAGAAATGAGAGACTTGTCATTGCGAGGCGCGCTGTTTGCGCCGAAGCAATCCCCAATTCGCGGGATGGAGATTGCTTCGCTGCGCTCGCAATGACAATCCAGGGGAGGCCAGCAATGAAGGCCGTGGACGAGATTCTAGCAGCTATTTCCGCCTTGAGCGAGGCGGAGAAGAGAGAGCTTTTCGAAAAGCTTTCCGCCGTGGAAGAATTCGGGGAGCTAGGTGAGGTGTCTAAAGCTCGCAAACCCGCGTTGGCCTTCGATGCTGGTCAGTTAGAGGGCCAGCCCGATTACGTTTTGGTCTTCGATGGGGGAAGCCTGGGCAATCCTGGCCCTGGCTATGGCAGCTATGCCTCGATCAGAGCCAGCGATGGCAAGGAGCGGCTGGTGCGGCTCGATTTCGGCGGGGAGATGACCAACAACGAGGCGGAGTACGACGCGCTGATCGCTGGCTTGAGTGACCTGATCCAGAGGCTAACGGATGCGAATCAGAGCCCCTCGGAATTCTCCATCGAAGTGAGGGGCGATAGCAGCCTGGCCATCAACCAGGTCAGCGGGGTCTGGAAGGCCAGAGATGAGCGCATGAGGGCCCGCCGCAATCAGGTGCGGGAGTTGCTGGGCCGGTTTGCCGCTTCCCGGCTGGTGCTTCAGCCCCGCCAGGAGAGCGTGAGGATATTGGGGCATTGATTTGACAAATCGCCATTTCTGTGTTATATTTTCCCAACAAGAGCGATGATGGAGACGAGTAGGTGAGGGGTAACGCTCAGCGAGTCCGGGTCAGGTGGGAGCCGGATGCGGGAACCTCGCCGAAAATCCCTCCGGAGCTGTCAGCCGAAAGCTCGTAAATTCGTAGACTCGTTATTCGTAGATTCGTGACGAATGTACGAAGCAAGTAGACCTGGCCGGGCTCGTCCTCCGTTACACGGACGGGGGTATGAATACGTACCTCACAGAGTGGGCGGCAACGCCAATTAGGGTGGTACCGCGGGAGTCCAGGCTCTCGTCCCTTGGGGATGAGAGCTTTTTGTTTAAGGGACTGGAAGCTCAAAGCTCAAAGTGGTGGGCCACGAGAGCAAAGGCCGCATTAACAAGCGGCTGCGGATTGCGTTGGAAGAGTGAGGGAGAGAGTAAGGAATAAGGTAACGAGTAATGAGGTAATGAGGTGCTTGTCCCTTATCACTCGTTGACTTATCAATTTGATTCATCCCTGAGTGCGGAAGGAGGAGAAATCATGTTCAAAGAAGTATCTAGCAAAGTCAACTTTCCCGAGAGGGAGGCGGGCATCCTCCGCTTCTGGAAGGAGAACAAGGTTTTCGAGAAAAGCCTGGAGATTCGCGAGGGTGCGCCGCGATACGTGTTTTATGAGGGGCCACCCACGGCAAACGGGCTTCCTGGAACTCATCACGTCCTGGCTCGGGTTTTCAAAGACCTCTTCCCCCGCTACAAGACCATGCGTGGCTACCATGTCCTCAGGAAGGGGGGCTGGGATACGCATGGCCTGCCGGTCGAGCTGGAGATCGAGAAGGAGCTGAACCTCAACAGCAAGCAGGCTATCGAGGACTACGGCGTGGCTGAGTTCAACGCCCAGTGCCGGGAGAGCGTCTTCCGCTACGTCAGGGAGTGGGAGGAACTGACCGACCGCATCGGTTTCTGGATTGACATGGACGACCCCTACATCACCCTGAAGAATGAATACATCGAGTCGGTCTGGTGGATCCTCAAGCAGTTGTGGGATAAAGACCTCATCTACCAGGGCTACAAGGTGGTACCTTATTGCCCGCGCTGCGGCACTCCCCTGTCGGATCACGAGGTGGCTATGGGCTACGAAGAGGCCGAAGACCCGTCCATCTTCGTCAAGTTCCCTCTGCGGGATGAGCCTGGCACCTACTTTCTGGTGTGGACCACCACTCCCTGGACCCTGCCCGGCAACGTGGCCCTGGCAGTTCACCCCAAGATCGAGTACGTCACCATCGAACTGGAAAGAGAGGGCGAGAAGGAGCGGCTGATCCTGGCCAAAGAGCTGCTGGACGAGGTGCTGGATGGCCCCTACGAGGTCGTGCGAACCGTACCAGGCAAGGAGCTACTTGGGATGCACTATCAGCCCCTGTTCACCTTTTTGCCAGTGGAGAAGGACTATTGCTACGTGGTTCCGGGCGACTTCGTGACCACCAAGGACGGCACGGGGATGGTGCACATCGCGCCAGCCTTCGGTGCGGAGGACCTGGAGGTGGGCCAGGAGTACGACCTGCCCGTGCTGCATACCGTTGACCTGCGCGGCGCTTTCATTGACGATGTTACCCCCTGGCGGGGGCTGTTCGTCAAAGACGCCGACCCCCTGATCGTCGAGGATTTGGAGGGGCGCGGGCTGATGTACAAGGTGGCGACCTGCCGCCACGTCTACCCCTTCTGCTGGCGCTGTCACACCCCGCTCCTGTATTACGCCAAGGCTACCTGGTACATTGAGACCACTCGCTACAGGGACGAGCTGGTGAACCTCAATCGTCAGATCAATTGGTACCCGGAGCACATCCGCGACGGCCGCTTCGGCAACTGGCTGGAAAACAACGTGGACTGGGCCCTGGGCCGAGAGCGCTATTGGGGAACGCCCTTGCCCGTCTGGGTTTGCGAGGAATGTGGGCGGCAGGAGTGCATCGGGAGTGTTGAGGAACTAGCTGTGAAAGCTCAAATCCCAATGACCAAATCCCAAACCCCAAATTCTCAGATTGGTCATTGGTCATTGGACATTGGTCATTTGGATTTGCACCGTCCTTACATTGACGCTGTCACCTACCGCTGCCCGGACTGCGATGGCACCATGCGGCGCGTGCCTGAGGTGATAGATGCCTGGTTCGACTCAGGGTCTATGCCGGTAGCTCAGTGGCACTATCCCTTCGCCAATCGGGAGGCCTTCGAGGAGCAGTTCCCGGCCGATTTCATCTGCGAGGCCGTAGATCAGACCAGAGGGTGGTTCTACAGCTTGCACGCTATCTCCACTCTGCTGTTCAACGAGCCCTGCTACAAGAGTTGCCTCTGCCTGGGTCTGATCCTGGACGCCGAGGGCGAAAAGATGTCCAAGTCCAGAGGCAACGTGGTGGATCCCTGGACGGTTCTGGACGCGCACGGCGCCGATGCGCTGCGCTGGTACCTGTACACTGCTACCCCGCCAGGCAACGACCGCCGCTTCTCCGTCGAACTGGTGGGCGACGTGGTCCGGACTTTCATGCTAACTCTGTGGAACGTGTACTCCTTCTTCGTGACCTATGCCAACATTGACGGCTGGCAACCGGGCAGTAGATTCGTAGCCCGTAAATTCGTAGATTCGGATGTAGACGAATCTACGAATCCCGAATTTACGAATCTACCTGCCCTTGATCGCTGGATCCTCTCCGAGCTGCATCTCCTCGTCCAGCGCGTCACCACTGCTTTGGACAACTACGCCGTAACGGGGGCCGCGCGGCCCTTCCAGCGCTTCGTTGATGACCTCTCCAAGTGGTACGTGCGTCGCAGCCGCCGCCGCTTCTGGAAGGGCGAGGAGGACGAGGACAAGGCGGCCGCTTACTCCACCCTCTACGAGTGCCTGACCACCCTGGCCAAGCTGCTGGCCCCGTTCATGCCCTTCATCGCTGAGGAGATGTACCAGAACCTGGTGAGGAGCGTTGACGCGACAGCGCCGGAGAGCGTCCACCTTTGCGACTACCCCCAAGCCGATGAGGCTCTAATTGATGAAGAGCTGGTGGAGGACACGCGGCTGGTGATGCGCCTGGTGAGCCTGGGGCATGGGGCTCGCAATCAGGCGGGAATCAAACTGCGCCAACCGCTGGCCCAGGCCCTGTTCAAGGTGCGGAGCGAGGGCGAGGCCGAGTCCCTGCGCCGTCTGGCTGATCAGGTGCTGGATGAGCTTAACGTCAAGGAGTTGGTCTTCCTGGAGGACGCCGGCCAGGTGGTTGACCACCGCATTAGCCCCGTGCCACATCTCCTGGGCAAAAAGTATGGCGCCCTGTTCCCCAGGATCCGCGCAGCCCTGGCCGAGCTGGATCAAGCTGAGCTGGCCCGGCGCGTCCAGGCTGGCGAGGCCGTCGCTCTGGAGGTTGAAGGGCAGACCGTGAGTCTTCTGCCTGAGGAACTGGAAGTGCGAACCGAGGCCCAAGCGGGCTACGCTGTGACAGAGGAGGCCGGCTATCTGGCCGCCATCAGCACCACCCTCGATGACGAGCTGATTCGAGAGGGCCTGGCCCGGGAGCTGGTGCGCCGCATCCAGATCATGCGCAAGGGCGCTGGCTTCCGCATCGAGGATCGCATCACCACTTATTACCAGGCTGGCCCGGCCCTGCGGGAGGTGTTGGAAACCCTCGGCCAGTATATCGAGGGCGAGACCCTCTCCAAAGAGTTGATCGAGGGTGAGCCGCCAGCCGAGGCCCATGCCCAGACCTTCAAAATCGAGGGTGAGGAGATCACCTTGGGCCTGATAATGGTTTAGAGTTTGAAGTTTGGACAGATTTGCTTTTTTGGTGACAATCGAGTAGAATAGACTCCAAGTCAGCCTGATGGTAAAATGGGAGGAGGTTGTGATGGATAGGGCTGATGGCTCGTTCAGAAAGCGGCTCGAAGAGGAGCGCGAACGTCTGATAGCGGATATGGAGCGGTTAGTGGTGACGGAGCAGGATAACCCTGGTTACAGCACCCACATAGCCGACGATGCTACCGAGGTTTTGGAAAACACTAAGAGCCACGCCTTGCGTCAGAATCTGCAGCGTCTCTTGGGCCAGGTGAACGATGCCCTGGCAAAATTTGATAAAGGCACCTATGGGCTGTGCGAGGACTGCGGCAGTAGGATAGATCGTGCTCGTTTGAAGGCTCTTCCTTCCGCTACCCTGTGCATCCAGTGCCAGAAGCAGCGCGAGAGGTCGTAGAGGAGTTTGCCTTTTGCATCGTGAGAAGTGGAGAGGGTTTCTCTTGCCAGTGGTTGCCATTCTCACCCTGCTGGTTGACCGAATCAGCAAGTGGGTGGTGATGGACAGCCTGAAGCTGGGCGAATCCTGGAATCCCGTGGCTGCTCTGGAGCGCTGGGTGAGCCTGACTTACGTGACCAACACGGGGGCGGCCTTCGGTCTGTTTCCCGATCACGGAGTCATATTCATGGTCATCGCCGTGGTGGTGATAGCGGCCATCATCTTTTACTACCGCTACTTGCCTGGCGACCAGTGGTTGGTTCAGATCAGCCTGGGCTTGCAGTTGGGCGGAGCTCTGGGCAATTTGGTTGATCGTCTGCGCTACGGCCACGTCATTGACTTCATAGACTTCAAGGTCTGGCCCGTCTTCAACGTGGCCGACAGTTCCATCGTGGTAGGGGTGGTGATCCTGGCTTTCCATCTCTTGCGTCATGGTGAGGATTGGGGATTAGGGGATTAGAGATTAGAGATTGGAGATTGGAAATTGGAGATTGGAGGGAGTGGGATGATAAACAGGATTTTTGAAGCTGTCTTGAGAAATCACGCCGAGAGCCTGAGGGCCTCGGCTTTTTGACACATGGCGGGCTTGTGGAGTTCAAGGATTTATCCGGGTATACTCAGCGCACTTGAAAAGCGTGAAATTGCGTGTATGGGGGGAGAGTACCTCGGATAAAGAAATACACGATAATCACACCTCCGGCGGTCAAAAGAGGCGTTTTGTCTCAACTTGTGGTTGAACATCGTGTATTTCCACATCCGTGGTACTCTTTCCGCCATCACCCAAATTCACAAAACCAAAATGCGCTCACTATAATCGTGAGGCGACTTATGTGGTGGCACTACAGCTTGAAAAATGATTGGGATAAGGCAGATGGAACAGGTCATTGAGCTGAGGGTGAGCGAGAGCGGACAACGTCTGGACAAATACGTCGCCCAGATGGCGCCGGACCTCTCCCGCTCTCGCGTCCAAAAGCTAATCGAAGAGGGGTTAATCACGGTCAATGGTGGGATGGCCAAGCCTAGCTACCGGGTGGAGGTCGGCGACCTGGTAGTGACGCGCATCCCGCCGCCGGAGTCCCTGGAGGTGCGGCCTGAGCCAATCCCCCTGGACATCGTCTACGAGGACGAGGACATCATCGTAGTGAACAAGCCAGCGGGGATGGTGGTGCACCCCGCCTACGGCCACCGCACGGGCACTCTGGTCAACGCCGTCCTGGCCCATTGCCCGGACCTGGCTGGGGTGGGGGATGATTTGCGGCCCGGCATCGTCCACCGCCTGGACAAAGACACCTCAGGCCTGATCATCGTGGCCAAGAATGATTCAGCCTGCCGGCACCTCCAGCGCCAGTTCAAGCGTCGGGAGGTACATAAGGTTTACGTGGCTTTGCTGGAGGGATGCCTGGAGCCAGTGCGCGGTGTCATCGAAGCTCCCATCGGGCGGGACAAGAAGCGTCGCAAGCGCATGGCCGTGGTGGAGGGGGGACGCGAGGCCCGCACCGAGTACACGGTCGTGGAGTACTTCGGCGATAAGGCAGGACACCAAGCACGCCCCTACACTTTGGTGGAAGCCGAGCCCAAGACCGGCCGCACCCATCAGGTGCGCGTCCACTTCGCCTCCATCGGCCACCCCCTGGCTGGCGATCCCGTCTACGGCTTTCGCAAGCAGCGTCTGAGCGGCTTGCGGCGTCAATTCCTCCACGCCCAAACCCTGGGCTTCCGCCTGCCCGGCAGCGACGAGTACATCGAACTCACAGCGGAGTTGCCCGATGATCTCAGGGCAGTGTTGGAGGAGTTGAGAGGGCATGGCGGGATCACGTGAGCACTACAGCGGATTGGGAAAGGAACGGATTTTGGCTCTCTGGGATTTTGCGTGGATGGCACATTGGAGTTCCGAATTTGTTCGGGTTTATTACGCCGCACCCCCAACGAGTTGGGGACTCCGGTGCTTTGACCCTGCGAAATCCTAAAGAGCCCGGATTTTTTGGCTCTCAATCCGCTGTATTCTAAATCCGTTGTAGTGTTTTTTGGGGAGCCAAGATGTACAAACCATACTTCAGGCAAGCCCTGCTCCAAGAGAAGCTCAACGGCAAGGTGCGCTGCCTGACCTGCGAGCGGCGGTGCGAGATAGCCGAGGGCGGCCTGGGCTGGTGCCGCACGCGGCAAAACGAAGGCGGCACTCTTTATACCCTCATCTACGGCAACGTATCGTCCCTCTCAGCCAACCCCATCGAGAAGAAGCCCCTCTATCATTTCTACCCCGGCAGCGTGGCCCTGACGGCCGGCAGTTGGAGCTGCAACTTCAACTGTCCCTGGTGCCAGAACTGGGACATCTCCAAATCGCCGCCTCGCCCTGGACGCTACGTGTCCCCACAGGACTTCATCGCTGAGACGGCGCGCCGTGGCTGCCAGGGCGCCTCCATCAGCTTCAACGAACCGACTCTCTCCCTGGAGTGGTCCCTCGACGTGTTCAAACTTGCCCGCCAGCGGGGCCTCTACAACACCTACGTGACCAACGGCTACATGACCCCGGAGGCGCTGGAGCTGCTGATCGAAGCGGGTCTGGATGCCATGAACGTGGACGTCAAAGGCGACGCGGCAGCGGTCAAAAAGCACTGTGGGACCGATGTGGAGAAGGTCTGGCGCAACTGTCGGGAGTCCAAGAAGGCGGGGGTGCACATCGAGGTCACCACCCTGGTGATACCGACTGTCAATGACGACGAGGAGGTCTTACGGGGCATCGCCAGGCGCATCCGCCAGGAGCTAGGCGCCGACACCCCCTGGCACTGCAGCGGCTACTATCCCGCCTACAAGTTCACCGCCCCGCCCACGCCGCTGCCGACCCTGGAGCGGGCCCACGACATCGGCAGGGAGGAGGGACTGGACTTCGTCTACCTGGGCAACGTACTGGGGCATCGGGCGGAAAGCCTCGCGGCGGAAAGTCTCGCTTACGAGAACACCTATTGTCCGGGGTGTGGGGAGCTGCTGGTCCGGCGGCGGGGGTTGAGCGTGACCCAGTACAGGTTGAAGGACAAGAAGTGCCCTCGGTGCGGGCGGACCATCCCGGTGGTAGCCAGCGCCGGGGGCACTTGTTATGAGTCGGGCATTGACTTACCTGGTGCTTTGTGGTAGAATGGATGTATCCGGCTGAAAATGAGTGTGAGAGACCTAAAATGAACAAGGATATTCAAACCGCAGTCCTTTCTATCCTCAAAAGCCTGCGAGGGCTGGAGCCTCTCAAACAGCTCTTCTGGCAGTATCTCAACTACGACCGCGTGAATCAACCCCTGCCACGCCGGGACTGGGGAGAAGGCGCACGCCAGGCCCTGGCCGAAGACCCTGTTCTCTTCGCCGACGCCAACGGCTTCCATATCCTCTATTGTCGTCTTGCCGCCGACCGCCTGCGCCTGACCGACGAGCGGACGGTGGTCAACCGCCTGCTGCAGGAGCACCCCTACGCCCTCTTCATCTTCTCCGACCAGCAGCAGACCCGCTGGCACTTTGTCAACGTCAAAGAAGGAGCCAGGATTCCTGAAGATGCAGAGCGGAAGATCCGCCGCCTCCGCCTCTTGCGCCGCATCGCCGTTGGTCCTGAGGAGCGCCTGCGCACCGCCACGGAGCGGGTTTCGATGCTGGATGTGGCGACGATCCCCCGCACGTTATTCGAAGTGTCGCCGCTGGAGATTCAGCAGCGCCACGACGAAGCCTTTGATGTCGAAGCTGTGACAAAGGCTTTCTTCAACGATTACAAACGGGTCTTTGCCAGATTGCAAGAACACCTCCATCGTCAGGCTCGCAACCCCGCCTGGGCTCACGACTGTGCGCTCCAATTCCTCAACCGCCTGATGTTCCTCTACTTCATCCAGCGCAAACGCTGGCTGGGCGACGACTCGCATTTCATCCGCACCTTCTGGGAAGCCTACAAGGATTCTGGACAACCCCAAGACACCTTCTTCGAGCGGTGGCTCTCAGTGCTCTTCTTCGAGGCGTTCAACGAGAAGTTCCAGGCAGGACGTGCGGACCGCAGGCATTTCCCGCCGGAGATTCGCCGCGCGCTGGCGCTGGCCCCCTACCTCAATGGTGGTCTGTTCACCCGCAACGACTTGGACAGGCAGTTCTCCTTCACTGTGTCCGACGCCATCTTCGAGATGCTTTTCGACCGCTTCGACGGCCAGGAGCCCGGTTTCCTGGAACGCTACAACTTCACCATCGGCGAAGATACGCCCTTCGACCAAGAGGTAGCCGTTGACCCGGAGATGATCGGCAAGGTCTACGAGAGCCTGGTCAACATCACTTTCGAGGGCATCGAAGAAGAGGATTTGCGAGGTATGGCGGGCATCTTCTACACACCCCGCATCGAGATTGATCTGATGTGCCGCCTGAGCCTGGTGGACTGGCTGGCGAACCGGCTGGGTGAGAAGCACAAGCCGCTTCTCTACGAAGCCGTGTTCGCCTATGACCCGGACGAGAAAGACGATGCCGACGATGCGGTGGCGCGGGAGAACCTGTGGCCTGAACTCGATGGCCTGCTGCGGGAGGTGACGGTGCTCGACCCCGCCTGTGGATCTGGCTCGTTCCTGGTGGGGATGCTCGCTGTCCTCGATGACCTGCAAGTCCGGGCCAGCGCGCAACTGGGTTTCGACGAAACACCCTACGAGCGGCGGAAGCGCATCATCGGGCAGAGTCTGTACGGGGTGGACGTGATGCCCTGGGCGGTGCATGTGGCAGAACTCAGGCTGTGGCTGCAACTGGTGGTGGAGACGCCACTGCAACCAGCCGAGCTCAAATTCCGCCCGCTGTTGCCGAACCTCTCCTTCAAAGTTCGCCCCGGCGACAGCCTGGTGCAAGAAGTGGGAGGCATCAACTTCGCCCTGCACCAGGCACACCTGAAGATCCCACGCGAACTCAAAGGACGCCTGACCCGACTCAAAGGCGAGAAGCTCAAGTTCTACCACAACGACCCCTCGGGCAAGTTCCACACCGAAGCCGAACTGAAGCAGGAGGAGCTTCGCCTCTTCCGCGACATCCTGGCTGCCAGACGACACGCCCTCGATAAACGCCTCAAAGAGATCCACCACCAGCTTTCGCTTACACAAATGGACCTTACGGGCGAGGAGACCCGTGCTGTGGATGACAAAACAGCACAGGCTCTAGAAACCGAAGCTGCCGCGCTGGAGGCCCAACAGGAGCAGGTGGCCAAAGCTCTCGGCGCACTGCGCGCCGTGCAGGAACCGCCCTTCGTGTGGGACATCGCCTTCGTGGAGATCTTCGAGGGCGACAAGGGCGGCTTCGACGTCGTCCTGGGCAACCCGCCCTACGTGCGGCAGGAGAGAATCGCCCCGCCCGACAAGCGCGAGGATGACTTTGATCCCGACGAATGGCGTCAGCTCAAGAAGGAATACAAAGAGAAACTGCGGCGTTCCGTTGCCGTGGCTTACCCGCGCTTCTTCGGTTACAAGCCAGTGTCGGGGAAGTTCCGCAAGCTGGCTGGCCGGAGCGACCTGTACATCTACTTCTACCTGCACGGCCTGTCGCTGCTGAACGAGAATGGCTCCTTTTGCTTTATCACCTCCAACTCCTGGCTGGACGTGGGCTATGGGAAGGACTTGCAGGAGTTCTTGCTGAAGCACGGCCAGGCGAAGATGATCCTGGACAACGAAGCCAGGCGGACGTTCGCCCAGGCCGACGTGAACACCATCATCGCCCTGCTGGGCTCGCCCGACGACCGGCATCGTGCGGGCCTGGACAAGACCGCCCGCTTTGTGATGTTCAGGGTGCCCTTTGAGGAGGTGCTCTCGCCCGTCGTGTTTCAGGAGATAGAGGAAGCCACAGACCGGCTCGTGCGCCCTGAATTTCGCGTCATCGCTCGCAAGCAGTGCGACCTTCATGAAGAGGGGCTTGCTGTGGGAAAGAAAGACGGAGTACGCAAAGCCGCTGCTCGCTACCAGAGCAACAAGTGGGGTAGCAAGTACCTGCGCGCGCCGGACATCTTCTTCACCATTCTGGAGAAGGGCAATGGGAAACTGGTGCGACTACGCGACGTTGCCACGGTAAGGCCGGGATGCTATTCAGGAATCAATGATTTCTTCTACCTTGACAAGCTGGAGGCGAATGAGAGGGGAATAGAGCATTGCTTTTTGTTGCCAATTATCCGCTCTACCAACCAAGTTCAGTCACTTGTCGTCCATACACAAACCCTTGACACAGTGGTCTTTGCGTGCTCCCTGTCCAAAAGAGAATTGAGATCGAAGTCTTTTCACGGAGCGCTCGCATATATTGATTGGGGTGAGAGGCAAGTGACTAGGAAGCGACAAAAAACCGCAGCGGGCATCCCATGGCCGCAGACGGAGACTGTCAAACGGCGAACACCGGGTTGGTGGGCTATTCCCAAACAGAATCTTACCCCGACAAGAAACTTTCTGCTATACGTGGTTAACGACCGATTTATAGCTCCATATGCGACAGAACCCATTGCCAGTGACAGATGCTTTCATCGCATATTCCCAAAAGACGATACACAAGCGGAACCTCTCGCAGCAATTCTGAACTCGACCTTCACTGCATTAGTTATTGCGCTCTGGGGACGGTCAGGTCTTGGCCAGGGAGCCTTGAAATTTGAGGCGAGCGACGCTGCACGATTGCCGATCTTAGACCCTACTCTAATTGTTGGTCAAGCTATTAGCGAACTCACTTCGCGTTTTCGCCAAATGGCTGAGCGCAAAGTGCAGCCCGTCTTTGATGAGGTCCACCAACCGGACCGCCGCGCGCTGGACGATGTAGTGTTTGACGCCCTGGGGCTGACGCAAGGGGAAAGGGAGGCGGTGTACGAGGCGGTTGTGGAGCTGGTGCGGAAGCGGCTGGAGAAGGCGAGGAGTGTGTGATCGTTAGAGGGGCAAAGGCAGGCTGGAAGTGAGAATTCGCGATGTGCTGAAACGCCTCAAAGAAGACGGCTGGTATGTGACCCGCCAACGCGGCAGCCACCGGATACTGAAGCATCCCCTCAAGAGGGGCATTGTGGTCGTGGCCGGGCGTCCCAGCAAAGATCTCGCGCCCGGCACGCTTAAGAGCGTTTGGAAACAAGCTGAACTGGAGGACGAGCGATGAAAGAATATCTTGTGATCTACGAACGGGCTGGTGAGAACTATTCGGCCTACGCACCTGATCTGCCGGGCTGTGTCGCCGCCGGTGATACCATTGAGGAGACGGAACGGTTGATGAAGGAAGCTATTGAACTCTACATCGTGTCTCTCAGAGAGACAAGGCAGCCGCTGCCAGAGCCGACCACGACAGCCAAACCAGTCATGGTGGCAGCGTAATGCCTCACGACATCATTGACAACCGCAGCGAGAAACTCCTGGACCACATCAAGCGCATCCTGCCCGGCAGCGAGCGGGCGCGGTTCGCGGTGGGCTATCTGTTCCTGTCGGGCCTGAAGCCCATCCACCGCCACCTGGAGCAGCTCCGCGAAATCCGCCTGCTCATCGGCAACACCACCGACCGCCAGACGCTGGAGATGCTGGCCGAAGGGTACAAACGCCTGGACATACTCGAAGAGGCGGCCGAGGGCTGGCGCTATCGCAAACGGGTGGAGATGCAGCGCTCCGCTGAGGATACAGCCACTAACCTGAAGACCGCGATCTCATTGATGGACCAGACGGACGAGGACGAGACCACGGTGCGCACCGTGCTGCGGCTGATCCAGGAAAAGCGGCTCAAGGTGCGCGTCTATACCAAAGGGCGGCTCCACGCCAAAGCCTATGTCTTCGACTACGGCCCGGTCTACGATCTCTCCGGCAACGAGATCCCCCGCGAGGAGAAGGGTATCGCCGTCGTCGGATCCTCCAACCTGACCCTGGCCGGCATTGCCCACAACACCGAGCTTAACGTGCTGGTGCACGGTAACGCCAACCACGAGGCGCTGGTGGACTGGTTCGAGGAACTCTGGGACGAGGCGCGCGACTTCGACGCTGCCCTCATGAACGAACTGAAGCGTTCCTGGGCCGTGGGCGTCGTGGACGAGCGGGACGGCGTGGAAATCCTGGCCCGCCCCTACGACATCTACATGAAGGCCCTCTACGAACTGGTCAAGGACCGCCTGGAAGAAGCCGAACGGCGCGAGATCCTGTGGGAAGACGACATCACCCGCGACCTGGCCGACTTCCAGAAGGTCGCCGTGCGCCAGGCCGTGCAGATGGTGCGGGACTATGGCGGCTGCTTCGCTGCCGATGTGGTGGGCCTGGGCAAGTCGTACATCGGCGCGGCGGTGGTCAAGCATTTCGAGCGCACCGAGCACGCCCGCCCCCTGATTATTTGCCCCAGATCACTGGTGGACATGTGGGAGCGCTACAACGAGGTCTACCGACTCAATGCCCGCGTGCTTTCCATGGGCCTCTTGCGAGAGCGGGACGATGGCCGCAACTTCCTGCTGGAGGATGTGAAATACCGCGACCGCGACTTCGTGCTGGTGGACGAAAGCCACAACTTCCGCTATTCGGACCGCCAACGGTACCGACTGCTGCAAGGCTTTCTGGCTACCGGACGAAAGTGCCTGTTCTTGACCGCCACCCCGCGCAACAAGAGCGCGTGGGACGTGTACTACCAAATCAAGCTCTTCCACCATGATGACCGGACTGACCTCCCCATCGCCCCTCCAAACTTGCGAGAGTTCTTTCGGGGCGTCGAGATTGGCGACAAGCGATTGCGGGACGTGCTGGTGCACATCCTGATCCGCCGCACCCGCAGCCACGTCCTGCGCTGGTACGGCTACGATGCTGAGACGCACGAGAAGGTGAATCCAGCCCGCTTTCAAGAGTATCGAGATGGTAAGCGACGTGCCTACGTCATCGTAGGTGGCAGTCACCAGTTCTTCCCCCGGCGCGAACTGGACACCATCACCTACAGCATCGAAGAGACCTATCGAGGTCTCTACGCCCAACTGCGTCACTACCTGGGACGCCCACGCCAGGATCAATTGTCCCCATCCCCGGATGAGCTGACCTATGCCCGCTACGGGCTTTGGCACTACGCCAGACGGGAAAAGCGTAAGGAACGCCGCTATGCGGAACTCCACCAGGCGGGGGCGAACCTGCGGGGACTGATGCGGGTGATGCTCTTCAAGCGGTTTGAATCCAGCGTGCACGCTTTCCGCGAGACGCTGCGGCGGCTGCTGCGCACTCATCAAGGTTTCCTGAAAGCCCTGGATGAGGGCATCGTCCCGGCAGGCGAAGAAGCCCGAGACATCTTGTACGAATCAGACCAGATGGAGGAGATTCAACTCTTAGACGCGCTGCGCCAGGTCAGCGGCCGCTACGACATCGCCGACTTCCACGTTGACCTGCTCAAGCGACACATCGAGCAGGACATCCGAATTCTCGACCAAATGCTGCGATTGGTGGAGCCCATCACGGCCGACCAGGACGCCAAATTGCAAACCCTCAAGGCGTGGCTGAACAAGCCTGTACTCTCTGAAGGCAAGCGGCTCATCTTTACCCAATATGCCGACACCGCCCAGTATCTCTACGAGAATCTCAACCCCAACGACGTGCGCGACGACATCGAGGTTATCTACCGCGGTGACAAGAGCCGTGAGCGCGTCGTCGGGCGACTCGCGCCGCGTGCCAACCCCTGGTATCGCTTCCGCAAAGACGAGGTGGAATTGAACACCGTAATCGCCACCGATATGTTGGCCGAAGGGTTGAACCTGCAAGACTGTGACAAGGTCATCAACTACGATCTGCACTGGAACCCGGTGCGCCTGATTCAACGCCTGGGGCGGATTGATCGCATCGGTTCAGAGCACGATCGCATCTTCGCCTTCAACTTCCTGCCTGAGACGGGGATCGAACGACAGTTGGATCTGCGGAAAAAACTGAGCGCGCGCATTCGGGAAATCCACGAGACCATCGGCGAGGACGCCGCCATCCTTGATCCCAGCGAGCACCTGAACCAAGAGGCCATGTATGCCATTTACGAGAGGAAGGGAAAGGCGCTGGACCTGTTCGAGGAAGAAGAAGAGGCGCCGATGGACCTGAACGAGGCGGAGGAACTCCTGCGCCTGATGCGGCGGGAGAACCCGGCCGAGTTCGAGCGGATCGCCGACTTGCGCAATGGCATTCGAAGCGGACGGGCATCGGCAGACAAAGGCATTTTCGCTTTCTTCGCGGCGGGGCGCTACCAACAACTGCTGCTTCTGGACGGAGAGGGCGACGTTGTTTCGGGTGATCTGTCGGATGCGCTACGGGCCATTGTCTGTGGAGAGGACGACCCGGCCCAGCCGCTGCCCGAAGGGTACAACGCCGCGTTGATGCGGGCCAAGCAGCGGTTTGACGACGAGGTGAGACAACGCAAAGCTCAACGTGAGCACGTGAGATCGCTGACCCGGGGCCAGCGCTACGTGTTGCGTGAGCTCCGAGTGTTGTTCAACGCCACCAAGGACGACGACCTGCGCGGCGACATGACACTGCTGGAGGAAGCCTTTCGTGGTGCTCTGACAACAGCGGTGACGAAAGAATTGAACCTGCTGCGACGAAACGGGGTGACAGGCGAGGATTTGTTGAAAGAGTTGAAGCGCATCTACTTCCAACACAACCTGAAGGACGTGCCAGCACGCACCCGGCTTGCGGCCGAGGAAGAGGTTCCGAAGATCGTATGCAGCGAAGCCTTTGTTTGAAAGGGACTGCAATGTGAACCCTTCAGAAATACCCGAGCAAGAAGTCGCCCGATACTGGGACGACAACGCCAATTTATGGGCCAATCATGTCCGCCAAGATGGATGGTCCTGATTTCGAGGTCGCCGCCAAAGAGATCTTCAGAGTGCTTCGGCCAGGTGGCGAGTTGATGTTCAGCATAATTCACCCCTGTTTCCTGACCAAAGGATACGGATGGATTCCTGATGAGCATGGAGATGACGTCAAGATCACGGTGTCCGACTATTTTGCTCGCGAATCCTGGGTGGAGCGTTGGAGGTTCTCAAAGGCTCCAGGCTCAGAGAACGTTGAGCCCTTTGCCGTGCCCAGGTTTCCCAGGACGCTCTCCGACTACCTCAACGCTTTGATCGAGGCAGGATTCGTCTTGAAACGAATACAAGAGCCCCGACCATCCCAGGAGATGTGCGAAAAGCATCCCTGGCTGCAAAGGTGGCGGGATCACGCGGCCATTTTTCTGTACGTGCATGGTGTGAAGAGGGAATGAGTGATGACGAGGAGAAACGAGTGGGAGGAGTTCTTCGACGGCCACGCGCCAGTTTACATGGACAACTCCTTCACCAAAAACACGGTGGAAGAAGTTGACTTTGTGCTTGAGGAGCTGAGGCTTCCAGCGGGTAGCCGTATTCTGGACGTGGGCTGTGGGACCGGGCGCCACGCTGTTGAGCTTGCCAGGCGCGGGTATCAGGTCACGGGGGTGGACATCTCTTCCGGGATGCTGGCTGAGGCGGAGAAGGCGGCCAGGGAAGCCGATGTTGAGGTCGAGTTGATTCACGCTGACGCGACGCGGTTCACGTCAGGCAAGCTGTTCGATGCGGCCTTATGTCTGTGCGAGGGAGCCTTCTCGTTGTTGGGCAGCGAGGATGACCCCATCGAGCACGATCTGGCCATTCTCCGCAACATACACGCTGCCCTCAAGCCAGGGGCCGGGTTCATTTTGACCGCCCCCAACGCATGCAGGATGATTCGCCAAGCTACCCAGGAGGACGTGGAAAAAGGCCGGTTTGATCCGCTCACGATGATCGAAGTCTTCACCGTCGAGTGGGATACACCGCAGGGCAAGAAGAGCCTGCTGGTGAGAGGGCGCAGTTACGTGCCCACAGAGCTGGTCATGCTTTTTCGCCAGGCAGGGTTCGAAGTGGAACACATCTGGGGTGGCACCGCGGGGAACTGGGGGCGGCGTAGGATTCATCTTGATGAGATGGAGGTGATGGTTGTCGCCTCCAAGGCAAGGCCCGGGGCCTGATGCACCTCAGTGGCGCAGTCGTGCGCGATGGTCGTCTGCTGGTAGGTGATCAACCAGTCGAGCCGGAGCGCGAGTACCGGGTGGCCGGCAGCGACTTTGAATTTGAGACCGTCTGGGGATACACAGACTCCGACTGGGAGCTGCATCCCATCTATGATGTGCCCACCATCCTTCGCGAAGCGCTGGAGGAATACCTGGCTGCCCACAGTCCGGTCAATGTGGAATTAGGACGTTTGATACTTCCCTTTGGGGGAATAGAGAATAGCTAACAGTTCATCACTCAGCCGGCGCTTCCGGGATAATTAAAAAGCTCTGCACAGCATCACACCTCTCCCTTACGCGTGAGCAAAGGCTCAACATCCCGGTGAAAGATCGTTTGCCAGGTGTAGTTTTGGCGGGTACGGCGCCGCAGACGATGCGCCGGACTCCGTTCGATCCAGGCTAAGATAAGTTTGGCCACATGCACTGGATCCTTATCAGCGTCGAAAAGGATTACGCCCTCGCCGCCGATTTCCTCAGCCGCCGGTATGTCTGTACAGACAACCGGCACACCGACCAGACCCGCTTCCAGTACCGGCATGCCAAAACCCTCCGTGTGGCTGGGCATGAACATGACGTCGCTCACGCGGAGCAGATCTCCCACCACTTGCGCGTCAATGGTGAACTGTTTGCCTGGGTCTGGGCCAGATTCAAAGACGAAGCGCATTTCCTCTTCGACGTCCAATCGTTTGCGCAGCTCCTGCAATGACCGGAAATAGACCATGCTCTCCTCGTCGTGGGGGTCAGGTGGGCCGGTCACGATCAGTCTCGGGCGGTAGCCACGCGCCTTCAACGCCGCCACCACGCGCAGCGCGTACTCGATGTTCTTGGCCTTGGTGACGCGCACCGGCATCAGCAAGACCAGGTCGCTCTCCAGCAGATTCAATCGGCTCACTAACGACTGCCCCTCGGCAGACAATCCCAGCAGCACTTTGGGATCCACTCCGTTATAGACCACGTGGATCTGTTCCAACGGACAGTCGAGGAGCGCGGCCAATGTGCATTGCCTGTCTCGCGAGACCACGACATAGGTCATGTCCGGGCGATAAGTGCGCAGCAGGTCCCACGGGTAGCCCGGCTGAACTTTCGAACGAGTGCGTGGGTCAGTCCATGTGAAGTCGTGGCACCAGGCGATGCAGTGTTGAATGGTGCCTGAATCCACTAGGGAGTGGAGTGATGCCGTGAGGGGCAGGTTGAAGTGCATGGTCAGCACATTGTGGACGATTACGTTGTCGAATTGGCTCAGGAGCGGTGTCAGTGTTTCTGTCAGCCGATGGACCATGTCATCGAAATCAGGTGGTACCTCACCTTGTTCCAGTATCGAACACACTTGCAGTACCTGAGGGTGCTGCGAATCCATCTCTGGGATCAGGACAAAGTTTGTACCCGACGGAAGAGTTGCCCCCTCACCCCGGCCGGCGACGACAGTCACCGGGTATCCGGCCTCGACAAACACTTCTGCGTGAGCTTGGATCACAGCCTCCACCCCACCAACGATGGGCGGAGCGGTGTAGTGTAAGATAGCTGTATTGTGTGCTGCTAGTGCTTCCTTCATGTGGCATTTCCATGTAGCGAAACCACTCTGGTCCCAGTCTGCTTTTCGATCTGTTCGATGAACTGCGCGAGCAGAGCATCGGAGAAGATGTTTTTCTCCTCCTGGACCTGGGGTTTGCCGAGGATGAAATAATCGGCGCCAAGGTCACGGCACAGACTAGCGATCTCGTCTCCAACGTTGCCCTGGCGTATCACTCCCTGGGCCGTGACATCTTCCGTGCTGGCCCAGGCTAGTGCTGTACGGAGAACAGATCTGCCCATCTGGCGGATCTGTCCCGATATGGCACGAGCCTGGGCGCCATTTGTGCTTGACAGTAAATCGCGATTGACAATATACAATAAATGTACCGGGAAGCCAGTTTCCTGTGCCAGGCTGATGGCCTGGGCAATAGCGGGTTGGTACTCTGGTCCTCCTCGAATGGCACATAGGATTACACTCATTCTAAACCTCCAATCTTTCGGCTTGCGCGATCGAGTCTTCGTCCCTACTTTTTATGGCGGCGCTTCCACCGATTACGCTTTAATCTCTTTCGATGTTTGTGTTTCGCGATCTTCTTCTTGCGCCACTTTTTGACACTGCCCATAGTCTACTCCCTTTCTTTGAATGAAAATGGTCATTCCTCAAGCAGTTCCACGTTCAACGCCTCTGGCCCTTTCACAGAATAGCGTACATGAAACCAGGCCGTCTGTCCCTCACGTACCTCGTTGCCCCCAAGAAGCTGATGCTGGTGGGAAAAAACCTCCTCGCCTTTCCCGGTGACAATGAAGCCGTAGTGCTTGTGCGGGCTGAACCATTTTACCCTGCCTCGCTGCTTGGGTAGTGGCCCGCCCTTTAAGAAACAGGTCGTGCACAGCACCGGTGTGACCACCTTAGCCCCTCGCCGGCGTAAAAGGTCACGGTAAGTGGTGGTGAGTATAAAACCGCGTCCGCATCGCTGACATACAGCAGCTTGGTGCTGGGTTGACATTGGACATCTCTCCCGAATACACTACTGCCGCAATCCCAGAAGTCTCCGTATCCGCTTGCGGTCTGCCTTGGCCACCGGTTGGTCTTTATTTAGAGCCCGAAGAGCTCGTTTTGATTTCTTGCGGCGCAGGTGGCCGCGCCGCTGTTTCCGCCGCCGCAGCTTTCCGCTGCCAGTGATCTTGAAACGTTTTGCCGTTGCCTTGTGTGTCTTGATCTTGGGCATAATCTAGTACTCCTCTCTTTGATCAAAATCCTACCTGGCATCTGCCGTCGCTTGAGTCTCGCTCTCTGTGAATGGCCTCATTATCCTTTGTACCAGTGTTCGCAACCATCCCGTGCTGGCTTGCTGGTCCTTGAACTCGTGCGGATGTTCGACAATGAACGCAAGACGACTCTCGGCCTTCTCCGGATCAATCCCCTGTGCCAGGGCAAACTCTCCGGCTAAAAGGTGCATGGTTCTGTCTAACAACCGCTGATCTACTTTGGATTTCCAACCTTGCTCTTGCCGGTGGGTCAGATCTCTGACGACCTCGATCCACTTCTTTGGCTCTCCTGATTTCAGCTTGCTCCCGATTTGCTTCTCCCGCTCTTTGTAGTCCTTGTGTAACTTGTTTGGCTGTCCTGTCAATATGTCCGTTAAAAGACGACGCAGGGTCGCCATTTTAGAGACGGGCCGTAGGCACTGCCCAGCCTTGTCGGTGGGCACCATCAGGGTTGAATCGAATCCAGGTATCTCGATCACAAAGTAGCGATTCGATGTCTCGGTGAGTTGCCTTTCCTTCTTCCCAGTGATAATGCCTGCGCCATGAACGCGGTGTACTACTTCGTCGCCAACTGAAAACATTGCTCTTGCTTCTTTCCTCCTACTTGATTTGCGAATCTGTTAACTTAGGTGATTTCGCAGTTTGCGGCTGCGGCGGGGATGACGTAGTTTCTTGAGGGCTTCAGACTGTATCTGGCGGATGCGCTCCCGGGTCAGGCCAAATCTCTCCGCCACCTCTTGCAAGGTGTAATTATAGCCGTCCTGCAGGCCGAAGCGGAGGCGCAGGATGCGAGCCTGGCGCGGAGTCAAAGTGAAGAGGACGTCTTCTATCTTCTCCGCCAACAAGTGCTGGGCGGCGACGTCTGGGGGTGCGGGGGTCTCCTTATCCTCGATGAAATGCGCTAACTCGGTTTCCCCCTCGTTGCCCACTGTCCGCTCCAGGGAGAAAGGGCGACGCGAGGCCCTCATCATCCACTGCACTTTGCGTGGTTCAATGTTCATCTCCTCGGCGATCTCCTCCGGGGTGGGTCTACGTCCCTGCTCCCGCTCCAGCCGTTCTGCCGTCTTGTAGAGTTTCCTGATGCGGTCGTTCATGTGGACAGGGATGCGGATGTTGCGTCCCTGCTCGCCCAGGGCGCGGCTGATAGATTGTCTGATCCACCAGGTGGCATAGGTGCTAAGCCTATTGCCCCGGCGGTGGTCGAACTTCTCTACGGCCTTAATCAAACCCAGGTTGCCCTCCTGGATGAGATCCAAGAAAGGCACCCCATGCCCTTTGTATCTCTTAGCGATGCTTACCACGAGACGGGTGTTGGCCTTGATGAGGTGCCGGCGGGCCTCTTCCCCCACTTTGATTAAACGTTTCAGCCTTGCTTTCTCTTGGGGGCCATGACTATCTCGGGCCAACTGGCGTCGTGATTCCCGCCCTCGCTTCAGCCGTTTGGCCAATTTCACCTCCTCCTCGCGTGTCAGGAGAGGTACGCGGCTCATCTCCTTGAAATACAAGCTAACGGTGTCATCGGCGGGGATGTCGCTCAAGTCGAAATCACCATTGCGATCTCCGTCGTCCCCGCCTGGCTCCTCTTTCGCCTTGGCCCTTTCCTCTTCGCCGTCGTAAACCTCGATACCTTGGTCATAGAGGCAGGTAAAGAGCTTCTGTAGCTGAGTCAGGTCTTCCTCCACTTTGGGGAAGATCTCCATTATCTCGTCGAGGGTGACATATCCCTGCTGGGCTGCCTTATCCAGCAGTCCTTGAATCCTATTCGGTTGTCCCGGTGATTTGAATTCTTCCATCTGAGTGAATCTCTATCCCCTGGCTACGCACTGCTTCTCCCTCATCCCGCGCCTGCGGCCGAGACCCGGCACCATCTTGCGCGGCCACAGGCGTGTTCGGACAAAGCTACCCCTGTCTTTGTTTGTGCTTAGGGTTCTTGCAAATCACGTATATCACGCCCTTGCGCTTGACAATCTTACACTTCGAGCAACGGCGCTTGACCGACGCTTTCACTTTCATGGCCATCACCTCCCTCACTTGTGTCATCCAAAGTCCTGATCCTTACCATCGCTGTCTCTTTCTCTTTCGTGCGAGCTTTCGCTTAGCTTTTCGGATGCCTTGCCTTTTTGCTTTGCGACGCAACTCACTTCTGGATACAAACCATTTTTTCTTGCGCACGGCGCTCAGGATACGAGCCTTGCCCACGTCCTTGCGGAAGCGCTTGAGCAAGCTCTCCTGAGATTCACCTCGCCTTAGCTTAACGGTTGTCATTTGTCATTTCTCACCTCCTCCTTTTCGCCCCTTTCTGCGCATCCTGGCTGGGGAAACAAAAATCTCTGTTCTCTCCTCTCAGAACACCTGTGAGGATAACAACAGAGATTTTCAAAGCGCTTGCCCCAGATGTGCAAATCTGGATATTTCGCGTTATGGCGCAAAATTGACTAGCGTCACTTCTATGCGTGACATAATCAAGGCACTCTAGAGCTCACTGACCTCCGAACGAAAGCTGTAGGGATAAGGTTCGGACTGGGAACTCATTGGGTTGCCTACATTTGCTGGGTCCATGCCAATGGCTAACAATCGGTCACTAGACCCTTTCCATTACCTCCATTGTATATTTTTGGTTCCTCATTGAGGCGGGACATATATTTCGCTGCTGTCTTAATTCTGGCGTAGCTGAGAAGCTATGTAAACTCCAAAGCTCACTCACCCGGATGCTTGCTTGGACAGCGCATGTAGCATATGAAGCTTGTACCCATATATTATAGACCATTCGGCTCGAATTGTCAACTGCCGCTGGCGCGCCAGACGGGGTTCCGGACCATTGCCCTATTCGATGAGAGGAAGCTGCGTTGGTTGGACATCGTGTGAGGGCGCGCTCTCCTCTGATGATGAGCGCATGATAACGGCCATGTTCCCCAAAACGGCCCACGAGCGCTCAAAATCGCTCCACCGGCGAGTGTACACCTGCGCACCGTCCAGGATTCTCACTTCGCGACTGTTGTAGCCGATGACCATGACCGTGTGTTGATAACGGGCAACGATGGTGCTATTTCCGTCGGGAGCGGCGTAATGAACCGGTGTCCCTGAGCTAACATGCCCAGCGACCCAGGCGATGACTGGCCGGCCTGACGCAATTTCCCAGCGCAGGGTATCCAGGGGGAAGTTTCGCACCGCCTGGGCGTCGAGTCCGTAAGTTCGCAAGAGTGCGGCCACTGGTTCGGCGTGCACGCCGTAGGGATGGGGCGGGATTTGCCCCCACGATCCACGCACATCGCCGACGAAACCTTTGTCTGGATTATCGGACTGCGGCAGGCTATAGAAAAACTCTAACTCATCAATCGCTACCTCAAAGTAGGCGGCCCAGTCCACGGCCGAACGCGATTCGCAATCCAGCGGCAATGCCTGAGGCCGTCCTGAGATGTTGGTGACGCTGGCTTCCGCTGGGAAGGTCGGCGTCGGTGTGCCTGTGGGTGTCGGGCTGGGGGTGGGTACGCCCTTGGCTCGCAGCACGGCCTCTGTCTGCCCCCGCTCCAGGCAGAGTTCCCAGTTGAAGAGCTCCTGCAGGGTTTCCTCTGGGTAAATCTGCTGCATGGCCTGGTACCAGGTGAGACCATCGGGCTTCTGGTAGTGCCAGAATTCCCGCCCCAGGCTGTCCCACCGCCAGTCGTAGTCCTCTTCCTCGAAGGCGGGGATGCCGTGCCAGCCATGTCGCCGGGCGATGGTTGCAAAGTCCTCGTAGTAGCCCGGCGGGATGGAGGTGGGGCGACCGCCAGCTTCGTAGGCTTCGGGCTCTTTCTCCTCGTCCAGCAGGAACCAGAACACCCAGGGTCGCTCGGTGAGGGGGCGGCCCTGGCTGCCGTCCTGGGCCCGGCAGCGGATGAATAGCCGCCAGTAGGTCCGCTGGCCGACGTCTTGGCGGACGATCAGCAGTTGGTCGCGGCCTTCATCGTCGGGATCGGGCAGCTCGAAGCGCAGATCCACCGCCCGGCCAGTCTTGTGCCAGGTGAGGTAGCCGTAGGGCTTGCGGCTGACATAACCGGGGTCGCGAAGGACGTCGGAGAGCTGGCCCAGGTAGTCCCAGCCGGTTTTCTCGCGTACCTCCTCCCGCCAGGCCCGGTAGCTCTCAACGACGGCGTCGTTCAGGCGCGGATCCGCGACTGCTATGTCCTCCAGGGAGACCAAGGGGTGGAGCTCGCCGGGGGGCGGAGTAGGGATAGGCGTGGGTGGCGGCGGGGAAGGCAAATGCTGGGTGAGCTCGGCCCAGGGCAACGAGCTGGCCACGGTCGGGGCGGTGGCGTCGGCGGGGAACGTTTGCTCAAATAGGTCTGTCCTGCGGCTGTGGAGGCGGCCGTCTACGGGGACGGAGAAGAGGCCGAAAGTGCCGGGGCGATAGGGGTCATAGACCTCGAAGGGCTCTCCCTCCTGGTAGCCTGTGTAGAAAATGTGCTGGCCGTCGGGCGGCCAGGCCGGCGCGCCGTCGTACACGTCGTTGGCGGTGAGAGCCCAGACCCTTGGGGTTTTAGAAACCCCAAGGGTCTCCGCGACGCAGACTTCGGCGTCGCCATCGCGCCAGGAGACGAAGGCGATGGTCGTGCCGTCGGGCGACCAGGCCGGGGCCTCGTCGTCGGCAGCGGGATGGTTGGTCAGGTTGCGCACAATGCCGCCTTCCAGATCGGCCAGGTAGATTTCCTTGTCTCCATCGCGCCAGGAGGTGAAAGCGACATAACGGCCATCGGGTGACCAGGTTGGGGCGTAGTCCCCGGCCTTGTTTTTTGTCAGGCGGACGGGGGTGTTGCCAGCAGCCAGGTCCAGCAGGTAGATCTCCAGGTTGCCGTCGCGGTAACTTTCGAAGGCCAGGCGGGTGCCGTCGGGCGACCAGGTCGGCGCGCCATCGTAGGTGAGATCGGTGGTCAGGCGAGTTACAGACCCATCGGCAGCCGACCACAGGTACAGCTCCCAGTTGCCGTCTCGGTGGGAGGCGAAGGCCAGGCGCGTGCCGTCGGGCGACCAGGCCGGGTCGCGGTCCTCGGCGGGATGGGCGGTGAGGTTGGCGATCTGGCCGGTGGGGGGATCCAGCAGGTAGATGTCGTCGTCGCCAGTGCGGGGGGAGACGAAGGCCACCACATAGGGACACGGAGAGGGGGTGACGGGGGGAGGGGGATATTGGATATTGGATATTGGAGATGGAGTGGGGGTGGAAGACGGGGTGGTAGTGGGACGGGGAGTGGGGGAAGGGGTGGGAGTCGGAGAGGGAGTGAGAGAGGGGCTGGGGGTGGGAGACGGAGATGGAGTGAGGGTGGGAGTGGAACTGGGGGTAGGAGTGGCAGAGGGAGTGAGGGAGGGTGTGACAGAGGGCGTTGGAGATGGAGTGGCGGAAGGGGAAGGGGTGGCGGTGGGAGAGGGGGGCGGGGTGCAACGGGTGCTGGTCAGAGATAACAACAGGATTACCACCCCAACCGCCAGGACCAGTGGATCTAAAATTGCTCTAAGGGGATTGCCAAATCCCCGCTTTTGGCCTGGATCTGGCAGCCTGTCCTGAGTCTGCCGAAGGAATCCAGGCCGAGCAAAATCGGATCCACTGAGGATGCCGGCCAGCTTCCAACTTCCAATATCCAATCTCCAATGTCCAATCTCCAACTTCCAACCTCCAATCTCCAATCTCCAATCTCCAATCTCTAATCTCCAATCTCCAATCTCCAATCTCAAGGATAGACGTGCTGCACCAGGGGAGAGCCATCCTCAGCAATGCGCAGGCGCGGCTGGGCGTCATCCATGATGCGGGCCAGGTAGAGGTCCAGGCTGCGCACCCCATCCTGGGCCAGCACCGCCCGCAGGATGGCGGAGTCCCGCGTCCGCTCAATGACGTCCATGTCGAAGACGAAGTTCCCCAGACTGTAGACAATGGGCACTCCCTGATAGATCTCCACGTCCTGCAGCACGTGGGGGTGGTGGCCGATGACCAGGGCGGCTCCGGCTTCTACGGCGGCGTGGGCCACGGCCCATTGCTGCTGGTTGGCCTGGGCCTCGTACTCGGTACCCGTATGCAAGATGACGATCACCAGGTCAGCCTCCTGCCGGGCCTGGGCCACCGCAGTGCGTACCGGCTCCGGCTCGGCCCAGGCCACGTCGGTGGCGGTGGGCACTTCAGAGGAGCCTCGCCAGCGAGGGGCGGCGAAGGCCAGGAACGCTACCTTGACACCCTTGACCTCCAGTACCACTGGGCGATGAGCGGCGGCTTCCCCACGTCCCGCGCCGACAGTGGCGATGCCCAAATCCTCCAGAGCGGTCAGGGTGTCGTCCATGCTGTCTGGAGGGAAATCGAGGATATGGTTGTTGGCCAGGGAGAGGACGTCGAAGCCCACCGTGCGCAGGGCTGGGGCGTGCTCAGGGTGGGCGCGGAAGATGAACCGTTTGTCGGCGGGGCTGCCGTGCACGGTGAAAGGGGTCTCCAGATTGCCCACCGCGATGTCGGCGGCTTGCAGCAGATGGTGGACAGCCTGGAACGGGTAGAGGGAGCCGTACTGGTTCATGCGCTCCTCCACCGTGCGCGCCAGCATGATGTCGCCCGTGGCCACCAACTGGATCTCGTCGTCGCCGACGGGAGGTAGTGGGGTATTGGATATTGGGTATTGGATATTGGGAGATGGCAGAGAGAACTCCCAGGCTGGAGTTGCTGTCAGGGCGTGCACCTGCCAGCCGGCGCGAGCCAGGATCTCTGGCTGCCCATCGCCGTCCAGGTCGTGCACGCGCAGGCCGTGCACCAGTCTGCCCAGGGCGATGCCGCCCCGGGGCCGGCCCCAGCGGTCGAGCACCCGCACCGTGCCGTCGTCGCCGCCGATGACTGCATCTGGCCACCCGTCGCCGTCCAAGTCCGCCACTGCCACGGCCCACACTCCAGCGGGGGCTTCGTAGCGCCAGTGTTGGGTACCGTCAGTGGATAAGGCGTAGATGCCCGGCTTCGGGTCTCCGCAGGCGACGAGTATCTCCCGCGTCCCATCACCATCCAGATCGGCAGAGGCCAGGTCGGTGACGGAGCAGTTGGGGAGGGCGGTGGAGGGGATGGACATGTCTCCACTGCTGGAACCAGCGATGAGCTCCGGTTGCCCGTCGTCATTCAGGTCGGTCAGGCGCACCCGCCGCACGTATCCGCCCAGGGACGGCAGGGGGTGCAGGTCACCGGTCGGGGACAGGAGGTACAGCGCGCCTTTGTTGGTGGCTATGGCTACCGTCCCATCGGGGCCGCTGTCCAGAGCTGAGGGGTATTCCACGCCCGCCTCACCCACCAGGTAACGTCGGTACAGAGTGCCGTCGGGATTCACCTGGTGGACATAACCGTCCCAGGAGGCGGCCAGGATTTTAGTGGGGGAAGAGGCGAGCGCGGTGATGCGGCTGTCGGTGCAGTATTGCCAGCGCTGACGGCCTGTGCTGTCCAGGGCATGGAGGCAATTGTCGTCGGAGCCGACGAGGACGGTCGGTTGGCCGTCCAGTTCAGTCACGTGCAGGGCGTAGACGCTGGCCTGGGTGACGTGTTTCCAGAGCAGTTGGCCTGCGGCGTCGGCGGCGTAGGTGTGTCTGTCCAGCGAGGCTATCAACACCTCGGCGCGGTCATCCCCATTCAAGTCGGCCACAGCCAGGTCGGTGACCGTGCCCCAGGTCTGAAAGCTCCAGCCCTCGTTGAGGGCCAGAGGGCGCAGGGGAGGGGGCGGGAAATCGGCGTCGGCCTGGTAATAGGCAAAGGCGGCGCGGAAGAAGTTGTAGAGGATGCGTCCGCTGGCGTCGCTGTAAACATCATAGCCGCGCTCGATCATGGGAGCGACCTCATCGGCAGGCAGGGAGAGGCGGGAGCTGGAGCGCAGGATGCTCTCCCCCCGCTGTGGATTGATCTCAGGATGAAACTGCACGCCCCACACGGGGGCCTGGCCGTAGCGGAAAGCCTGCACCGGGCAGAGGGGCGACGAGGCCAGCACTGTGGCCTCCGGCGGGAGAGTCGCCACCTGCTCAATGTGGTAGTGGAAGGGGACGAACTCCTGCGGCACTCCGTCAAAGAGGGGATCCTTTGCCCCGGCCTCGCTGAGCTGCACGGGGAGCCAGCCTACTTCCTGCTGGCCGACGTCCACCTCACCACCCAGCACATCGGCCAGCAATTGGTGGCCCAGGCAGAGGCCCAGGATGGGCAGCTTGAGTTTCAGGGCCTGGCGCAGGAAATCGCCCTCGGCGCGCAGGAAGGGATAGGTGTCTAAATCGTGGGGCGACATGGGGCCGCCCGACAGGATGATGATCTGCCCCCGGTCAGGCGGCGGCAGGGAGTCGCCGGCGTATATCTCAAGGCGGTCGAAAGGCAGCCCCAGGCGGATCAGGTAGTCGGCGACCCCGGCGGCCCGCTCTGCGGCGTGCTCGATGATCAGGATGCGCGGTGTCAGGGGTGTTGGCGTGGGGGAAGGGGGATATTGGATATTGGATATTGGAGATGGGGTGGGAGTGGGATGGGTGAAGTAGTTGTAGACCGTTGCCGACAGGCGGCGGAAGATGGGGAAGCAGCGATCCCAGTTGATCCAGTCGGTGTCCTCCCACAGGAGCAGCCCGAACAAATAATCGCCCTGCGGAGTGAAGACGACGCCGATGTCGGAGCGGGTATCGCCTACCCAGCCGTGTTTGTGGGCGATGGGCACCTCCGGCGGGACGCTGGCTCCGATGACGCTGCGCACGGGATTGATCTTCAGCCAATCGAGCATCTCGCAGCAATCCTCGGCGGTCAGGTTGTCATAAGCCGCCAGCAGCTCGCCTTCACCCTGGCAGCCCCGGTAAATCGCCTCCCACAGCACGGCCAGGTCGGCTAGTCGGGTCTGCATCATGGGATCGGGGTGGGTGTCAATCGCGGCCTCGGCGGCGGGCACCTCCACCTCTGGCAGGTCGGGTTTGGGGATGGGCGGCCAGTGCGTCCCGCCCTCGACATAATAGGGCTGGCGCATGAAGGTGCGAGCCATACCCAGGTCGCGGAAGGTCTCGTTGACCAGCTTCACCCCCTCGGTCGCGTCGCCCCCGCCGATGCCCATCAGCACCAGGTTGGCGGCGGCGTTGATGCTCTCGGAGATCATGTAGGAGACGCTGAGCTGAATATCATCGGGCAGATCGCCGTCCCAGGTGCGGTAGGCGGTGACCAGGATGCCAGCCTTGAGCAGGCTCGTGCCGGCGTACACGACGTGGATATTGTGGGTGAGCTCCTCGCCGCTGGAGAGGTCCTGGACGTACAGCCCGGTCGTGCCGCTGAAGTCACTGCTGATGTCGAGCAGCAGCGGCTTGAGGTCGGACAGGGTGAGCGGCGCCGGGGCTACGTCGGCGATGACCAGGGAGACAGCCCCACTTGCATCGGAGGCCAGGGCGTTAGCGATGGCCGTCAGTGAGGCTTCCACGTCCAGCGCGTGGCCCATCCGCTCCGGCTCGAAATCGTAGATGGTCAGGTCGGCATCGGCTGGCGTCCACGACTCGGGCCAGCGTGGGTCGTCTTCCAGGGTGGTGCTCATCGCCCGGGCTGGCTTTGGTGGGATGTTGTGGACAGCGGCGATGGCCTCCAGCTCAGAACGCAGGTCGGACTCGTCCAGCGGCGTAACCTCGACGACGGCCACTGGCAGCTCGACCGGCCGCGTCTCTCCGTTGGCCAGGGCTGCGGTGATCCTCGCCACAGCTTCATCGCGGTCAAGCTCGACCCCCGCCTGGCCGGGGTAGAAGGCCAGGTCTTCCGCGCTGAGGCGATGCTCCTGCACCGGGCGATCAACGCCTGCTGCAATCTCCTCCAACTCGGAACGCAGGTCGGCCTCGCTGAGGGGCGGAGCCTCGAGGACGGTGACTGGCAGCTCGACGGGCCGCGTCTCTCCGTCGGCCAGGGCGGCGGCGATCATCTCCACAGCTTCATCGCGGTCAAGCTGGAGCCCCATTTGGCCGGGATAGAAGGCCAGGTCTTCCGCACTGAGGTGATGCTCCTGCGCCGGGACATCAACGCCAGCGGCGATAACCTCCAGCTCGGAACGCAGTTTGGCCTCGTCCAGCGGCGTGACCTCGAGGACGGCAGCGGGCAGCGTGATGGTGCGCACCTCCCGGTCGGGCAGAGCTGCGGCGATTCTGTCCATAGCCTCATGGCGGTCAAGCTCGAGCCCCTCCTGGCCGGGATAGAAGGCCAGGTCTTCTGCACTGAGACGGTGCTCCCGCAGCGGACGATCAGCGCCTGCCGCGAGATCATCCACGAAGGCGGCCAGCAGCGCTTGGTCGAACTGGGTCTGCAAGGGCACGTCCACGTCGAAAGGCGGCGGGGCTCGGAAGAGGAAATCGTTGAAACGAGCGTCCGCGCCGATGGCGGCGGCCTCGTCCACCATCGCCTCCGCAAGCACGGTGAAGCCTACGGCGGACGGGGCGAGCACCTCGCTGAGGTCGAGGTAGCGAAGCTCGATGGGTTGGGCCAGCGGCTCTGCCCATTTTGGGCGCACCAGGGCCTGGGCCTCGTCGGGCGTCATCCCGCCCACGTCCAGGCCAGTGATGGTCACCCCAGGCCGGATACGAGCCATGTAGTCCTGGTAGACCTGCCGGCGGTGGTTGACAAACAGCAAGCCAGCGATGAGTACCGCGATGAGCGCTGCCACGGGGATCAGCCACCACAGGCGGCGCGCGTGTGATGTTGGAGTTTCTTTGGGTATCTTTGCAGATTCTCCGACTGACATTTTCTCACCTCAATATCTTTGACAACAGCCGCCGTATCTCGACGGTGGCCAGGTATTGCCCCACGTAGCGGTCATCCAGCCAGATCTCGAAGTGCAGGTGTAATCCCCCCTCGGCGTCGTACAGCGACCTGGGCGTGCCAGAGTTGCCCACTGTGCCGATGACCTGGCCCTGGGCCACGTCGCTGCCGACCTCCAGCCCGTCGGCGACTGCGGCCAGGTGGGCGTAACGGGTGATGAGCCCGTCGCCGTGGTCCAGCCACACCTGCCGCCCACGGAGGCCGTCCAGCACGTCCTCAGGGGTGTAGCCCTCCTGGCGACAGGTGGCCAGCCACTCGTCCATCTGCGCCTGGGTAGGATTCTCGTAGTCCCCATCGGCGCGGATGACGACGCCGTCGCGCGCAGCCAGCACCTCAGTGCTGGTGGTGACTGTGGTGCCGTCGGGCCAGATGTAGAAATCTGTTCCTTGATGCACCCCGTAACGGTAGTGGCGTGGCGCGCCGGGCAGCAGGTTCAGCCGCTGCGCCAGGCTCATTCCAGCGATGGGCATCGTCAGCCCGCGCAGGCGATCCAGATCGGGTTCGGATACCGGCGGCGGAGAAACCAGGTTTTTGCCTGTCTTAGCGGGTGTATCATTGCTTTTGGACTCTTCTGGGGGGGAAGAAGGCGTCTCATTGGGCGAAAAACCTGGTTTCTGGTGGTACACCACATCTGGCCCAATCAGGAGTAAACCGTCTTCCGCCGGCCAGCAGCCGCGCAGGGTCACATCGCGGTCAATGAAGGTGTACACCGCGCGCGTCTCGCCCGTCTCGGCGTCCAGGGCCAGCACGCGGCGGTCGTTGCTGTCCAAGACGTACAGCAGCCCGTCGGCGACGGCGCACAGAGCCGACGGGTAGTCCAGACCGCTCGACACGGTCCAGACTTTTTCCCAGCCCGGGGCACGGTAGCTGATCACCTCAGGCCGCCAGCCGGGCCACTCGCGGAGGAGGACGTACACGTTCTCACTGTCCACCGCCAGGTCAACCCCCCGGCTGCTCGACACCTCGGCCACCACCACAGCCCGGTTACCGGACACGCGCCACACCTGCCCACGGTTGGTGTCGAGGAAGTACGTTGTGTCTGCGTCGGCGGCGACAGCGGTGACATAAGTGCCGCCAGTGCCGGCCACGGTCTCCCAATCCGAACGATGCCAGGCCTCGTCCGCCGTGTCGTAACGGAGCACCTCGCCAGAGCGGTCCAGAACCAGGAGCGACCCGTCCGGCGACAGCGCCAAATCAGTTAGCTCCTGAACTGGCAGACCGGCTACCGTATCGCCGGGTGCAGCCATCACCACCGGCGGTTCTGCCTCTCCCACGTTCAGGCGCAGCAGCCGTCCGCTGTCCACCATGTACAGCGTATCTCCATCCACAGCCAGGCTCACGGGGTGGGGGAAGGTCCCGACTGGGTAGCGGTAGGCGGTCACGTTGTCCTCGTCGAGCCAGTGCGCCTGGCCCGGCGCGCCATCGTCCCGGGCGGTGACGATGTCCTCCACCGCCGCCAGCACGGCCTGCACGCCCTCCAGGTTGCGCTCGAACTCGGTGTCCTCGTGGTTGGTAAGCTCCACCTCGGCGACGGCGATGCCCAGGTCGGCCAGGTAGTCGTTGAACCCGCCGGTGATGGGATAGCCCGTCCAGCCCTCCTCCGGGAAATCGTAGCCCGTGCCCGTTGCCAGCGTCGTCGCCAGTCGCAGCGATGAGGCGTTATCCCGACAGCCGCCGGCGAATACCGCGCCCGCGCTGCTGTGATAGAAAACCACGAGGTGGGCGTCGGCCAGGAAATCGCGCGCCGCTCGCGCCTCCGGTTCGGAGAAGGGATACGCGCCGCCGGCGCCGGGCTGCGGGCCATCGCTGGTGTAGCTGGTCGGACTCCAATCGTTGCCGACGCAACCGTCCAGGTCGGTGTCGGCGTTGCGGTTGAGGTCCACCCCATGGGCGTTGAACCGCGTGTCGGCGGCCAGACCGTCGGGATTCAGGGTGGGGATGATCCACAGGCTGACCTCGTCGGGCACTTCCTCAGGATGGGTCTCAAAATGGGCCAGCAGCTCTTGCGCCAGCTCGTGGGTGTTGGCCTCCCAGCCGCCGTGGATGTCGCCCACCAGCACCACCTTGTAGCGCCCCTCGCCGAAGCGGTGGGCCTCAATGGCGCGACCCTCGACCGATTGGCCGATGGTCAGTGGCGTGGGAGTGGGCGTAGGGGTCGGAGTGGGTGTGGCCGTCGGGGTCGGAGTTGCGGTCGAGGTGGCGGTGTGGGTGGGCGTGGGCGTCAAGGTGGCGGTGTCGGTGGGAGTGGGTGTCGCCGTCGGGGTCGGGGTTGGCGTCGCGGTACGGGTGGGCGTGAGTGTCGCCGTCGGGCATGGGGTTGGGGTTGCGGTACGAGTGGGCGTGACCGTGGGTGTTGCAGTAGCAGCGCGGGTGGGTGTCGGCGTCTGCGTCGGTGACGGCGTCGCCACAGCGCAGCCGGAGATGAGGGCCACAGTCAAGGCCAGGGCGATGAAGATCCCTGTTGGAGAAACCAGGTTTTTCCTTGCCTGAGCGGACAGTTCGTTACTTTTGGGGCTCTCTGCCGTATGAGATAGCCAAGCCTCTGGCCAAAAACCTGGTTTCTGAGCCCCGCTGTGAAAAAAGCGATTGTTTATGATGGGCGAAGGTCTCCTGACTGAGCCCTTTTCGCCCTTCGATAAACTCAGGACACCGCCTCGGTCGGGAGACCTTCGGCGATCACAGATACTTGCAAAGCGATTACTCGTCATAATGTCACCGGTTGAAGTATTTGTAGGTCGCCTCGGAGATGCGGGCCATGAGTGGGGAGCTGACTTCCCACTCCAGCCAGCCCGTGTGGTACAGGTAGACGCACAGCACGTAGTCGCCGCCCGGCGTGAAGACGATCCCGGCGTCGCCGTGGGAGTCCCCCACCCAGCCGTGTTTGTGGGCCACTGGCGTCCCCTCCGGCACGCCGGCTTCGATGAGCTCGCCGATGCGGTTCTCGGACATGATCTCGAGCATGGCCTGGCACTCGTCGGGGGTCAGCTCGTCGGGATAGGCGGCTATTAGCGTGCCGCCACCGTCCGCGCACTGATAGATCATCTCCAGCAGGCGGCCCATGTCCTGCGGCGTGGTCTGCATGAAGGGGTCGGGGTTGGTGCTCACGTCGGTGCGCTGGTTGGCCGGGGTGCTGATGTGCTGCGGCAGAACGTCCTCGTCGTAGGGGGTGGCCATGAAAGTGTTGACCAGGCCGATGAGCTTCATCGTTTGGTTGAGCCGTCGCACGCCCTGGTAGGCGTCGCTGTCGCCGATGGTGTCGCGCAGCAAAAGGTTGGCGGTGAAGTTCCCGCTGAGGGTCATGGTCTCGGTCAGGATCTTGGTGGTGTCCACATCGGGTGGGCCGTCCAGGTGGCGGTAGGCTTCCATCATGATGGCGATCTTGAGGATGCTCATGCCGGCGTAGGCCACGTCTGCGTCGTCGGCGAACTCCTCGCCGGTAGCCAGATCCTTGATGTAGATGCTGTAAAAACCAGGAAAGTCCGCCAGGATGCCCTCGATCATCTGCCCCATCATCCACAGGCCAGGCACGCGCGGGGGCGGCCCCAGGTTCACCACCAGATCCACCTCGCGGACGACGGCCGAGTTCAGCGCGCCGGCGACCAGCGGTAGGGAAGCCTCGATGTCGAGCCGCTGATCGGGCCGGCCCGGTACGAAGGCCAGGGTAGCGGCATTGGCATTAGGCTCTTGCAGCGGATGGTCGTGCTCCTCGGCGATGCTGACCAGGAAGTCCTTCAACTGCTGTTCGTCGTAGCTGGCCTGGAGGGGGATGTCCACTGGCTGCGGCTCGTCGCTCGTGAGGTAATCGGCGAAGCCCGGCCAAAAGCTGGTCTCTGCCTTTAGTCTATTCACTTCCTCCAGCATCTCGTCGGCCTTCAATTGAAAGCCAACATCCTGGGGATAAAGGAGAAGGCTCTGGTTTAGATAGTTCAGTTTCACTGGCTGTGAGACGGCTTCTGCCAGAAGTTCCATCGCTTCGGCTTCCCATTTTCCCCCCATAGGGATGCCTGCTAGCGAAACTCCCTGTGGAATCTGATTTCGATAGGCTCGGTAGTCGTTCAGTTTATAGAGGAAAACGAGCATGACAACTATCAAGATCACGAGAATCGTAAATCTCGATGTTCGCAAAATGTCCTCCTAGTTTGGCTCTTCTTCTGGCGGCCAATCCGGTGGCTGGCTCAGAAGCTCTTCGGCCTCCTGGGCCAGGGCTTCTGGGATCATCACCCGCACCTCGCCCAGGCCGTCCACGGTGAGGCCCAGGACGACGCCCGCGCTCTCGTAGTCCAGCAGGGCGGGTATGCCCGCGCTTTCCAGCTTGGTCTTAATGACATGAGCTTCCAGTTGCCCGAAGGCGGTGTAGACCGTGGTCAGCCCTGGCCTGTTCACCTTTTTGTGACTTGGCATTACGTTCCTCCTCTCGACCTGTACCAGAAGTATGCCACAATCTGCCGAATTAGTCAACAAGGGGTTTCGCGCCACATTTCACATTTCACGTTTCACGTCTTCACGTTTCACGAAAAGCTATTTGTCAAGGCCGGGAAAAACTGGTATAATTAGCCTTGACATCATAGAACCCAGGAGGACCTTTTAATGATTGCAAGAGAGACCCAGACAGCGGCGTATTGGCAGGAATTCGTCGTTGATGATCGGGATCTCGATTACCTGTATGAATTGTTCTTGGAGGACGACAACAGGCCTCGTACCAGTGACGATCTTACTTTGGCCCTGATTAGAAGTAGCTGTGAAAAGGAGGAAGCTCTCATCAAAAGGGAGCTGGCTAGAGGGACTCCCTTTCAACCGAAGGATAGCTACGAGGTGGGAGAGCAGGTTGTCTTCCCTGCTTTCGGTTATGCTTTGGCCTCTGTCATTGGTGTGCGGCCGGGCCACAACCCGAAATATGGCGATTTCGAGGTCATCCAGGTGCGTTTCGAAGGCCAGGACGAGACGAGGGAGTTCGCCTCGAAGCTCGACTACCTTCACAAGCTGAATCGTGAGGAGGGAGAGTTGCTGGAAGCCGAGGATCTGGCGTCTCCCGTTGATCTCTACGATCAATATGGTGCGGATGTCCAGCGGAAACTGCTAGAGCGTTTACGACTCAGCGGTGATTTCGCGAGCTTCCGTGGCGAATGGTTCCTGAAAGGCTTGTTGGCCGAGATCCATGAGGGACACCTGAACATCGCCGAGGCCATGCTTGACTTGAAGGGTATGCCGCTTCCCGCTCGAGAATTGCTCCGAGAGCTGGATCTGCCGGCCGAGATCGCTCCGTCGGCTCAGGTTTTCTCCCTCAACTACGCCCTGGCCCAGGACGGGCGTTTCGACGACGTGGGCAACGATGATCAGAGCCTTTGGTTCCTGCGACGTTTGGAGCCGCCTGAGATCGTTCATCTGCCGCCGCGCTTGCACTACGCGCCGGTGTTATACGATAGAGCGATCCTTGGTGAGGAGTTGCTGCGCTGGGAGAGGGAGATTGACGATGAGATCACGGAGCCGGCTGCCCCTGGTGCGGAAGAGGAGATTTCCAGCGTAACCATCGTCCTCAACTATCCCCACCGCCGGGTAGGCAGCATCCCTTTGACGAGCAAGACAGAGGGTCTTTTCCCGAGGGGGGATACCGAGCGTATGATGGTCACTCTCGTAGATGGCCGGACGGGCAAGCAGATGCTGGGCTGGGTTATTCGCCAACACAAGTATGTCTACGGTCTCAAAGAGTGGTATGACAAGAACGATATACCGGTGGGGGCTTACATTAAGCTGGAGAGAACCGATGACCCTCTGACCGTTGTCGTAGATTATCTCCCCCAACGTAAGAAACGCGAATGGATCCGAGTGGCTACGGTTGAGGGGGGAAGGTTGTCGTTCGCTATGCAGATGAGGGCCATCGGCTGCGAGTACGACGAGTTGATGGTGCTGGGCGAGGATGACCCGGCCGAGATTGACTTCCTGTGGATGCGAAGTGAGCAGAATGGCAAGTCTGTCTCTGAGGTAGTGCGCCAGGTCTTCCCCGAGCTGGCCAAGCTCAATCCCCAGGGCACTGTCCATGCCAAGACTCTCTACAGTGCTATCAACGTGGAGAAACGCTGCCCGCCAGGGCCGATCCTCGCGGAGTTGGCCCGCGTGGACAGCTTCCTGGCAGTGGGCGATGGATACTGGATCTACGATCGGGAAGCTCGCTAACTCGGGGTTTATAGGACAGGTCTAAAACTATGGTTAGATGGATTAAACCGGATCTGGAAACCAAGTTTCACATTGACTTCGATTGGTGGAAGAGGGAAGGTCGCGACCTGCGCGTCTACCTGCAGAGCCACCTGTGCTCTGAGTGCAGGGTGATATACACCAACCACCGTGGAAGCGCGGAGGTTGATTGGATTGATCCCGACACGGCCGAGGTGACGCGGGTAGATGCCCTTTGGCAGTCCTTGCGCACTCACTGCAGCCAAAGGCCAGATTTTATCACCGAGAACACTCCCTTGACGGACGCTGTCTTTCGCGTCTTTCTGGCCAATGGCAACAAGCCGCTATCCGCGACCGAGCTCCACGAGATACTGGGCAGGCGCACTCCGAAGACTATCCTGCGCACCCTGGGTGGCCGAAGGGTTTACAAGGGCATCCGGCCCGTGTTGAAGTGAGGTTGGGCATGGACCGCTCGCTGCAGGCGCGGATTCGGGAGTCGGCCGAAGCCACGGAGGGCATCGAAGCCATTGGCTTGGATCGGGTTCGGGCCGTGGCCAGGGAATTCGGCGTTTCGTCCAGGGCGGTAGAGCTAGCAGCTCTGGAGGCCCGCGTCCTGCCCCGTCGCTATCTGCGCAGCTTGGGCACAGTGGGGTGGGAAGGGCAGATCAGGCTGCTGCGCTCCACGGTGGCGGTGGTGGGCCTGGGCGGATTGGGGGGAAGCGTGGTCGAGGGGCTGGCCCGCATGGGGGTGGGCCGGCTAATCGTCGTGGACGGCGACGTGTTCTTAGACCACAACCTTAATCGCCAAGTTCTGAGCGCCGAAGCTGATCTGGGTCTTTTGAAAGCCGAAGTGACTCGAGCCAAGGTAGCCCAGATCAACGCGGCGGTGGAAGTCGTCGTCCATCCTGAGGAGGCCACCAGGGAGAACTTGCCCCGGCTGTTGGATGGCGCTGAGGTGGTCGTTGATGCCCTCGATCGTTTGCCCACCCGCCTCACGTTACAGGAGGCGGCTCAGGAGCTGGGCATTCCCATGGTGCATGGAGCCATCGCCGGCTATGTGGGTCAGGTGATGACCATTTTCCCGGGGGATGAGGGATTGCGGGCCCTCTACGGCGGGGGCAGTGTGCCCCAGCAGGGCATCGAGGTGCAGTTAGGTTGTCCCGCTGCCACGCCCATGATGGTAGCGGCCTGGCAAGTGCAAGAGGTGTTGAAAATCCTCCTGGGTCGGGGCCAGCTCTTGCGACATAAAATGCTGTTCATGGATGCCGAGGCAGGCACCGTCGAAGTTCTGGAGATCGGGGGCTAGAGGTTGAGGTTCTTCATCGCCGGCATCATGCAGGGTTCTCTCGCCGAGGTAGGCATCCACGACCAAAGTTATCGTGCGGCCATCGGGGCGGCCATCAAGGCTCGCTTCACCGAGGCCGAGATCGTTGATCCCATGGAGTTGCACCCGGATGGTGGCCTGAATTACGGGCCTGAGGAGGCCAAGCGGACCCTGCTGGAAATGGCGGCGGAGGCTGCGCAGGCCGACGTGCTCATCGCCTACCTTCCTGAGGCCAGCATGGGCACCGCCGTCGAGATGTGGCAGGCCTACCGGGCCGGCAAGCCGGTCCTCACCATTTCGCCTCTGGCCGAGAACTGGGTGGTTAGGTTCCTCTCGACGCGAGTTTTCCCATCGCTGGCGGCCTTTGAATCTTTCGTAGCCGAGGGGGAGTTGGAGAAACTGTTTGAACTTTGAGCTTTGAACTTTGTAGTTTAGAGTACGTGCCCCTGTAGCTCAGTGGATGAGAGCAACTGCCTTCTAAGCAGTGGGCCGGGGGTTCGAATCCCTCCAGGGGTGCCTATTATTATGCGTCTAACACGAAGGAGACAACAATGAAGAAAGCCACATTACTCGTAGTGCTCATCGTACTGCTGACTGCTTGTCAGGCTACACCAACGCCGGAAATCGTCGAGGTCACAGTGATTGTAACCCAACCACCTCCAAAGCCTGTTGAAATCACGGTACTGGTGACCCAGCCACCCCTGCCACCCCTGCCTACGTACACTCCTTATCCTACCTATACCCCTTATCCAACTTATACTCCACCCGCATCCACGCTTAATCCTACTGGGACGCCAAGCCCAGCTTTACTCACGCCCACTCCCAGTCTCACGCAGACACCTGTGGTTACTTCCACTCTGACGCCCGGACCTGTTGTCCTGCCCGACTGCCCCAATCCTCAGGCCAAGCTCACTTATCCTACGGTGAACGCCGTTCTGAAAGGGGTTGTGGAAATCAGGGGCTCAGCGCAAATTGACTTCTTTGACTACTACAAGTTCGAGTTTCGTCACGAGGGGGCAATCGAGTGGTCGCACGTGCAGAGCTTCGAGCACACGGTGGTTGATGGCATCCTGGGTATTTGGGACACCTCGCCCCTTCCCGCCGGCGCTTACACCTTCCGCCTGGTCGTGGTGGACAAATCAGGCAACTACCCGGAGCCCTGTGAAGTGGAAGTAACCGTCGAGCACTGATCAGCCTCTGGCGTGGCTACAGATTTCTTTACAATTGGCTTCTCGTTTGGTAGAATAGCTTCGTTGGCTATCTATCCCACCAGGCCTCATTCTGGTTTGATCAAGAGAGGTGGTGAGTAATGGAAGTAGCAATGACGGCCATAGAAACGACAGGAGTAATTGACGAGCATCATCAACTTCAACTGGACAGTTTACTTCCTATTCCTGGCCCAATGCGTGTACGCATAATTGTCTTGTACCCTCGCAGCGATGAATGGGATGAAACTGAGTGGTTGCAGGCAGCGGCCCGTAATCCGGCCTTCGCTTTGCTGAGTGATCCTGAGGAAGACATCTACTCGTTGGCTGACGGGGAGCTTTTTCGTTCCAAAAGCTGTTTGGCTTGAAATAGCTTATTCTAACAAGCGGGCTCATCGGGTCCGCTCAAGAGAAAGGAGAGGAAAATGGCAGAAAGTGTGTACAAAGTGATCGAGCTGGTTGGAACCAGCACCGAGTCGTGGGAGAAGGCTGCGGCGGCGGCCGTGGAGACGGCGGCGAAGAGCTTGCATGATCTTCGCATCGCCGAGGTCGTCGAGCTGGACATGCAGCTTGAGGACGGAGAGGTTCGTGCTTACCGTGCGAAGGTGAAGGTCTCCTTCAAGTATCGGGTTGACGACTGAGCCGGATTCCGTTCGGGCGGTCTTTTTGTAGAGGCCGCCCGATTTTGGTCTCATATAGTGGTGGGGGATTCCAAGGCAGCATGGCTGGGGCGCCGCCTTGTCAAGACGCCCAGGTTCTGCGTGTCTGCCCGGTGGAGGAATTCGCCACAGCTTCACATACAAAACAAACACGGAGGTTAGAGACATGAGCGTGAGAAAAAGTGAGATCCTCATCGTTGGGATAGCATTGCTCTCCTTTGCCATCGGCGTCTATTATTACCCTCAGATGCCGGAGCAGATGGCCTCACATTGGAACGCTAAGGGACAAGTGGATGACTATCTTTCGAAATTCTGGGGGTTGTTCTTGATACCTATTACCCTTGTTGGACTGGCCTTGCTTTTCATGGCCGTTCCCAGAATGGATCCATTACGGGAGAACATTGAGAAGTTCAGAAAGTATTACGATGGATTCGTGATTCTGTTTATGATTTTCATGATTTTCGTCTACTTCCAAACGATTCTGTGGAATATTGGAATCAAGCTGAGCCCTAATGTATTTCTTCCCATCGCGGCGGGGATCATGTTTATCGGGGCCGGTATCCTTGTCGAGAATACGAAACAAAACTGGTTTATTGGAATCAGGACTCCCTGGACGTTAAGCAGTGACAAGGTGTGGGACAAAACCCATAGAATGGGTGGGAAGCTGTTCAAGATCTCTGGAGTGATTGCCATTGTGGGGATATTCTTCCAGAGCTATGCTGTCTACTTCGTCCTCGTTCCAGCGATTCTAGTTGCTGCTTATACGGTCGTCTATTCCTATTTTGAATACAAGAAGGAAATGAAGTAGCGGCTCAGCTCAGCGTTTGGGCCTGGATGGATTAGCTCACGAAGCACAAAGCTATCCGCCGAAGCCAGAAGCCACTTGCGTCAACCGCGCAGGTGGCTTTTTTGGTATTGCCAAAGGAGCCGAAACCTGGTATACTATGCTCAGTAACCAGATAGAGGGAGCAGAAGGCGAAGGAGGAAAAATGCCCGAAATCCAAGCCGGCCACATCATCCAAAGCCCCCGCTGGCCCGAGCCGGTGGAGGTCAAGTTGGTGGAGGACGTGGGTGACTATGTCCACCTGGTCGGTGCTACTACCGGCTCCGGTGAGCACGTGGACCAACTGATCCCCCGCGAGGAATTGGCCCAGTTGCAGATCGCGCTGGTGGAGGCCGACTTTGCCGCGCCGCCCCGCGAGGTTTTCCTGGGCCTGGAAGCCCGCCGCTACCGCTTTGCCTCCCTCTACGATCCCCTGCTGGCGATGAACACCTCCAAGATTGACCCGCTCCCCCACCAGATCGAGGCGGTCTACGGCTACGTGCTCAGCCTGCCCCGCATTCGCTTCCTCATCGCCGATGACCCTGGCGCAGGCAAGACGATCATGGCCGGCCTGGTCCTCAAGGAACTGAAACTCCGCCACCTGGCCCGCCGCATCCTCACCGTGGTGCCAGGTCACCTCAAGGACCAATGGCGGCGCGAGATGAAGGAGCGATTCGAGGAGACCTTCGTGGTCATTGACCGGGGGGTGATTGACGCCCTGTACGGCGAGAACGTCTGGCAGCGCGAGATGCAGATCATCACCTCGATGGACTTTGCCAAGCAGGATGACCTCCTTCCCTCCCTGGCTTCGGTGCACTTCGACCTGGTCATCGTGGACGAGGCGCACAAGATGAGCGCGTACCTCTACGGCAACAAGCTGGAAAGGACGGGCCGCTACCGGTTGGGGCAAGTCCTCTCGCGCAGCACCACTCATCTGCTCTTTCTGACCGCCACACCCCACAAGGGCGATCCAGAGAACTTCCGCCTCTTTCTGGACTTGCTGGAGCCCGGTTTCTTCGCCACCAGCGAGCTGCTGGCGGCGTCCATCCGCAACAAGGACAATCCCCTCTTCATCCGCCGCGTCAAGGAAGACCTGAAGGACTTTGAGGGCAGGCCGCTCTTCTTGCCCCGCTACATGGAGACCATGCCTTTCAATCTAGGCACCGAGTCGCCCCGGGAGAAGGACTTGTACAACGACCTCTCCCGCTACGTCAAGGAGCAGTACAACAGGGCCCTGACCCGAGATAAGCGGCGCAACGTGGCCTTCGCTCTGGTCATCCTCCAGCGACGGCTGGCCTCCAGCACCTACGCCCTCCTCCGCTCCCTGGAGCGACGTAAGAATCGGCTGCAGGAACTGCTGCAAAGCGCACAAGATGGGCACCGAGTGCACGAGCGGAGCCTGGACTTTGAGGCTGTGGAGGACATGCGCAGATTGATGCGCTGGACGAGGAAATAACATGGACCCCGGATTAGAGCTTCTACTCAACCTGCTAATACTCCTGGGGATGCTGGTGACCCTCTGCGGGCTCATCGTCCCCGTTTTCCCTGGGCTCATTGTCATCTGGCTGCTGGCCCTGATCTACGGGATTATCAGCGGTTTCGGGACGCTGGGCGCGGTGCTGTTCATCATCATCACCGTGTTGGCCATCCTGGGTGAGATTTCCGACAACCTGCTGATGAGCAGGAAGGCTCGCCAAAAGGGCGCCAGGTGGCTTTCTATCGCCGTCGCCTTCATCGCGGGGATAGTGGGCAGCATCGTCTTCAGTCCCCTGGGCGGGATCGCTGCCGCGCTGGGCGCGCTCTTCTTGGCCGAATTTATCTCCAGCAGAGATCACGGAAAGGCGCTGGCGGTCACCAAAGGCATGGCCATTGGCTGGGGCTGGGCTTTCGTGTTGCGGTTTGGGGTAGGGTTGATGATGATCGCGCTGTGGGCGATCTGGGCCTGGGCGTGAGACGCCAAAAGGAGGAAGATACTTTGTCACAGCCTATCATAACGCCTGGAAAGTTCCTCAGACGTGACTCTCTACCGCCAGAGGTGGAAGGCTGCTCACTGGCGGTTGTCGGATTCTGCCGGTTCTACAATATGAAGCACAAGCTTTCAGTTGAACCGCTATCAGAGCCCCTCTTTTCCCACCTGGATAGGTCGCACCAGTTCGTTGGGCAAGTTGCGGGCAGCAAAATCCTTGCTCTGGATTGTCTGTACGGCGGTCCCCTGTCAGCCACTGTGCTAGAAGAACTGGCCCACTACGGAATCAAGAAGATTGTCGGATATGGATACGCTGGCTCATTAACTCGAACCACTCCTATTGGTCAGATAGTTCTTGCGGATGCCGCAGTTGTTTCCGACGGGACTTCGCGCGAATACCTCCCGGACGCCGAATTCGTATATCCCGATAGCGAGCTAGCTTACCATCTTCGTGAGTGCGCTGCCAAGACCGGCGTATCAATTCGTGGAGTCAAGGTTTGGACCACTGACGCAATATATCGAGAGTATCCTGATAAGGTCGCAGAATGGCGCGAAGTTGGAGCGGAAGTCGTCAACATGGACACGTCGCATTTCTACGCTGTCAGCAGAGTGGTAGGCATATCGGCTGTATACGCTTGTGTAGTTTCAGATTGTGTTGAAGGCCAGGAGTGGGACGAAGGATTTGCGCGCATTAAACAAGCCATGAGTAATCTCCAAGACCTCATATTGGAGACCTTGACCGCGATTGCAGGCGAGTCTCATAGTTAGGGAATCCACGCCGAGGGATGGGCCGCCCCAACGCGACCCCGGCGCGGCCAACCGAGCCTGGTGTGCCAGTTGACACGAGATTTTTGAGAGGAGGAAAAATGTACCCGTCTATTCAAATTCCCAAAGCAGAATTCGAGGCGCGTGCGCGACGGCTGGTCGAGTATCTCAGCGCAGAGGGGTTGTCGGGCGCGGTCCTGTTCGACAACTACTACGTAACCTATTTCACTGACTTTGCCTTCATCCCCACGGAACGCCCCATGGCGCTGGCCGTCAACGCGCAGGGCGCGCGCGCGCTCTTTGTGCCGCGCCTGGAGCTCGAACACGCTCAGGCCGAGGCGGTGGTGGATCGCGTGGATCACTACCCTGAGTATCCCGACGATCCGCACCCGATGGTCGTTCTCAAGGGCGTTCTGGAGGACATGGGGATCGCTGGCCGCGTCGGCGCCGACACCGACGGCTACCCCTGGATCCTGGGCTACCAGGGACCGACCCTCTCGGAGTTGACCGGCGCTGAAGTGGTCCGGATCAGCAGTTTTGTGGAAGCGCAGATGGCGGTCAAGAGCCCCGCCGAGCTGGCCCTCATCCGCGAGAGCGCAAAGTGGGGCAATCTGGCCCACCGGCTGCTGCAACGCTACACGCGGGTCGGCGCGACGGAGACGGAGGTGAGCCTGCGCGCCAGCCAGGAGGCGACGCTGGCGTTGGTGGACACGCTGGGGTCGCTCTACCGCGCACGGAGCATGTTCTCCCAGGGCGCAGAGGCGGGCTATCGTGGCCAGATCGGGCGGCACGCAGCCATTCCCCACGCCCTGGCCATGAACGTCACTTTCATGACCGGCGACGTGCTGGTCACTGGCGCGGGCGCAGCGATGTGGGGCTATCATTCGGAACTGGAACGCACCATGATCATCGGCCCGCCCAACGACGAGCAGCGGCGTTTCTTCGAACACATGAAGGCTGCCCAGGAAGTCGCCTTCGAGGCCCTGAGACCGGGGACCAAATGCAGCGAGGTGGACCGAGCCGTGCGGCACTATTACGAAGCGCACGACTTGATGCCCTACTGGAAGCACCACAGCGGCCACGGCATCGGCCTGCGCTATCACGAGGGGCCGTTCCTCGACAGCGGCGATCACACCGTGCTGCAACCGGGCATGGTCCTCACCGTCGAGCCGGGCCTCTACGTCACCGGGCTGGGCGGCTTCCGTCACTCCGACACGGTCGTCATCGCTGAGGACGGCCTGGAATTGATCACCTACTATCCGCGCGACCTGGAGAGCCTCACGATCCCGGTCTGAGATCCACCAGACCGCGCCGCAGAGCAGTGACCACGGCGTGCGTGCGGTCGTTGGCCTGGAGCTTGGCGATGACGGCGCTGACGTAGTTCTTGACCGTCCCCTCGGTCAGGTGCAACCGGGCGCCGATCTCCTTGTTCGATAACCCCTCAACCAGCAGGTGGAGCACATCCTCCTCGCGGGGGGTGAGGGGCTCGATGATAGGCTCGTCCTGCGCGGGCCGGGGGACAGGACGAGCTGGCGCCTGGGTGGCCAATCGCTGGAACTCGTTCAGCACTTTGCGCGCCACGCCGTGATCAATCCGCGATTCTCCCCGCACCACGCCCCGGATAGCCTCTACCAGTGTCTCGCTGGTAGCATCCTTGAGCAGGTAACCCCTGGCCCCAGCTTTGATCCCTTCAAAGACCAGATCATCGGTATCATACGTGGTGAGAATGATCACCTGGGTGTCGGGCAATTCCGCGCAGATGCGCCGCGTGGCCGGGATACCCCCCAGCCGAGGCATCTTCAGGTCCATGAGCACCACATCGGGCCGGAGAGCGCGGGCCAGGGCCACCGCCTCTTTTCCATCGCCGGCCTGACCCACCACCTCTATCCCCGGCGCGTACTTGAGGATCGTGGTCAACCCCTGGCGGACGATCTCCTGGTCGTCCACCAGCAGAACCCGGATCGAACTCACCACACGTCACCTTTCCAGCGAGAACCCTTGCGAAGCCGAAAGCGCCTCCGTCCACCGAAAGCTGTCTATCGCCCACCATTCACAGCCTTCGCAAGGGTGACTTAAGAAAATCCTGTGCAAATTATACCACCCGGAACGGAGCGCGTCAAAAGGGAGCACGGACTTAAGCCGCGCTCCCTTTTCCACTGCTTGTCTAATGTTCGATATCTCCCTCTACATCAATCGCACGCCTCTCCTCAACTGTCCTAGGTCTTGCACCCCTTTCCCAGGAGGTTACATCGCTTCAGCACATCCGGTCACCCGGTAGCACTGATTGCCTGCTACGTGGCCTCCTGACAGTTACCACGATTGGACTCGCACCAACTAGCAGACGACAGCTTTTAGGACACACCAGCGGGTGTTAGCCTGCCCTTCGATTTGCAGCGAGTCATGCTAAGGCATCTGCAATTGGTTTCACTCCTAACCGGTAGAAGGCCACCAAAAGAACCCCTAACTGCTGGTGATTTGAGAAAAGACGTACTGGTCTCTCCTTGTAGGTTAGTTTACCTAGTAGCAGTTCTGCCACCGACTTGGGCTCAGCGGCAACTGGTATCAGGGTCATGTTCTCATGTCTATCTTTGGCTTTTTCCCAACAGTTGTACACGTCAAGGAACCCCAGGTTTTCCAATTCGAGATAGAAAACACCTACTGGTTGACAACGTTTCTTATCGTAGCCAATACCAAGAAGCTTAACCTGTGATTCCACGTAGTGCTCACCGTGCTTAAGACCTAATTCGTCATCGAGAGCGCGGAACGCTGTAGCAAAGGGGGACGGCGTTTCTACAGGAGGAGGTGTGGTTGAATCGACTGGTCTCAACATTCCCTCAGCGCAGGACAAACTTGCTCTATGCCATGCGGCTCCGCCTGTCAGTTCGCGTATAACCTGCATACTACTTCGAATAGAGACAACTAATTGGTTATCGCTTGTGACAACACCTGTGACAGTCGCAAACCATTGATGAATAGGAATTCTATCTACATCAGACCATTGAAAATCTGAGAGATCGAGTTCGTAACGCTGGCGGATTGAAACAGGGTCTCCTGTTAGCTCCGGGAGCAATGGGATATCCAGGCACTCGTTGGTCATTAAGTAATACTTAAAATTGGTTGGCTCAAAGACCAACTCTGGACGGTTACGCCTTCTTCCTTGTTGTTGGGGACGTTCGATTCTTATCGATTTCAGACCATAAAGATCATTAAAATCGACAGCCCTTCCTTGTGATCTCAGTTGACTTACCTGCTTTGGAAGATAGCTGAACTCCAATTCTTGTAGGTCAGGGGGTAATGAGCGCGCCCGCGGTTCGAAACGACACTTTACGTCACTGGAAGTTAGCGGTGGCTCGAATATCTGAGGCATCATCTGATTGATTTGAAGCGTGCCTACAGTCAAGCTTGATCGGCTCTTGCTAAGAACCTCGTTCAGTTTTTCTTGTTGTCTCCTTGACCGCCAAGCTCGTACAAACTTAGTATCCCAAAAAGATACTCCAATAAACCATTGTGCAAGGACGCCAAGGATAAACCAAAGGGCGTTTTCCCACATCATCATCTCCTAATTATGTATCTCCTTACGGGACAGTCTAATCTCTGAGTAATGCTGGGCAGGCTAACGTATAAGGATTCATGTGACGCGAAGCCGCCACATAATCCGTGTTGAACTAAGCCGGGTGCTATATATTGTACTTGTATTTGGAATTTGAGGCAAAAAGCCTATGCAGGGAACCGGGCATACGTGGGGCAGATGGAGAGAGTTCGTCCCAGACAGGTGGGGTTTGGCAAGTTATCAAGGTTCTCATCCCAAAACGATGCCTGGGGGGATCGAAGATTAGCCGGATGAGCGGCCATCGCGGTAGGACTGCCAGTCACCCGACAGCCCCCGCACAGATCCCGGCGTGCGGTTTTCTCGCACCGGGCTCTTCAGCCCGAAGCACTGGCTGCCTGCTACGTGGCCTCCTGGCGGTTACCACGATTGGACTCCCACCAGCTAGCCGTTGACAGCTTCAGGACACACCATGCGCTTGTTAGGCGCGCAGCACTAATGCCAAGTGCGAAGTCCTGTCACCTTAGAACAATAGGGAGGTACACAAGATATGGCTCACCAAGCAATGCTATATACCCCATGTCTCGTATAACAGTGATTGCTGTTCCGAGGCTTTGTGTGTTCGCACTTGCTGTTGCTGAGGGCAGGTTAACAGTAGTAGGCAAGGGCGCCCACTCGTTTAGAGCTACATTCCAAGCGTACAGCGACAGAGTATTGGCTCGGATGCCCTCAATATCGCTTCCGCTGAAGCGGATCTCGATAGTTGCATCTTGATTGAGCTGTCCAATAGTTTCCCCTCCAAGTCCTCGCGCTTCTAGAACAAATCCATGGCCGGCACTCGCAAGTTGATTTGGCAGCAATATGGGGGCGAGCTCTGTAATAGTGATCTCAAAGTCTTCGACGTATGCATTTGATGGAATAGACACTACCGTATTACTCGAAGGGCTCACAAGATTCATTCCCTCCATGCGATTTACAAGAGTACTCCGTCTTGGAGAGTGCAGCCACAAACGATAAGATGTTGGCCCACTACGGTTTTCGACGTATGGATCATTATAGCTGCCTTCCCAGCCACTAGGATCAACGAGTTTTCCTTCAAAGTAAACGCTCAAGTGCAGATGTGAGCCGAAGCAATTGCCTGTACATCCAATTGTGCCTATTTGCTCACTCGCTTCGACTGTGCTCCCCACGCGACTTTCGGTATTGGAAAAAGTGTTATCTTCCTGTAAATGTCCGTATAGACTCTCATATCCAGTATCTCCATGCCTAATGCGCACTTGGCAACCATAGTATCGGTAGTTATACGGTGGTGAGGGCAACCGATCACAAAAGGCGCTCACAATAGTGCCACCTGCAACCGGAAATACGGATGTTCCTCCACAACGAGATAAGTCATCAAAGTCATATCCCTCATGACCGTCATAGCTGTTTACGAAAAGTGTGTATCCAACAGGAATCACTTCGCCCCAGAATGGAACTAAGTCACCATCCCCTTTGCCATTTGTGGCATTCTCAAGGGGGTAACGATGATCAAAGAAAGATGTCGTGCATCCCTGCCATGCTGTGATGAATTGCTGTTCTGTAAAATCTCCTCTCCCTGGATAATTGATAGGCAGATCGAATACGGGCCGACCGCTAACCGGTGTGCCGTATACTTCGATTTCTCCAATAAAGAGCCAGTCAGTGTAATATGTCGTTCGTGTTTTCTTTAGGGTGACCGTTACATTCGATAAGGTGGCGTTGCCGGTATGCTCAGTCCAGGCACCACTATAGTAACCACCAGGGTTGGTGCTCGTAGTTCCAAAGGGGGTGGTCATTGAGTCAGCATTCCAAGTATTGGCATACCACACGTTTCCCATGTTGTAGCGTATGCGAGAAACATCATATAGGCCGTTTAGATCAATTGTGACTGTAATTACCATGAGTTGACCATAGTCATCGTTGACGTATCCAATAGTGCCATCCTCTTGAGCGAAAGAGGAGTGTATGTAATCGAGGCTTCCATCAGTGATGTCGGAAGGATAAAGGCCTGGACTTTCGCGAGTATCGTTGGCACCATTGGTTACTACCGTAACATGCTTCCCGAGAGCAATATTCGTGGTTTCAGTGCTTGCAGCTGTCTGTCTGCCAGGAAGAAGCTGATTAGCTTGTGCTGAGTGACCAGAGACACCGATAATACAAGCGGTGATGACAAAGACTGTGACAATCCAACTTGATTTCTGTTGAGTCATGCTACCCTCCTTCATTGCGTGGTGCATGGGCGCGCCTAACTCTTACTATCTGGACATCCGTCCATTCAGTCACCCGATTTGGGATACTAGGTGGACAGATGTCCACTGAGATCGCCGTTTGGCATACTAGGCAGACATTCTTACGTATAGCTGCCCCTCTAGCAGCCTGTCGGAGAGAACGCTCTCCGACAAAACTGCCTACCATAAACTAGTTGAAACAATGGAAAACCATCTGTTTACAACACGCAGGTTGTCCATAATTCGATTACTCCGACAGGCTGCTAGGGTGTACTATGCAGAAATCTCGTCCGTCTAGCAAACTTGCCACGACAGGACAGAAGTGGGCCATCCCTTGTTGCTCGATATTATACAGCGGAAACCCTTGCAAGTCAACCACCAGCACGATGCCCAGCCCGAAAAGCAAAAGCGGGAGGCGTTTTAGACCTCCCGCTTTGCTTTTAGATGCTTTCTCGGTCATGTTCAATTGCTTTCCTCTTTGATAGGCGGCCATAGCCTCGGCCAGGATCGCGGCCGCGCCATAAGAGTTGTAAGGCGTGGGCAGGTAATAGGTTTTGCCTGACTCGAAGGGAAAGATTTCCTTCTTGGACTGTAACAAGTGACTAATCCCCCAGGTTATAGAATCCGGCTATTTGTAAGATGCGGTCGGACTGGTTACGGGCATGTAAAGCCAGGAGAGAACGCACGGTTTCAACGGGCCAAATCCGTTGCCAAGTCAGAAGTTCTCGCTGCATAGCCGCCAGTTCTAACAGAAATTCAGATGGAACTACGGGGGCGCTCCACTCAATCAAACAGGCGGCTTCACGAAGACACATACTCACGACTCCATCATGGTCTGAAACAGTGGCGTTGTTCGCGATACGGGCCAAAGTCGAGGCCATATTGCCTAGTTGTTGTTGCCAGTTCATTTTGATGTAGCGTGCTCTTAATGAATTCTCCATTTAGGCTACCTCCAATAATCTACGGGCAATCTTTTCTATGCGGTTACGCAAGACGCGATCTTGGACCTCCATACTGAAATTCTGCTGCCGTGGACGGAGATTAATGATTGACTCGAAGGTGACGGTTTTGGTTGCGGGATGCCAATCTGCGCCCCAAATATCAACTTGTTGGCTATTATCCTCTAGCAAAGCCTGTTCACAATCGGCATGAAGTTCTCCACCACCAGCTAGAATCTCACGGTTGACATCCACAGCCAGTTTGATGAAGTTACTACCAAACTGTTCAGTCATTTGCTCAATTTGCTCTGGCGTCGCGGTTTCACGAATAATCAATATCATTGATTACTTCCTCAAAGTCCCCACCATGTTTGAGTAGAAATCTGCTACCGGTAGATCGTAGTTGGTCACAATAACGAAACGTTGCTCTTTGGAGCTGCCACCTCTCAATGCAACCACCCTCAAAACTATGCGTAAGCCGCCTAAGTCCTATTATACAGCAGAAACCCTTCCAAGTCAACCACCAGCACGATGGCCCGAAAAGCAAGAGCGGGAGGCGATTCACACCTCCCGCTTTTGCTTTTAGACAAGTATACAGTTACCGTTTATGCAGTGGGCTGAGTGGGCCACCATCTCACGTTAAGTAGTCTTGTCATAAGGCTGGATGGTCTGCAATCCTGGAACAAAGCGATAGTGCTTCTGGTTGAACGTGTACAACGGTACTCTCAATGCCACCGCTAGTTGACCGATGAGCACATCGAGTAGCCCAGCATTGTGACTGAGATGATACTCTGTGAAAACGTCGAGCGCCTCATCACAATCCGCAGGCGCGGGCCACACTACGCCGTAAGTCGCCAACTCGCGCCTCAATCTCTCTTGCTCCACCTTGTTTCTGCAACCTTGAATCAGTTCCATCACGACGTATCCAGGTAAGAGCAGCTCTTCTTCGTCGTCTAGAGCGTCGAACCACCTCGTCGCTGGGGAATACTGGCGCAACAGGTCAATCATCACGTCACTGTCTAACAAAATCATAGTTGATGTCTCCGCGCCGTTGAGCTTGTTCCCTCAAGCGACGAGCATAGGCCGCACTGTCTCGAATGTCGTCGCGGTCTTTCCACAGGCCAATCAGCCCCGACTGCCGCAACTGACGCACAGTTAAGTGCGAACGTGGCGTGGTTTTCAGAGGTTGAGGCAACACGATGATTTCAACAAGTTGACCCTTCTTGTAAGGTATCCCTCTGACTAAGATCTCACCATCCTTTGCAACAACTTGTTGAACTCGAACTGCCTCCATAGATATCACCTCCTACGTTTTGATCGGTCGCTTCGCCATTCTGCATCGTGACAATTGTGAAGCAACTGCGGCGGCAACTCTTATTATACAGCAGAAGCCCCTGCAAGTCAACCACAAGTGCGATGCCCCGCGCGAAAAGCAAAAGCGGGAAGAGTTTTAGACCTCCCGCTTGACCCATTTTGCGTCACCTCTCCAACGAACACCAAATCCTAGTTCCACTACCCGGACGGCTTCTTACCTTAAGCGTCGCCCCGATCATCGCCGCCCGCTCTTGTATCCCGGTCAGGCCGTAGCGGTCGGGGTCCACGGCGGCGGGATCGAAGCCTACGCCATCGTCTTGGATCACCAGGTCAATGCGGTCGCTGCCAAAGGCCAGGCGCACCGTCACCTGCTGGGCAGCAGCATGGCGCTCCACGTTGGTCAGCGCCTCGTCGGCGATGCGGAACAGGGCCTGGGCTTCTTCGTCCGTCAGGTCAGGCTCGTGGCCGGCTACGCTCAGGTCGGCCTGGACGCCGGTCCGCGCCTGGAAATTCTGGAGCATGCCCCGCAGCGCGCCGACCAGGCCCAGCGTCTTCAAGGGATCGGTGCGCAGGGCCTGGATTGCTTGCCGTGACTCCTCCAACCCGTTTCGGGCCAGGGTTGTGACACCGTTCAGGGCGTTCTGGGCCGCGGCGGGATCGTGGGTTAGCAGGGTGCGGAGGGCTTCCAGTTGCACGGAGAGCGCGGCCAGGGAGTGGGCCAGCGTGTCGTGCAGGTCGCGGGCCAGGCGGTTGCGCTCACGGCTGACGGCCAACTGCTCCACGGTGGCGGCGTGGCGGCGCAGGCGTTGGTGGGCGGCTTCCAGCTCGGAGTGCTGCTTCCGCTCTCGCTGGGCCAGGACACTGACGAGGAGTGGCACCAGGTACAGCAAGGCAATGCGGAGCAACGCCCCCTCGAAAAAGGTTCGAGTGAGCACGTCCTTGTGCAATGCCCAGTAGCCGGTACCCAGGTGTAGAATCGTCGCCCAGGTGCTTCCCCACACAACGCCCCGCCGGCCATAGCCCCAGGCCAGCAATATCAAGGGGATGAGCAAGAAGAAGAAGGGCTCCGTCAGCGGTGTTTCCATCAGGTGGCGGCCCACTGGCCCTGACAGGCCCAACTGTTCAGCCCAGAAAGCTCGCCGCTCGAAAAAGAAGGGGGCTGATTGCAGGCTCTCAAAGAGTATGTCCAGGCCCAGAGCCAGAGCCAGGAATCGCCGGCCCAGAGCCCGCTCCAGCCAGGGAGGCAGCACCAGCAGGGCCAGCAGTAGCGTGGGTGCCACGCGCAGCAGGAGTCCCAACCGGGCTGAGCTTCCCAACCCCAGTATCGCCAGGAAGCTCAGGCCTAAAAAGACGATCTTGACGATCAGTGTCAGGCGAAAGATACGCAGCGCCTCACGCAAAGCTAGCGGTTGATTCATAGCAACAGTATTTCGTCTCACGCTTCCGTTCCCTTCGGCCTCCCCATTATTGCTACAAAGGGGCGTCCCTGCCCATAGGCATCAAGTTAAGGGTAGAATTGGGCGGAAGCGCCGGCTGAGTAGGGCCTGGAACGCAGTGGAAGGCCCGTATCGAAGCCAAGCGGCTTTGCGAGACCCGCTCCCTTGGTTTCGATACGCTCTTCGCTGTGCTACGAGCTACTCAACCGGCGGTCGCTGGACTTAGCTTGATGCGCATGGCGTCCCCGCCCCGCTCAGGACAAGCCCTTGAACTGGCTCATGTACAAATTGTGATAGAATCCCCGCTGTGCCAGCAGCTCGTCGTGGGTGCCGCGCTCAATGATGTGACCGTCGTTGATGACGAGGATCCTGTCGGCGTCGCGGATGGTGCTGAGCCGATGGGCGATGACAAAGCTGGTGCGGCCTTCCATCAACTGGAGCAATGCCTTCTGGATGTTGACCTCGGTGCGAGTGTCAACGCTGCTGGTGGCCTCGTCGAGGATGAGGACGCCCGGATCGGCCAGGAGAGCGCGGGCGATGGCGAGCAACTGTCGCTGCCCCTGGCTGAGGTTGCTGCCGCGCTCCGAAAGCTCGGTGTCGTATCCCTGGGGCAGACGGCGGATGAACTGGTCGGCGTGGGCCAGTTTCGCAGCCGCGATACACTCCTCATCGCTGGCATCGAGCCGCCCGTAGCGGATGTTCTCCATGACCGACTCGGAGAACAGAAAGGTGTCTTGCAGCACGATGCCCAGTTGGCGGCGCAGGGAATCCTTCTGCACCTGGCGGATGTCCCGTCCATCAATGGTGATAGCGCCATCCTGGATGTCGTAGAAGCGTGTGAGCAGGTTCACCATCGTCGTCTTGCCCGCGCCCGTCGGGCCGACCAGGGCGATGGCCCGTCCTGGTTGCGCCGTCAGGCTCATGTCCTTGATGACGGGCACGCCGGGCACATAGCTGAAGTTGACGTGGTCGAAGGCCACCTCACCAGCAACGCCGTCGAGCGCGACGGCATCGGGCGAGTCGGTGAGCTCCGGCTGCTCGTCAATCACTTCGAAGACCCGTTCGGCCCCGGCCAACGCGGCCTGGATCTGGTTGTAGAGGTTGCCCAGATGGCGCAGCGGCGCGGCGAACTTGCGCGAATAGTTGTAGAAGGCGGCGATGGTGCCGACCGTAGCCCAGCCCTGGAGCACCATCCAGCCGCCCAGCCCGGCGAGCACGGCGATGTTGGCGTTGCTCAGAATGCCCATCAGCGGCGGGACCAGCATCGCGTACGTCTGCGCGTGGATGCCGACCTGGCGCACTATCTCGTTGGCGGCGTCAAAATCCGCCAGTGTGCTGGCCTCCTGCCCAAAGGCCACGATGATCCGCTGTCCACTGAACATCTCCTCCAGCTTGCCGTTCAACTGGCCGATCCGCATCTGGTACTCGCGGAAGCCTCGGCGGGTGCGTTTGCCCACAAAGCCCACCAGCCCCATCATCAGCGGGAAGACGATCATCGAGCCTAACGCCAGCCAGAAGTTAATGGCAAACATCATCACCAGGATGCCAACCAACGTGAGCGCCCCGGTGAACAACTCGGTCACGTTCTGGGCCAGCACGCGGCTGATGGCGTCCAGGTCGTTGGTCAGGCGGCTCATCAATTCGCCGTGCGGGTGCCGGTCGAAGAAGCTGAGCGAGAGCGTCTGCAAGTGCTCAAAGAGATTACGCCGCAGGCTGCGCAGCGCTTTTTGGGAGACCCGCGCCATGATCACGTTCTGGCCGACCTTCGCCAGCCACGCGCCCAGATACGCACCCAACATCAGCAAGACGATGCGCAGTAGTCCTGCCAGGTCGCCAGTAGCGATGGACTTGTCAATGGCGAGGCCCATCAGGAAAGGCACGGCCAAGCCCAGGAGCGTGTTCACCACCACCAGGACGAACACGCCCACCAGCACCCACTTGTAGGGCCGCAAGGTGGCGAGCAGACGGCGCAAAGTGGCGCGCGCATCGCGGGCCTTTTCGATTTTCGCGCCCCTGCGCCTTCCACCAGGGCCGGGCATGCCGGTGGCGGGTCGTGTCTGTTGCTTAGCCATGGTGAGCCTCCCCGTCCCCCAGTTGCGATTCATAGATTTCTCGGTAGATCGGGCTCGACACCATCAATTCCGCGTGCGTGCCTTCGGCAGCGATCTGTCCCCGATCCAGCACCACGATCTTGTCGGCGTTGAGCACGGTGCTGATGCGCTGCGCGATGACGAAGGTGGTGCAATCAGCCATCAACTGCTCCAAAGCCGCTTCGATTTTGGCCTCCGTCTCCACATCCACCGCGCTGGTGCTGTCGTCCAGGATGAGGACTCTTGGCTGCACCAGCAGCGCGCGGGCGATGGCGATCCGCTGTTTCTGGCCGCCGGAAAGGTTCACCCCCCGCTGCCCGACGAAGGTGTCGTAGCCGTCGGGGGAAGCGGTGATGAAATCGTGGGCCTGGGCAGCTTTGGCCGCGGCGACGACCTCCTCGTCCGCCGCGTCGGGGCGACCGTAGCGGATGTTATCGCGGACGGTGCCGCTGAACAGCACCGTCTCTTGAAGCGTGATGCCTATTTGAGTGCGCAGCGCGTCCAGCGGGAGGTCGCGCACGTCCACGCCGTCCAGCGTCACCCGGCCCTGCTCCACATCGTAGAAGCGGGGAATCAGGTGGATGAGGCTGGATTTACCCGAACCAGTCGCGCCCAGGATCGCCACCGTCTGGCCTTGCTCGGCCACCAGGTTGACGTCGTTCAGCACCAGCTCATCAGCCGTAGTAGCGACTTTAGTCGCTCTTGCGCCACCGAAACGACTGAAGTCGTTACTACGGCTGTAACTGAAAGTGACGTTTTCAAAAGCGACGCGCCCGGTCACGTCGGGCAGGTCCCGCGCTTGCGGGCGGTTTTGCACATCGGGAGTACTGTCCAACACCTCCCAGATGCGCGCGGCGGAGGCATCGGCGGCGGAGAGCGGCCCGATCATGCCGCCCAGCATCATCATCGGGAAGAGCGAGTAGGCCATGTAGTTGATCGAGGCCACGATCTCGCCCACAGTGAAATCCCCGGCGATGGCCAGCTTCCCACCAAACCAGACGACGCCCACGACCGCCAGGTTGACGAGGAACAGCATGGTGGGAATTAGCATAGCTACGAGTTGCATCACCTTGATATTCTCGGACGTCAAATCGCTGTTGACCCGGTCGAAGCGGGCGTTTTCGTGCTCGTCGCGCACGAACGCCTTGACCACCCGCACGCCCGCCAGGTTCTCCTGCATGACCTGGTTCAACCGATCCAGCTTTGCCTGCACCGACGAAAAGAGTGGGCGCGCTTTGGTGAGGAAGAACCAAATGATACCCAGGATCACCGGGAGCAGCGACAGCATCAGCAGTGCCAACTGCGTGCTGGTCGTGATCAGCATGACCACGCTGCCGATCATCCACAGCGGCGCGCGGGTCAGCATGCGCAGGGACATCTGTACGATCATCTGCACCTGGCTCACGTCGCTGGTCGTGCGCACCAGCAATTGGCCCGTCTGGATCCGATCCAGGTTGCCAAACGAGAACGTCTGCACCTGGCGGACGATCGCGCTGCGCAAGTCCGCGCTCGTGCTCTGCGCCACCCGCACCGACAGCAGCGTGTTGCCGATGGAAAACAGCGCACTGAGGGCAGCGGCTCCCAGCATCAGCAGGGAGGTGGTCAGGATCATCCCCACGTCTTGCCTGGCGATGCCTTGATCAATGATCCGTTGGGTCAAGCGCGGGATCAGCAGGTCTGCAACCACTACGCCCATCAACAGCACCATTGATAGGATGGCTTGTTTCTTGTAAGGTTTGACGAAGCGTATCATACGTCGCAGTGATTTCATTGTCCGTCCAGTCCAGACTTCGGAGGTTTTCAGACACGATTTCGCCAGCAAACCAACCAGATAATCAAGGTGACTTTGCCAGCAGAGGCACTGCCGGAAACCTCCGAAGTCTTAATTGCATCTCACTCATACCGCAGGGCCTCGATGGGCCGCAGGCTGGCCGCTCGCCAGGCGGGGTAGATGCCAAAGACAAGTCCGACGGCGGCGGCAAAGCCAGAGGCCATCAGTACCGTGCCGACGTCCACCACGGGGGTCAGGTCAGCGGACAGATTGCCGATCAGGTTAGAAGTTACTATCCCGATAGCGATCCCCAGCACGCCGCCTATCAGGCTCATCACCAGCGACTCGATCAGGAACTGGGCCAGAATGTCGCGTTTGAGCGCGCCCACGGCTTTGCGAATGCCGATCTCCCGCGTCCGCTCGGTGACGCTGACCAGCATGATATTCATGATGCCGATGCCGCCCACCACCAGCGAGATGCCGGCGATGGCTCCCAGGAAGATGGTGATGGTGCCCATGATGACGTCGAACGCCTGCAGGACATCGGTCTGGCTGAGGATGGTAAAATCGTCGTCGGCCTGGTAAGCGATGTCGTGGCTTTCGCGCAGCGTTTCTTTGATCTGTGCGGTTGCTTCGTCCACCAATTCTTCGCTCTGCGCCTGGGCAACGATGACGTGCACCGCTCGCTCGCCGCTGCGGGTGCGAACGGGATAGAGCCGACTCTGAGCCGTAGTGAGGGGGATAAAGACCTGATCGTCATCACTTATGAACCCCATCCCGCCCCTGGCCTTCAGCACGCCAACTACCTCGTATTGAACCCCCCTGATTTTCACAGTCTTGCCGATGGGGAATTCATCGTCGGGGAACAAATCGTCGGCGACGTTGGCCCCCAGGACGGCTACCCTGGCTTTGATGTCCAGGTCGTCTTCCGTCAGCCCACCTCCCAATTCCAGGGTCAGGTTGCGGATATCCAAATAGTTGGCGGTGACGCCGGCGACGGTGACACGGGTGTCACGGCGGCCATAGAGTACCTGCTGATTGCCTTGTATCTGAGCGGCTACTTCTTTCACCGCCGGAGCGTAGAGCGGGTCCGCCAGCATCTCTGCGTCTCTCACGCTCAAGGCCTGATAGCCGACGCTGTTGTCCGTATCGGTCATGATCGAAATCAGGTTTGAGCCAATGGCTTGAATCTCACTCTCGATGGAAGCACTGACGCCGTTGCCGATGGCGAGCAGAGCGATCACGGCGGCCACGCCGATGATGACGCCCAGCATGGTCAGCATGGCACGCATTTTGTTGGTCAGCAAGCTGTCGAGGGCAGTCAACAAACTTTCGGTCAAGTTCATGGTATCCTCCCGGTAAGTTGGTAGAGTCGTAAATTCGTAGGTTCGTAAATTCGTAGAGTCGTAGAGTCGTAGAGTCGTGGATCAATTAACGAATGTACGAGTTTACGAGTTTACGAATTTACGGATTTACGAGTTTCCCAATTCTATCACTCTCGATCAGCCCATCTCTGAGATATACCGTCCGCCGGGCGCGTTGGGCTACTTCTGGATCGTGGGTGACGAAGATGACGGTGATGCCGCGGGCGTTCAGATCGTCAAAGATGTCCAGGATCTCGTCTCCTGAGGCGGTGTCCAGGTTGCCGGTCGGCTCGTCGGCCAGGATGATGCTCGGCTCGGTGGCCAGGGCGCGGGCGATGGCCACTCGCTGCTGCTGCCCGCCGGAGAGTTCGTCCGGACGGTGATCCATGCGGTCGCCCAGCCCCACCGCGTGCAGGGCCTCCTCTGCCCGTTGGCGCCGCTCCCGCCGACCATAGCCAGCATACATCAGCGGCAACGCCACCTGCTTGACGGCCGGCGTGCGGGGCAACAAGTTGTAGATCTGAAACACAAACCCGATTCGTTTGTTGCGTATGCGGGCCAGTTGGTCGTCGCTCATCTGGCTCACGTCTATGCTATCCAGCTTATACACGCCGCTGGTGGGCTGATCCAGGCAGCCGATCATGTTCATCAGCGTGCTCTTGCCGGAGCCAGACGGGCCCATGATGGCCACAAACTCACCTTCCTGGACAGTCAGACTCACCCCGCGCAGGGCGTGAACCGTCTGCGTTCCCATGTAGTACTCTTTGGTGATGTTGGCGAGTTCGATCATCGGCGTAATCTCCTGATCTCTTCCGGCGGCCCCTGTGTAAAGTCCAACTCTTTGCTGACCTCGCCGATGAACAGTTGATCACCCTCTTCCAGGCCGCTGGTGATCTCGGTATATTTGTTGTCGCGCAAGCCTATGGTGACTTCTACTTGGGTAACCGTGTCGCCTTGAACCAGGTTGACGTAGTACTTGCCCGCCTGCCGATCGGCGATGATGGCTCGGTTGGGCACCAGGAGCACGTTTTCGCGGCTAGCAGTGACCAATTCGGCGTTGGCCGTCATGCCGGCGCGAATGGGTAGCTCACCAGCGTTCAGGCTCAGACGCACCTGGTAAGTCACGATTTCGGCTCCGCTCTTGGCTTTGGGAGCGATGGAGACCAATTCTCCGCTCAGTTCCTCATCCGGCCAGGTTTCCAGAGTGACGACGGCCTGTTGTCCGACCGCCAGGCTGCCGATGTCTATCTCGTCCACGTCCAGCACCACTTCCAGGCTACCCGTGTCCATCAGGTCTACTGCCAACCCGCTGGCCCACTCGCCGGCCTCAACATACACCTCCGTCACCACGCCGTCAAAAGGAGCCTCCAGGAAGGCTTTGGCCAGATTGTCCTGGGCTTCTTCCAGGGAGATTCGTGCCTGTTCCACCTGGGCTTCGGCCATGGCCAGCCTTTCCTCCGACGCGCCCGCCAGCAACGACGCCAGATTGGCCTTCGCCTGCGCCACCTGGGCCTCGGCTTGCAGCACGCCCGCCTCGGCCTGCGCCACCTGAGCCTCGGCTGCGACTATCTTCTCTTCCGATGCGCCCGCCAGCAGCGTTGCCAGGTTGGCCTCTGCCTGGGTCACGGCAGCCTGGGCCTGCAACACGCCCGCTTCGGCCTGCGTCACCGCGGCTTCGGCCTGGACAATTGTTGCCTCGGCCTGGGCGATCTGGTCGTCAATGTCATCAAACTGCGCCTGGGCATTGGTCACCTGGGCCTCCGCCGCCGCCACCGATGCCCTGGCTGCGGCGACGACCTCGTCCGTTGCGCCCTCCTGGGCCTGCTGATAGCTGATCTCGGCCACGCGGACGGCAATCTCGGCGTTAGACACCGCGATGTCCATTTGGGTGATAAGGTATCCGGGAGTCCCTGGCCGGCCCTGCACCGCATCTCGTTCCAACTGGGTGTTCCACAGGCTGTTCTTGGCCTGCTCCCAGTTTAGGCGAGCCTGCTCTATCGTCTCGGCATCCGCGCCCTCCAGCAGCGAGTCCAACTGCGCCTGCGCGCTGTTCAGTCCGGCCTGTGCGCTCTTGAGGTTCGCCTCGGCGGTCACGTCGGCGTCGGCCAGTGTGTCACGAGAGAGCCTGGCCTTGGTCAGTGCGCTGCGCGCGCTGACCAGCCCGGCCTGGGCGTTGGCCAGACTCGCTTTGGCGCTGTCGAGCGACGCTTCGGCAGCCGCGATCTCTTCCTCGGAGGCTCCTTGTCGCAGTTCGGCCAGGTTGGCCTTCGCCTGGGCCATGGATGCCTCTGCTTGCAGCACGCCCGCCTCGGCCTGCGTCACCGACGATTCGGCGGCCGTTATCTCCTCGTCGGACGCCCCCTGTCGCAGTTCGGCCAGGCTTGCCTCCTGGATGGCCAGGCTTTGTTCGGACGAACGGCCCGCCCGCTCCAGGCTGCCGGCCTCTAAGCGGATCAGGACATCGCCGGCCTGTACCTCGTCGCCGACCTCGACGTAGACCTCTTCCACCTGGCCCGTAATCCCCAGCGCCAGGTGAGCCTCCCGCTGGGGGAGCACTCGTCCGCTGGCCGTCGCCCCGGCGGAGAGGTCGCCGATGAAGGCGGTGACGATCTGATCAGTCCCCGTATCGGCAGCCAGGGCGCGGCTTTGGCGGAATTGCGCCAGGGGGCGATTATTGACAACCCAGACCACGGCGGCCACAGCCACCACTGCCACCACTGCCAAGACAATCCGTCGGTTACGCTTGCTTTTCTTCTTAGGTTCCACTTGTATCCCTCCCTTAGTTGTGCCCTTATTGTACCAGAAAACGGCCGTTTGCGAAAGTGCCATTGGTCAGTTCTGGGACTATGACGAAAGTCATACTGGACACCGGCGTTTTTCGTAGTGACGACTTCAGTCGTCCACAACGGAGCTAAAGCGACCGAAGTCGCTACTACGAACTCCATATTGGCTTGATAAATGTCTGCTTTTGATGTATACTTAAACGCAACACAACATCGGATTGAGAAAGGCTTGTCCTGAGCTTGTCGAAGGGAACGGATTTTCTTGCTCCCAATCCGTTTGATTCTAAATCCGTTGTAGTCTTGTTTCAAAAGGAGAATCCAATGAAAAAAGGAGCTTTCACTTTCGTACTGCACAGCCATCTACCCTATTGCCGCATGGCGGGGCGCTGGCCCCACGGCGAGGAGTGGCTGCACGAGGCCGCCTCGGAGACCTACCTGCCCCTCCTCAACGCCCTCTACGACCTGAAGGAGGGCGGCTACCCCATCAAGCTGACCATCGGCCTGACCCCCGTCCTGGCCGAGCAGTTGGCCGATCCCCTGGTGCTGGACCACTTCGAGCTTTATCTGGAGGAGAACATCGAAGCCGCCAAAAGTGACATCGAACGCTTCCAGAAGGCCGACGAGTCCCACCTGGAGTACCTGGCCACTTTCTACCGCGACTGGTATGGCAACACCCTGGGTACCTTTCGAGATCGCTTCGGAAGGGACATCGTGGGCGCCTTCAAGAAGCTCCAGGACGAGGGCTATCTGGAGATCATCACCTCCGCCGCCACCCACGGCTACCTTCCCCTGCTCTCCCGCGATTCGTCAATCTACGGCCAACTGAAGGCCGGCGTGGAGAGTTATCGAAGGCTCTTCGGGCGGAAGCCGCGGGCCATCTGGCTGCCGGAGTGCGCCTATCGTCCGGCCTTCTACGCCGAGGCGGACGGGAAGCGCTACTACAAGCCTGGCTTGGAGGAGTTCCTGGCCGAGCTGGACATCGGTGTCTTCTTCAGCGAGACCCACACCATTGAGGGTGGGCTGCCGGTGGGCAAGGCCGCTGGCGACGCCGTGGGCTACGGGGACGTGCCCAAGCGCATCGCCGTGCCCCTGCCCGACTACGTGGAGCCTACGGAGAAAACCACCTACCAGCCCTACTTCGTGGCCGAGGGCAGAGGCGAGGGCGTGTATTCGCCCGTGGCCGTCGTGGGGCGCAACAACCGCACCGGGATGCAGGTCTGGTCGGCCGACTGGGGGTATCCCGGCGACTACGACTACCTGGAGTTCCACAAAAAAGACGGCACCTCTGGCCTCAGGTACTGGCGAGTGACCGGGGCGCGGGTTGATCTGGGGCAGAAGGATTACTACCATCCCGACTGGGCTGCGTACAAAGTGGGGGAACACTCACGCCACTTCGCCTGGCTGGTTGGTGACCTGCTGTCCAGGCAGCACGAGGAAAGCGGTGAGTTCGGCCTCATCGCCTCCAATTACGATACCGAGCTCTTCGGACACTGGTGGTTCGAGGGCATTGATTGGATGCGGGAGGTGCTGAGGATCCTGAGCCAGAGCGAGGTGGTGGAGCTGACCACGGCCAGTGATTATCTGGAGGAGCACCCCCCTGAGGACGTGCTGGCCTTGCCGGAGGGCTCCTGGGGTATGGGGGGAGGACACTGGACCTGGGACAACCACGAGACCCGCTGGATGTGGGAGCCCATCCACGAGGCCGAGCGCCGCATGGAAAAGCTCGTGGCCCAGCATCCCGCCGCCCAGGGCGATCTGGCCGCCGTCCTGAACCAGGCCGCGCGGGAACTCCTGCTGATGCAGTCCAGCGATTGGCCCTTCCTGGTAACAACAGGTCAGGCTCGCGAGTATGCCATCGTACGCTTCAACGAGCACCTGGAGCGCTTCAGCCGCCTGGCCGAACTCGCCGAGGCCGGGCAGATAGATCCGGCCCTGGTCACAGAACTCTACGAACGAGACAAGCTCTTCCCCAACATTGATTATCGGTGGTTTGCGGATAGGGAGGGGGTCAACTGAACTTTTGTACACATCGTCAACCCTATTTCCCATCTTTCTGAGAGGAAAGCCACCTGTGTTAACCGCGCAGGTGGCTTTTTTGCTGTTGCCAAATGAGGCGAAATCTGGTGTGGGGCAACTGCGCCTCCACCACCACTTGATTCATCCTTTGCCTTACCTAAATTCAGGGTTTCCCTAATTGCGGTTTCATCCATCGTGATGTATAATAGTAGGGAACAGACATGTCAGCCGGTGGGATTTGGCACGGATTCGTAGCCCACTGGACAATTGAGCCTTGAAAGAAGGCACCGCCAAGAAGCCTATCTACCAGATGCATAAGACTTCGGCGAGCCTTCGGCCCGAGCTCAAACCAATGACTCAGTCGAGCCGTGTTGGGTGGCTTCGGTCGCTTTGTTGCTAGGAGAAGGAGGGAGAAATGCTGATTCAGGATGTTGTTGAACCGCGACCTGATGTTTTAACCGGGAACTTTCAGGGTGATCTGAGGGCCTATCGCGTCGGCCGCGAAGCTGAGGCCGATAAACTGGAGAACGACCCGGGACTCTTCTTCGCCGTCACTTATCCATCCGCTTCCCTGCAGCGTTTCATCGAACTGGTGTACCAAAAACTCGAAGGTAAGCGGGTTCAGGGTGCTTTCCTACCGATCGGTAGAATGGGCAGCGGCAAGACTCACGCATTGATTGCGCTGTATCACCTGTTTGCTCACCCAGGACTGGGCCAAAAGTGGCTTCAGAATCACAGCCTTCCTTCCCTGCCATTGGATGATTCTCGAGCCGTTATGATCTCTGCTCAAGAGGATCATCCTGAGTATTTATGGGAGCCGTTGTTTCGCCGGGCGGACCGGGAGGATCTGCTGCCAAAGGTCAAGGACTACCCTACCATCTCATTGCTCAAGCAATTGGTGAGCGAGGGCACGCTGGCCGTTTTCATTGATGAGATCGAAGACTGGTATGACAGCATCGCCGCTGACGAGGTGCGGCGGGGACGAAACCGAGGCTTTTTGCAGAATTTGACCGAGGTGGCCAGCGAGCCAGGGTTCAATCTCTTCTTATTCATCTCGTTGCTAGACCAGAATCCTGATCTCAAAGCGCTGCTGCGGCGCACTGGCGCCGTACCTGAAAATATGGTCGCTGTGGGAGAGCGGTGGGCCATCGTACACCATCGGCTCTTTGCCCACCGCGATGAGGATAAGGCGCGGAAAATCGTGAAAGCATATCTAACCAGCTACGGTGGCTACACCACTGAGGATCTGTCCGTGGAGACGATGGTCCAGTTGTATCCCTTCCATCCCAGCCTCTTCAACACACTCAAGGAGATTTATGCTCGCCCAGGCCAGCAAGGCATCCGCGATACGCTGCGCACACTGGCTGACTTGGTGGCTACTCAGTGGACTAATCGGGACCTGCTGTTAGCGTCCGATGTGCCCGCCCGCGAACTGCTCTCCATTGATTCGACGCTGCATACCGTCCTTCAAGAGGACATTGAGCGCTGTCGGGAGATCAAGCACGCCGAGGCTCTGCTCTCAACGATCTTCTTCTATTCGCTGCGCCCCAGTATGCCGGGGGCAACCCGGGAGGAATTAGTCCAGGGTTTGCTACGGCCAGAGGGAAGCGTCAACGAGATCACTATGCCGCTGAAGGAACTTGATGGGACGGCGTTCCATTTGAAAGGCAACGGCCGATTCCGACTCACCCCGGAACTGAATATCTATGCCATCGTTCGGGCGGAGGCCGGTCGGGTGGAAATTGAGGAGGCGCGAGCCAAGATTGACGAGCTAATCAAGAAAAAGGTGTTTGGCAAAGGAGCCTATCTGTTCTCCGAATTGGAGGACATTGATGATCAACGGCTAAAAGTCGTCGTGGCTCCGCGCGATATGGATGACGACGAGATCAACGCAGCGCTGGGAAAACTAAATTGGCCTAACCGAGCAGTGCTGGTGGTGCCGAAGGCGTTCCTGGGTACGAAGAGCGTCTACGAGTGGCGCGACAATCTGGAGAATGCCAAACGAGTAGTGGCCGAAGAGCGTCTGTTGACGGGGGAGCAGCGGGATATCGAGGAGCTGCGTGAAGAGTTGCTGGCGACGAAGAATGAAGAGGACCTGCCTCGGTTAGTCGAAGATTTGCGGGAGGCCTACGGTCGTTACGTGCAGTGGATGACGAGCGGCAGGTTGTCCAAACGCAACGTAGACCCCGGCGTGGAGGTGATCAAGCAGCGTGCCGTGGCCGGTCTGGATGCGGCTTACGATCAGATACTGGATACCCTCGAGGAGCAAGATTTCATTGAGGTCAAACGCCTGATTGACGACTTCTTCCGCATTCGCCGCTATCCGATGGTCAAAGAACGAGACGACGTCGAGAAAGCGCTCCAGGAGCTCTATCGCAACCGGGAAATTGGCTTCAAGGGATTGAAGCAAAACTACCTGCCGGGGCGTGACCCTTTTCCACTGTTTGCTCACGAGGGGCTCTCCGTAGCCCGCTATGAGGTTCTCAAACAGTGGGAGCCAGAGGTGGAGGGAGGAGAAGAGAAACGAACCGGTGAGCGAGAAGGGGAACTGATGTACCCACCGGTGGGTGAGAAGAAGACGCTTGTCCCGGAGGGCGAGGCCGTGGAGGGTGTTTCGGTTTCTACCCTGGAAGCTCCTCCGCAGCCTCTCTCGATTGTCGGCTACACACCGCTAGGGTTACAAGAGTTAGGGCCACAGGATACAGTGCACGAGGTTGCCATCGTGGTTGACAAACGCCAGTTGCCGCTGGACAAAGCCATGCTGGAGAAACTGATAGCCGGCCTGCCTGAGGGGACAGCCATCCGATTGCAGTTAAAGGTGGTGCATCGTGGATAGCCTACAACTTGCCGCCCTGCTGAGTCAACTGATTCAAGCTGACGATCCGATGCCGGTGATATGGAAGTATCTACAGAGCCTGTGGCGCCCTGAAGCAGAGTCGGGAGAGACCTACTTCAAGCAAGGCGAGCGGCGGACGATGTACCTGGAGAAGGTGCTGGGGACCGCCTATCCAGAACTCTATCGGGAGATTCTGCCCGATTGCTGCTTGCGCTGCAATCTGGATGTGGAATCCGTAAAGGTGCCCATCATCTGGATGGACGCGCTGAGCCTGCGGGAGGCGCTGCTTCTTTGCCGTGACCTGGACGCTGATTGTGAGCTCTCCTTCGCCTACTCCCGCCTGCCCTCGGAGACGACCTTCTACAAAGAGGCGATTTTCTACCCCTGGCGGGCAAAGACGGTGGAGATCAAAGACGTCAATCGGCTGTCGCTGGACGGTGACGAACGGGGGGTTTGGTGTCCCATCCCAGACAAGGAACTGGAGGACATCAAGGGACGGGTCAAGGTGCGGACACAGACCGACATCTACAAGAAATCCCGCCAGGTGCTGTTAAACATCTGTGAGACACTATACGGGAACGAGTTCCTGGTGACCTCGGATCACGGCTACATCAGCACCGAGACGCATTTTCTCCCTCTGCCGAGGCGTTTGCAAGGAGCCATGCAGGCCATTTTCAGCGCCTCGCGTTACGCCGAGATCAATACGAAGGCAGATGAGCTTATTGAGGCAGGGTACATCGTCCAACACGGTGGGCACTACCTGGTGGGCAATCGCTACGCCTGGGCTACGCGGGGCAAGTATAAGGTGATGCTGCACGGAGGGATCAGCCTGCTGGAGTGCCTGGTGCCAGTGTTGCGAATCGCGTTTTAGCAAGCACAAGGGTGAAGTCTTGGCTCAGTATGTGATGTTCGTTGATGAATCAGGCGATCACAACCTGCAGAATATTGATGATAATTTCCCCTTGTTTTGCCTGTGCGGATGTGTTTTCGAGAAGGAGTACTACAGCGCCACGGCACGACCGCTGATTGACAATCTCAAAATTCGGTTTTGGAACTCCACAAATATCATCTTGCATTCTCAAGATATCCGTAAGCACCAAGGGGCTTTCTACTTTCTGAAAGATCGGGATAGGCGAGGGGAATTTTACGAAGCCCTCAATGAGCTTATGAGACGGTTGGAGTTCTCGATCATTGCGATAGCGATTCTCAAACGCGAGCACCTGGCTCAATACGGAGACCGTGCCAGGCATCCCTATCATTTGAGCTTGGAATTCATGATGGAGCGCTTTGGGTTGACGATGCGTCGCAGCGGTGGGAACAATGAGGGGCACATCATCGCCGAGTCGCGGGGTCGAGTTGAGGATAAGTTGCTGAAGGAGGAGTTCTTCCGGTTAAAAGCTGGGGGGTCCGACTATCAGAGTTTTGAGGGGATCACCACGCTGTGGACAGAGAAAAAGCGAGAGAACATCGCAGGGCTGCAGATCGCTGATTTGGCCGCTTATCCAATTGCGCGGAAGATTCTCGATCCGACGGGTGCTCAACTCTCATTTGATGTGCTCCGGGCGAAGATTTGTCACAAGCCAGGAGAGGCAAGTCGCATCTTAGGATACGGCGTCAAGATCTTTCCGCAGGCCACTTTCGATCACTACTTGCACCTGGATAGAGAGTTCTAAAAACAAAGAGAGAGCCTACGCGGCTCTCCCCTCGCGACCGGGCACTCCCGATCCATCTTTCGTTTACATTATAACAAATTTCTTGACATTTGTCAAGGGGGAATCCATGCCCGACCAAAAACCCATCGAACGCAAATTTCCCATCAGCGAGGTGAACCGCATCGCCGAGCGGGAGGCCCACGCCAAGCGCTACTACCGCCCTGTTTACACCATGCACAAATGGTGGGCGCGACGGCTGGGCAGCGTCTTCCGCACCATTGCCCTCTATGCCCTCACCGACGAAGAGACGCTGGAGCAGGCCGAGGCCGAGGTGGGCGCCGATTTGCTGACCTTCGAGAAAAGCGAGGAGGAGCGCATCTGGGACCTCTACCTGAAGGACGCCCAGGTGGGAAAGGGCAAGGTGGTGTTGGATCCGATGATGGGCGGCGGCACCAGCATCGTGGAGTCGCTGCGGCTGGGGGCGGACGTCATCGGCTGCGACCTCAACCCCGTGGCCTGGTTCGTGGTCAAAAAAGAGATTGAGCCGGTAGACCTGGACGAGTTGGACGCCGCTTTCGAGCATTTGAAAGAAACCGTCGCGCTGGAGATCCTCAAGTACTACAAGACGACCTGCCCCGACTGCGGCAAAGAGGCCGACGCGATGTACTACTTCTGGGTCAAGGAGTTAGCCTGCACTAACTGCGGCCACCCGGTGCCGCTGTTCAAAGACTACCGCGTGGCCTCGTCGCGCTCAGTGCGAGTGGAGCACCATCCGCACGTCTTGTGCGCCGAGTGCGGGGCCGACTTTGCCCCCACCGAGGCCGAGCCACGCTGCCCCGAATGCGACTGGGAGTTCGACGAAAGTGAATTCTACCACCTGCTCTGCCCGAACTGCGGGGGGATGTTCGAGGCCCGGAATTACCGTGCCGAGCACCGCTGCCACCACTGCGGTCACGCCTTCAAGGCCACCGAGGGCAACGCCAGTGGCCAGTACTACACCTGCCCCCGACCCGACTGCCGGCAGAAGTATCGGGTGGTGGACGCCATCGCTCAGTTAGGCAAGCCGCCCGAGCAACTCTACGGCGTGGAGTATTACTGCCCCCACTGCGACCTGAAGGGCTACAAGGCTGCCGACGAGGAAGACTGGGCACTCTACCGCGCAGCGGAGCGGGAACTGGCCGAGGTTGGCGACACCCTGCTCCTGCCGGATCAGGAAGTACCACCGGGAGAGAAAACGCGCGAACTGCTCAATCACGGCTACCACAACTTCCGCGACATATTCAACGCTCGGCAGTTGCTGGGTTTGGGGAAGCTGTTGCGAGCGATTATGGAAATAGATAATCAAAATACTAGCGAATTGATGCTCTTGTCACTATCCAAAACACTAGATTGCAATAACATGTTTTGCACCTATGATATGTCCAAACATCATATAAGACCCTTGTACACGAGACATGCCTACTATCCTGGTCTTACATTAACCGAAGACAATCTCTGGGGAACAAAATATGGTCGAGGTAGTTTCGAAACGGAATACGAAAAAGTCCGATCGGGTAAGAAATATTGTTGTTCGCCATTTGAGAGATATTTGGATGGTGACAAGCTAAGAGAAAAACATGGCTTTAGTGCACTAGATGGCCGACTTGCTAAGTCATTTAACGATCTTGGTCAGCAAGGCAACACGTTGCTCCTTTGCCGCTCCGCAGACTTCCTGCCCCTGCCCGATAACTGCGTGGACCTGGTGCTCACCGACCCACCCTACTACGACAACGTGATGTACTCGGAACTCGCCGATTTCTTCTACGTCTGGCTGCGGCTGGCGCTCAAGGATCGCTACCCCTACTTCCGCGCTGCACTGACACCCAAGGCCAAGGAGGCAGTCAAGAACACCGCCCAGGGCAAGGATGAGGCCGATTTCCTGCGTATCCTGACCGATATCTTCCGCGAGTGCTACCGCGTGCTCAAGCAGGACGGGATGATGGTCTTTACCTACCACCACAAGAAAGACGAGGCCTGGAGCGCAGTGCTGAAGGCGCTGCTGGACGCTGGATTTTACATCACCGCCGCCTGGCCCATCCACTCCGAGATGTCCACCAGCACCCACATCTACGACAAGAAGAACATCTCCTACGACACCATCATCGTCGCCCGGCGGCGGGATGGCGAAGGGGAACGCATCAGTTGGTACCGCCTGGCACAGCAGATCCACGACCGGGCGGGCGAGATTGTGGAGTACTATCGCCGCCACGATGGCCGCTACCTCAGCGAGCCAGACATGGGCGTGGTGGCCCAGGCCAAGTGCCTGGAACTCTACTCCAAGCACTACCCCAACGTGATGGAAGAGGGAGAAATGGTGGAGGTGAAAGAAGCGGTCAAGCGCACCAGCACCATCGTCACCGAGCAACTCATCGAGGAACGCTTCCAGGCCCTGGTCGGCCAGACCGACACGTTGACCGCGCTCTATCTGCTGTTCCTGGCTAACCGCGACTCCATCACCTACGACGCGCTGAACAAGCTGCTGCGCGGCCGTGGCGCCGACGTGGAGGACTTCACCGACCGCGACCTGCTCCGCTCCGAGCGCGGCAAGCTTCGGGTGGTTCTGCCGACGGCACGGCGAGACAGCATCAACGCCACCGACCCGGAACTGGCCATTGACGGTGCGCACTACATGATCTATGTGCGCGAGCAGAGAGATCTGATGGCTGAGGCAGCCCCCTTCGCTCGACGGCAGATCATCTTCACCCTGGAGGAACTGGCCAAAATCAAGCGCGACGAGGGGTACCAAGAAATCGCCGATTACTTGAAGAGGATGCAGCATAGAAAATAAGACTTCGGAAGTCTGCGGGAAGGCGAAAGCGATGAGCTACAATCTGATCGAACAGGACAAAGACGAGTTTCGGTGCCAGGAGACGATGGGACTGATCGAGTTCCTGCGTCGGGTGCAGCGCAGAGAGCCGCTGCCGCAATCGCTGCGCGTGCAGGGGCTCGATGCGGTGCTGGAGGAGGCTCAGGACATCACCGAGACGGCGAAGGTGATGCGCAACCTGCTGGCGGCGCGCAATGAGTACATGAGCCGGCAGAACCCTCTCGTGGTGTTTCCCATGAGGGCAGACCTACAAGAATCTGGCCGCCAAGCGGTGGCATACTTGCCGAAGGGAAGGAAGAATCCCAAGAGATTCTACGTGCGAGACTTGTTCGGCAACCGGTGCCAGCGGACCAAGGCATATTTGTTCGTGGCGGGGTTTAATCTAACGAGAGGATAGAGGAGATCCTAACGCTTCACGCTTTCTGCGTGCGACCATCGGCACAAAGCGACTGGCCCAGTTTGCTCGTGTCGAAGCTTGAAGCCAAGTCAATGTGGAACTATCCCCCTGAACTCCAATTCTGTGGTGCAGCTTCTTGCCCGATTATTGCCCGATTTTCAGGCTGGACTACAGCGTAGTGAGGTATTAAAATGCAAGAAGTGAATCCCTGGCACGAGCAGGATGCCTTTTGGGAAACAGTAGCCCCTGTACTGTTTGTTCAGAGGCGCTGGTCAGATGCTCTAACAGAGGTGGGGGCAGACGAACCAAGCCTTGGTCGAAGAACTCTACGAACGAGACAAGCTCTTCACCAACATTTGATTGAGATGCAAATAGCCGAAATGCGGTTCTGAGAAGGGCACTGTGCACAGTTCTGGCCTAAGGGAATGGTGAAGGGATTATGGAACTCCTGTTAGTAGTAATCAGCGTTCTTGCGCTAGTTTCGCTGGTCTTTATTGTTACCCACTTACGCCCACTTACAGAGGATGAAGTAAGACTGCTTGCGAACAAAAGACGCAAAAAGCAAATTCGTATGTATTTCTCATTTGATGGTCGAGAGTTCAATGTTAATAAGGAGTTCAAGAGAAAGATGAACCCTGACGGTGTATTTTATCAGCTAAATGAGAGTCTGTATGAATTTCCTTCTTTAGCTGCCGGTCTCCTGAAATACAAAAAACATGAATGGATCATAATCGCCTTTGAAAGGGGCAAGAGGGTTTTCCTTGCTTGGGTAAACAAGGGACCAAGTCGGGAGAGCGTTTCCTCGTATTTGTCGGCAGAAGAGATTGCTGTTGTGGCAAAGGAAAAAGACGCGACTTCAGTGCTATGTTTTCACAATCATCCTAATCCAGCTCCAGGTTACCTGGATTGCACTAGACGTAGCGAGCAAGACATTGAAACAGCCAGGGTTCGTTCGTCGGTCCTCAACGAACGAGGAATCAATTTGGTTTCATTCGTCTGCGAAAGAGGAAGACACTATGAATACTCTCGTTCACCAGCAAATGCCTTCCTACCTCTTGCAGAATTCATAGAGGCTATAAACAGGGTTAACGATCAATCAAAACTTGGTAATCTATCTTTGCATATTGAAAGAATCTTTTGAGGCCAACGCGGCTGGACAGAAGAGATATTTGGATCTATCTATCGTAAAACTGAAGGGAAGAAATCAAGTGACTAGAAGAACACTATCTGATGCGCAGCGAAGCATTGAACACTTCTTACGCGAGGCAAGGGAGTGTGCAAAGCAGGAATTGGGATTCGCAGCGATGTCAACAGTATTCCCAGTGATATTGGCGGTTTCCGAAGCAGTCAATCCGTCTCTTGAAAAGAACAAAAACTTGCTTGGGGCTTTTGTACCTAGGATGGTTGACAAGACTTCATGGCTGGTTGCGCCCGTGACCAACCTCTCAAACGATGATATTGCAACAAAATTGGCTGATGTCAGAGATAGTCTCGCACATCAGTTGTCGCTCCCAGATGATGTATATCTGACCAACACCAGTGCAGAGGCTAAAGACCTCTCGAAGAAACACCCTAATAAGTATATCATCAGCACAGTCGAATTTGTTGATGTCGTTGAAAGAACGATCCGCCGGATTATCCAAGCTCATCCTGCTGCTGTTTTTGACCCCAGTCCGAGGACACGGACACCAAGAGCTCCCGCAGATCGTGTGATTTTTCCAGGCGGGACATCGGGCTCAATCTCAGTATCACAGAATCTTCAGCCTCGACGTAAAGGTGAACAGCACACTGGTGTAGAAGGAGGAGATGTCGCGGTAGGCAAAACCCGATGCCTGATTGCCCGCTTTCTTGCCCGATTATTGCCCGATTTTCTGACTGGGCGACAGCATAGGGAGGTATTAAAATGCAAGAACCGAAACCCTGGCACGAGCAGAATACCTTCTGGAAAACAGTGGCTCCTACATTGTTTACTCAGCGGCGCTGGTCGGATGCGCCGGCAGAGGTGGAGCAAGTCATCTCCCTTCTTGAGATTGAACCGGGAGCGCACATTCTCGACCTTTGTTGTGGAGTGGGAAGACACTCCCTGGAGTTGGCGCGTCGTGGGTTCCAGGTGACGGGGGTGGATAGGACGCAACCGTATCTGGATAGAGCGTCCAGGCAAGCGGAGGCAGAGGTGCTGCGATAGTAGAAAGGTGAAGTAATCCGATGTTCAAACCCAATTTCCAGCGCACTGATCTTCTCATCGAGATGATTGCCCGCATTGAGGTGGCACGGGACCGCATCCTACGCGCTCCTATCGTGCCGCGTTGGGAAGCCGAACTGCGCCGTGATGCCCTCGTGCGCAGCGCTCACCACTCCACCAGCATCGAAGGCAACCCCCTCTCGCTGGAGGAGGTCAGCGACCTGTTGGCTGGCCGCGCTGTGCTGGCTCATCCCCGCCATCGTCAGGAGGTGCTCAACTACGCCGAGGTACTGCGCTACGTTGATCGCCATTTCCTGGGCCAGGAGCAGCCGGTAACGGAGGAGACAATTCTGCGTCTTCACGCCCTGGTGATGAAAGACCTCCTGCCACTCGCTGAGACCGGTCAGTACCGTCGTGTACCAGTCGTGGTGGCTGTGTCGTCTACCGGTGAGGTCGTCTATCAGCCACCTGATTGGGAGGATATGCCTGGGCTGATGGCTGATCTGGTCGCCTGGCTAAACAGTCCCGAGGCAGCGGAGCTGATGTCCGTGCTGGAGGCGGGGATCGCCCACTACGAGTTCGTCCGCATCCATCCCTTTGTGGATGGCAACGGGCGCACAGCCCGGGCCCTGGCCACGCTTATCCTGGCTCAGAGAAGCTTTGACACCAAGCGCTTCTTCGCCCTGGACGAGTACTACAACCAGGACCGGCTCAGTTATTATGAGGCTCTCCGCTCCGTTGACCCCCAAACCCAGGACCTGACGGAATGGCTGGAGTACTTTGTGCAGGGGATCGCCGTAGAGATGGTATGGGTCGAGCGGCGAGTGGAGGAACTGAGTGGTCTTTATCGCATCGAAGCGGAGGCCGAGCAAATCTCTCTCAACCCGCGCCAGATCAGGGTGCTCGACTACCTGCGCCAGAGTGGGGGTAGCATCAGCAACGGCGAATATCAAGAACTGTTCCAGGTCTCCAAACGGACGGCCAGTAATGACCTGAGTGAGTTGACGGCGCATGGGCTACTGGCAATCGAAGGGGCCGGGCGCGCAGTGCGGTATCGGCTGGCAAAATCCGATGCCTGATTGCCCGCTTTTTTGCCCGATTGTTGCCCGATTTTCGAAAATGAAGATCCTGACAGTCAGCGACCGGGTAGTGGAGGGCCTCTACAGCCCGGCCATCAAACAGCGGTTTGGCGACGTGGACCTGGTGCTGGCCTGCGGCGATTTGTCGCCCAACTACTTGGAATACATCGTTACCATGCTCGGCGTGCCCCTGCTCTATGTGTTCGGCAATCACGACCAGGGGATTCACACCGCTGATGGCAAGTTCAAGTACGCGCCCACAGGCTGCATCAACGTGGACGAGCGGGTGGTGAAAGTCAAGGGGCTGCTCATCGGCGGGCTGGAGGGCTCGATGCGCTACAGCGGTCGGGGCGACCACCAGTACACCGAGCAGGACATGCGCTGGAAGGCGCTACGGATGGCGCCGGCGATGTGGTGGAATCGGCTGCGGCATGGCCGGTTCCTGGACATTCTGATTACCCACGCCCCGCCCTACCGCATCCACGATGGCACTGACCTCTGCCACACCGGGTTCAAGACCTTCCTGCGCTTGATGGACGTCTATCGCCCTCGCTACCTGATCCACGGCCACCAGCACGTCTACAGCCCGCATACCACCATTCGTACCACTTACCATCACACCCAGGTGGTGAACACCTACGGCTATCAGGTGATTCATTTTGATGTGGCGACAAGTAACGAGGTATAACCGGAGGCTATTATCATGAGTGAGCAGAGTTTCCTGAGCTTTTCGTCGGCAGTGCGGGACTTTCACCGCGCGCGCCGCAAGGCTGCGCTACAAGCAATCATGGCCCGCCTGACCGGCAAGTCGGCTGATCTGCTCTCCTACGAGGACGTGCGCCAGAAGTTAAAGGCCAGAGGTGCCGCGTCGTGGGGATTGAGGGATATCCCACTGGACGCCATCGTCGGGAGTGTGGGACGCTACGCCGACTTTACCCGCAGCTTCCTGCCCCGGCAGGATAGCGACAAAGAGCGATGGGCGAGGGTCAAGGTGAAAGTCACCAGCCTGGGAGGGCTGCCGCCCATTGAGGTCTACCAGATAGGCGAAGCGTATTTTGTGCGCGATGGCAATCACCGCGTATCGGTTGCCCGGCAAGTTGGCGCGACCCACATCCAGGCCTACGTGACCGAGGTGCGCACCAAAGTGCCCCTCTCGCCCGACACCCAGCCCGATGACTTGATTCTGAAGGCCGAGTACGCCGACTTTTTGGAGCGCACCCACCTGGACCAGCTCCGTCCGCAGGCCGACCTGAGTGTGACCGCCCCCGGCCAGTATCGCATACTCAAAGAGCACATCGAGGTTCATCGCTACTTCATGGGGCTGGAGCAGAAACGCGAGATTCCGTACGAGGAGGCGGTCGGCCACTGGTACGATGAGGTCTATTGGCCGGTGGTGCAAGTTATCCGCCAACGGGGCATACTGCGGGATTTCCCAGGGCGAACCGAAACCGACCTCTACCTGTGGGTCTCGGAGCACCGCGCCGGGCTGGAGCAGGAGTTGGGGTGGGAGATTGATCCCGAAGCAGCAGCCGACGACCTGGCCACCCGGTTCAGCCCCAGGCCGAAGCGCGTGGCCGCCCGCGTCAGTGAGAAACTGCTGGATGCCGTGACGCCCGATGAGATCGAGGCCGGCCCACCGCCTGGACAATGGCGAAAAGAACGATTGGCGGCTCGTCAGCATGATCGCTTGTTCGCCGATATTCTGGTGGCCGTCAACGGCGAGGAGAGCGGCTGGCATGCCCTGGAGCAAGCGCTGGAAGTTGCCCGACGCGAGGGAGCGCGGCTGCACGGCCTTCACGTGGCGCCCTCAGAGACGCAAAGAGACAGTGAGGCAGCTCAAGCCGTGCGGGCCGAGTTCAACCGGCGCTGCGAAGAGGCGGACATTCCAGGGAGACTGGCCCTCGAAGTTGGGAAAGTGCCGCGCAAGATTTGCGAACGGGCCCGGTGGAACGATCTGGTTGTCTTGAGCCTTTCCTATCCCCCTGCACCCCGACCCATCGCCAGGCTCGGTTCGGGCTTGAGCACCTTGCTGCGGCGCTGTCCCCGGCCCGTGCTGGCGGTGCCGGAGTCTTCGTCTAGCTTGAGCCGTGCGCTGCTGGCCTACGACGGCAGCCCCAAAGCCGACGAAGCGCTCTTCGTGGCTACCTACCTGTCGGGCCGCTGGCGTATCCCTCTGACCGTTGTAACCGTGATAGAAATGGGCCGCACCACGTCGGAAACGCTGGCCCGCGCTCAAAGCTACCTGGAAGCGCATGGCGTGCAGGCCGCGTTCGTGAAGGAGACAGGCCCAGTCGCCGAGGCGATTCTGAAGACGGCCGACGAACACGAGAGCGATCTGATCATCATGGGAGGCTACGGGCTCAGCCCGATGTTGGAGGTGATGATCGGCAGCGCAGTTGACCAGATATTGCGTGCGAGTCGGCGCCCCATGTTGATCTGCCGGTAATAAGCACACCGATCAAACCTGAGGCAGAATAGGGGTTGCGCTTTCGTCCAAGGTGATGTATAATTGTAGATGTCTGGTAATCTGGCCAAAATGGGACGCAAGAGTATGCTTCTGGCAGTGCCAGGCCAACACAACTTTCAAACCCGACGCCAGTTGACGGGGAGGCACTTATGAAGGTCGAAGACTTGAAGCATCAATACCCCAATAAATGGATACTCTTGGCAGTAGAGGAGAAAGACATGCTGGGTGTGCCTGTTGAGGGACAACTCCTCGCTCATAGCCAAGACGCTGAGACGCTCTGGGGCAAAATAGCCGAGAGGCAGGGACAGTTCTATATCTTCTACACTGGTGAGATTCTCAAGGACATGGCGGTGATCTTCTATGCCTAGAGCATATTTCCGGCCCCGGACGGCTATTGTAGTCGTTGCTGTTGAGTTGACCAATCGAGTCGCCGGGCGATCCGTCACTGTCAATATGCTCTTGGATACCGGGGCTACTTATACGGCCATCCCCATGCGGGTAGCCAAGAACCGTATCTTCTCAAAAAGTCGGGGGAGGGCAAATCCAGCGCCGGCCGAGTAGGAGCGTAGCGACGTATCGAGGCCAAGCGGGTTGTCGGTAGACCCGCTCGCATCCTGGGTTTCGATACGACCTGAAGGTCTACTCAACCGGC
>JAUWOY010000016.1 GCA_030611885.1 Chloroflexota bacterium | reverse complement strand
GCCGGTTGAGTAGACCTTCAGGTCGTATCGAAACCCAGGATGCGAGCGGGTCTACCGACAACCCGCTTGGCCTCGATACGTCGCTACGCTCCTACTCGGCCGGCGCTGGATTTGCCCTCCCCCGACTTTTTGAGAAGATACTGATTATGGATGATCACGGCCAGCAACAGCCCCTGGCCTACCCGAATCCGTGCTTGCGGAGCCGTGAGGGTATTGCTAACCCCCCGGGCTGGCCCCAGGTACAAAGTGCCGTTTTCCAGGGGATACTCCAGGCCCTCGGTGTAGATGCCTGTCACCTGCTCTGTCAGGGGCAGGAGGGAGAGGGTATCGCCCACCTGGCCCTCGATGAGCACCTCATCTCTGATGAGAAAGGCTTCTTGCCTGCCATCGAGAATCCTGGTCTGAACAGAGCGCAATTCCGGCAAGGCTAAAAGCAGGACATTAGCCAAGGTCTGATCAATGCGACCGCCCAGGGCCCCCAGGATCAGGATTTCATCAACTCCGTGCTCTACGGCGTAGTACAAAGCCAGTTCCAGGTCGGTCTCGTCCTTACGGGCGGGGTGGGCGAGGACTTGACAACCCTCAGCTTCCAACTGTGCCTGGAGGTCGCTGTCGAGGGAGTCCAGGTCGCCGATGACGACATCGGGGGCCAGGCCCAAAGCGAGGGCGTTACTGGCTCCACCGTCGGCGCAGATAACCAAATCCGTTGGAGCAATCAGGCTTCGCAAGAAGTCGCCATCGTGAATTTGGCCATTAGCGATGATGATGGCCCTCATTTATCCTCCCAATCAGCATCAAAAAAAGGCCGCTTAACTTGGACAAGGTTAGCGGCCTCGTGAAAATCAAGTCGCTTTCCTCCGCTGGCATTATCCAGGTCAGGTTCAAGGGGTCGAGGCATTTGGCCAATGGCTTGTAGACGGTTAATCCCATCTGCCAACCTGGGGCCTCTTCTCAGCCTGGCTCACCAAGCTCCCCCAGCCGTTCTTCGGTTTCAGTGAACTCAATCTCCATGTATTATACACTGAAAAGAATCAATGTCAAACCCCAAAAAACCTGGTGATTTAATTCGTCCCCCGCAGAGGCTAGGGGTCATGGTGAATTTGCTTCGATTGGCTCTTGACAAATGCCCTCGTTTCTGGTATAATATATATGCAGTTAGGAAGTTGATCTCGCTCGCTATCTAGCGAAAAGATCTAATAATTGAGAAAGGAGGCAAATAGTCTAGAGCTTAAGGGGAATCGCGAAAAGTGATAGGTCTTTTGCCTCCGCCGGTGTCAAAGCATCGGCTTTTTTCATCTCATCCAAACGGATTTGACAAATTATCAGAGGCGTGTTATAATCCTGTTTACTTGGATGGGAGCACCTTAACAACTGAAGAGTGGTAAGAAGGCTATGCGGAAGTTTTGGGTTCCAAAAGTCAACTCTTTATGGAGGGTTTGATCCTGGCTCAGGATGAACGCTGGCGGCGTGCCTAACACATGCAAGTCGAACGGTCCCGGAAGCTGGAAGCTGGGAACTGGAAGCTAGCTTGCTAGCAACCAGTAACTGGCAACTAGCAACCAGGATAGTGGCGAACGGGTGAGTAACACGTAGGTGACCTGCCCCGAAGAGGGGGATAACCGCTGGAAACGGCGGCTAATACCCCATGTGGTCATGAGGGTTAGAGGCCTCATGATTGAAGCTCCGGCGCTTCGGGAGGGGCCTGCGGCCTATCAGCTAGTTGGTGGGGTAATGGCCCACCAAGGCAATGACGGGTAGCTGGTCTGAGAGGACGATCAGCCACACGGGCACTGAGACACGGGCCCGACTCCTACGGGAGGCAGCAGTGAGGGATATTGCGCAATGGGCGAAAGCCTGACGCAGCAACGCCGCGTGGGCGATGAAGGCCTTCGGGTTGTAAAGCCCTTTTCTGGGGGAAGAGGAAGGACGGTACCCCAGGAATAAGTCCCGGCTAACTACGTGCCCGCAGCCGCGGTAACACGTAGGGGACAAGTGTTATCCGGATTCATTGGGCGTAAAGCGCGTGCAGGTGGTGCTTTAAGTTGGGCGTGAAATCTCCCGGCTTAACTGGGAGGGGTCGTTCAATACTGAAGCACTTGAGGGCAGGAGAGGGAGGTGGAATTCCCGGTGTAGTGGTGAAATGCGTAGATATCGGGAGGAACACCAGTGGCGAAGGCGGCCTCCTGGTCTGCTCCTGACACTAAGACGCGAAAGCTAGGGTAGCAAACGGGATTAGATACCCCGGTAGTCCTAGCTGTAAACGATGGATACTAGGTGTGGGTGGCATTGACCCCATCCGTGCCGTAGCTAACGCGATAAGTATCCCGCCTGGGGACTACGGCCGCAAGGTTAAAACTCAAAGGAATTGACGGGGGCCCGCACAAGCAGCGGAGCGTGTGGTTTAATTCGATGCTACACGAAGAACCTTACCAGGGCTTGACATGCTGGTGGTACGGACCCGAAAGGGCGAGGACCCGCGAGGGAGCCAGCACAGGTGCTGCATGGCTGTCGTCAGCTCGTGCCGTGAGGTGTTGGGTTAAGTCCCGTAACGAGCGCAACCCCTGCCGTATGTTACATGTGTCATACGGGACTGCCGGTGATAAGCCGGAGGAAGGTGGGGATGACGTCAAGTCAGCATGGCCTTTATGTCCTGGGCTACACACACGCTACAATGGCCGGCACAATGGGTAGCTAAGCCGCGAGGCGGAGCCAATCCTCCAAAGCCGGTCTCAGTTCGAATTGCAGTCTGCAACCCGACTGCATGAAGGTGGAGTTGCTAGTAACCGCGCGTCAGCTATAGCGCGGTGAATACGTTCCCGGGCCTTGTACACACCGCCCGTCACGTCATGGGAGTCGGCAACACCTGAAGCCAGTGGGCTAACCGAAAGGAGGCAGCTGTCGAGGGTGGGGCTGGTGACTGGGACGAAGTCGTAACAAGGTAGCCGTAGCGGAAGCTGCGGCTGGATCACCTCCTTTCTAGGGAGAATCCCCTTCGGGGAAAACCCAAATTTTAAACGACAAAACCCAAAGTTGGGATTTTGAGCTTTAGAGTTTGGATTTCCCGCCAGGGCAGCTCCTAGGTCAATCACAGGTTTTCGGACCTGTGGTCTCCCCAAATTTCTGCCCCTTCTTACCACTTCTCAGTTGTTAAGGTGGCCAGCCAATAGGTGGCTTATGGCGTTATTGCCATAAGCCATTGACTGTTAGCTAATGGGCCTTTAGCTCAGTCGGCTAGAGCATTCCTCTGATAAGGGAAAGGTCCCTGGTTCAAGTCCAGGAAGGCCCACTGTGTCCGTAAATTCGTGGATTCGGAACTCGTAAAAATCGCTACAAAATACAAATCTACGAATCCCGAATCTACGAACATGGGGATGTAGCTCAGCGGGAGAGCGCCTCTCTTGCACGGAGGAGGTCAGGGGTTCAAATCCCCTCATCTCCACCTCTCCAGATGAGGGGATTTGACAAAATATCGAGATCGTGGTATACTCTAATCAGCAAAGGGCAATAAAGGTGTTATGAGGCTAGACCTAAAATTGGAATTGGATAGAGTTTATTGACGGTAATATCGGCGAGGCTTTTTCAACAGCCTGGCAAGGTATGCCAGGCTGTTTTTGTGTCAAGATTTGGCGATTGGCTTGTGCTAACTGGAAGATAGGTTGTCAGAGGCCAGCCGCCAAAGGCTGGGGTGGCGACAAACTACATGTGATTGCCACTTAGCACCTTAAAAACTGAACAGAATGTGAGGACTTCGATTCTGCCGTATCACATGAATTAAGTTACTAAGGGCGTACGGTGAATGCCTTGGTGCCAAGAGCCGAAGAAGGGCGTGGTACACTGCGATAAGCCTCGGGGAGCCGTGTGCAGGCGTTATATCCGAGGATACCCGAATGGGGAAACCCACCCGGGGGAATGCCCGGGTACCCCTAGCTGAATAAAATAGGCTAGGCGGGGGGAACGAGGGGAACTGAAACATCTTAGTACCCTCAGGAAGAGAAATCAACACGAGATTCCCCTAGTAGTGGCGAGCGAACGGGGAAGAGCCCAAACCTGCCTCATGGAGGGCTGCAGTTCTTTGAAGTGGGGCGGGGGTTGTAAGGCACGGCCGGGGTTTCTGCAGAGACCCCAGGGAGTCACAAATCTGGCCTCTAGTCGAACCACGCTGGAAAGGTGGGGCGTAGAGGGTGATACCCCCGTAGGCGAAAGGGGCCAGACTCCCGTCGTTGACCTTGAGTACCACGGGGCACGCTAATCCTGTGGGAAACAGGGAGGTCCACCTCCCAAGGCTAAATACTCTTGGCGACCGATAGTGAACAAGTACCGTGAGGGAAAGGTGAAAAGAACCCCTGTTAGGGGAGTGAAATAGAACCTGAAACCGTATGCCTACAAGCGGTCGGAGGGCTATGCCAGGTTGAAGCGCTACGCGCTCCCTGGAATGCCTGACGGCGTGCCTTTTGGAGAATGAGCCGGCGAGTTAATCTTTGTGGCCAGGTTAAGGGAGTTACACCCGGAGCCGTAGCGAAAGCGAGTCTGAATAGGGCGACAGTCGCAGGGATTAGACACGAAACCAGGTGATCTACCCATGGCCAGGGTGAAGCGGAGGTAAAACTTCGTGGAGGCCCGAACCTTTCTCTGTTGCAAAAGGGTGGGATGAGCTGTGGGTAGCGGTGAAATGCCAATCGAACTTGGAGATAGCTTGTTCTCCCCGAAATAGCTTTAGGGCTAGCCTCAAGCGTTGAGTGGCGGAGGTAGAGCACTGGATCGGCTAGGGGGCGTATAGCTTACCAAACCGAACCAAACTCCGAATGCCGTCATTACAAGCTTGGGAGTCGGACGGTGGGAGATGAGTTTCATCGTCGAGAGGGAAAGAGCCCAGACCGTCGGCTAAGGTCCCTAAGTCTAGGCTAAGTGGGAAAGGATGTGGGGTTACTGAGACAGCCAGGAGGTTGGCCTAGAAGCAGCCATCCTTTAAAGAGTGCGTAATAGCTCACTGGTCAAGTGATCCTGCGCCGAAAATTCAACGGGGCTTAAGCCTAGCACCGAAGCCGCGGGATTGGTGGATAGCTTATAGCACGTGGCCTATAGCGGGTTGCAGTTGAGCTACGCTCCTGCGCCCACTAAGCTGTAAGCCATAAGCTACTTGCTGGAAGCCAATTGGTAGGGGAGCGTTCTGCAGGCGTGGAAGCTGTACCGCAAGGAGCAGTGGAGCGTGCAGAAGTGAGAATGCCGGCATGAGTAGCGAGAAACATGTGAGAAACAAGTTCGCCGTAAACCTAAGGGTTCCGACGGAAGGTTAATCCGCGTCGGGTTAGTCGGGCCTAAGCCGAGGCCGAGAGGCGTAGGCGATGGACAACGGGTTAATATTCCCGTACCACCTGGGAGGAGTGAAGGGGGGACGCAGGAAGGTAGACCAGCCTGTTATTGGATTCAGGTGCTAAGCTCGTAGGGAGATGACGGTTCCAGGTAAATCCGGAGCCTGATCCTGAGGAGTGATGGCGGTGCCATAGAGCCGGAAGTGGTTGAGCCAAACTGCCAAGAAAAGCCTCTAAGCGTTGAGCCCCGGGTGACCGTACCGCAAACCGACACAGGTAGGTGGGTAGAGAATACCAAGGCGATCGAGAGAACCCTCGTTAAGGAACTAGGCAAATTAACTCCGTAACTTCGGGAGAAGGAGTGCCCTCTAGGGTGAAGCAAGAACTTGCGGAGCCCTTGGGGGTCGCAGTGAAGTGGCCCTGCCGACTGGTTAACAAAACCACAGGTCTCTGCTAAAGCGTAAGCTGAAGTATAGGGGCTGACGCCTGCCCAGTGCCGGAAGGTTAAAGGGATGGGTTAGCCTCCTTCGGGAGGCGAAGCTCTGAACTGAAGCCCCGGTGAACGGCGGCCGTAACTATAACGGTCCTAAGGTAGCGAAATTCCTTGTCGGGTAAGTTCCGACCTGCACGAATGGCGTAACGAGTGGGGCACTGTCTCAACGAGGGACTCGGCGAAATTGAAGTAGGCGTGAAGATGCGCCTTACCCGCAGCAGGACAAAAAGACCCCGTGGAGCTTTACTGTAGCTTGGCATTGAGTTAGGGCTTAGTTTGTGTAGAATAGGTGGGAGGCTGAGAAGCTGGGACGCTAGTCTCGGTGGAGCCGCCAATGAAATACCACCCTGGTTAAGTCTTGGCCCTAACCCCTGGCCGTAATCCGGCAGGGGGACAGTGCCTGGTGGGCAGTTTGACTGGGGCGGTCGCCTCCTAAAAGGTAACGGAGGCGCGCAAAGGTTCCCTCAGGCTGAATGGAAACCAGCCGGAGAGTGTAAAGGCATAAGGGAGCTTGACTGCGAGACCTACAAGTCGAGCAGAGACGAAAGTCGGCCTTAGTGATCCCACGGTACCGTGTGGAAGGGCCGTGGCTTAACGGATAAAAGCTACCCCGGGGATAACAGGCTAGTCACGCCCAAGAGTTCACATCGACGGCGTGGCTCGGCACCTCGATGTCGGCTCATCGCATCCTGGGGCTGGATAAGGTCCCAAGGGTTGGGCTGTTCGCCCATTAAAGCGATACGTGAGCTGGGTTCAGACCGTCGTGAGACAGGTCGGTCTCTATCCGCTGTGGGCGCAGGTGATTTGAGGGGAGCTGCTCTCAGTACGAGAGGACCAGAGTGGACAGACCGCTGGTGTGCCAGTTGTCCCGCCAGGGGCATTGCTGGGTAGCCATGTCTGGCAGAGATAACCGCTGAAAGCATCTAAGTGGGAAACTCGCCCCAAGATTAGATCACCCACCGGGCTAACCGGGTAAGACCGCCGGGAGACTACCGGTTTGATAGGCCGCAGGTGTAAGCACAGCAATGTGTTCAGCCAAGCGGTACTAACGGTCGAGGGCTTAATTCACTAATGTGACGCGGTGTTGAGTCAGCCCAATCATTCTGTTCAGTTTTTAGGGTGCTATTCGTGGTTAAGGTTTTCTGGTGACTCTAGCGGAGGGGAAACACCCTGCTCCATCCCGAACCAGGAAGTTAAGCCCTCCAGCGCCGATGGTACTTGGGGCGCAGGCCCCCGGGAGAGTAGGTCGTTGCCAGGAAAAAGAGGGAGTCCTTCGGGACTCCCTCTTTTGTTTGCTAAAGCGGTCAGCCAGTGGACAAGACCGCCGCTGTGCGCTATAATGTTGTCTAGCAATTGGCGAGGAAAACACTCGGTGTCAAAGAAAAGAAAGCCGCTGATCTTGGTCACTAACGACGATGGGATTCATTCGCCGGGGCTTCTGGCCGCTGCGGAGGCCGCGCACGACCTGGGCGAGATCCTGGTAGTGGCCCCCAAGCACCAACAAACTGGGGCAGGACGAAGCACGTTTTCCCTTAACAACGTGCTCATCCGAGAAGAACACATCACTATAGGTGATCAAAGGATCTCCGCTTTTTCGGTCGAGGGCACACCGGCCCAGGCGGTGCTATACGCTTTGCTGGAAGTAGCTCCCAGGAAGCCAAGCCTAGCCATCTCTGGCATCAACTACGGCGAGAACCTGGGCACAGGTATCACCGCCTCCGGAACTGTAGGGGCAGCCTTGGAGGCAGCAGTCTTTGGCATCCCCAGCCTGGCTGTTTCCCTGGAGACGTCCAAGGAATATCACTATAGTCTTTCTCACGACATGGACTTTGCAGCAGCAGCCTTCTTTACCCGGATCTTCGCCCAATGCCTCCTCGCGGTCCAGCTCCTGCCAGACGTGGATGTCCTTAAGATAGATGTGCCCGAGGATGCAACCGAGCAAACCCCCTGGCGTCTGACGAGGGTCTCGCGGCAGAGATATTTCCATCCCATCGAAAGCGGCCGTCCCAGCTCATCGGGGGCCAGCACCATTGACTACGAAACGAGAGTGGACTTCGATACCCTGGAGCCAGACTCGGACATCTTCGCTTTGGTGAAGGATAGGGTAGTCTCTGTCTCCCCCCTGACCCTCGACCTGAGCTCGCGGGTTGATTTGCGCCATCTAGCTCAATTGCTCGGGCCTGGCTAGATCTCCAGCGCTCGCTTCAAAGCGGCCACACCGGCCTCGGCATAGCGCCGCGCTTGCTCCCGAAGCTCGGAGGAAATGCGGGGCTTTTCGTGGTCGCGCAGGCTGCCGTGGCCATACTTCTCCGCGTAGGTGGATGGCAGACTGTCTGGGAACTCCTGGCCTGACATGACACCGTAGGCCAAAGTCCAGGCTCGAGCTACCACCTCTATATCATAACCTCCGCCGCCCAGTGCCAGCCAGCGCGGGGCTAGCTTTTTAATGGTCGTCACAGCGGCCACGTAGCCCGAGGTGGTCAGGCAAAGGTGGGTGAGCGGGTCTCGGTAGTGGGTGTCCACCCCCAACTGACTGACCACGATGTCTGGCTGGAAACGCCTCACCAGGGGTGGCACGATCTCCTCAAAAGCCCAAAGGTAGGTCTCATCATCGGTGTAGGGGGCAAAGGGGAGATTCACAGCGTATCCGCGCCCCGCACCTCTCCCTAGCTCCTCGACGAACCCGGTGCCGGGAAACAGATAGAGGCCCGTCTCGTGGAGGGAAATGGTGAGCACCCTGTCGGTCTCGTAGAAAGCGTCTTGCACTCCATCGCCGTGATGGGCATCAATGTCAACGTAGGCCACTCGCAGGCTCCTTTGCAGCAGCCAATGAATGGCTACGGAGACATCGTTGAAGACGCAGAAGCCTGAGGCATGGGCGGGGCCGGCATGGTGCAGTCCCCCGCTGAAGCTGAAGGCCACGCCTACCTGATCCGACGCCACTAGCTCCGCCGCTACCAGAGCAGCTCCAACCTTCAGCGCCTCCGTCTCGTACATCTCGGGAAAGACGGGATTGTCACCGGGACCGAAATTGTACCGCCTGGGATTGAACCTCTTCCCGCCCTGGCTCAGGTTGCGCACTGCTTCGATGTACTCTTCAGTGTGGAAAAGGCCGAGTTCCTCAGGGGTTGCCTGCCGTGGCTGCACCAACATGGACTCCTGGCCGTCAAAAGCACCGTAAGCCGCTAACAGCTCGTACGTACGCTGCAACCGCGCTGGTTTAAGGGGATGGGTTACCCCGTGGCCCCGCTGCCACAAATCTGGCGAGCAGATGATGGCTGATTTGATCATTGCTCCCTCCTGGTTTCCGCTATGATTATGCTACATCTTCAGTTATCAGACAAAGCTCAACGTATCCGTGTTGCCTCTACGATAGCTGTATGGTACAATTATGAACAGCAACTGAGGAGGCACTTGGGGTGAAAGCTAACGTCATTCTCATCGGCTTCGCTGCCACGGGCAAAACGTGTGTCGGCCGTCGGCTGGCTGAGAGGTTAGGCCGGGAGTTCATTGATACCGATCAGCGGGTCGAGGAAATGGCCGGCAAGTCCATTCCGGAGATCCTCGCCGAAGATGGTAGTGAAGCCTTTGAGGAACTGGAGCGCCAAGCTCTGGAGGAGGCCTGTGCCCGCCAGGGCGTGGTCATCGCTGCGGGCGGCGGAGCCGTCGTGCTCGACGAGAACCGCGATCTGATGGTCGAGACCAGCCACGTGGTCTGCCTGGAGGCCAAGCCTCGCACCATCTACGAGCGGCTGCGCCGAGCTCAGGCTGATGGAACCAGCTCTGTGGCCGATGTCCTTCTGAAGGGCGATGATCCCGTGTGGCGAATCGCCATGTTCAGGGAGATCCGCCAGCCTTACTATGCCATCGCCGACTGGACGGTCCACACCGACCGCCTCACCATTGATCAAGTGGTGGAGGAGGTCGTGCACGGCCTGGAATACCTGGAGGACTGATGGACAGGCTGAGGCGGGATTTCTACCGGCGAAGTACCCTGACGGTGGCGCGGGAATTGCTGGGCCAGCGGCTGGTTAGGATTCTGGACGGCCAGCGCCTCTCAGGCCTCATCGTGGAGGTGGAGGCCTACATTGGCGAGGACGATGCCGCCTGTCATGCCGCTTATGGGCGCACGCCGCGCAACGAGGCCATGTACGACTCGCCGGGCCACGCCTACGTCTACTTCATCTACGGCATGCACCACTGCCTCAACGTCGTGACCGAGGAGACGGGCTTCCCCGCCGCGGTGCTGATCCGGGCCCTCGAGCCGCTGGAGGGGCTGGAGATCATGCGCCGTCATCGCCCCGATAGACCCGATAGGGAACTGACCAATGGCCCGGCCAAGCTCTGCCAGGCCCTGGCTATAGACAGGGGTTTCAACGGGGTGGACCTTTGCGCTGGCGCGGTGCTCTTCATCGAGGAGGGCCGCGTGGTGGCCCAGGAGGAGATCGGGACCAGCCCACGCATCGGCATCAAGGCCGATGAGTTGGCCATGAGCGTCCCCTGGCGCTTCTACCTCCAGGGCAACGACTTCGTGTCCTGTTAATAGCCCAGCTCCCGAATGCGGTCCTCATCCATGCCGAAGTGATGGCCTATTTCGTGGATGACTGTCCGGCGCACCTGTTCTCGGATCGCAACCAGAGTGCGACAAGTCGCCTCTAGCGGCCCCTGGAAGAGAGTGATTCGGTCTGGGGGGACCATGCCATACTGGGCGCCGCGCTTGGTCAGTGGAACTCCCTCATAGAGTCCAAAGAGGGTATGGGACGGCTTCACTCCGGCGCGAGCGAGTTGTGCGCGGCTGGGCCAATAGGCCACGGTTACGGCCACGTTGTCCATCCGCTCCAGAATCTCTGACGGCAAATCGTCCAGGGCCTCGTCTATGAGGGCCTCGAATTCCTCTCGGGTCATGTTAGTATTTCGGGGATGATTCATTAGGCTGTGAAATAGCGATAGATATTTGAAGAGCGGACCAAGCTGTGGTAGGATAAAGCATCTACCAACATCCGCCACAGGGGGTTCTATACCCAACGGAAAGATTTCTGCCGAGACGAAAGGAGAGGCTCTGCCGTCAAGGAGGGCCTCTCTTCGATGTTGGGTATTTGATATTGGCTGGGGGACAGGGATTCGAACCCCGGCTTACGGTTCCAGAGACCGCTGTCCTACCACTAGACGATCCCCCAGCAGCGATTACATTTTACCACATTCCCGCTAACTTGGCAAATGCAGACCGATGCGTGAAACGTGAAGCGTGATGGTCACGTTTCACGGTCCTACCACTCCCTCCAGCGCTTGCTCCGCATAGTCCAGCCGCTTCAGTACTCGCTCCCGCCCCAGGACGCTCAGCGTGCCAAAGAGGGGCGGGGCTACTTTCTTGCCCGTAGCCGCCACGCGGATGATGCCGAAGAGTTGGCGAGCCTTCAAGCCCAGCTCCTCGACCAGGGCGCGGAGGGCTTCCTCCAGAGTTTCCTCGTCGAAATTGGGCAGGGCCGCTAAAGTCCCGCGGGCCTTCCGCAGGGCGGCCAGCGATTCCGCCGCCGTCATCTTTTTGCCCACCAGCAGCGCGGGGTCACAACTGATCCGATCCACGAAGAAGAAATCAACGAGCTCCACGGCGTCGGTCAGCTTCTTGACGCGCTCCTGAATCAGGGGCACAATCTCCCTGGTTTCCTCCCTCTCCCTCAGCTCGCTCTCCTCCACGCCCAGGCCACCAGCCAAGAAGGGAAGCAGTCGCTCGTACAGATCATCCTGCGTCAATTGCCGAATATAGACGCCGTTCATCCACTCCAGCTTGTCGTAGGAGAAAGCGGCGGGCGATTTGCTCACGCCCTCCAGATCGAATCTCTCTATCAGCTCCTGGCAGGTGAAGAACTCGGTTTTGTCGTCGTAGGCCCAGCCCACCAGGGCCAGAAAGTTGACCATGGCCTCAGGCAAGTAGCCCTCCCGACGGAACTCGTGGACGGCCACTCCGCCGTGCCGCTTGCTGAGCTTGCCCTTGCCCGTGGGGGCCAGGATGACGGGCAGATGGGCGTAGACGGGGATCTCCCAGCCGAAGGCATCGTAGAGCAGGACGTGCTTGGGGACGCTGGGCAGCCACTCGTCGGCCCGCATGATGTGGCTGATCTCCATCAGGTGATCGTCCACCACGTTGGCCAGGTGGTAGGTGGGATAGCCGTCGGATTTGAGGAGCACCAAGTCATCCAAGCTGGCGTTGTCCACAGTGATGTCGCCGTGGAGCACATCGTGGAAGGACGTCTGGCCCTCCAGGGGGACTTTGAGGCGCACCACCGTCACGATGCCCTGAGCCTCGTACTCGTCGCGCTCCCTGGCGGTCAGATAGCGACAGTGGCGGTCGTAGCCAAGATTAGGCTCGCCTCGACGCCGTCGCTCCTCCCGCGTCTGGCCCAGACGCTCCGGGCTGCAGTAGCAGCGATAGGCGTGGCCGCTGTCTATGAGTTGCTGAGCGTATTTCTGGTAGAGGTCCAGCCGCTGGGACTGAAAGTAGGGGCCATAGTCTCCGCCCACCTCCGGCCCTTCGTCCCACTCCAGGCCCAGCCAGCGCAGGCTCTCCAAGATGTTCCCCACCGCTTCGGGCTCATACCGTTTGCGGTCCGTGTCCTCGATGCGCAGGATAAACGCGCCGTTGTGCTGGCGGGCGAAGAGCCAGTTGAAAAGAGCCGTCCTGGCTCCCCCTACGTGAAGATAGCCCGTGGGGCTGGGGGCAAAGCGCACGCGAATTGTGTTGGTCATGGTATATTCTCCTCGCTTGACTCCTAACGCAACCGATACTCTCGCGGACCGAGTATCTCCAGCTTACCTGTTTCCAGCCAGCGCCGTTTCCGCTCCAGGGCCATCTTCAAGAGAACTCGCATTTTGAGCTTTGGATTTAGAACCCTATCCTCCTATGCCTCATCACCACGCTCTGCACCAGACCCTCGGCTATGAGAAGGGTGATCAGGGAACTGCCGCCGGCGCTGATGAAGGGCAGGGGGATGCCTATCACCGGCAGCAAGCTCAGGTTCATGCCGATGTTCACAAAACTCTGGAAGAAGATCAAAGCGGCCACGCCGCAGGCGATCAGGCGGCCAAAGCTATCACGAGCCAGGCTGGCCGCTCTGAGGATCCGCCACAGGACAATGGCGATGAGGGCGAATAAGACCAACGCTCCCACGAAGCCCATCTCCTCGCCAATGACGGAGAAAATGAAATCGGTGTGCCGCACTCTCAGAAAGTGCAATTGGCTCTGGCTGCCGCTGGCATACCCCTTCCCCAGCCATCCACCGGAGCCGATGCTGATCAATGCCTGGTCAATATTATACCTGGCCGCCGGGTCCCCGGCTGGGTTGATAAAGAGGAGGAGTCTCTTCTGCATGTAATCCTTGAGTGAGAACCAGATGATCGGCGCGGATAGAAGTCCAACAAAGCCGAAAATGCCTAGATGCAGCAGACGCATCCCGGCCATCAAGACCATGACCAGCCAGATAACCGCCAGGACAATCACCGTTCCTAAATGCGGCTGCCGATAGATCAAGCCCATAGGTACGGCTACATAGATGATGGAAATCAGGATATAGCGGAAACGCCCTATCTCTTTCTCATGCTGGGCCAGGAATTGAGCCAAGGTAACGATGATCAAGACCTTGGCCAGCTCCGAGGGCTGAAAGGAAGAGCCAGAGATCCAGCGCTGCGCCCCGTGGATTACCTGCCCCATCAAGAGAACCAGGAGTAAAGAGATGATGGTCAGGGCATAGAGAGGCTTTTGCAGACTTTCGAGGGAGCGATAATCAATGGCGGCCACCAATGGCATCAAGGCCAGACCCACCAGGGCCCAGACAGCCTGCCGGCGAGGCAGGTCTTGCAGCTCCGGCGTGTCCGGGGTGGCGCTGTAAATCATGGCTACGCCGAAGACGATCAAGAGCACCGTGGCAGCCAGCAGCACAAAGTCAAAGTTGCGCCATATCTTGCGATCCATCTGTCACCAAAATCCTGGGTTGGAAGTTAGAGGTTGGAGGTTGGAAGTTTGAAGTTTGAAGTTCGTCTATTTTCTCTGCCCACGAGCGCCGAGGAGAGGGATGTCAGCTATCAGCCGACTGTGCCGCTTACCCTGAGAGAAAGTAACCTCCACCCCCTCGCGATCTATCTCCACGTGCTCGGAGATGACGGTGATGAGCTCGTTCTTAAGGGTTTGCAAAAGTTCCGGCGATATCTTGACCCGGTCGTAGGCCAGCACCAACTGCAAGCGCTCTTTGGCGATCTCCCGGCTGGAGGGTTTGCGTTGTCCGAGCAACCAGTCTAGAATTCCCATGCTACCCCCTATCATTGGCGAATAAAGCGAACAAAGCGTTCGATAAGATTAGGCATCTCCCTGATGTCCAGGAAGGGGACCTCTTCGCCCAGCAGACGTTGGGCGATGTTGCGGAAGGCCAGGCCAGCCGGAGCCTTATCATCCAGAACGATGGGCACCCCCTTGTTAATGGAGATAATGATGGCCTTGTCCTCAGGGACGATTCCTATCAAATCTATAGCCAAAATCTCAATGACGTCATCCGTGGTCAGCATGTTGCCGTAGCGCACCATCTCCGGCCTGAGGCGATTGATGATCAGGCTGGCTGGCCCTTTCTCCTCGGCTTCGATCAGGCCGATGATGCGGTCGGCGTCGCGGACGGCTGAGACCTCAGGGGTGGTAACGATGAGCACCTTATCGGCCGGCGCGATGGCATTGCGGAAGCCCTGTTCGATCCCGGCCGGCGAATCAACGAGGATGAAATCGAAATCGTCACGCATCTGGTCGCAGAGCTGCACCATGTCCTCAGGGCTGACGGCGGTTTTATCGCGAGTCTGGGCTGCGGGCATAAGATACAGTTCCGAGACGCGCTTGTCCCTGATCAGAGCCTGGCGCAGGCGGCAATACCCCTCAGTGACATCCACGATGTCGTACACGATGCGGTTCTCCAGCCCCATCACCACGTCCAGGTTGCGCAGACCGATGTCGGCGTCAATGACCACCACCCGTTGGCCCGAGAGGCCCAAGGCCACGCCCAGGTTGGCGGTGGCGGTGGTTTTGCCCACCCCTCCCTTGCCCGAAGTGATAGTGATAACCTTAGCTGCCATAATCTCATCTCCTGACTTGGAAGTTGGAGGTTGGAAGTTGGAGGTTGGAGGTTGGAAGTTCCTCTGCTAGCGGCCAGACTTCCATGCCTTAACGATGATCAGCCCCTCCTGGATGGAGGCTACCTCCGGTATGGTTCTGCGTCTTCGTTTCCCCTCCGGCGGGCGAGCGATGTGTTCGCCAATGCGCAACTGGGTGGGAGCTAGTTCCAGGGCACACACGACGGCCTGGTCGTCACCTGTGGCCCCGGCGTGAGCCGTGCCCCTGAGCCTTCCCCAGATGACGATGTCACCGCCGGCGATGATCTCAGCACCGGCGTTCACGTCGCCAATGACTACCACGTGGCCCGGATGCCGGATGACTTGTCCTGAGCGCAAGGTGCGGCGGATCAAGGCTCCCTCGCTGAACCCCTCTTCGGTTCTCCAGTCTGGCTGGGGTTGGAGACGGAGACTGCGTCTCGTCTGTAGGCCCAGATGGCGCGCAGCAGCTCTAGTGACTGGCGATTCGCTAATCACCGTCCCCAGGATGACCTCGTTTTGGGCTAACAGGGCTTTGATGTGTCCTATCTCCGCGATAGACAGCTCCCGCCGCCCGACGGCCAAGGCTACCCATCCCCCCTTGAAGAATGAGGCCGTGCCGCTCAGTCGCTCCGCGAGTTCAGCCAACACGCTCGCTAGCTCCCCTTCGCCCAGGGTCACCAGCAGACCATCTCTTGTGCCTTTGATGCTAACACTGGCCAAAGCCATCCCCACCCCTGCTTCAATAATACCTCATAACGGTAGAGTTGTCAAAATCGTGAAGATCAGACAGAAGCTATTGTCTAAGAACGCAAGAGGGCGAGGCGCAAAAGGAGAGCCTCGCCCTTGGGATATCGAAGATTCATCTGGACTCGTTATCTGCCGACCAGGCCCGCTGATCACTTCCCAATGGACATCCCGGTGGGGTCTATCTCATGCAAGAGGCGGATCTCCTCCTCTGTGGGAGGCTCGGTAGTATCCACTTTCTCGTGGATGATAATCTCGAAGGAGCTGTTCTCTTTGATGTCCTCTATGCTGACGCCGGGATGAACGGCCAGGAGCTCTAGCCGCTTCGTCTCCTCCTCGAAGCCGTAGACGCCGAGCTGGGTAATCACTCGATAGGGCCCGCTCCCCTCAGGAAGTCCGGCTCTCTCCCTGGCACCCGGCCCATCCAGATAGCCAGGTGTGGTGAGGAAGTCCACCTTCTCCACGAAGCGTCGCTTGTCCTGGCGCATGATGACGATGGTGCGGTGGCAGAAGGAGCCCACGTCGTTGGCCCCGCCGCTTCCAGGCAGGCGCACTTTGGGACGCTCCCAGTCGCCAATGACGGTGGTGTTGATGTTGCAGTACATGTCTATCTGGGCCGCACCCAGGAAGCCGTAATCGAGATAGCCAGCCTGGGATATGGACATGACATCATGCATACTGGAAGCAGCCACGGCCTTGTAAAACGTTCGGGAATCGCCGACGGAAATGGGCAAAACTGGAATTTGCGGGCCCATGCCTCCGGTCTCGAAGATGATGAAGAGGTCTGGCGCATGGGTCCTCTGGGCCAGCATCGAGGCGACCATCGGCAGGCCCGTGCCCACGAAGACGGATTTCTTGTCCTCCAGCATCTTGGCCGCCACACAGGCCAAAAGCTCGGTTGGGGTATAGTTTTTTGCTTGCTTACTCATTGACCGAGTGTCTCCTTTCGACAATCTTCATAGCCCTCCGCCACTGCCATCTCCTACTTTGCTTTTAACCACGGTGCCTTCATAGGCTCTCGCAACTGCTCCACTCTCTTCAGGTAGTTGAGCTTCCTGACACCCCCAATGAGTTCCAGGTACTCCTCGAAGTCCTTCACGCCGAAGACGTATTTGTCAAAGTACTCCTTCGCGCCCTCAGGCGTCCTCGAAAGTTCCAGCCACTCGCCGATGTGCTCCTCGTCGAAGAAGTAGAGGTAGGGCATCTCCGTCGGATGGGCGCCGTAGGGAACCTCGCAGACGGCGTCTGTTACGAGGGAGGGGATGACGGTGCGGTATGGCTCGGCCCTGATGGTCTCGTTGTCTATGATCTCGTCGGTGGTGATGATCACCCGCCGGGCCGCCCTCGCCAGCTCGAAATCCTCCACCAGGATGCCGTCTATCTGGGCGTTGCCGTAGATGTCGCAGCGGGGTACGTGGAACATGGCCACGTCGGGATAGGCGGCGGGGATGAGGCAAACGGGCTTCCCGCTCCAGGGGTCCTTCACCACCTTGCAGCAGCTCTTCTTCAGGGTATCGGTGCCCAACATGTTGCGGGAGGGGATAAAGGGCGTCCCCATCATTCCGGCTAGAAAGCGCCACTGGTGACCAGCATTGGAGATCTCGGCTACCACCTTGCATTGGCCCGTCTCCACCGCTCTCCTCCCAGCCGGCGAGAGCCCCCTCAGCTCGTGGCCGAAAGCATAGGCTACCTCTATCTTGCTCACGCAACCCGCCCCGATGAGGATGTCAATGTCGTGGACGGCCGTCTTGCCAAACACGGCCAAGTTGCGCCTCCCCTGGCGGATGATCTCGTAGATCAGGGACATGGGGATCCTGATGTGCCCAAAGCCGCCGAAGGCGATGCAGGCCCCATCGTGGACGAACCTCTCCACCGCCTCCTTCACGCTCATTTGCTTGTCGCGCAGGTCCCTCGGTTTGTTTTCGAGCACCCATTTCCGGTTTTCGTCGGGATCATGCCAGCCGAGAAGTTCCCCTTCGCCTTCTAACAGGATTTCCATGATAGTCCTCCTCAATGGATAAACTTCAAACTCTAATCAATAATCACGGGCGCAAAGGCGAACGTATTTGCTCAGGTACGAGAGAGCAAAGATAGTATCGTTCACCTGAGAATAGACGGGGAAGCCCTGGCCCTCGATCTTCGCTACCGCCTCCCTCATGCGGTCATCGTTCCCTTCGACGCAGAAGAGCACCGGCTTGGCAGAGGCGCGGAGCAAATCGAAGTCGGGGGTGTAGGTCTCCCAGCCGGGCATGGCGAAGAGGTTGACTATCAGCGCATCCACCCCCTCATCCCGCAGCAGCGCCTCGATGGCGACCCCGTAGGCCGTCTCCACCCAGTTCCGCTCAATCGCGGGCCAGAGGTCTACGGGATTCCTCACCCTGTGCCAGGCGGGTGTTATCTCCCTGAGGGCCTCCACTGTCGCGGGCGAAAACTCGGCCAGCTCAAGCCCCTCCTGTTGACAGGCGTCGGCGGCGATGACGCAGCCCGCCCCCGTGTAGTGAATGACGGCCACTCTGTTCCCGCCCCCCTGGCCCCCCAACTTTGGGGGGCCAGGGGGGCGGAAGGCAAAAGCCTTTACCACGTCGAGCATCTCCTCGAAGCTGTGCACTCTCAACAGGCCCGCCTGCTTGCAGACCGCCTCGAAGACCTCGGCCCTGCCGGCCAGGGAGGCGGTGTGCGATAGGGCCGCCTCGGCGCCAGCCTCGGTGGTGCCCGCCTTGAAGACGACGAGGGGCTTCTCCCTGGCGATTTCACTCGCCACCTTCAGGAACCTGCGACCATCGCCCAGTCCCTCGATGTACATGGCCACGACCTCGGTCTGCGCGTCCCCCGCCAGGTACTCCAGGATGTCGGCATCGTCCACGTCGGCCTTGTTGCCCAGGCCAGCCACCTTGCTGATGCCGAAGTGCTCGGAACAGAGGATGTGCTCGAACAATATGCCCAAGAAAAGGCCGGTCTGGGCGATGAAGGCCACGTTTCCGGAGGGGGGCAGCTTGACGATGGGAAGGAAAGAAGATGTGAAGCGATTCTCGACATTCAGGATGCCGGTGGTGTTCGGCCCGACCAGGCGGATGCCGGCCTGGCGAGCGATGGCCAGCACCTCGCCCTCCAGCTGTCTTCCCTCCTCGCTCCCCTCCGAGAAGCCGGAGCTGATGATGATGACCGCCTTGACTCCCTTCCTGGCGCAACTCTTCATCACGTCCACCGCGGCCCGCGCGGGCGTGGCGATGATGGCCGTCTCGACCTGGTGGGGGATTTGGTCAACGGCGGGATACGCCTTGAGGCCCAGAATCTCGTCCGCCTTCGGGTTGACGGGATAGACCTTCCCCTCGTATCCCAGCCTCAGCAGGTTATCGAGGATGTTGGAGCCCGTCTTCCCCGGCGTGGTGCTAGCCCCAACCACAGCCACGCTTCGCGGCTCGAACACGGCGGTGAGGTCCGTTTGGGGCGCGGTGGCTATCTCTGTCGAATGAGCCTCCTCCAGGATCATCCTGGCGTCAACCACCAGGCTCCCATCGGGGTAGGCGAAGACGGGGTTCAGGTCTACTTCTTTGATGGCAGGGTAGGCCGTCACCAGGTCGGAGACCTTCAGCAGGATGTCCCTCAGGCTGGCGACGTCGGCGGATTGCCCATAGGCTGATTGCCCGTAGCCCTGAAGAAGCTGGTAGCCCCTGATCTCCTCCATCATCTCCTGGGCGTCGCCCTCGGTCACGGGGATGACCCTGAAAGAGACGTCCTTCAGCACCTCCACGAAAACGCCGCCCAGCCCGAACATCAAAACGGGGCCGAAGGTGGCGTCCCTGGTCGCGCCGACGATCACCTCCAGCCCCGGCTTCGCCATCTCCTGAACGCTCACCCCAATTACGTGGCGATCTTTGAATCTGGCGACGAGCTCGTTGTAAGCTCCCCTCACTTCCTCCCTGCCCAGGTTGAGCTTCACCCCTCCGGCGTCCGATTTGTGGATTATCTCCGGCGATAGGATCTTCAAGACCACCGGATATCCTATCGCCTCGCTCATGCTTACCGCTTCTTCTTCGGATTTGGCAACCAAACAATTCGTAGTAGGCACGCCGATGTCTCTTAGGATGGCTTTGCACTCGTGCTCCAGCAGGTAGACCCTCTGCTCTCGGCGTGCGCAGGCTATTATCTTTTCTATCGAGTCGCCCAAATAGTGCCTCCTTGCTCGTAAGTTCGTAGACTCGTAGACTCGTAAACTCGTGGTTACGAATCTACGAGTCCCGAATTTACGAATTCACGAGTTTACGAACCAACGGCTCTGAAGTATTCGATGTCCAATATCGAGCCTTCCCGCTCATCCTCTGGCTTGAAGACCGCCTCCACCCTCATGCCGATCTCCACCTGGTCGGGGCTGACCTCGCCCAGGCGGTGCACCAGGCCGCCGTCGCTGCCGTCCAATTTGACGTAGGCCAGGATGTCCGGCTCCGCCAGCGGCTTCTCGTCCAGGTCCAGGTGCAGCACAGTGTAGGTGAACACCGTCCCCACGCTGGACACCTCCACCCAATCGTCCAGTTGAGCAAAGCAGCGCTCGCAGAACATGGTGGGTGGCACGTAGGTGAGGCCGCACGCTTCGCAGCGGGTGCCCAGGAAACGGGCGTGATCCTTGATCTCGCGGAAGAACCTCTCGCCGGCGATGCCGGCAGTGTAGCGACTGGTAATGGGCATGTCGCCACGCCAGGCGATGGCACGGTCGAGTTTGTCAATCTTTTCCAAAATGGACATTTTTGCCTCCAATTTCGGGATTCGTGGATCCGTAGATTCGGGATTCGTAAATTCGGACACGAACCTACGAATTTACGACCCTACACACTCTCACACTGGCCTGAAGTACTTGATGTCGAGGATCGAACCCTCGCGCTCCTCCGGCGGTCTCCAGACGGCCTTGACCCTCATGCCGATCTTGACGTCGTCGGGCTCGACCTCGCCCAGCAGGTGCATGATGCCCACCAGCGGCTCTGTGCCGTCAATGTCAATCACGGCTGAGATCTCAGGCTCCTCTACCCGCTTCATGTCCCAGGTCACGTAGCACAGAGAGAAGGTGTTGACCGTGCCGGTGTCGGGCAGAGCGATCCAGTCGTCCATCGGGCGGAAGCACCACTCGCAGACGTTGCGCGGCGGGATCACCGTGCGGTGGCAGTGGCGGCAGCGCACGCCGATGAGTCGCCCTTCTTTCAATTCGGCCAGGTAGCGGCCGATGGCCACGCCCGCGTCCCAGGCATACTGGGCGTTGGGGTTCCACTCGTTGAAAATTACCCGCTTTTCTCGAAAGTCTGCTTCCCGCAGGTACACGCCAGGAAATTCTTTTATCTGGACTGTCATTATATCGCCTCCTTTTATACGCCCATCACGATCACGGTACCAACTTGCATCAGGTCGCCCCAGGCCTGGGCCAGGCCTGTCTTGGGATTGCCAGGCACCTGTCGCTTCCCAGCCTCGCCCCTGAGCTGCCAGAAAATCTCGGCCACCTTCATCAGGCCAGCGGCGGCGATGGGGTTGCCCACGCCCAGCAGCCCGCCGCTGGGGCAGACCGGCAGGTCGCCGTCTCGCTGGGTGATGCCCAGGGCGGTAGCCTCTGCCGCTTTGCCTCTGTCGAAGAGCATCAGCCCCTCCAGGTGGTGCAGTTCCTTGTAGTCGAAGGGGTCGTAGGGCTCCGCGATGTGGATCTCCTTGCGCGGCTCGCGGATGCCGGCCATCTCGTAGGCCATGCGCGCCGCGTTCTCCACATAGCGGGGATAGCACAGGTCGCGGTTGGTCCAGTAGGCGGTATCCAGGTTCCAACCCACCCCCTCGATCCACACCGGCTTGTCGGTGAACCGCTGGGCGACGTGCTCGGCGGCCAGCACCAGGGCCACCGCGCCGTCGGTCACCGGGCTCACGTCCAGCCGCCGCACTGGCCAGGCCAGCACCTCCGAGTTCAACACGTCTTCCACGGTGATGTCGGGATCGCCCAGCAGGCTGCAGGGATGGTCGGCGGCGTTGCGCTTGTTCTTCACCGACACCAGGGCGATGTCCCGCTTGTTCAGGCCATAGGTATGCATGTAGCGGTTCATCTCCATGGCGAAGATCCACAGCAAGTTGGGCTTCAGGGGTCGCTCGGTGGTGTGGTCGAAGATGGTCAGAAAGGCCCCCTGGGGGTGCGGCTGGCACGAAGACATCTTCTCCTCGCAGACCACCAGGCAGGTGTCGAATAGCCCCGACGCCACGTGGTACCAGCCGTGGATGGGGGTGAAGACGCCCGTACCGCCGCCCACATAGCAGCGCATGTACGGCTTGCGCCAGCCCCCTGACCCGTCGCTGAGATACTCCCCCTTCATGTGCACCCCGTCGAAGGAATCGGGCGCCGTGCCGTGGACGACGCAGTCAATATCGTCCAGGGTCATGTCGCAGTAATCGAGGGCCATTTTGGTGGCCTCGAAAGACAGTTCCTTGCCCGTCTCCTGGGCCCGGCGGACGAACTTGGTCATCCCCGCGCCCACGACGGCCACTTTTCGCATACTCATGATTTGCCTCCTAAATTGCTCAAAATCACCGCTGCCCCGCTGGTGGTTGGCACGCTGCGCCAACCGAAGGCCAGGCCCGTTTCCACGTCCGGGAGCTGCCGCGGGCCGGCCTCGCCACGTAGTTGCAACACCACTTCCAGCACTCGCGCCAGCCCCGAAGCGTCCAGCAGATGGCCACATCCCAGGCTGCCGCCGGAGACGTTGACCGGCAACTCGCCGCCGATCCCCGTCACCCCCTCTTCGGTGATGAGGCCGGCCTCGCCGAAGCGGCAGAAGTGCAGCGCTTCCAGATGCTGGAGCTCCTTGTAGGAGAAGGCGTCGTCAACCTCGGCGAAGTCAATTTCCTGCCAGGGATTGCGGATGCCGGCCATCTCGTAGGCCATGCGGCCCGCTTCCTCGGCGTAGATGGCACGAGCCCAGGCCCGGTTCTCCAGCGAGGGCGAATCGTTGCACCAGCCGATGCCCCGGATCCAGATGGGCACGTCGGTCAGGCTCTCGGCCACCTCCGCCGCTGCCAACACCAACACGATGGCACCATCGGCGTGGGGGCTGATGTCCTGCTGGGTCAGGGGATAGGCGACCATCTCCGAATTCAGGACGTCCTCCGGCTCGATGGCTGCGCCGTAGGCGGCAGCGGGGTTGTAGAGAGCGTTGCGCTTGTTCTTGGCCACTACCTGGGCGCATTGCTCTCGCGTGGCGCCCGTCACGTGCAGGTAGCGGTTCATCTCCATGCCGGCGATGAACACCGGGTTGGCCGCCAGGGGGCGGTTGAGCACCGGGTCCATGGCGTAGGCCGTGATGTAGGGCAGCGTCAGCACGTTGGACGCCTTGCTGTGCCCTTCCACCGCCACGACGTCCACGATGCCGCTGGCGATCTGCATGTAAGCGGTGATGAGGCCGTGGATCCCCTCGCCGGGGATGGTACAGGTGGGCTTGAGCAAAGCCCCGATTTGGTCGGGCACGTACTCGTCGAAGATGCTCGTGCCCTCAATGAAGTCCTCAGCCACGGTGACGAAGCTTTGGACGTCGCGGCGTGGATTGACGCCGGCATCCTCGTAGGCCCTGACCGCGGCCTCGTACATGATCTCCTTGTACGAGACCTCAGGGGTGAGAGGACTAAAACCGGTGCAACCTACGCCCACGATGGCTACTCTGTTGGACATACTTTGCCTCCTTTCACAGAACCACGAATTGTCTCAAGTACTTCTCCAGGTCGCGGCGGTGGATGATCTCGTAGATCACTATCTCCCGCGCCTCATCGTTGATATCAAAGAGCACCCGGTAAGGCCAAACCCTTAGCTCATACAAGGGCGGCTTGATGCCTTTGAGCTTCTTTACACCCCGCGCTCGCGGGTTCGTTTTGAGCCTCATCAACTTGCGGTCCAGCTTTCTAAGAACGGCCTGGGGCAATGAACGAAGCTGCTTCTCCACTCGCTTGTCGGCGTAAAGGATTTCGTATTCAGCTGGCATCGGTATTGTCGCTTTCTTCCAGCAATTCTTGACGCAACACCTCGTAGCTACCTCCCTCGCCAGCCGCATAATGGGCACGCGCTTCGGACAGCCGCTTTTGCAACAGAGGACTGGCGACCAGCTTTGCGTCTATCAAGTTCTCATAGCTGTCCAGAGTGAGGACGACAAAGCGCGGTTCGCCCCTCCTGGTTATTACCAAAAAGTCTCCTGAGCGGTCAACTTCATCCAAAGCTGCCTTCAAACGATGGCGAAAGTCGGTTGCACTAATTGTCCCGGTGAAAGACATTGTTGCCATTCCATCCTCCTCAAATAACATCTGGCCGTGCAGTTCCCGCGGCGAAAGATTCTGCAGAGGTCGCAGACCTGCATCCTAGCCAAAGACCTCGGCCAGCACCTCTTCTAGCGTCGGCTGCCCGATCTCTTGCAACTCGTAGCGTACCCGCTGGGTAGGACAGCGGATCTCCACAATCCGCCGCAGGTCAATGGGGGTGGCGACGATGACCAAGTCGCAGGGGGTGGCGTTGATGGTCTCCTCTAGCTCCTCGATCTGCTGCTCGCCGTAGCCCATGGCCGGCAGCAGCGGCCCCGTCTGGGGGTATTTCTCGAAGGTTGCGACGATGGAGCCTACGGCGTAGAGTCGGGGGTCTACGATCTCCGCCGCGCCAAACCGCCTGGCGGCCACGATGCCTGCCCCGTAGGCCATCCCCCCATGGGTCAGCGTAGGCCCGTCCTCCACCACCAGCACCCGCTTGCCCCGGATGGCCGCCGGGTCCTCGACGAAAATGGGCGAGGCGGCCTCGATGATGACAGCCTCGGGATTGGTGGCTCGCACATTTTCCCGCACGGTGGCCACGTTCTCCAGATCGGCGGTGTCAATCTTGTTGATGACCACCACATCGGCCAGACGCAGATTGGCCTCGCCAGGATGATAAACCAGCTCGTGGCCAGCCCGGTGGGGATCGGCTACCACGATGTGCAGATCCGGCTTGTAGAATGGTAGGTCGTTGTTGCCTCCGTCCCAAAGGATAACATCGGCCTCTTGCTCGGCCTCCCGCAGGATCTTTTCGTAGTCAACGCCAGCGTAGACCACCACGCCCCGGTCGAGGTGGGGTTCGTACTCCTCTCGCTCCTCAATGGTACATTTGTAGCGATCCAGGTCCTCGTAGGAGGCGAACCGCTGACAAACCTGTTCTCTCAGATCGCCGTAGGGCATGGGGTGGCGAATGATCACTACCTTTTTGCCCATCTCTCGCAGGATGTCTGACACCCGGCGGCTGGTCTGGCTCTTGCCCGATCCGGTACGCACAGCGCACACCGAAACCACGGGCACCCTGGCCTTCAGCATGGTCGTCTTCCCACCCATCAGACGGAAGTCGGCCCCGGCGGCCAAGACCATCGAGGCTCGGTGCATCAGGTAGTCATAGGACACGTCACTGTAACCGAAAACAACCTGGTCAACGTCCAGTTCCTCGATCAGTTCGGTCAGCTTGCTTTCCGGGTAGATGGGGATGCCGTCAGGATAAGTGGGGCCGGCCAGTTCTGGGGGATAGCTTCTTTCGTCAATGTTGGGGATCTGGGTAGCGGTGAAAGCGACCACTTCGTAGGCTTCGTTGCCTCGGAAATAGACGTTGAAGTTGTGGAAGTCACGCCCGGCGGCCCCCATGATGAGAACTCGGTCCTTCGCCATTGAACGATTCGCTCCTTTGCTTGTAGTCTTTATCTTTGGACTCTAAGCCAGCCTGGCCAGCAGTATGCCGATCTCGTAGAGAACTATCAGCGGTAGCATTATCAATATCATGTTGAAAGGGTCAGGGGTGGGAGTGATGACCGCAGCGATGACAGCCACAACCAGGATGGCGTATTTGCGATAGCGGGAAAGGGACGCAGAAGTGACGATGCCTAATTTGGCCAAAAAGAAGATCAAAAGCGGCGTTTCGAAGCTCACGCCCACCCAGAAGAGGAGGAAAGTAATGAAAGAGATGTATTTGTCTATAGACCAACTCGGTTGAATGACATCGCCTAGAAAACCTTTGAGGAAGGGGATAGTTCTGGGCAGCATAACGAAATAGGCAAAAGCTACACCCGCCACGAAAGAGACGGTCGCCCCAGGCAGGACAAGATAAAGATACCTTCTCTCCTGCGCTGTTAATCCCGGCGCGATAAAGCTTATTAACTGATAAACGAGGACCGGCATGGCCAGGGCCACGCCGCTGATGAGGGCCACCTTGGCGAAAACGACGATGTTCGTAGTAGGGGATAAACTCACAGGCGGGGTTTCTCCCATAGGAGCGATGAGAAGTTGCAGGAACTGTCTGGCGAAGATGAAGCTAAAGAGAGTGGTGACAGTCAAGGCAATGACTGACCTTATCAGCCGGCCCCGCAGTTCCTCCAGGTGTTCGATGATGCTCTCTTGTTTCTCTTCAGCCATTAAGCCTGATCCCCTTGGGCTGGTTTCTCGGAAACATTCTGGTCTGCGATTTTCTTAGCCCCGCTCTCTTTGGGGTCGAGGGAGACAGTAAGCTCTCGCGTTATCTCTTCCGTGAACTCCTGTGATATTTCCCTTACGTCGTTGATGATTTTGCCGAGGCTCTGGACTGGCTGCTCAGAAACGTCTTGAGCCGCGATTTCTTTAGCTTCGTCCTTAACAAAGTTAAGGGCTTCGTCCTCTCTGGCAGGGGCGTTCACCTCTCGCATCACATCCACGGTGAACTCTTGCGACATCTTCCTTACGTCGTTGACGATTTTGCCGAGGCTCTGGGCTATTTCCGGCAATCGGCGCGGCCCAACGACGATCAGAGCAATGGCGAAGATAAGCAACAATTCAGCGGGGCCTATGTTGAAAAAATTCATCTCTCACCTTGATTCTGTAGCTGTAGGCGCTCTCTCCCAGTGACTTGAGCCAACGCCTTTGGACACGATGGCCCCCAGAACGCCGTTCACAAAGCGTCCTGAGCTATCGCTGCCGAACAACTTGGCCAGCTCCACGGCTTCGTTGATGGCTACTTTCACCGGCGTGTTCCCCTCGACGACGAACTCGAAAATGGCCATGCGCAGGATGTTTCTATCTACGACGGCCACCTGATCCAGAGGCCATTCGGGGGCGTTGTCTTGGATCAGGGCATCCAAATCAGCCTGATGCTCGAGGATGCCTTGCACCAGAGTGCGGGCAAAAACGCGCCCTGCTTCGGGAAGGGGTTTATAGGCTAGTCGCTGTTGCAGGACCACTTCGGGGTCGTGACGGGCGATGTCAATCTCATACAAAGCCTGCAAAGCCACAATTCGAGCGCGATGTCGGACTTTCACTACTGGTATCCTGGTTTGCTCTTTTGTTAATCTTCGTTACGCGGAATCTCCACATCCTGGATGTGGATGTTGACCTCTTTGACCTCCATGCCTACCATGTCATGGATGGCGCGACTCACCTCGGCCTGGATCTCTTGGCTTAGCTCCAGCATGTTCACGTCTTGCTCAACGACGATGTACAGGTCTACGCTGACGGTGTTGTCTTCAACCTCTATCCTGACCCCATCGCCCGGCCCTCTGCGCCGCAGCAAGCGCCCCATGCTATCCGTCCAGCCAGCGCTCATCCTCACTACTCCGGGCGTGGAGAGGGTGGTAAGTCTGGCAATGGTAACTAGAACGCCGGGAGCGATGATCACTTTTCCCAACTTCTCTTTCACTTTAGCATCTCCTTACTATCCCATCATGGCCAGGCCGCCATCAACACGCAACACCACGCCGGTGATATAAGTGGCCTCATCAGAGACCAGGAAGGCCACGGCGTTGGCTATTTCCTCAGAAGTACCAGGCCGTCCCAGCGGCGTCATCTCGATGGCCTTCTCGACCAGTGCCTGGGGCAGACTCGCCGTCAGGTCGGTGGGGATGTAGCCGGGAGCCACGGCGTTGACGGTGATGTGGCGCGAGCCGACCTCCTTGGCCACGGCTTTGGTGAAGCCCACCAGCCCCGCTTTGGCGGCGGAATAGTTGGCCTGGCCTGGGTTGCCCGCCAGCCCCGCGACCGAGGTGATGTTGACGATGCGGCCATAGCGCTGGCGCATCATGGGCCGGATGGCGGCCTTGGTGCAGTTGAAAGCCCCCTTGAGGTTAGTATTGATAACCAGATCCCAGTCTTTCTCCGACATACGCAAGAGAAGCGTATCGCGGGTGGTGCCGGCGTTGTTCACCAAAATATCCAGCCCGCTGTAAGTCGTTTGAGCCGTCTTGATGAGCCTCTTCGCATCGTCCGCATCTCTCACATCGGCCTGGACGGCGATAGCCTGGCCGCCCTGGGCCCCGATGGCCTCCACGACCTCATGAGCCGCCTCGGCATTAGCGCGATAATTGACCACCACCTTGGCTCCCAAGCTGGCCAATTTAAGGGCGATAGCCCGCCCGATGCCCCGCGAACTGCCGGTGACGACGGCGACTTTATCTTGTAAGCTCATCTTTCTCTCCATTTCTTTCGCTTGTGGAAGAGTTCGATGTATTCTCGGTTAGTAAGATCAGCGTCCCTAATCAAGCCCTTCAAGGTTCCCAGATCGAGAATCTCCCTGCCATGCACGGGGACAGATAAAATGGCCTCATGCCCTTCTTTCACCAAGATGTAGTGGCTCCCTTTAATACGATCGAGGATCCACCCATCTCGTTGAAAAGCTTTGACGTGCTTGAGACCTGGCGCACGAGGCAGCTTAGGCATAAACGACTTCTTTGCTTTCTACTTTGGCGAGATTGATGAATTCCAGCGGTATTGTAAACTTCTCCTCGGCCCTTTCTTCTAGAGAGGCCTCTGCTTTTCTGATAGCTTTGGCGATTCTAGCTTCCAGACAGCCAGCTATAGACTCAGTAATGCGCTCTAGCGCTTCAGGGATTGTGTTACCCTGCGACCAGCACCCTTTGAGTTCTGGGCAATGCACAACGTAACCGCTTTCTTCACCCCTCTCCACAATCACAGTGAATCTCATTTTTCATAACCTCCTTTTTCGGAAGCTCTAGCTGTTCACGTGCAGACAGCCGTACTTGAACATAGGGATAGTTTTCGCTAACGATCATTGAGCGACTCTCCATTTGCCCAGAGTCCTGAAGCCAATGCGCCGAAAAGCAAAGTTGCCGCTCCCAAAGCGTTCCAGAGCGACCTTCAATACCTCCATGTCGTCCTTTGCAACGATCGTCAGACCATCGTAGCTGATGGCGATGAATTCACCCCGATGTTCCGCTTCAAATAATCTTCCGTGCTTCGCATACAAAGCATCGTCCCATAGGGCACGCTCCCTCAAGGATGTTTGCCCTTCGATGTTCATATTTTGGACGCTCATCTTTCGCTCCCTCTCGTCAAAGCCTCCACCCCCGCCACATCTCCCACATTCACCGTCCGCACGCTTTTGTCAATGCGTCTCATTAGCCCCGTCAGCACGTTCTTGGGACCGATTTCCACGAAGCTGGTGACGCCCTGGGCGATCATGTACTGGACTGACTCCACCCAGCGCACCGTCGAGGTGAGCTGTTGCACTAGCTCCTCTCTGATCTCCGCCACGGTGGTGATGGGCGCGGCGGTGACGTTGGCCACCACGGGGATCCGTGGCTGGTGAAAATCAATCTGGGCCACTACGCTGGCGAAATCCTCAGCGGCGGACCGCATCAACGGCGAGTGGGAGGCGATGCTTACCGCTAACGGGATGACCCGCCTCGCGCCTCGCTCTTTGGCCAGTTCCAGGGCTCGCCCCAGGGCCTCTTTGTGGCCGGAGATGACGATCTGGCCGGGCGAGTTGTAGTTAGCCAACTGAGCGATCCCCCCGGTCTCCTGCCTGGCCATCTGGCAGATTTCGTCCAGGGTTTCTGCCTCCAAACCCAGCACGGCAGCCATGCCGCCAGGATTCTGCTCCCCAGCTTCCTTCATCACACGGCCGCGCTCTCGCACCAGCCTCAGGCCGTCGGCGAAGTCCAGGGCCCCGGCGGCCACCAGAGCGGTGTATTCGCCCATGCTGTGGCCAGCCACGGTGGCCGGACTAAGCTGACTCAACTTCAGTATTCTTAGCAGGGCCACACTGACCGTCAAGAGGGCCGGCTGGGTGTTGATGGTGTCGCCGAGTTCCGGCATCGGCCCCTCGAAGCAGAGCTTGGAGAGGGCAAAGCCCATGATTGCATCGGCTTCGTCGAAGAGAGCTTTTGCTTCGGCATAAGTGTCATACAGATCCCGGCCCATGCCCACGTACTGCGAGCCCTGGCCGGGGAAGATGAGGGCAATCTTCAAGGTTGGTTCTCCTTTTGGCTTGCGAGGCACTGAGAGTGGGTCTTCTCTACGAGGCGACGATATGTATCACAATAGGCAAACCATTCGAAGAAATCTGTATCGTCCTCGAGTTGGCCATCTTCCCACTTAGCGCAAAAATCACCCGAGGAGAGGCTGTATCGTTCTTCGAATTTGCCCATCTCTGTAGAAAGGCGTTTGAGGTCGTCGTAATAACTTAGAAGTTGCCGAGCCACCGGCTCGATTTCCCTCAGAGTTACCGTTAGTCCTTGCTCAGTGAGCAACATGTCCACCGCTTTTTCAACCATTCCTCATCACCTCTCCCTTGCCAGTGAGCATCAGCAATATGGCTAATCTCAGCCATCTTCAGCCTAACTCACCACTCCCTGCAACCGGCCAATAATCTCCTCCGCCTCGGCGACGATGCGCTCGATGAGTTCTTTGGTGGGGACTATGTCATGGACCATCCCTGCGATCTGACCAGCCATGACTGAGCCGTTTTTGACATCCCCCTCAATGGCGGCCAGCCTAAGCTTGCCCGTGCCGAACTCGATGAGCTCTGCTTCTGTGATGCCGCGCCTCTCCAATTCCTCGAACTCGTGCACCATGGGGTTTTTGAGGGCGCGAACGGGATGGCCCAGGCTGTGCCCCGTGGTCATAGTGGAGCGATCCCTGGCCTTGATAATGGCCCGCTTGTAGTTCTCGTGGGCGGCGCACTCGGTGGTGCAGATGAAGCGAGTGCCCATCTGGATGCCCTGCGCGCCCAGGGCCAGGGCCGCCACCAGGCCCCGCCCATCAGCGAAGCCGCCAGCAGCGACGACCGGAACGTCTACCGCGTCCACCACCTGAGGCACCAGAGGCATGGTGGCTATGTCGCCAATGTGTCCGCCCGATTCCATCCCTTCGGCTATCAGCACATCAGCCCCCTGGCGCGCCAGTCGCTTGGCCAGGGCTACCGAGGCGATGACGGTGATGACGGTTACGCCTGCCTCCTTGAGGCGAGTTATGTGGTTCCCTGGCCTCCAGGCCCCGATGACCACGATTTTCACACCCTCCTCGATGCAAAGAGTTACGATGTCATCGGCGTATTCGGAGATGGCCAGAGGGATGTTCAGCCCGAATGGTTTATCGGTTAGCTCCTTAGCTAAACGGATCTCCTGGGCCACCTCCTCAGGAGGGGCATTGCCTCCTCCAATCACGCCCAGTCCCCCGGCATTGGAAACGGCGGCAGCGAGTTCGGCCGTGCCCACCCAGGCCATGCCTCCCTGCACGATGGGATACTTGATACCTAACAAATCACAGAGAGGTGTTCTGATCATTCTTGCCTCCCAGGTGAATTCCAGACCTGGCAGGTTTCGCGAAACCTGTCAGGTCTTGATGAAACGGCTATTCGGACTTCTTTTTCTTCTCTTTGATCTCGATAACCTCAACGCCCCGATAACTGCCACAGGATGGGCAGACCTGGTGGTGCAATCGAAGCTCGTGACACTGAGGACAAGGAATCAGCCCCGGCGGCTTCAGGGCGTGGTGCGCGCGCCTCTGATTCCGACGTGTCTTGGATGTCCTTCTCTTAGGTAGTGCTCCCATTTACTTTTCACTCTCCTTTCATAGTCAGTAAGTGAAACGTGATCCGTGAGCAGGCCGTTCTTACGTTTCACGTTTGATCTGGACTTCATTATAAGCCGGAGTAGCCATTGTGTCAAGAAGCGGTCTCGGCCTCTTCTCTCGCCTTCTCATCTTCTGGACTTGCTTCGCTCTTTTGCATGACCCTGATGCCATTTTGCACAGTGGTCAGCAGACCGCCCAACTGGGACTCCAGGTGGCTCAGAACGGCGATGACGTAGTCGTCGGCCTCGGTTTTGATCTTATCCGCCTCGAGCTGGGCCCGCTCGACGATGGTTTCGGCCCGATCTCCGGCTACTCTGATGATCTCTTGCTCGCCCAACACCTCATGAGCCCGTTCTTTAGCTAAGGCCACGATGCGTTCCGCTTCCTCGTGGGCCTGGGCGATGATCCGCTCCTTCTCCCGCTCGGTCCTCTTGGCCTGCCTGACCTCCTCAGGAATGCGCGAGCGCATCTCATTGATGATGTCGAAGCACTCTTCTTCATCAATGATGACCTTTGAGGTGAGGGGAATCCGTCGGCCCTCGGTAAGCCTGGATTCCAACTCGTCAATTAGATAAAGGATGTCCATTTCGATTACCCCCTTTGCAATTCCCGCTCGGCGGGAGCTTACTTGGATAATAACAAATCCGACAAGATAGCTTCAGTCTCGCAAAGAGACTATCTGCACTTTGTCATTCCCTTTTTCTCCCAATCCCTCGAACTTCCGCTTGAGAGCGGCCGCGACGTGGGCAGGTACCATACTGTCTATACAGCCGCCGGCCATAGCCACTTCTTTGACCACACTGGAGCTTAAAAAAGAGTACTCCTGGCTGGTCATCAGGCAGACGGTATCAATGTCCGGGATCAGCTTTCTGTTGGTCAGCGCCAGTTGGAACTCCCATTCGAAATCGGAGAGCACCCTCAGACCGCGTACCATAACCTGGGCCCCTTTTTGGCGGGCGAAATTCACTGTCAGACAATCGTAGCTTTCGACACTGACATTGGGCAGATGCTTCAGAGCCTGACGGGTCATCGCCAGTCGCTCCTCGGCAGAGAAGAGGAGTCTCTTCAAAGGGCGGGCGTACACCGCAGCGATCAGTCTATCGAAGATAGCAGCCGCCCTCGTCGCTATGTCAACGTGACCATTGGTGATGGGATCAAAGGTAGCTGGATAGATGGCAACAGTCATAGAAAACCTCCGTTGTCTTAGCTGAGGATTCGTAGTAGCGACCGTAGTAGCGACTTCAGTCGCTTGGGCTCCATCGTGGACGACTGAAGTCGTCACTACGAAAAAAACACCCGTGCCCAGTAGATGATTAGCTCAGGTCTCCCTCTCCGCGCCAGAATTCCTGCACCCTGCGGGCCAGAAGCCGATGCTCCGGCTTGCTCAAGTCCGAGTCCTCGCTGAACAGGGCCTGGGCCTCGGCGCGGGCCTGCTCCAGAATCCGCACATCGCCGAGCCCGGCCAGCTTGAGGTCGGGCAGGCCGCTCTGGCGAGTGCCGAAGAACTCGCCGGGACCCCTCAACTCCAGGTCCTTCTCGGCCAGGGCAAAGCCATCCTGGGTGGCCTCAATGGCTCGCAGCCGTTCATCGGCTTGTGAAGTTGACGAGTCGGAGAGGAGCAGGCAGTAGGATTGATGCTCGCTCCGACCAACCCGGCCCCGGAACTGATGCAACTGGGCCAGGCCGAAACGGTTGGCTCCTTCCACCAGCATGGCGGTGGCATTGGGCACGTCTATGCCCACCTCTACCACCGAGGTGGAGACCAGGATGTCGAACTCGCCGCGTTTGAAGGCCGCCATGACTTCCTCTTTTTCCCCGCCCCTCAGACGACCGTGGAGAAGGCCCAGCTTCAGATCGGGGAAGATCACTTTTTGAAGCCGCCTATGTTCCTCCACGGCGGCCTTGGCCTCGATCTTCTCCGATTCCTCCACCAGCGGGCAGATGATGAAGGCCTGGTGGCCTTGCTCGATCTGACCGCGCAGGAAACTGTAGGCCCGCTCTCGCTCTCGCGGCAGGAGCCAGCGGGTCTTTATCTCCCGCCGACCAGGGGGCAGCTCGTCAATGACCGAGATGTCCAAATCGCCATAGATGGTCAGGGCCAAGCTGCGGGGGATCGGGGTCGCACTCATGACCAGCACGTGGGGACACACGGGGCCGGCCTCTGTAGTAATCCCTTTCTGGCGCAAGGCCGCCCGCTGGGCCACCCCAAAGCGATGCTGCTCGTCAATGATGGCCAGGCCCAAGTCCTTAAATTCCACGCTCTCCTGGATCAGGGCATGGGTACCTATGAGGATGTCGGCCTCTCCAGCGGCGGCCTCTTCGCGGATCCGCTCTTTCTCCGACGGCGTCAGGCTGCCAATGAGGAGGCGAATTGAGATTGGAGATTGGAGATTGGAGATTGGAGATTGGAGGTTGGATATTGGATATTGGATATTTTCTAGCAGCTCGGTGATGGTTTTGTAGTGCTGCTCCGCCAGTATTTCGGTCGGGGCCATTATCACGGCCTGACAGCCGTTGGCCACGGTCAAGAGCATGGCCGCTGCCGCTACCACCGTCTTGCCTGAGCCGACATCGCCCTGGAGGAGGCGGCTCATGGGGTAGGGCTGACGCAGGTCGTTGACGATCTCTCGCAGCACGCGCTGCTGAGCACCGGTCAGGCTGAAAGGCAACGACCGGAGGAAAGAGCTGAGCAGCTCTTCGTCAACAGTCAGCGGCCTGCCCGGTTTAGATCGCCAGAGATGGCGCTGGCGCTGCACCCCCAACTGGATCAGGAAGAACTCGTCGAAGCAAAGGCGGCGCCGAGCCCGCTTGAGGCTCTTCTCGCTCTCAGGAAAGTGGATTTGGCCGATGGCGGTCTCCAAGTCTACCACACCAGCCCTCTCGCGCAAATCTGCGGGTAAATGATCAGGAAAGCGCTTAGACCAATAATCCACCGTCTTTTTCATCAGGCGACGCAGCCAACGCGCGCTCAGCCCTTTGGTGAGGGGGTAGACGGGCACGAGGCGAGCGGTGTGGATCAGCTCTTTCTCCAGGGGCTCCCACTCCGGCGATTGGAAGACCAGGCGGCCCAGGTATTCGTCAACCTTGCCGCTGAGAACGATCTTGCTGCCAGCGGATAAGCGCCTGACCAGGTAGGGCTGGTTGAACCAGGTGGCTTGAATGGTGCCCGTGCCGTCGGAGATGATGCTGGTGACGATGATCCCTCCCTTGCGTGTCTCGCGGGCCTTAGTTTGCCAGACAGCCCCGATGATGGTCACCTCGTCGCCGTACTCTAATTGGTTGATGGTCTTCAGGGAGCTGAAGTCGTTGTAGCGGTGGGGAAAGAGGTACAGAAGATCGCGGATGGTCTCCACTCCCAGCCGCTCGAACCGCTCGGCGTGGCTGGGGCCGATGCCCACCAGGGTGGTGACGGGTGAGTCCAGGCCCAGGCGTTTGGGGGGCTGCTTCTCTCTCGGTTCGACCGCCTTTTCTTTTTCAGGCGGCTCCTCTTTCACCCGCCTCGGCTTCTGACCCAGCCTGGTCAACATCTCATCTACAGCCCTCGTCCGCGCCCCGCGATCCTCCAAGGTTGGATAGCTCTGGAGCAGAGCGACGACCTCTTCCACCAGGCGAGCGCGCTCCACGCCCTCGGCCTCTTGGCGAGCCTCCTCACGCCAGAAGGGGGCGAACTTTTCCAACCCGCCAATGACCGCTTTGTTGCGGTATCCTTGTTCCTGTTCCAGTGTCAATATTTTGGTTAGCTTCTCAAAAGCAGATGTCATGAAACCTCCGCCATCAATTATACCACACCTCGCTCTGTCCATCAAACGTGATGATCGCGACCGTACCTCGTTCCTCATCACCTCATTACCCTCTCCAACCCCTCGTAAACGATCACTCCTAAGCCATTGGGCCCGACGTGGCAGGCCAGCGCGGGGCCGTAGACCAGGATGGGGGGTTTTATCTTGGGGAAGATTGTCTCCAGACGCTCGATCAACATCTTGGTCTCCACGATAGGTTCAGGAGTGCTCTGCAGAATAGCCATTTGCTCGATTTGGGAGAACTCGCCCACGAACTCGAAAAGCTTGTCCACGGCGCCCTCGCGGTCGCGCACCTTCTCCAGAGGGATTATCTCGCCGTCTTCGATAGCCAGGAAGGGCCTGATTTTCAGCATGGTGCCCAGCAGGGCCTGGGCCTGGCCAATGCGCCCTTCTCTTTCGAGATACCCCAGGGTCTCTGCCAGGAAGACGATGTAGATGCGTGGGATCATGCCGCGTATCAGAAACTCGATCTCTGCCAGGGACTGGCCCTGGGCTGCAGCCTGGGCTGCGGCGGTAGCCAGTATCCCTAAACCTATCGAGGTGGTGAGCGAGTCAACGACAGTGATCTCGCAGCGCCCCAGGAAGGCCTGAGAGGCTGCGGCAGCTCTGTCGCAAGTCTCGCTCAGCTTGCTGGAGACGTGGACGGACATGATCTGGTCCGTGGTTTTGCTTAGTTTGGTGTAGACAGCCTGGAAATCCTCCACCGACGGAGAAAAGGCCATCGGCATGGCAGAACTGTGGTCCAACTTCTGGAAGAATTCCTCGGCCGCGATGTCCACGCTCTCCTGGAAGGTTTCGTCGCCGAGGCGAACCGTGAGGGGGACAATAGTGATCCCCAGTCTCCTGGCTACGCTCGGCTCCAGGTATGCAGTACTGTCCGTAACGATTTTCACTCTTCCCATTTCATCCCTCCCCCCCCTGCAGCAGAGCAGGCTCCCACGCCTGCGGACCGGCGGGGTGGGAGCCGCCTCTGCTATTTGACTGATAAGAACTTACTCGAACTCAAACCCCTTCTCAGTGAAAAGCTTCAAGCAAGCATCTACCGCCTCGGCATCGTAAAGGACACCCCTATTCTGTGAGATCTCCTCCAGGGCCTTATCTACACCGAGAGCCGGTCGGTAGGGTCGGTGAGAGGACATGGCCTCGACGACGTCAGCTACAGCCAGTATCCTGGCCCCCAGCATAATCTCCTCACCCAATAGCCCTTGAGGATAACCAGAGCCGTCTAGCCTTTCGTGATGTTGAAGCACGACTTGAGCCACTGGCCAGGGAAAGTCTATCGTCCTCAGTATGTCATAACCGACTTGGGGGTGAGTTTTAATCATACCCCATTGAAAGTCGTTCAACCGAATGGGCGTGCTGAGAATTTCAGCGGGGATAGCTATCTTGCCGAGATCATGAATACCCCCGGCCATACGGAGCCCCTCAATCTGCTCCTGGGAAAGGCCCATCTCTGTAGCTATGGCACGGGCCAGATTGGCCACCCGCCGTTGATGACCGGCTGTATAGGGGTCCTTCATTTCAACCGTCAAGGCCACGGTCTGGATGATTCCGCCCAGGGCTTTCCGCAACTTTTCCAGAGTATCCTGAAGTTCCTCCTCCGCCTGCTTGCGCTCGGCGATCTCCTGCTGTGCCTGCTCGAACAGGCGGGCGTTCTCGATGGCAGCGGCGGCGGCGTCGGCGAAGGCCTGCAGCCGGTGGGCGTCGGCGGGGCCGAACTGACCCGGCCGGGTGCCGCCCGCATTCAAAAGGCCCACCGTCACACCGCCCACCTGAACAGGGGCCCCGATGTAGGAGCACATCCACGCTTCCTCTCCCACCCGCACCCAATCGGGGTCGGCCGCTGTGTCCGGCACGACGAGCGGCTTCCCGCTCTGCACCATCTTCATCAGGGTGGGGTACTCAGCAATCGGAATCGAGAGTGTAGCGATCCAATCGGCCCCTCCCAGGCTTTCATATCCCCGCCAGCGGACCACCCGGATGGTGTCGTCGTCTATCAGCATGAAGTTGAAGGCATCCCCCGCGACGACTCGCTCCACCTCCTCCAGGATGCGGTCCAGCACCTGGTCGGGCTCCAGGGTGCTGCTGACGGCGGCGGCTGCTGCCTCCAGCGCCTCGGCCAGTTCCCGCTGCTCCCGCTCGGCCTCGTACAGGCGGGCTTGCTCGATGGCCACGGCCACCTGGTCGGCGATGGTGGAGAGCAGCAGTTGCTCCTCCTCGCCGTAGGCGTGGGGGCGGTAGGCCTGCACGCATATGACGCCTATCAACTGCTCGCCGATCAGCATCGGCACCCCCAGCCAGGATGCGGATATCTTCATCGTCCCCCACACCTCCGGCAATGGCAGGCGATCTCGCTCCCGTTCCAGATCTCGGACGAGCAAGGGTTTCTTCTCGGTGATGACGAGAGAAGTCAATCCAACGCTCAGGGGATGCCGCTGCGGGGGCTCCCGGACCCCTTCGTCCACCCGGATGCGGAAGTCCAGTTCATTGGCCTCTTCGTCGTAGAGGGTGATGAAGAAGGCGTCGGCCTGGAAGACGGAGGTGACCTCCTGATACACCGTCTCCATCAGCTCATCCAGGTGCAGAGTGGCGCCGACGGCCCTGGCGATGTGGTTGACGACCGCCAGCCGCTCGGCCCGGCTGCGGGTCTCATCGTACAAGCGAGCGTTCTGAATGGCGATGGCGGCCACGTTGGCCAGGGCGGAGAGAAGGTCAATGTCCTCCTGGCTGTACGCATCCAACTGGTAACTCTGCGCCTGCATCACGCCGATGGTCTCCCCTTCGATCTTCATGGGTACATAGAGCGCCGATCTGGAGAAATCCTCTTCCTCCGGCGATGGTGGCCCTTCGCTGACTGTTCCGTTCTCCGTGAAGGTATACTCGGTCTTGGTTCTCTCCATCGCCTTGCGCCAGTCAGGGGCGTAGAGTGGCTGGCCCGTGTGGATCACCTGGCTCTGGGTGCCGTGCCCCACCTCTTCCAGCGGGATGGGGGGGAAGCTCGCGGTGTCAAGGACAGTGCCTTCGCCCACCACGTACCCCGCCCGGATGAGTTTTTCTTCCTTGTCGTAGAAGGAGACGATGAACGCCTCGGCATCCATCAGCTTGTGTACGTGCTTGTAGATGGTGTGGTAAATCTCGTCCAGGCCCCTGGTCTCCCCCAATGCCAGGGCCAACTGGTTGGCGGCGATTTGCTGATCCAGGAGACGCTGTACCCTCTCCTCCGCCCGCTTGCGCTCGGTGATGTCAACAGCCATTTCGTAGCGAACCATCCGTCCGTCCGGCCAACGTATGGCTTTGTCAATGCAACGGTACCAGCGATGATTGATTCTGTTTTGGAATTCCCAGATATATGACTGCCCCAAATTTTCGCCAAAGATGTGCTCGTTAGTACAAAAGGGGCAAGGAGATTTCAGACCTTGAAAAGCCTGATAGCACTTCTGTCCTACCACATCGCCAAACTCCTCTCTGAGGACTGCATTGACATATAGTATCTCATAGGTATTCGGGTCGCTAACGTAGACAGGCTCATCAATGCCACCAAATATGGAGAGCAGTTGCTGGCGCTCGAGGTTCAGCGCCTCCTCCGCCTCCCGCTTCTCGACGGCCCTGCGGACGGTCACCAACAACTGCTCCATGTCGTAGGGCTTCTGCTCGTAGCTGTAGGCCCCCAGGTTGACCGCATCGATAGCCGATTCCTGCGAGGCATAGCCGGTGAGCACGATGCACTCCGTGCCTGGGCAGCACTCTTTGATCTTCCCCATCAACTCCAGGCCAGACATGTCCTCCAACTTGAGGTCTATCAGTGCCACCGCAGGCGCCTCCTCCTCAATCCTGTCCAGGGCTGCCTTCCCCGTGGCAGCGGCCAGGGGCGCATAACCCCTGGCGCGGAGGATGCCGGAGAGGGTCTTCCTGAAATTGGGGTCATCATCTACGATGAGGATACTGGTCTTTGTACTCATGGCTTACCTCCCTTTCTTTTTCTGACTCGCTGGCCCAAAGTCCTGCCCAGTTCCTGGCGGCGAATTTCGGCCACTACCTGGAGCAGCCCCTCTATCTGGAAGGGCTTGTAGAGGCAGGTGTAGGCGCCGATCTTCAGCGCAGCCTCTATCGCTGGCCCCATCTCTTCACGATAGCCGGTCACCAGCACCACCGGCAGGCGAGGGTACCGTGCCCTGATCTGCCTGAGCACCTCCAAACCGCTAATGTCATTCAGCTTCATGTCCAGCAGCACCGTCTGCCCATCCGCCTCGAGCCTCTCCACTACACCGTAAGGATCAGTGACCTGAGTCACAGCGAAGCTCCGCGCCCGCAATATGTCCCCCAGCGTCCTGGCAAACTTCGGGTCGTCGTCCACGATGATGATGGAGCGTTCCCGGCCCAGGGAAGAGAAGAAGCTGAGCAAGGCGTTGATGTCCAGGGGCTTGGTGAGAACGGCTACAGCGCCTTCCTCCAGCCCCTCATTGACCAGCCTATCGGTAGAATAGGCGGTCATCAGTACCACCGGCAGGTCGGGTTGCCTGGCCTTGAGGGCTCGATAGAGCTCCACCCCGTTCATCTCCGGCATCTTGATGTCGGTCAGCACGCAGTCGAAGCGCCCCCCCGCCACTTTTTCCAGAGCTTCAGGGCCGGAGTGGGCGGCCTCGACTTCGTAGCCCTTGACCTGGAAGATGTTCACCAGGGTCTTGGCCATCCTGCGGTCGTCGTCCACGACCAGGATACGCAATCTCTCGCTCATGCTACCACCTCCCTGGTGGGCAGCCTCATCGTGAAGGTGCTGCCCCGCCCCACCTCGCTCTCCACCTCCATGCTCCCCCCGTTGGCCTCCACCAGGCTCCGGGAGACCGCCAAACCCCGCCCGATGCCCCGGGCCCTGGTGGTGAACAGCGGCTCGAAGAGCTTGGCCATGTTCTCCGGGGGGATGCCGCAGCCGGTATCGGCTACAGAGAGAGCCACTTCAGACTTCGGAAGTTTCTCGGAAACTTCCGAAGTCTTGATCGTCAACGTGCCCCCTTCCGGCATGGCCTGATAGGCGTTGACGACCAGGTTGACCAGCACCTGCCCACCTATCTGTCGGGGATCTACGAGCACGGGAGGCAGATCGGGGGCGATCTGGGTGGTTACCTGCACGCCCTCAGGCGGAGGTCGTGTCTCCAGCACCTCGGCCACCAGCTCGGAGACCGCCACCTCCTCCCTGTCTGGCAACCTGGTGCGCGAGAAGTCCAGCAGGTCGGAGATGATCTTGGTCGAATTGCGCACCTCTGCGGAGATCATCTCCAGGTACTCTTTGGTGGTCTCGTCGGCGTCGGGGAGAGTAAGCTGGAGGAAGTACACCGCGTTGGAGATCACCCCCAGCGGGTTGCGCAGCTCGTGGCCCACCCCGCCGGCCAGTTGGCCCAGCACAGCCAGCTTCTCCCGGCGGACCAGTTGCTCCTGGGCCTCGCGGAGCTCTTGGGTGCGTTCCTCCACCATCTCCTCCAGTCGCTCTGAATACTCCTTCAGCGCCTCCTCTGCCCGCTTGCGCTCGGTTTCCGCCGCTTCCAATTCGGCGACCCGTTGGCGCAACTCTACCAGTTCATTGATGAGCTGCTCTTTCGTCTTATCTTCATCTCTCATCTTGTGTCCCATCCCAAAACAGGCGGCAAATTCACCCAACTGAAGTTCTGGTGAAGGAATAGCCCGAACGCACGAGCCGCGATGCTACTCCGCCGATAGAATGTAGTGATAGTAAGGTTGCCCGCCGTCTACCAGCTCCACGTCCTGGTCTGGGTAGCGGGCCTGGATCTCGTCGGCCAATTTCTGAGCCTCTGTGCCAGCGATGTCCTCGCCGTAGTAGATGGTGATTATCTCGTGTTCATCGGCCATCATCTGACGCAGCATCTCCTGGACGACCTCTTCCAGGGTGCTGCCTGAGGCGGTTAACTCCCCACCCAAAAGGCCGATGACCCCTCCCTCCTCTACACTGACGCCGTTAATCTGGGCAGCACGGGTGGCCGTGGTGATCTCGGCGGTCTGAACGCTGTGGGCCGCCTGTTCCATCACCTGGGCGTTGGCCTCCAGATCCGCCTGATAGTTGAAAGCCAGGACTGCGCTGATGCCCTGAGGGATGGTCGCGGTGGGCACGACAACTATCTCTTTCTGGGAGAGTTCTCTCGTCTGTCGCGCCGCCATGATGATGTTGCTGTTGTTGGGCAGGACGATGACCTTCTCGGCCTTCAGGCTTTCGATGGCTTTTAATATTTCCTGGGTGCTGGGATTCATGCTTTGGCCGCCGGGCACCACCGCGCTAACTCCCAGGCTCTCGAACACGCGGATCAGGCCCGCGCCGGGAGCGACGACCACGATGGCCGTGTCGCCTAATTCTTCTGCCACCGGGAGAGGCTGGGCTTGGCCACGACGGATGAATTCCCGGTACTGCTCCTGCATGTTCTCGACACTGATTTGGGTGAGGGTGCCAAGCTTCGCCGCGTAGTCGAGGGGCCTGCCCGGCTCCATGCTGTGGATGTGGACCTTGATGGCCCTGGAGTCGCCGACCACCAGGACCGATTCGCCCATCGCCGCTATCGCCTCCCTGATTTCCTCCACGTTCATGTCTTCACCCTGGAGGATAAACATCGTCTCGTAGCCGTACTCCTCCTCGACAGGCACCTCCAGTTCTACGCCCGCCTCGACGGTCGGAAGCTCTCCTACCTCCTCTCCCCGCATGAAGCGCAGGGCACCTTCCAGGATGACAAATAGCCCCTGTCCGCCGGCGTCAACCACGCCAGCATCGGCCAGCACCTGCAACAGCGAAGGCGTCCTGGCTACGGAGTGCCTGGCTTCCGCCACCGTTCTCTCCAGCACGTAGAGGAGGTCGTTCCTCTCCTCGGCGGCGGCCACCGCAGCGTCGGCTGCCTCTCGGGCCACGGTGAGAATAGTCCCTTCGACGGGCTTGATCACCCCCTGGTAAGCTATGGCCGAAGCCTCCGTCATGGCCTGAGCCAACTCCAGGGCGGTGAAGGTCTCCTTTTTATCCAGACTTCTGGCCAGCCCCCGGAACAACTGAGAGAGGATGACGCCGGAGTTGCCGCGAGCCCCCATCAGAGAGCCATAGGACACGGCGCGGGCCACGACCGAGGCCGACTGCGCCGGCGAGCTGTTCAACTCTTTGAGGGCGGCCCGCATGGTGAGCAGCATGTTGGTGCCGGTGTCGCCGTCGGGCACGGGATAAACGTTCAGGGCGTTGATGATTTCGACGTGCCTTTCCAGCCAGGCAGTGCTGGCCTCCAGGGCCTGCCTGAGCCCTCTACCGCTGCAGAAGTTTATTGTCTTATCCTCGTTTGTCAAAGCTGTATCTCCATTTGGAGGTTGGAAGTTGGAAATTGGATATTGGACTCCACCCTCCAACCTCCAATCTCCAATATCCAATCTCTAATCTCTAATCTCCAGGTCACTCACCCGCAGCCCTTGAACGTGAACGTTCACCTGGGAGACGGGCACGCTCAGGGTCTTCTCCACGCTGAATTCCACACTGTCCATGATATTGTGGGCGACGGTGGAGATCCTGGTGCCATACTCGATGACCACGTATAGGTCAATGATGATCCGATTGCCCTCCAGTCTAACCTCGACTCCTCGCCTGCTATCTCGCTGGAGGAGTTGGGCCAGGCCGCCCACCAGGCTCTTGGAGGCCATGCCGACCACGCCGTAGCTATTCAGCACCGCCTGGCTGGCGATGCCGGCGATAGCCGTTGGCGAAATCTCGATCCTGCCTAATCTCGTCTCTTCTGTCATTTTCACCTACCTCCAGGGGGGAATGAAGAACGAGGAATGAGTTGATGAGGTAACGAGGAAAAGGAATGGAGGGTTTCCTACATCCCCTGTTACTCGTTGACTCATTGCCTCATTGCCTCGTTACTCACCTCCGATTTGCGCAAAGCGGCTTGTTGTGGTATGATATACACAATGATCTGAAACATTACTGAAAAGGGAGTAAACATGGCTAAGTGTGACATTTGTGGCAAGGGCGTCCAGTTTGGGCATAACGTCAGCCACTCAAAGAAGACCACTAATCGTCAGTGGAAGCCCAACATCCAGAAAGTGACCATCACCAAAGATGGCGTTACCAGGCGCATGAACGTCTGCGCCAAATGCCTGAAGACACTTTCTAAAAGCTAATAGCCTATGGCTTTTACGCCATTCGCTACGCGCCAACCTGCCAGCTCCAGATTATGGGGCTGGCTTTTTGTTTTCCTGGTATCTATCGGCGGATTCAAGAACCTTTCTATTTCGCGCAGCACCTTCCTTTCGAAGCCCCAACCAGCTTTGCAGCATTTCAGTGGCTACTTTCCAATCCAGCCAATCGTCCTCTTCAGCCATGAGGGCACGTCCCAGCGATTGTCTTTGCTCCGGTGATAATTCTTTGGATTGCAGCATTGCCCCCCGCTCATGCAAGTACTGGGTGAACTTTGTGAAGTTCATTCCATACTTGCGTTCCAGTTCAGCTATTTGGTGTTGATACGAGGATACTTGTCGGAGGGTATAGTCTTGCATCAATTTCCGCACCGCTTCTTCCGTAGTGGCAAAAAGCTTCCTCTTGACCAGTGGTTCAACAATAGTAGTTAAGGTTGCTGTGCTCATTTTGATCACCTCCTGCTCATTTTCCACATTCTTCTCTGATGCATAATCATACACTGTATTTTTGAAAAATGCAAGGCAACGGATAAACTTACTCCTTCGGCATCCGCTGACAGCGCAATTGACCGCAGCCGGCCCGGATGTCCGCACCCCGCTCCACCCGCAGGGTATTAGGCACCTTCAAGCGGTTGAGCTCGGCCTGGAAAGCCAGGATCCTGCCTCGCGGCGAGGGCTGGTACGGCGATTCAGGAACAGGATTGAGAGGGATCAAATTGACGTGGCAGAACAGCCCATCCAGCAGGTGGGCCAACTGGCGTGCTTGCTCTGGGGAATCGTTGATCTCGTTGATGAGGGCGTACTCGAAGCTGATGCGCCTCCCTGTTCGTTCAAAGTAATGGCGACAGGCGGCCATCAATTGGGCCAAGGGATAGCGGCGGTTGATGGGAATCAGCTTGTCACGTAACTCATCAGTGGAAGCATGGAGGGAGACGGCCAGGCCGATCTGGGTCCCTTCCCTGGCCAGGCGGCGGATGCCAGGCGCCAGGCCCACGGTCGAGATGGTGATGCGCCGCGCTCCCAGGTTAAAACCCCCCTCGTGAGTCAGCGTTTCGATGGCCTGCCAGGTGGCCTCGTAGTTGGCCAAAGGCTCGCCCATGCCCATGAGTACCACGTTGGTTAATCGCTCGCCCTCGGCCTTCAATAAATGGGCGAAGTATAGCACCTGCTCCACAATCTCGCCGGGAGTGAGGTTCCGCACGAAGCCGCTCTGCCCCGTGGCGCAGAAGACGCAGCCAAAGGCACAGCCCACCTGGGTGGAGATGCATGCAGTGCGCCGCTTCTCGTAGAGCATGAGCACGCTCTCAATGGTCTGATCGTCCCGCAGGGCAAAGAGCACCTTGCGCGTCAGGCCGTCAGCGGAGACCTTCTCCTCCAGGGGCTGCATAGTTCGCAAGATGGTCGCCTCTGCTAACCTCTCCCTTAGCCCCTTGGGCAGGTTGGTCATCTCCTGGAAGTCGCTGACCAGGGAGCGATAGAGCCAGCCCCATATCTGATTGGCCCGGTAGGCAGGCTCGCCCCAGGAGACGAGGAGCCCCTTCAGTTGATCGCAGGTTAAATCGAGCAAAAGGATTTTATTGGGCATGGCAGTCTCATTTTTCGGGATTTTAGCTCACACACTTAACTGGACTTTGGACAAAACTTAAGAAACCCGTTTTCTGACAATTCTGTCGCTGAAATCTACTCAAATCAAGCTGTTTTAGGATGCGGTAGACACCGATTTGGCATGAGAAAACGGGTTTCTGGTTGCCGTCATGGATTTGTCCAAAGTCCAAACTTAAGGTTGTTTATGTATTTGACAAATCAGCACCAATGTGCTATCATAATTGCAGACGGGAGCGCGGCTTTGACCGCCAGAAGGTGATGCTGAAATGCATCCGCCTGTCTTCAGATCTCACTACCCTACACCCCTGGCAGTGGCGTTCTGCACAAGGGGTGCAGAGCATTGAATAGTCGGATTAATTGGCAGGATTACAGTGACAAAGCTACGAAGCATCTCGATTATTACTTTACTATTTATCTTATTCTTAGCGCTGTTGCTTCAGATTCGAAACCTTCAAGATAACTTGATAGCGAGTTCTCACGGTGTAACTCAAGCCATCCCCCCCACTCCGGCCCCCAGTCCGCTGGTAATCATCTCTGAGGACATCCCGATTGGTGATAGCCCTTTCAAAGGCCCTCCAAAAGCTCCTGTTACGATTATACAGTTCTGCGATTTCGAATATCCATACTGCCAAAGAGCACAAAAGGTCATGAACCAGCTTCTGCAAAGGTACGAAGGGCAAGTTCGTTTTGTCTATCATGATTTCCCTTTAGAAGGAATTCATCCTCATGCCTTCCAGGCCGCTATAGCGGCGAGATGTGCTCGAGAGCAAGGCAAATTCTGGGAGATGCACGACAAGCTGTTTGAGAACCAATATGCTCTAGCTACAAACGATCTTCTACGGTATGCAAGTGAACTCGGCTTAGATCTAGAAAGATTTCGTTCATGTATGGGTTCAGAGAGATATGTCGAAGCGGTGAAACAGGACATAGCGATAGGACAAGAGCTCGGGGTTGTATCCATCCCGACATTCTTCATCAACAGGCACCGAATAGTAGGCTTACGGCCTTTGTCAACCTTCGAGGAAGTGATTGACCAAGAGCTGGCTCGCTAGAAAAAGACCTTTGAAGCTGCAGTTGAAAGCGAAAGGGGGTGGTTCGCTGAGAATAATATTTGTCTTCGTTGAGTGCAGTTGGCGTGTCCTGATGGCGCTACTGCATCTCATTCATTTACACACAGAAAGGAGCAACTACCGATGGTTACCAATCTCTTGCGCAGGTTGCTGATAGTGAGCGTGCTGGCCTTCTCTGTTCTGGTGATCAGTAATGTTGCCATTGCTGATAGCCCGAAGGGTCCTCCATATCCCCATCCAGTTCTCGATCCTACTGCAAAGATGGATCGCAGCCGCCCCTATCCTCAACTTAATCCTGATGGTACGAATGCCGATACTTTGCCGCGTGACACGCGCTTTGACTCTCGTGGCAAAGGTGGTGTGACCCCTCTATGTATCCCAGGCCCTAATGGATGCTGGAGCCCTTCACTTTGCAATGAACTTGGCGACCTGGGGCATCATCAAAATGGCCATACTTGCACGCGTACCACTTACTATCTCTGTGACGACCAACATCCGGAATGCAATAACCCAAATGCCTGCGGGATCAACCCCTATGTGACGAGCGATATCGTTGCCGTAGCCACTTTCCAGTATCCCAGGTGCCAGGGAACCTTCTCTGTGATCTCACCCCCTGGTGGCCTGTGGGGCTACATGCCAAATAGGGACGTCGATGGTTACCAGGCATGGAACTGGGTAGATATCCTTAATCACAACATCGGCGATTTCAATTGGCTGAAGCTGCAATGAAACGCCTAGGCTGGCTAGCCCTTGCTTTACTATGCCTCTGGTTGTCTGCGTGTGTTAGATACACAGCCGCTCGGCCAGAGGAGATAATAGCTCGGAGCAACCGGGCCATGGTTGATGTGGCCGCTAACTTCCGGATTAGCGGCCACATGGCTATTTTCCTTCTTGATAGCGCAGGGCAGGCAGATACACTAGGCCCTACGACTAATTTGCCTCACACTCTCGCCGCTGCTAGTGCGTATATTGATATGGCAGAGCAATCGCCCTATACCAGCCCACAGTATTTCGAGCGCGGCCATGTCTATAGCTTGGACCGTATGCCTGACGATAAAGTTGTTTCCGGCCAGTGGCGATGCCAACCTTTGGATTCCTACCAACTCTTCAGGGCCAGTGTATTTGGTCCCTGGAGCTATTTTGCCCTGATGCGTGCTGCTAAACTACGTTACATAGCTGAGGAAGGTGATCTGTACCACTTGGCTGGCGAGGTGAGCGGGGGCTCTATTCTCCGTGAATTAGGTCTTACCGCCTTCCCAATGTTCAACATCTACGATCCAACAGAATGCGATCACGTAGATGTCTGGATTGACACAAGAGATTACTATGTCCGGCGCATAGTTATCACTCGTCCACCAGGCAAAATCGGTGGCCAGCCCGATCCAGGCGGTCGACTCGAGCTTGAGCTCGACGGTTTTCGGAAAGAGATGCACCTTTCTGTGCCGGAAATAAAGGATAGTACTAAAACCTGCGATAGGAGTGATGAATGAGGAGGCATAGATACATCTCGCTGATGACCTTTATCTTAGCAATAATAACACTGGCAGCATGTACCGGATCGCCAATCATTTCTTCCACACCCCCGACCCAACCGATGGCCGTGCCAACAGTTACGATAACCTCAGTTTCTGTCACTTTAATCTCTCCCACAGCAACATTGGAGCCACTTGTTGCCACGCCTATCCTACCCACCGCTACAGGGTCTACGGCCATTACTACTCCTGTGGCTGAAGCCAGGAAAGAGATCGTATTTGAGACCGATGCATTGCGCTTAGAGTTAACCTCCAATGGTCGAATACAAGGTATTGTGGATATAACCACAGGTGTAAATCATATACAGTATCTCGATTCTGTCGGATTACTGTTTCCCTTTATGGCAGCGGTTTATGAGAATCAAAGCCTGTATCCGACCGCGATGTGGCTGGAAAACGATCAATTAATAGCTACGTTCGGCACCACATCTCAACTTACGATAGCCCTTCGTGTCAAACATTTTAGCCACTTTCTCACGTTTGAGGTACTCGAGTTCCAGGGGCCACTCGCTAGCCCAATCCGCTTTGTCCAGCTCCCTGTCAACTTGTCCGAGGTCAAGACCATTGATGGCTGTGTCAACGGCGTTGGTAATGCTGGCTTTGCTGTCTATATCTTGGCATTGAACAATCAGGCAAAAGTATACGCCGATGCAGGGCGAGGACAAGGAGTGATTGCTGCTAATGTTTGGCAACCCTCGGAGATAAGAGGGGCGAAAGTTGCTGTATTCGGTGCTCCGCCTAGCCAAGCGGCAAATATCGCGAGGGAAATATTTGGAGAGAAAGCCCTCTTCTGTAAGTAATCGCTGAGTTTGCTCATTAGCGGTAGCTGCCTTGCCCTATTGATGGTGAAGGCCCTTGGTTCCTGGCCTGAAGCCTATGTTCTCTGTTCCTTACATGCGATTAGCATAGCTTGCCCCCTTCTCTGTTAATGCCTACACCCTTGTCGGCCCGCCCACAGCGCAGGCCTTCGCCAAGGGACAGGTGTTGCAGCAGCCATCGCAGCCCTCGGCCACTGACTTAAGATAGCCCATCCGCGACAAATCCTCCACTATTTGCGTAAGCAACTCCTCGCTGATTCCTAACTCCCGTGCCCGGCTCCACCTGGCTGTGGACACCCACCTGCGTCACCCGCTCTAAAACTTTCTGCAACACCATCCCCCTCCTCCGACTAAGACCCCAAATCCACACTAAATTCAGGATCTCGTCCAGACCTCATACAACTGCCCCACGTCCTCAAAGACTAAGTCTGGTTTGATAGAAGAGCTCTCCAGCCCTTGCCGGCTGGTAGCGCCCGAAAGGACGAGGATGGTGATCAAGCCAACTCTCCGTCCGCCCAGGATATCGGTTTCCAGCCGGTCGCCGATAACGGCCGCCCCTTCTTTGCCCACCCCCATTCTGGCTAAGGCCAGGTCGAAGATGGCCGGCTCTGGTTTTCCCACCACGGAGGGAGCCACGCCGGTAGCCGCCTCCAAAGCTGCCAGGCTGGCCCCGTTGCCTGGGACGAGGCCCTCCTCCGTGGGCAGGGTCTTATCTGGATTGGTGGCGATGAACCTGGCCCCGCTGCGGATCAACAAAGTGGCGACTCTGAGTTTCTCGTAGGTGAGTCCCGTGTCCATGCCGACTACCACGAAGTCGGTTCTTTCCTCAGCGATGGTGTACTTCTCTCGCAAGGCAGCCCGTAGCCCCTCCTCGCCGATGACATACACTCTGGCACCCGGCTGCGCTATCCTCTCCAGGTACAGAGCGGAGGCCTGGGCTGAGGTCAAGACGTCGCTTTCCTCGATGGCGATGCCCATCTTGGCCAGCTTCGTTACATACTGGCCTGGCGTGCGGGTGGAGTTGTTGGTGAGCAGCAAGAAGGGAACCCCTTCCCGCTGCAAGAGGGCCACGAATTCCCTGGCTCCGACGATGGCCTGGTCGCCACGGTAGAGGACGCCGTCCAGGTCAATTATCAGGCTTTTGAAGGTCGGGTATTGGGTATTGGATATTGGATATTGGCGGTCGGCGGTTTGATAGTCGTCGGGGGTGTCAATGTCTGTAAAGATAGCCTCTGTTTCCACCTTTACCTCCTCTAACTCGTTTTTGTGTTCGGCGATGAGCCGTCGCCCACCCTGGTCGCCTTTCACTTCCATTAACTCCGCGAAAAGGGAACGGCCGAAGAGCACCGGATTGCCCCGCCGGCCCCGATGGGTGGGAACGACGATGGGCGCGTGGGTCTGCCGGTAGCGCTCGACGAGCTTGGCGATGACCTCCGTCGTGATGCCTGGCTGGTCGGCCAGGACGAAGAGGGCCGCACCAATCCCCGGCTTCAGGGCTGACAGCCCCGCCCTCACGGAGCTGCTCAGGCCCGATTTCCACCTCTCGTTGACCACGACCTGGACCGGCCGGTCGGCGATGCTGGTTCCTATCTCTGCCGCTCGGCAGCCCAGGACGACGACCACCTGCTCGACGGGCGAGTCTAAAACGACATCCACCACGTGCTGGATCATGGTCTTGTTGCCCACTGGCAGAAGCTGCTTGGGCTGGCCGAAGCGCCGCGATTCGCCAGCAGCGAGCACGATGGCAGCCACTGGCGATTGCCGATTGCCGATTGCCGATTGCCGATTAGTCATTGGTCATTGATCATTGATCAGGTTATTACCTCCAGCACTGGCTCGGGGGCTCGCAAGGAGGCGATAACCACCCTCTCGACACGCTCGTTTCGCAAGATGAGATGGGCAATCTCGCGTGCCTCGTCCAAGGGGCGGTCTTCCGCTATTTGGTTCAGGATGGGGATCGCTCTTGCGTGCTCAGGGAGACCCTTCAGGCCGCCATGAGGATGGCTCAGCACCGTGGCTACCATCTCGACGGTCACGGGCTGGCCGACGGCGGTCCCGGTCAGGCCCGCTACCAGCTCAGGACGGTGGACGTGCTGTTCGGCTAGGGGTTTCCCCAGAACAGTGAGGTCGGCCAGGGGCACGAGGATGGTGGTCGAGGGAGGCACCACCGGCTCGTGGGCGGCGGGGGCCTTGAGGGCGCGGTGGCCAGCGCCATCGGCCTCCACCAGGATGACCGCCCCACTGAGCTGCTGAGCCAGGCGGTCCACCAGGGAAGGGGGCACTCCTTCCAGCTTGTTGGGGCGCATGGGGTAATCCCTGTCGCTCTCCCCCAGGACGGTCGGATCCACCTCTCCCAGGCGGCGCTGGGCCAGAAAGACCTTGAGATAGCGGGTCAGAAGCTCTGGCACCTGGGCCAATGCTTCTTCCTCGTTGGCAAGAAGCAAGTACTCGTTCTCCCTGGGGATCGGCTCCAGGATCTTGGTCGTGGTAGTGAACACCACTCGCTGTTCGATTCCAGCCAACTCTTCCATCAGGCGCAGGGCCGCCGTCGTTTTCCCCCCGGCCCCGACGAAAGAGATGACATCGTTGACTTTGACGTTTAGAGCTTGATGCAGCAACATTTCACCTGATTATACCAGGTTTCAGCTCGCTTAGCAAAAAAGAAGCCACCTGTATCGGTTATGCAGGTGGCTCAGCTACCCTCCCGCAGGCTTGAGAATCGTCCCAATACGGGTCAAGGCCAACCGAAGGTCTGTTTCTGCGCCAAAATATCGTCGCAGCCTGCGGGAGGGTGAACGCCTGCTACTTTTTACGCCCCGAATGACCTTTCTCCCCAAATCGCCACGATCTGGCCGAAGTAGATTCTGTGATAAGCCTTCTGCGGGTAGTGTCTCTCGATACTGGAATCGAGGAAGCGGGCAGGGTCCAGGTCGTCCCAGTAGATCTTGCGACATTCGATGATGAGCTCAGCCTCGGCGAAGCCGGGCGCGGCTATCCGCGTGGAGGCGATGGGCGTGAGGCCCGCCTCGGCGATCTTGTCCCCATCGCGGCCGGATTTCGCGCCCATAAGTTGCAGCGCATCGTGGCAGTCTTCCGGGAAGGCGCAGAGCGTGAACGTATCATACCGCTCCATGAATTGGTAGGTGTAGCGGATCGGGCGCACCACGACTTGCGCGAAGGGCCTTCCCCACATCGTCCCCAGGCTGCCCCAGCCGACGGTCATGGTGTTGAATCGGCCCTCTGCAAAATCGCCGCTTGTCAGAAGCAGCCACTGCTTGTCCCAGAGATGGTGGGTCTTCACAAGTAATTCGTCAAACGGGATCGGTGTGCGCGTCATGTGGATCTCCTATTGGGGCCATCGCATTTATCCTGGTGCTTTGCGAATTTGTCATTCCTTCGGCTCAATCTTGCTTCAGGCATTCCTCGCCAATGCTCTGCCAAGTTCGGGACTTCGGTACGCAGTCTATGGCTGGTCACAAGCAGTGATCTGCGATGTGATTTGAACATCTCGCTTCACGAGTTCCTGCGCCAGGAGCTCGTAGGGGACGTCATTGATGGGCGAAAGCAAGCCCCGCTTTGTGAGCTTGCCGCTTCCAATCAGTTGGGCGCCGATGCTGGCGGTATAGCCCACGGTACGACTCATGGCGCTGAAGCCTGTTTGCAGGTCGCGCCTGTCAATCACCTGATAGATGAGGCATTTCTTTTGCCCATCTTTCTTTCTACCCGTCACCTCAACCCGCACGATCACCACGTCCCGCTCATCGGCGCCATACTGGAGTTGCGGCTCAAGCAGGGCCGCCAGAAACCGCTTCCGATCCACCGCCATGCCATCTACCATCACTGGTTCGTCGTCGAGGAAATGCAAGTCTACCAGTGTTTTCCACCACGCACAGTGGCCAGGCCACCGCAAAGTATAGCGGCCCATGTTTCGCAGCCCAGACGTTTCAATACCCAGCGGAGCGGCGTACTTTAGAGCGTCACCGTTCGGAAAAGCCTCCAGCCTTCCCAGCCCCTCAAGTTCAACCTCGTGGATGTGTTTGGGGTTGAACATCTCGGTGTCTTTTATCTCAACAACCTTCCCATCCCGGATTACGCGCCCGGCTCGATGGTAAGACCTCAACACGCCATCGAACGTCCAGGTCACTTTGTACTTTAAGGCATTATTCGCTGCCTCCAACTCGGGAAAACCAGCGCCGTAGGTGATGATCTCCTCCACCTGATCGAGCGAGCGCACGGCCTCACCCAACAGCACCAGGTCAATCCCAGGGTCCAGGCCAAACTCAGGAAGAATCGTCACGCCTCTGGCCTGGGCTTCCCCCGACAGTTCTTCCATCGCTGGGGTGGTGTAAGACGCATTAACCAAATGGACTCGGTGCTCCACGGCAGCGGTAGCAACAGTATTGTGAAAAACTACCGGCATCAGATCAATGGCCACTTCCGGCCCCTGCGCCATCAAGCGACCTAAACTTTCCGCACTGGCAGCATCAACCCGTTCGCACCGCACGTTATCGTACCCTTTGCTCTGCACGTAAGTCTGGAGACCCTCGAAATCCCAGTCCGCAGCGACGACCTCTGTCATCTCCCTGCTGTGTACGAGATCATGCAGCGCGGCTTTCCCTTGCATTCCCACACCCAAAAGCAATACCTTCACGTAGAAAACCTCCTTCTCGATGATGTGCACCTGGCTATTGGCTATTTCGGCCTTACGAACCAACCGGTAAGGCAATCGTGAACGTCGTCCCTTCTCCAAGCGTGCTTTCCACAGAGATCGCGCCGCCATGCAATTCGACCAGCGATTTGGCGATGGCCAATCCCAGCCCTGATTCCCCCTCGTGTGCCTGCCGGGCCTCATCCCCCCGATAAAAACGCGTGAAAATCCGCCGCAGTTTGTCTGGTGCAATACCGACCCCGTTATCTTGCACGGTCAGCAGTACGTTGTTTGCTTGCTGGGTAGCGGCCAGGGAAATCTGCCCGCCGGCGGGGGTGTGGCGGAGGGCGTTGCTGACCAGGTTCCCCAACACCTGCGCCATGCGTTCTGGATCTACGTTCACGGCCGGCACGTTCGCCTCGGCGGTGACTTGTAGGGCAATCTCCAACTGCTGGGCGCGGGGCAGATGGGCGGCCGCCGTTCGTTCCAGCAACTCTCGCGGATGCACGAGTTGGCGGGTTAGCGTCAGCTCCCCGGCATCGGCCAGCGACAGGGTGCGCAGATCCTCGACCAGGCGGCTTAGCTGCTCGGCTTCCTGGTGTATGGTCTGGAACGTCTCGGGCGTGGGCTGCAAAACACCATCACGCAGGGCCTCGGCGTATCCCTTGATCACGCTCAGCGGGGTTCGCAGGTCGTGGGCGATATCGGCCGTCATCTGGCGACGCAACTCGTTGGCCCGCGCCAGGTCCGCGCTCATTTGATTGAACGAGGCGGCCAGTTCCCCCAATTCATCCTCGGAGCGGACAGGTACTTGCTGCTCCAGGTCGCCTTTGGCCATCGCCCGGGTGGCGGTGGTCAGTTCGCGCAGGGGGTGGGTGAATGTGCGGGCCAGAAAGATACCCAGGACGAGCGCCATCCCCGCCGCCCCTAGAGCCGCGATGAGCAAAGCTTGATTGGTGCGCGCCAGGTATTGCTCTTCTCCAGGGTCACGAGCTGGGGGCTTGCCTTTGGGGATCACAGTGCCAACCATTTGGCCCTCGATTTTAACTGGAATCCCTTGCCTGAGCTCGGCAGCCGAAACACGATCACCTATGCGATACGGTTCAACAGGCGCCACGACGTGTCCCCGCTGATCCACCAGTAGAAACGGAGGAGGCAGGGGTGTGCGATCAGATGGATCCGACTGCAGCGCAAGTCTCTGTCGGCGAAGATGTTCCGCCACTCCCCTCCACGATCCGTTTATTTGATAGTATGCTGACACGTCAGCCCTAAACTTGTTTTGCGCTTGCTCCCATACATAGCGGTCGAACTCGGTCGCCGTGGATCGGCCTGCAAAGACGGCGACCAAGGCAACGACCGTCAGGCTAACCAAGAGAAAGGCAAGCGTTAACTTGAGGGTCAGCGAGCGCATCCCTGATACCTCCACAGATACGGCCTAGTCGGCGCAAAAACGATAGCCAACTCCAAACACCGTCTCAATGTAGCGCGGATTGCCTGGGTCTGGCTCGATCTTGGTGCGCAGGTTGCTGATATGCACATCAATGGAGCGTTCCAGACTGTCAACAGCAACCCCTTGTAAGTGTTTGAGCAGCGCGTGGCGTGAGAAGACGTGGCCGGGAGCAGACATGAGCACCGCTAAGAGATCAAACTCAGAGAGAGTTAATTTGACAAACCGGTCACCCACTTTTACCTGGCGGGCACTCTTGTCGAGAGCGATGTCGGCCACGCGCAACACCTCTGCTGAAGGCGGGCTTTTTTCGATGCGCCGCAAGACAGCCCGAATGCGGGCCACGAGTTCGCGCATGCTGAAGGGCTTGGTTACGTAGTCATCGGCCCCCAACTCTAACCCCAGCACTCTGTCCGATTCCTCCAGCTTGGCGGTGAGCAGAATGATGGGGGTGTCTTTTTCTTTGGTGTAGATGCGGATGAACTCGTAGCCGTCCATTTCGGGCATCATGATGTCGAGGAGGATGAGGTCTGGTTTTTCATGGCGAGCTACATAGAGAGCGGCACGCCCGCTATCGGCCGTCACGACCCGAAACCCCTCCTGCGTCAAATACGCCTTGACCAGGTCCCGCAGGCTTTTCTTGTCATCCACCACCAGGATTGTCCGAGGCATAGAACCCTCTTTTCACAGCGAGGTTAAGAAACCAGGTTTTTGCGCCAAAAGCGATGAACTGCTTATTCAGGCAAAGAAAAACCTGGTTTCTCCTACAAATTATACCCTCGAAAGCAAATCACGTCAAAAGGGAGCGCGCCCAAGTCCACGCTCCCCTTTGCATTGCTGGCTATGCGTTGATTATCTCTTGAATAATGAAGACCTTGCTGATGATGAAATTCCACAGGAACGTGTTGCCCGTTGCCAGGGCGAGCGAAACAATCTCGTGCAGGCCGAAGGCGTGCAGACAAACGGGCATGACGCCGGCATTGATGGCAAGTGCTGCCAGATTGGCGAGGACAAACGGGCCCAGGGGGGGCAATGTGCTGGCCTCCGATTGGAACGTCCACGATTTGTTCCAGTGGAAGCTGTTGAGCACGCCAACTTCATAGGAGATGCCTTTGGCCACAACTCTCCAGGCGGCAAAGGCGCCAATCCAGCGGGTGAGCACAACGTAGAGGCAGATGTCCAGAGCTGTGTTGAGGATGCCGACCGACAGAAACTTGGTCGCCTGCTCAAGCCATACCGGGTACGGCAAGGTGCTCTTGAGGGTGGTCATGGTGATGCTCCTTGGGATTTTCTGTCAACGAATAGCCAACGAATAAACGAATGATTCGGAGGCCACAGTTTATTCGTTTCATCAT
>JAUWOY010000062.1 GCA_030611885.1 Chloroflexota bacterium | reverse complement strand
CACCTACGCCAACACCAACACCAACGTCAACTCCTACTCCCACACCTACATCCACGCCCACATCAACGCCTACCCCCACGCCAATGCCTACCGCCACTCCGCCACCAACAGTGGCGCCTACGCCTGTGCCCAAGCCAACTGCGACCCCCAAGCCAAAGCCCAAGCCACTTACGGGCCTCGGTTTCGACTACGGCATCCAGGCACATTCCATTAACCAGGATCACGGGCCTATCATCAACGCCGTCAAGCACCTGGGGTTCCGCTGGCTCAAGCAGCAGATCGAGTGGAAGCATTACGAGCCAGCCAAAGGCCAATACCAATGGGGTGAAATGGACCGGCTCGTGGAAAGTTGCCAGGCAGCCGGTATTAAGCTTCTTTTCAGCGTGGTCAAGGCGCCGAAGTGGGCCAGGCCGGGGAATACTGATCTCAGCGTTGAGGGTCCGCCGGCTAACCCTCAAGACTTCGCAGACTTCCTGGCGGCGATGGCCGAGCGCTACAAAGGACGGGTGCAGGCCTACGAGATCTGGAACGAGCAGAACCTGCACTACGAGTGGGGCAACGAGGCCCTGGACGCTGGCCGCTACGTGCAGCTTTTGGCCGCCGCCTACCAGGCCATCAAAGCCAAGGATCCTGGCGCTGTCGTGGTCAGCGGCGCGCTGACCCCCTGTGGAGATAATCCCGGCAAGGCCATTGATGACCTCCGTTACCTGGAGCAGATGTACCAGGCCGGGCTGAAGAACTACTGCGACGCCGTGGGAGTCCATCCCAGCGGCTACAACGTGCCGCCCGACGCTGACTGGCGGACCTGGAGCGATCCCTCGGCCGCGTTCCAAGGTCCCACTGGCAATCACCACCATAGTTGGGTCTTCCGTGGCACCATGGAGGGGGCCCGCAACATCATGGTTGTGTACGGCGACAGCAGCAAGAGACTCTGGCCTACCGAGTTCGGTTGGGCCTCCACGGAGGGTATGGGCGTGGGAGCAAATCCGGGCTACGACTACGCGCCCGACAACACCGAGGCCGAGCAAGCCCAATTCCTGGTCAGAGCCTACCAGATGGCCAAGAACTGGGGCTGGGTGGGGCCGATGTTCTGCTGGAACCTCAACTTCTGGCCCGTTGCTGGAGCCAACAGCGAACTAGCCAAATTCGGCATCGTGCGCGGCGACTGGAGCGGACGGCCAGCCTATGCCGCCCTGCACGACATGCCAAAGTAGAAAGGAGATATGATGATGGAAGACAGATGATGGAAGACAAAAAAACATCACCCGCTTCTGGCCCGTTGCGGGAGTTGAAAGCGAAAAAACTAAATTCGGCATCGTGCGCGGCGACTGGGGCGGACGGCCAGCCTATGCCGCCCTGCACGACATGCCAAAGTAGAAAGGAGATATGATGATGGAAGACAAAAAACATTACCCGCTTATCCGCACGATCTACCTTTACCTTTTCGCCTTGGTGGGGCTGGCCTTGTTGACCATTGGCACAGTCAGATTTGTTGATATGGGATTGAAGGCTTTTGTCTTCACCCAAGCCGAGGACATGCAACGGCTTTACCAAGGGCCTAGTATGCCCTATTATCCACTTGGGGTTGAGAAACTTCAAGAGGAAGAGGGGCTATCTGAGGAGGAGAAAGCTACCATCAAACAGTGGCTGGCGGATTATAAGGATTGGAAAGAAAGGAGATCCAAAATCGATCCCGTCACAGCCGGAAGGCACAGGGACGCCTCCGTCAGCTTGGCTATGATCCTCGTTGGTTTGCCTCTATATCTCTTTCACTGGCGGATTATTAAAAGGGAGACCAAGGGCAAAGAGTAAGGCCAAAGAGGATTTTCACTGGCCCATTGGAGTTGGTTAGGAGGGTTCACAACCTGACGCATTGGAGCACGGGCCGCTGTCCCGTGCCCGTGCTCCTTAACTTGTGGAGAATCAGCCCTCCGTTCGTCTGAACAGTTTACCTGGGGGAGGCTAGTTTGCAATCTCGAAAGCAAAGAAGCACTACAAGTCAACTTCTGTTGGCGACTTTACTGGTGGTGATGGGTCTCTGCGCGGGAGCTTTCTCCATCTGGGCTCTGTTCGTCTACGAGCCCGCGCCAGTGGCAGTGGTAATCCCCGCTGTGGTGGAAAAGCCTGTTGCAACTGATACTCCCATCCCATCTGCTCAACCGACGGATACGCCAATGGCGAGCGGTGTACCCATGGAGGATACGCCGACGCCGCTCGGTCTACCCCCGGTGCATACGGTAACACCGCTCGTAAAACCGCCGACGGATACACCAACACCTCCCACTCCATCCTCGACGGACACTCTTACGCCAGCACCTCCTCAACCCCCAACCGACACGCCGGCCCCTCCTGCCACACCCACCCCTACCCCTCGGCCCCCCAAACCTTTGACCATGAAGTCGCCGGAATACGGTATGCAGGCCTTCCTTTGGTGGCGTCCGGAGGTGGCCGATCGTGATCTTACGCTGATCAAGGAAGCTGGCTTCGCTTGGGTTAAGCAGGGCTTCGGCTGGAGGGACATCGAGGGGGCGTGCAAAGGCTGCTTCGACTGGAGCTTCACCGATCGCATCGTCAGCCAGGTGGAGAGGCATGGACTCGACTTGATGGTGCGCCTGGATCACCAGCCTTATTGGGCTGGGGAGTACAGAAATGGCCCTCCTGCCAACTACGAGGACTTCGGCGACTTCGTCTACGCTTTGGCCAGCCGCTACGTAGGCCGCATCCGCGCTTACGAGATCTGGAACGAGCCTAACCTGTCCCGTGAGTGGGGGGAGAGGCCGCCCAACCCGGCAGAGTACACCGCCCTGCTGAAAATCGGCTATCAGCGTATCAAGGAGGCCGATCCCAACGCGATGGTCATCTCAGCAGGGCTGACCCCGACCAGCCGCTGGGATCACGTGGCCATTCCCGACGTTGAATTCCTCAAGGGAATGTACGCCGCCGGAGCCAAGCCCTACTTCGATGTCCTGGGGGCTCACGGTGCGGGCTACAAAGCGCCCCCCGAAATTGATCCGGGGGTGGTAGCTGAGCATCCGGTCTGGGGCAATCCCGGCGATCCCAGTTCCCCAGAGCTAAAGCGTGTCTATTGCTTCCGCCGTGTGGAGGATCTGCGTCAGGTGATGGTCGAAAACGGAGACGCCGGCAAGCAGGTGGCCATCCTGGAATTCGGCTGGACTAGCGACCCCCGGCCCGATTCCCCTTACCACTGGCATTCCGTCTCCAATGAGGAGAAGGCCGACTATTTCGTGCGAGCCTATCAGTACGCTAAAGAGAACTGGTCTCCCTGGATCGGGCTGATGAGCTTGATCTACGTCGCCGATCCCGATTGGACCGAAGATGCCGAGCAGTACTGGTGGGCCGTTACCTATCCCAGCTATCCTGAAACCAGGGTACACCTGGCGTATGAGCAGTTGAAGGCCATGCACAAGTAACAGCAGATCCATTTTGCTCGGCCTGGATCGCCAGATCCAGGCCACAAGCGGGGATTTGGCAATCCCCTCAGAGCAATCTTGGAGCGATCCCCTGAGTAAAGCGATTTGCGCGTTTCAAAATTGAATGGTATAATAGCAACGTAACGGGCGAGTAGCTCAGTTGGTCAGAGCGCACGGTTCACATCCGTGAGGTCAGGGGTTCAAGTCCCTTCTCGCCCATTCTCGTTAGCTAGCCGCGGCTGCACCGAGGGTGTCCCCATCGTCGAAGCGTTCCCGCGGCTTTTCCCGTACTGAGCCCTGCCGAAGTATCTGTTGACCAACAAGCAAGGTTCTGCCCTATGGATCCGCTGCAATCGCTTGGCTTGACAGGCTACAAAGTGGAATCGGCCTTGTGGGTGATCTTCTCCATTGGTCTCTACGCCCTGGGAGCTGACATCGCCTGGCACTATCGCCGGCCGCGGTCCGGCCGGCTGGGCCAATGGGCCGAAACTCTCAAGGAATGGCCTCATCGTCACTGGCTCCTGGAAGCCGTCAGATTTCTGTACTACATCGGCATCCCTTACGCGGCTTTGCTGCGCGGAGTTGCCCTGCCTCGGCTGATGGGCTTGACGCACCTCGATTGGGTCAAGGGGATTGGCCTGGGGACGGCGCTGGGCGGGGGCGCCTTCTTGCTCCTGGCCTTGATCTGGTGGTGGTATGCTCGCGCTATCGCTGCCCTGCCCCTCTCGGCAAGGCAGCGGCCAGGGGCAAGCCTGGGGGATGACTCTACCAGCGGCTGGATCCTCTTGCGGGAGGCCATCTATCTACAAACTCACTGGGCCTTCTACCGCAGCGCCGCCATCCTGCTCCTCGACGATTATTACGCAGGCGTTTTCCTGGGCTTCCTGCTCGTCACCCTGGAATGGTCAATTAACCCAGCCTGGCGTACGGATTTGAGCGTGCCGTGGCGGTCGGCGGACGTCCTCATGAGATGGAGCATGGCCTTCGTCACGGCCATCATCTTCCTCTTCACCCGCAACCTCTGGCTGCTCGTGCCCATCCACTGGGGCATCGAAATGGCTTGCCATCGCCTGCTGGCCAGTTTTTCCCAGAGGAACAACGGACAGCAGGATTTATCGGACTGACAGGATTTACAGGTCGGTTGCGCGTTTGCCAGGGCCACGTAGCATGCTCCTTATCCATAAATCCTGCGCATCGGCGTTCTAAACCTATCAAACAACGCGGGGCAAGCAGTTTTGTATTCTGCTTGCCCCGTATGCTATCCGCGAATTCTGTGCGTCGTGTTCTTGCTACCCGATCACAAAGGATAGAACGATCAGCGCAGCCAACATTGCCCCGGCCAAGATAGCGATCCGTTTCAGGTCGGCATACACGTAGCGATATTCCTCGGCCAGCTTTGCCGCTTTCTCTTCCGCCAGCGCTGCCGTTTCCTTTGCCATGGTTGGGCTTGGCGCCGGTGCTGGCTGCCTTGATCTGCCTGCCGGGATGCTTCTCTTCTTCTTCGAACGTTTCTTGGCGCTTCTCTTTTTCTTCGCCATATTCTTACCTCCAATTCATCTGAGTTTCTATCTCTCGCCCCTATTATACTACGCTTTGGCCTGAACAACAAATTTCACAGCACGTCAAAGCGGGGGGATGAGGGTAACTGTCAACGGATTCCGGGAACGAATTGAACGGATTGGAGCTCCGCACGTGACATCTTCCGTTCAATCCGTTTAAAAAATCCGTTGACAGCGATTCGCGCTTTCTATCCCCCTACTCTGGGGTGCTAAGACAAATTTCAACGGTCAACTGGAGGAGCGCACCTTTCGCCAGATCATCTCCCCAACCAGCCTCGCCTCTTCCACCCGCAGGAGGGCGATCATCCCCAGGTACGTGACCAACCCCACACCGCCCGCCCCACCGACGATGACCAGCTTGCCCAGCAAGGTGTTAGCATCAAGCACTCTTTGCAGTCCGCTGAGGGCCAGGTAGGTTACCCCTCCCATGACCAGCGAAGCGAAGATAGTTTTGAAAATGAGAGCCATTATCCCATGTCCGCCCAAGCCCCCCATGCGTCGCTGGAAAAGTACGAGCATGGTCAGGGCGTGGATGGTGAGCTGAGCGGAATTGGCCAGGATCAGCCCGATCATCCCCAGGGGGCGGATCAGGGACAGGGCCACTATCAAATAGACCACCACCCCCAGCACTCCCACCAGGGCTGGAGTTAAGGTATCCTTTCGGGCGTAGAAGGCAAAGACCAGGGGCAGATCAATGGCGGCGAAGGTCAGGCCCAACAGATAGTAGCGGAGGGCCAGAGCTGTTTGGGCGGTGTCGTGGGCGTCGAAGTTGCCATGTTGAAAGAGGAGAGCCACAATAGGTGCAGCCAGGACGAAAAGGCCGATGGTGGCTGGGATGATGGCTATCAGCACCATTTTCAGACCCAGAGCTAGGGTGCGCTGGAAGTCTGACGCTTGACGTTTCACGTTTGACGTTTCACGTTTCACGTTGGATATTGGATATTGGATATTGGATATTGGAGGTTGCTTGCTGGATGTTGCTGAGGCATATTGGGATAGAGTTGGCAGGATGGCCAGAGAGACGGCCGCCGACACCATGCCTATGGGAAACTGGATCAGTCGGGTGGCATAATCCATCCAGGCGATGCTCTCCCCTCCGGTGCGCGAAGCCAGGTTGCTGTCAATGACGATGCCTATCTGGCTGATAATCAGGCCCAGTACTATCGGCAGGTAGAGGCCGGCGATGCGGCGCAAAGCCGGGTGGGAGAGGTCAAGCGAGAAGGCGAACCTGACATCGCGCAAATCTGGCAACTGGATAGCCAGTTGCAGCATCGCTCCCAGCAGGATGCCCAGCGCCAGGCTGTAGATATTGACTTTATCGGCCAACAGCAAAGCGGCGGTGATGATCCCGGCGTTATAGATGGCAGCGCCGAAAGCCGGGTAGGTGAAGCGCTTCAGGGTGTAGAGCAAGCCAGTGACCATGCCAGAGAGTCCGAAGAAGAGCACCGCCGGCAGGATGATGCGGATCATCTTGGTGGTCACCGCCTGTAACTGGGCATCGAAGCCACCAACCAACAGCCAGGCCACCTGGGGAGCGAAAAGCTCCAGGAGGATGACGATAAGGCTGAGAACGACAACGGCCAGGCTGACGACGATGCTGAAGATGCGCCAAAGCTCCTGGCGTTTCTGTGGCGAGGCGTAGTCACTGAAGACCGGCACCAGAGCCGCGCTGAGCAGGCCCCCGATGAGGAGGTCGTAGATCATGGTGGGCACTCTGGCAGCCGCCACGAAAGCGCTGAAATGAGGGCTGGACCCGAAGAGGTCGGCTATGACGGTCTGCCGCACCAGGCCCAACACTCGGCTGGCCACGTTGCCCAAAGACAGGATGCCGGCCGCCCTGGCTATGCCCTCGCCGGCTGGGGGAACCTCCGCCGATTGGCTCGATGTCGTCATTCGTCTCCCCCATAACGAGTCAGGATAGTCTCGATGATGTCCGTCGTCGAGCGGCCGGGCATCTGGGGCAGTATCTCCGCCCGGATGCCGCACTCGGCGACGACTTTCGCCTCAGGCAGGTTCTCAATAGCCCAGTCCCCGCCTTTGACGTAGACCTCAGGCCTCAACGCAGCCAGCAACCTCTCGGCCGTCCTCTCCTCGAAGACGATCACGTAGTCAACGCATTGCAGGGCAGCCAACAGTTGTGCCCGCTCCTCCTGGGGCACGATGGGGCGCTTATCGCCTTTGAGGAGCCGCGTCGAAGCGTCGCTGTTCAGCCCCACGATCAGCACATCGCCCAGCGACTTGGCCCTCTGCAGACAGTCAACGTGGCCCACGTGCAAGATGTCGAAGTGGCCGTTGGTGAGGACGACGGTTTTGCCCTCGGCCCTCAACTTCTCCCGTATGGTAACCGCGCCTTCGAGGGAAACGACTTCACCCAATAGTTTCTCCATAAAAAATGGTTCTTTAGGATTTCGCGTGGTCAAGGTGAGAAATTTGCCACGAATTGCACGAATTAACACGAAAAAATAAAAATTAGTGAAAATTCGTGTCATTCGTGGCAAAGAATTGACCAATTCTCAATGGCCCAGGCCAGCTCCTCCGGAGTGGCGGTGGCGTTGCCCAGCTTGCGCACCACCAAGCCGGCGGCATAGTTGGCCAGGTGCGCCGCCGAGAGGAGGTCGAGACCCGCGGCCAGGGCCAGGGTGGCCACGGCGATGACGGTGTCCCCCGCCCCGGTGACGTCGAACACCTCGCTGATGTTGGCGGCGGGGATGCGGGTGTAGGGATGCTCGCGGCCCAAAAGCGACATGCCATCGGGCCCGCGGGTGATGAGGATGGCCTGGACATCAAGCTCGGCCAGCAGTTGCTCCTGAGCCGCTTGAAAATCGTGTTTGCTGGAGAGGGCACGCCCCAGTACTGCCTCCGCCTCGCGCTGGTTGCATTTCACCAGATCGAAGCCGGCAAACTTGTGGAGGTTCCCCTGGGAGTCTACGGCGGCCAGCCTCCCGTGCTGGCGGGCTGATCGCAACGCTGCCGCGACGACCGCTTTGCTGGCCACCCCCGTCCGGTAGTCGGAGATCAACACGGCGTCAACCTGGGGGACGAGGGCCTCCAGATGGGCCACGATGGCTTTCTCCACCTCCCCGGCCACGGGGCGGCGGTCCAGGTGGTCAATGCGGGCCAACTGCTGGGGGAAACGCAGACTTCCCTGGGCAACGATGCGGGTCTTGGTGGTGGTGGGACGGGAGGGGTCGGTCACTACCGCTGCTGTACCAATCCCCGCTTCCTCGAGCTTCGCCAGCAGCGTCCGCCCCGTCTCGTCGTCTCCGATGACGCCCACCTGGTAGGCCGTCCCGCCCAGGGCGACGATGTTATTGGAGGGGTTAGCCGCCCCGCCGGGCAGGTAGCGCCTCCCCGCGAACTCCAGCACCGGGATGGGCGCCTCCCGCGAGAGCCGGGTCGCCTGCCCTGTGATGTACTCGTCGAGGAAGATGTCGCCGACGACCAGCACGCGCCTGCCCGCTAGTTTAGGCAGTGATTTCAACAACGTTTCTCTGTCAACCATGATTCGTTCCCATTTCCCATTAGAAAGAATAACACACTTTCACCTTTTTGCCAAACGCTCCCGCACCACCAGCCACACAAACTTGGGCAGGGCCAACATTCTTCGCCACCTCCACGGCTCGCGATAGAGCCTGTGCAGCCATTCCAGGCCCACGCGCTGCAGCCAGCGGGGGGCCCTTTTGGCCCGACCGGAGATGAAATCAAAAGCGCCACCCACGCCCATCGTCACCGGCACCCCCAGCCTTTCCAGGTTACGGGCGATCCACTTGTCCTGCTGGGGTGCACCATAGGCTACGAAGAGGATGTCCGGCTTTGCCCTCTGAATCAGGCGAATGATCTCGTCCTCTTCCTCCAGGACTGGCGAACCAGCGTGTGTGCCGGTGATCCTCAAGCCTGGGTATATCTGGCAGAGACGGGCAGCGGTCGCTACAGCCACGCCGGGGGCAGCGCCCAGCAGAAACAGGCTGTAGCCCTTTTGGGCCGCCAAAGCCGCTACGCGCTGCACCGTGTCCGTTCCCGTCACCCGCTCCTGGAGGGGATGGCTGAGGAAACGCGCCGCCCAGAGGAGGCCAACTCCGTCGGGCAGGGCCAGAGAAGAGGCATTGAGAATGTTGCGGAAATCACCGTCAGACTGAGCGGCAACGATGAACTCAGGATTGACGGTCACCACCTGATGAGACTCGCCGCTGACGACAAAGCTTTCGATGAGGGAGAGGGCCTGGTCGTAGTTGACGTTATCTGTCCGCACGCCGAGGATGGTGGAGGTTGGAGGTTGGAGGTTGGAGGTTGGAAGTTGGAAGTTGGAGGTTGGAAGTTGGAAGTTGGAAGTTGGAGGTTGGAGGTTGGTTTTTCCTTGCAAGAGACTCTCTGCCGCCGCTAGCACCGTTTCTGGAGTTATGGCCTTCATGCAAGTCATGGCCTCACACCCTTCCCGCCTGCCCACCGAGAAGCCCACGTACGAACAGGGACTACAAGGCAAGTCTGCCCGCACTATCACAGCCCTACCTCGTTCCTCGTTCCTCGTTCCTCGTTCCTCGCCTCCAGGCGGCCACGGCCCCCAGGCACGGTGATTGGAAGGCCCAAAGATGGCCACCAGCGGCGTGCCCACCGCTGCCGCCAGGTGCATCACGCCGGAATCAGCGCCGATGAAGAGGTCGCATCTCTTCAGGATAGTGGCCAGTTGGCCCAGGTTCGTCTTCCCCTCTAAATTCACGGCCTCCGAGCGCATCAGCGAGGCAAGCTGGGAGACGCCGTCGGCGGGGGTGCCTACCACGACGATGCTCGCGCCGTGGCGCTCGACCAGTGCGTCGGCCACCTGGGCGAGTCCCTCCGCCGACCACCGCCGGGCCAGACTGTAGCCACCGGAGCCGGGATGAATCGCAACCAGCGGATATTGGTCATTGGTCATTGGGATTTGGTCATTTTCACCAACGGCCATCTCCAGCGAGGTGTCCTCCGTCACCGCCCCGATAATTCCCACTACGTCCAGCCAATACTCCACCTCGTGCCTGGCACCGAAGCCGCCATCGCGCACCCGATGGGTCAGGAACCAACCCCGGCCGTTGTCCAGCCCGACCCGAACTTTGGCCCCGCTGGTCAGGGCAAGGGCAGCGTACTTCAGCATTCCCCAACGAGTCGTCAGATGGTGTAGGATGACCAGGCAGTCGTAGCGTCGGCGGCGCAACCCGCGGGCAAAGCGGAAAAGATCAGCCAGGGAGGACGGCTTGAGGGCGTCAATGGGCCGGTCGTACTGGAATTTGTCGAAGACGATGACGTCGTCTACCAGAGGCGATTCGGCCAGGACGGGCGCGGAGTTGGGGGGAACGAGGGCCTCCAGGCGGGCGGCGGGGAAGCTCTGCCGCAGAGCACGCAGGGCCGGGGTGGCGGTGAGAACATCGCCGATGTCGGACAGCTTGACAATCAAAATGCGCTTGGGAGCGACCAAGACAACTCTCTTTCTTCAGCCACGAATTTCACGAATTAACACGAAAAGAGGATAAATTAGTGAAATTCGTGTAATTCGTGGCAAATACTTTCCAGTACGTTCAGAGTCTCGCGGGCGCATCTCTCCCACGAGAATTTCCTCACCTGCTCGAAGCCGCGCTCTATCAACTCGGCTCGCAGCGACTCGTCGCCGAGGATGTGCTCCATCGCCATCGTCAACCCCTCCACGTCCAGGGGATCAACCAGGAGGGCGGCGTCTCCCGCTACCTCAGGGAGCGAGGAGACGTTGGAGCAGACGACGGGGGTCCCGCAGGCCATAGCCTCCAGGACCGGCAGCCCAAAGCCCTCGTAGAGAGAGGGAAAAGCGAACAGGCGAGCACCGGATAAGAGGGCGGGAAGGTCACCTTCAGGAACATATCCCGTGAAAACCACTTTTCCCTCTAAACCCAACTTTTCAACCTGCTGGAAGATTTCCCGGTAAAGCCACCCCTTCTTCCCAGCGATCACTAATTGGATATTGGATATTGGAGGTTGGATATTGGAGAAGGCTTCCATCAGGCGGATTAGGTTCTTGCGCGGCTGCAAGGTTCCTACGAAGAGGATGTAGTCGCCGGCGATGTCGTATCTGGCTTTGACTGCTTCGATGGCTTCTTCATCCCGCACTGGTTGGAAGACCGTGCTATCGTAACCAGGGTAGACGACAGTGATCTTGTCGGACTCGATGCCGTAACGCTCGATGAGGTCGCGTTTGGTGGCCGACGAGTCGGCGATGAGGTGGGTGGCGGCGCGGGCGTTGTAGCGGGTGGAGAGATCCAGGTAAACTCGATCCAGGAGGCGGTGGGCCTCTGGATAGTACAGGTAGCCCAGGTCGTGGACGGTGACCACGCTGCGATGGGGGTGAACGACGGGCAGGACGTGGGCGGGGACGAAGAGCAGGTCTGGAGGGCGGCGGGCCATCTCCCAGGAGAGGCGCAGGTGGGTCCAGAGGCGAGGGAAGGGTATGATTCGCAGGTTGCAGGTTGTAGGTTGCAGGTTGTAGGTAGGAGGGCGATTGAAGTAGAGGCGATAGTGGTGATCGCTTCCTAAGGTTAGAAGGTGGCGGATCAGGTTGAGGGAGTAGTTCTCCGTGCCGGTTCGCTCCTGAGCCACGCTTCGGCTGGCGTCAATGCCGATGAGCATCGCTTACGTTCCCTCTAGCTCAGCTATCTTCGCCAGCCGGCGGCGATAGCGCTCCAGGCCTGAGAAGTCGGCCGCCAGCCAAACCCGCACGATCTCCAGCGCCAGTTCCGCCCCGATGATCCGCTCCCCCAGACAGAGGACATTGGCGTCGAGGTTCTCCCTGCTCTGACGGGCGGAGAGGGTGTCGTGGCACAATGCTGCTCGAATGTCCGGCACTTTGTTGGCCGTGATGCACGCGCCGATGCCGTTGCCGCAGACCAGGATGCCCCGCTCGAAATCACCCTGAGCCACGGCTTCGGCCACGGCTCGGGCGGAATCGGGATAGTCGGAGGGCTCAGCGTTGTAGGCTCCAAAGTCGTGATATTCGTGGCCCAACTCGCCCAGGAGCTCGGCTACGGTCTCTTTGAGATGAAAGCCAGCGTGGTCTGCACCGATAGCGATACGCACTCTTCACTCCTCCTAGCGCCACGGGAAAGGTGGGGTCAGGTTGACAAACTTCCACCACACGAACTCGATGGGAGGGAAAAGTAGCCTCGTCAGAATGCCCGTTTGGGCGAATCTTTCCATGACGACCAAGAGCAATACCAGAACCAGGCCATAGCGCTCGTAGCGGGCGAGGACGGCGAACCAGCGGTCGGGCAAAAGCACAGACAAGAGCCTCGAACCGTCCAGCGGCGTGAGGGGTATCAGGTTGAAGATGGCCATAGCGATGTTCAGCCAAACCACCCAGGAGACCAGTTCGCCGTAGGAAACGATAAAGCCCCCCATCCTCTGCGGCATGAAGGGGATGAGATGCAGCCTGAGAGGAATGGCCAGGATAGCGGCAGTCACGAAGTTGGCAACAGGTCCTCCCAGGGCTACCAAGGCCATGCCAATTTTAGGCCCAGGGCGCAACCTGGTGGCATCCACGGGGACGGGCTTCCCCCAACCCAAACCCAGCAGGAGAATCGAGAGTGTGCCCAAAGGGTGCAGATGGGCAAAGGGATTGAGAGAAAGCCGCCCCTTGTTCTTGGCTGTGGGATCGCCTAGAGCATAAGCTACCAAAGCGTGACTACATTCGTGGACGCTGATAGCCACCAGCAGCCCAATCAGAAGATAAACAACATAGAAACCTAATCCGGCAAATAGCATATTCCGATTCCTTTGCTCAGCCCCAAGATTTCCAGCAGAGGCGGCTCCCATGCCGCCGGTTCGCGGGCGTGGGAGCCTGCTCTGCTCAGAATTTGGATCTACTGAATATAGCTTTGATCTCTTCCGCAGCGATGGCCCCAGCCCGCAGGATGGTCGGCGGGTCGGCGGTCAAATCCAGCACGGTGGAGGGGACGCCGCCGGGGCACCGCCCGCCGTCGAGGATAAGCTCGATGCGCCCACCCAGCTCTGACTCCACCTCCTGGGCGGTGACGGGGCTGGGACGACCGCTCAGATTGGCGCTGGTGGCGGCCAGGGGTGCGCCCAAAGCGGCCATCAGAGCCAGGGGCACCGGGTGGTCGGGCACCCGCACGGCCACAGTGGGACCGCCAGCGCTGACGACGTCGGGGACGTTGGCTTTCTTGGGCAGCACCAGCGTCAGGCCACCGGGCCAAAATCTCTCGGCCAACAGCCAGGCGGTCTCCGTGATTCCCTCGGCCACGAGCGCGAGATCGTCCGCCTGAGCCAGGAGGATGGGAATAGCCTTGTCCCGTGGCCTGATCTTGGCCATATAGATTCGCTCCACGGCATCGGGTTGGAAGGCATGGGCCCCAACGCCATAGACCGTGTCCGTAGGAAAGGCAACAAGGCCACCCTCGGCTAAAATTCGAGCGGCCACGCCAATGGCTTCCTCACTAGCAGGGAGCACTTTCGTCTCGATTCTCATAGTCGTGGGGGTAGTATAACGCAATTTGCCGCCGTGGTCAAACTTTTGTTCGCCGAAGGTCTCCGACCTAGGCGGGACAGGGCTCGGTCGGGAGACCTTCGCCCAACTGGGGTGACGTCTCCACGATCACGACTCTGTCTAGCCCAGCGTAGTCCCGCACGATTTCGACTCTCGCCGCTGGGAAGTGGCAACTGGCCAGAGCAATCACTGCCTCGCCCTGACTCGCCCCGATCTCCAGCAGGACGACTCCGCTGGGCTTGAGGTGCACTTCCGCCTGGGCCAGCAGGTGACGGATGCAGTCTAGCCCGTCGGGGCCGCCGTCCAGAGCCTCTCGCGGCTCGTAGCGGCTGATCTCTGGCGGCAGTTGGGCCAGCTCGGCCTGGCTGACGTAGGGTAGGTTGGCGACGATGAGATCAACAGGCTCCGGCAACAGCTCCAGCAGGTGGCCTTGCAGCAGGTGGACACGATCTTCCACACCGTGGCGACGACAGTTGCGGATTGCCACCTCCAGGGCTGCGGGGGAGGCGTCGGTGGCATAGACCAGGGCTTGAGGCAAATGCACGGCTAAGCTCACAGCGATGGCTCCACTGCCCGTGCCGACATCGGCAATCACTGGGCGCATATACGAGTTGGGGGAGCGTGAAGAAAAGAGTAAATCTAGCGCCGGCCGAGTAGGAGCGGAGCGACGTATCGAGGCCAAGCGGGTCGCCCAAGAGCCGCTCGCTTGGTTTCGATACGCTGGTCTCGATATGCCTTCGGCTACTCGACCCAAGTCGCTACTCAACCGGCGCTCGCTCCCACAAGATTTATACACGCCCACCACCACTGACTGCCGCTGGCTGATCTCGATGGCCTTCTCGACCAGCAGTTCCGTCTCCGGACGGGGGATCAGCACCCCGTTGTCAACAAACAAATCGAGCCCGTAAAACTCCTTGTGGCCAACGATGTAGGCCACGGGCTCGCGTCGCGCGCGGCGTTCGATCAATTGGCGATAACTGGCCAGCTCAGCGGAGCTCAACTGGCTTTGGGGATGAGCGTGGAGTTGCGCTCTGGTTATCCCCAGGGCATGGGCCAGCAGAATTTCAGCGTCAAGACGGGGGCTGTCGAGAGCGCTTTGGGCCAGGGCCTGTTCTCCCCAGCGAAGGACTTCTTGCAAAGTTGCCTCACCCTTCACCTGAGATTAACCCCGCTCTCCTCAGCTTCTCCGCCCGTTCAGCGGCGGCCAGCTCCTCGATGAACTGGTCTATCTTGCCCTCCAGCACGTCCTCCAGGCGATGGCTGGTGAAGCCGATGCGGTGGTCGGTCACCCGGTTCTGAGGGAAGTTGTAGGTGCGAATCTTCTCCGCCCGATCCCCCGTGCCCACCTGGGAGCGGCGCACCGCGCCCATCTCCGCCAGCCGCTTCTGCTCCTCCCGTTCGTACAGCCTGGCCCGCAGGATAGCCATCGCCCGCGTCCGGTTCTGGAACTGGGAGCGCTGGCTCTCGCAGGAGGCGACTATCCCGGTGGGCACGTGGGTGATGCGCACGGCGGTGGCGCTCTTCTGCATGTGCTGGCCACCTGGCCCGGAGGACCCGTAGACGTCTATCCGCAGATCGTTAGGATCAATTTCTACCTCCACCTCGTCCACCTCCGGCAGGACGGCCACGGTTGCGGTGGAGGTGTGGATGCGACCGCTGGATTCGGTGATGGGCACCCGCTGCACTCGATGGACGCCGCTCTCGTACTTCAGCCGGGAGTAGGGAGAGGAGCTGGCCCTGCCCTTGCCCTTGACAGCGAAGATGACCTCTTTGAAGCCGCCTATGCCCGTCTCGTTAAGGCTGAGCAGTTCAGTGGCCCAACCGTGGTTCTCGGCATATTTGGTGTACATGCGATAGAGATCGGACGCGAACAGGCCCGCCTCGTTGCCCCCCGCCCCGGCTCTGATCTCCATGATCACGTTTCGGTCATCCCTGGCATCCTTCGGCAAGAGCATCATCTTCAGATCATCCAAAAGGGTCTCACTTCGCCCTTCGAGCCTCTCGATCTCTTCCTGAACCAGGGCTATCATCTCTTCGCTTTCCTCGCCTGCCAGCAAGGACCTGGTCTCACTCAGTTCGCTTTCGTTAGCTTTATACTGGCGATACTTCTGGACCAAGTCCGCGATATCAGCCTGTTCCTGAGCGTACTTCCTCACCAGATCATGGTTGGTGGCCACCTCAGGATCGGCCATAAGCATATTCAGTTCTTCGTAACGCTGGATGACAAGCTCTAATTTCTCTAACATATTCCGCCTTTGTCAACCACAAAGTGTGGACTCGTAGTGGTGACTTCAGTCACTCTTTCTTCCGCATAAACGATCAAAGTCGTCACTACGAACGAAAACGCCAATGTCCAGATTCAAAATAAGCTCAATTGCGCTGCCTGCTCCAGCGGCTCGGCTTCGCCCAACCCTTCCGCTTCTTTTAGAATCTGAGGAATCTTGAGCATATCCTCCTGCACGACCGAGCGCCACTTGGGCTGGTGCAGGGCGGCGGCTGGATGGAACATAGGATAGTAGATGCGCCCGCCGATGCGCTTGGGCTGGCCGTGGATGCGAGTGATCTTGGTATTGGGAAAGTAGCGGGCCATAGAAAAGCGTCCCAGGGTGACGATCAGCTTCGGCTGAATCAGCTCGATCTGTTTATCGAGGAAAGGCTTGCAGGCCGCCATCTCATCGGCCAGGGGGTCGCGGTTACCGGGTGGCCGGCACTTGATGACATTGCCAATGTAAACATCCTCTCGCGTGAGGCCAATGCTGGCCAGAAGCTCATCCAGAAACTTGCCTGCTGCTCCCACGAAGGGGCGGCCCTGCCGATCCTCGTGGAAGCCGGGCGCCTCGCCGATGAACATGATCTCTGCGTTCTCAGGCCCCTCGCCGGGCACTGTGTGGGTGCGCCCCTTAGCCAGCTCGCAGCGCTGACAGGCTGCTATCTCTTTGTAAAGCTCGGTCAGTTCTGACATGCGTTCATCTCCTCTCGATTGAAGTGGAAATCACCTCTGCCATTTCCGAAAAGACTTGCTCAAGAGTTGGTTCTGCACAAGGTACATGCTGGGAAGGATCCTCGAAAGGATGGCAATGCCAAGTCTTGACCTTGTCATAGCCGAAAACCCGCTCTCCCTCCAAAATCAAAGCAAAGCTTAATCGCCCATTCATCACATTGTAGTAAACATCAATGAAGAGCCTCTTCTCGATAGCAATCCTGGCTTTTAAGAAATTGACCCTTCTGTTGAGGACAACTACTGGGACATCCTTCCAATGCTGGCGTGCTTCTGTCTGCAGACGGATGACGAAGTTGTCCAACTCCTGCTCGTATATTTGCATCCGACTATCCTAGCCACAACTCCCGAATACGGGAAAGCCAGCATTGTTTTTCCATCTCCAGTGCTTCCCATTCGATGAAATCGCTTTCCACCTGATACGAGTGCTTGTCAGGAATACCATCCCTGTCCCAAGCTGCGTCAAAGTCTTTAAAAGACCTTCCGTAACGAAACTCGTAATCCGAGATTCGCTCGTTACATTCTTTTAACTTTGCAGCGATCGTTTCTCGGGCCAAGTAGATGATTTTAGCCTCCACAGTCTCTCCCGAAAAGCTCCGGATCCTTTCTACGAGCCTTCTATCAAGCAAAACCGCTTCCATATGCTCCTCCTTCCCTGAAAGCCTTCAGCCTCACCCCAAATTATACCCCATCTAAGGCATTTTGTCCAAACTCTGGGTCAGCTTTTCCTGCAGCGCTTGCTTGAGCTGCTGGAAATAGCTCTGGAAGGAGGCCGAGGTTAGGCGCTTCGTGGACATGGTCAGGGCATCCTCATTACGGTCGCGGTAATAGCGCCGCTGCAGCCCAACTCGCCGGAAGCCGTACTTGCGGTACAGATTCTGAGCCGTGCTATTGGAAGCGCGCACCTCCAGAGTAGCTACGTCGGCTTCAAGCTCTGTGGCTCGATCGAGCATGGCGACCAATAGCAGCTCCCCGACGCCTCGCCGCCGCCAGTCGGGTTGCACCGCTATGGTGCTGATGTGAGCCTCGCCGGCCATCAGCCAGAAGCCAGCGTGCCCAAGGACAGGCGATCGTGTCCCCACTCCGAGAGTGCGGCCGATCCTGGCCAACAGGCTTGACTCTGGTCCTTCCATCCGACGCCGGCGAGCGACGAAATAGTGAGAGAGAGCGTTGTCCAAGAGCTCGTGGCGATAAGCGCGGGCAGACCAGGGCGAGGGGAAAGAGTCATGCTCGATCTCCATCACCTCTCCAATGTCTCGCAGCCGCATGGGTTCGACGACATAAAGCAGGTTTGTGTAGTTCATACTCGTCACTCAATGTCATTATTAAGTTAAGCGCCGCCGGTCGAGTAGCGTAGCGTATCGAGACCAAGGCGCGGCCCATGCAATGTGAGATGCACTGCAAAAGCCGCTCGCGTGGCCTCGATACGGTCTTCCCAGACCTACTCGGCCGACGCTCGCTCCCTTATCTTAATGACATTGACTCATCACTCT
>JAUWOY010000075.1 GCA_030611885.1 Chloroflexota bacterium | reverse complement strand
GATAGGCGTACTTCAGGTCGCAGGTGTCGAGGTCGAAGTAGCTGATGTGAGGATACCCGTCCCCATCCAAGGCCAGGGAGGTGTGCGTGCAGCGCCCCCAATCGTCCACGGTCTCAATGTGCCAGCCCGAAGCGTCCTGGTAGGCGTACTTCAGGAGGTCAGGACTGCGGAAGCCGGGCTCGTGATAGCTGATGTGCGGATACCCGTGCTCATCTAGGGCCAGGGAGGTGTACAAGCCGCCACGCCCGCTGTCCACCAGCTCGAAGTGCCAGCCGGAGGCGTCCTGGTAGGCATACTTCAGGTCGCGGTTGCTGGAGTCGTAGTAGCTGATGTGCGGATAGCCGCTCCTATCCAAGTCCAGGGAGGCATGCTGGCCGACGTTAGGGGAGTTATCCGCCATCTCGTAGTGCCAGCTCATCCCGTCGTACCAGGCGTAGTAGAGGTGATCTTCGCCGTAGGCGATGTGCGGATGCCCTTCGGCATCCAACTGCAGGCTGCGATCGGTCATTCCCGAGAACTGCTTGGGGCAGTCCACACATTCGATCACCCAACCATCGGCTGCGGCGGGGGTTGCCTGGAGGGCCAGGAGCGGGCCAAAGAGAAAGGCCAGCATCAGTGGCAGAGATAGGGCCTTCCATAGGTATCCATTCTGAACCGCATGACTTGGTGAGATTTCGTTTGTCATTTTTCTCCCTCCTGAGAATGAAAACAGTGGTCAGTTGTCTGCGAATGAGCGAATCAGCCAGGGTGCTCCCTCGCATTGTTCATGATCACAAGACAAACATCATCAACCTTGTATCCATATTCTACCACCAAATAGTTACGCCTGTACCGACAAATGTTACGAGTCTGTAACGGTTTTGTCCCCGTTTCTTCACATTGATGGTCTGCCGCTTGGGCGTGGCGAACTGTTGCCGGATTACTGCGATAGATTCGGGGCCTGAGTTAGACAACGGGGCGGGGTGCATTTTGGACTTCGAGAGGTTGAGCATCAAGCGAGGAAGCGAAAGATCAGAGTTCGGGGGGAAGGTCGTTGGACGTGTTTTTATGGTTGGGGTTGTGACTTTTTAGCGCTTGTGCACTGTTGCTACCACCGCCTCCAGTTCCGGATTCGCTCCCCCATTCAGGTCAAACTGACTCAGCTCAGCCAACAGAGCTTGATGCCCCTCCGGCGGTTTGTGCTTTTCCAGGTAGAGGATGACTGTCTTTGCCGTAGTCCCGGTGCTCCTGAATGTATCGCGCGGCAGCCCGATCACGGCCTGGATAGTGAAGTTCTCGACCAGCCACTCTCGCACATAACGCAGGTTGTTGTTGGCAAAGACACCTTCGGGCAAGATGATGGCCACCTTGCCACCAGGTCGGGCCAATTGAATAAAACGTTCCAAGAAGAGCACCTCAATCACCTGAGACACGCGCGTTTTCACCGGGCGCAGTGATTCGCCCAACAGGGGAAGTTGCAAAGCCTGCTTTTCGTCCTCGAATTGGGCCAGGGTGAATCGTCGCAGCGTGTCTTTGTCCCGCACCCGCCACTTGCTGCTGGCAAAGGGAGGATTGCCGATCACCAGATCGTAGTGCTCTTTCCAGAAACCACTATCGCCTGCAATCTCCATCAGCCCATCCTGACAGAAGGTGCGGAAACGACCTTCGAATTCCTGCAGGTTCTCTTGAGCCGCTTCAATGGCCTCCGGGTCAATATCCACGCCAGCTACGGCACTGGCGCCTCGCCTGAGTGCTTCCCTGAGGAATGCCCCATCGCCACAGGCCGGGTCCATGACTTTCCAGAGCGGGTCAAAAACAACCAGGTCAAACATGAACTCCACCACGGCTCGTGGTGTGAAGAACTGAGATAGGTGTCGCTTTTGATTGTGGTTGCCCATCAGTGAGACCTCTCTCGATACGCTTGGGCGATGATTTCCAACTGGGCGCCCAACGCACGCCGATCGCTGACCTCGGCCAGCAGCACCTGGTGTCCAGTCGGTGGCTTCTCCTTGCGTAGCAACACCGCACACATCTTGGATGGCGTGAAAGAAAAGATGCCCCGGGGCAGGCTGACTACCAGCTCCACAGTAGCCTCAGCCACCAGATACTCTCGGATAGGTCGCATCTGGGTATTGGCAAAGACGCCTTCCGGCAAGATGATAGCCACCTTGCCACCGGGCTTCGCCAGTGTCAGGAACCGCTCCAGATGAGCCACCTCATGTCGTCGCTGTCGTTGCGCAAAAGCATACGTATCCGGAAGGTTCTGGAAGAAGCTCTGGAGATCGCGATATTCCTGGGGCAGACTGCCTGCCGGAGTTCGTCCTTGACGACCTATGTCTGCCAAAGGATTGCCGGCTGGCGGGTTCCCAATCACAAGATCAAAACTCTCTGGCTCCAGTAGCCCGGTCAGCCCTCCCTCCCATTCGAAGTCCTTGCGTGTGCTCAGGCTATTCTTGTGGTAGATCTTCAATCCTCGCTGCTCGCCTGGCAATAGCAGTTCCAGGAAGGCCTTAGTAGCTTGCACAGCCAGTGGGTCTATATCGCAGCCGACGAGATTGGCGTTGATTTGGTCGGGTGTGACTCCTTGGGCAACCCATCTCAGTGCGATCCGCCCCAGAAAACCACCGGAGCCACACACGGGGTCAATGACAAAATCACCCGGCTGGGGCGCGGCCAGACGCACCAGAAAGCTGATCACCTCGGCTGGGGTGAGATAGCGCCGGTACGGTCCCCCCGTAAAGGTCCGGCTGACGAAATGGCGAAAGGCATAGCCCAGAGGCCGCCCCTGATACCGAGGCAGGTGATAGTTGCCCAGCAGTTCCTCGATACGGGTTTGGATACGACGGGCCAGGCGATGGCTCCGGTACACCTCTTCAACGGCCTCTCCTCGCACTTGGGCCACCAACAGATCGGCCAGGGCCACCACTGCCTGTTCCTCATCGAATCGCGGTCGCTTGCTGGTCTGAATCTCCCGAAAGACTTTGCCGAAGATGGTAATGAAGGTCTCCAGGGTGATGATCTCGGCCGGCAGTGCCTCGTCCACCTCACCCACGGCGTCCAGGATCTCCTCTTTGGTCAGGAGCTTTTCCGTAGACACATAGAGGATGCCAGCTCCGCCATGAGGTGGTGGCTCGGCTTTGAAGAGACCCAGTTTCTTGCCTGCCGCAACCATCACGTAGGGCACGGGGCGGGCCGGATCATCCAGAAAGATGGCATAGGCGCGCGCCTGTTTGAAGCCGTGGTCGAACTTGCGGGCGGTAGGCTCGGCCTCAACGACAATCAACGGACGGTCGCCAATGCGCACCAGCAAGTCAATGTCACCGGTTCGTCCAGGGAAGAACTCGACTTTAGCTTCGGGTACCCAGTCCATCTCCTCGAAGCCCAGTTCCCGCAGCCTGGGCCTGAGGACTTGTTGTATGACCTTTGCTTCCGGCTTTGGTTGTCCCGGTCTACGCGCCATTGCCCTGCTCCTCATTCAAAATACGATCTACCGGCTCGATCTCCGTCCGCGTGCCCTCGATAATCTCTTCCACCTGACGGACCAGGTCGTTAAGCATTGCCTCGGCGATGGTGATGTTGTGCTCGTACTCAGCTCGATATCGCTCCTCGGCTGCCTTGTTGTCGTACTTGTGAGCTTGCAACATTCTGCCCTTAGCATCCATAGCCTCATCGTGGTAGTGCTCGATCTTCGTCTTGTATTCGTTCTCGATTGCGTACTGGAAAGCATTGACCAGTCTAGGGATTTGAATCGCTTTAATTTGCTTAATCGCTATGGCTGTAGATGCAACACCGCTTTTTAGGCGTTCCACTTGTTTCTGACCGAGATAGGATTTGAGAAAACACACCACGTAATACGGAGAAATTCCTTGCACACGGAAGACGTCAAGGCTATTGTTGATGTTGCTTGGACCTAACAGTCGAGTGACGATAGCCACTCTGCCCGTCGACGCAACACCTATGCGGGCAAAAAGGATGTCACCTATCTTCAACTCAGTCCGTGAGAGACGTTGATGCTGGCCTTTTGAGATGAACTTGTAGTTATGGAGATCGAGGCCACTAGGAAGAATATCTTCTGCGCTGAAAAACTGAAATCCTTCCTCTTGGAAGTACTCCCCTAGATGTTTGCGAGGAGTATCTCCCTGACCTTCATGAGTTACGAATTTCCCAAAGCGGCAAAGCTCCAGGCTACCATCCCTCAGGACCTTATCAATTTGAATGTATTCGACCGCCCAATAGCCTGGGTCCATCCGATGCTCTAGTGTTGCTTGAGCTTTAACCACGATCATCGGATCGGCTTTGCGTATAACATTGACTCCAAAAACAGTCATTTTGAATACCTCCTCTAACGTGTTATCTACGAAGTACTTCGGATACTATTCCTACCCTGCGCAATGTGAAGTTGTCTCCTGTGCCCGGTGCGCACGTTGGTGCGGCGGTAGAAGGTGGCCCACCCCAATGATAACGCCAGGTATAGTATACCAGATTTCACCTCGTTTGGCAATAGCAAAAGAGCCACCGTGCGGTTGATGCAGGTGGCTTCTTACAGTAATGCTATTGGGGTAAGTGTGGCACCCCCACCGAAATCACTGGCAGGAAAATGTGGAAATCCAAAGGCAACAACTCCAGGGCGATGGTATGTGTGCTCCCCGGCGTCTCGGCAACGTTCACCTCCAATCTAACAATTGGAGACAACTGCAGCACGGTGACAGTAGGGTCTTGACTCAACACTGAGGTCGCAGTTCTGGCAAGTTCTACCGCTATCGTACTCTGGGCATGGGTAGGATCCGCTACAGCGACGGTGATCGTCCCATCATTATGGTCCCTCATAACAACCGAGGCTTTGCCATGAGCAGTCACGTGCTCAACTCTGCCGCCAGCATCTGACCAGAAGTTGGCGCCTGTGATCCCCAGCTTGGCTTCTCTCACCGCCTGAACGCTGCTGTTGTTGGCCAGGATGATAACATCGGGATTCGCGCTGTACTCACTGACTTCGTGGGCAGGCTTACCAGGCAAAACAACGTAGCTGTAAGACGCGTCGTTAGGGTCCACACCATGGGCCATCCATACGGTGAGATAGTTTCTAATGTGTTCGAAGTGGAAGTGCTCGAATTCTGCGACGACCTCTGAAACTGTGGCGATTCCGTTCTGGGCGAAAAGTCCCATCCTCAGGTCGAGATTCCAGCCCCTGTCGGCATCACCCGCCAGTCCATTGATATAGGTGTGAATGGGGTCCCCCCACGCTTCCCCGTCACCACTGGCATACGTTGAGTATTGGGCCCCGCTTTTGTCAATTCTCAAGTGTATTGTCGAGCCAAATGCATTGTTCGTGCTATGCGTCAATGTCACCCCACCGCTCTCGCTTACTGTTTTCAGACTATGACCATCATCGTAGCTGCTTGATATGTACACGTAGTTGTCATCATCCAGGTAGAGGATCAGCCCCGCTTCCTGGCCCACTTCTGAGGGCGAGAAGGTGAGCCTGGTGGCGGTGCGAAAGTCTTCGGGGGGCGTCTCGGTCAGAAGCAGATTTCGAGTGGAGTTCGCCGCTCCTGCCAGTGTTCCCTGCTGAGTCACGATTTCCAACGCCGAACCTGTCCAGGTGTAGCGGGTATCATCTTCCCGCACCCAGGCCCAGCAGGCGCTCTTCTCAGTCGTGTCGAATTCATCGTTGCCGGGAACATAAAATGCGGTGTTTATGTCTTCGTTTTTCCCGGCTCTTTCTTCTCTCAGGAAATTCAAGTCTGCGCCGCCAGGAAATACATAACCCCCTGTATCAGTCAGATGAAACCAGTTCACGCTGGCCAGTTGCTCTGTCCATCCCGGTGTGGAAGGCTGCACTGTACCATCCACAATGAGGTCGTTATCTCCCTGGGAGTTCAAACTCCTGTTCTCGACGACGGTCTCGATCGTGCGCCCGGACGTGCTGCTGATGCCTGCTCCCAGGGCTACGATCTCATCGTCGAACATGAACCACGACTTTCTGGCTCGCAAGTCCATATTCGAATAGTCGTGTTGCTGAAAGTCCATGCCCGCCACTCCGTACGCGCCTGCCAACGCAGCGCCTCCGACCCAACTGTTCGGCATCAAGGCGCAACATCCCACTCCGTCCGGACGGGAGGGATCACGATCCACGGTGATGCCTGGCAGGCGATGGGGATCAACAGTTGACCAGAAGATAAAGTTATAGTCCTCTGGGTGCATATAGAGGTACGTCATGCCATCGGCGGTGTACCAGCCTCTAGGGTTTTCACCATTCAGCCACTCGTAATTCCTGATTCGGTCAGAGTGCATAGCGATGTCAAAAAGCCATCCCGGTCGCCGGTGAACAACTCGATCTTGATTATAGAACTGATAGTTTCCGACGAGTTGCGGGCCAGAAGGAACTGCAGGGTCGTCGAGTATTGATTTGGCCTTTTGAATGTACCAGATGGACAAATGACGGAACAGGATCTCATGATCGCCATCCTCCAGATGGTGTTTCAGGATGCTGCTTATGTTGCTGATATGTGGACCGTCAGCAAAATCAGTCAGTGTAAGCAGGCCCTCAACAGTTCTGGTCCTTCCTGTTCCCATCGGCCACTCAGGTAATGATCCCGTGAAGGGTCTCGATATCTCGCGCCCTCTCACGGATTCCAGCACCGCGCCTTTGAACAGCACGGGGTCAAACGTTTCATACACCCACTCATAGATATTATCTCGCTCGGATGAGGCGTTATCCCACGGTGAGCCGCTTATGATCCACAGGACATCGGAAAGGTGATACAGGAGAGCCGCACCGTAGCCTCCTGCGTACGGATAATAGCCGTGCTGAATAAACGAACCATCGCTGTAAAAGCCATCTCCGCTCGTGGCGTAGGAGAACACATCAGTTAGACCATCGGATCCGGCCTGGATTTTTTCGGGCTGCTTTCCGATGATTCCCCGCAAAGTCACCACTTTGCTTTTCCATACCCGGTTGGCCCCCGTCATGTCCACGGTGGGAGTAAAACGATCTATGGCCTTCGTGTAATTGTCAATCTGCTCTGAGGTCAGTGCATCGTAGAGCAGAATCACGGTATCGCTGAGGTACCACGGGATGCCTATTTCCCAATGCCACCAGTTATCGTAAGGCGATGCGTTCTCGTTATAGCGGTTTTCGTAGAGCCAGTCTAAACCGGCCATTACATCGTTTAGAAGTTGTGTGTTCTGATAATATTCCGAACCGTAAGTAGCCCACGCCCTGGCCATCGTTTCCAGTCGCTGATAGATCGAAGCAAGTTCGGCTGAGTACTCTGCACTGGAATCCGCCAAATCATCCCAGACGTGGGTGGTCGGGTTCAGCGACCGCCAGTAATTTCCTGCTGCAGCGTCAAGCCTCTCAATGTGACTTTGAATATGGGGATCGGAGAGAGTGTAAGGTGCACTTGGATCATAGCCCGTCAGTTTCTCTCGATACTTCAATCTTAAGGCATCATACACATCGTCAGCGTAGACCGCTGGTCGTGTTATCCCCCCAAAGAGTAAGGTTAACAGAATAACTGCCACGAGCATCTTGGCCGCCATAGGCTCCTCCCTCTCGATTTCCGCTCAATTTTGACATATGTTGGGGAAACGACGATTGGATTCTACTGCGCCTCCGAGGCTGGCTCTACCTTCCACGGGCCAAAAGACAACAAGCCCTTGAACAGAGTTACTTCTTCCTCGCTGAAGGTCCTCAGCAGGATCAGGGCCAGGAGGTAGACCAGGCCGCCCAAGGGCACAGTTACGATGAGGCTTGTGTCGCGCAACAGCCACAGCAGGCCGCCCATCAGTGCTGCGGCCAACGCTGGCCGCCAGAGCAGCCTCCCCCAGGACACGGGGGCCAGATGCTTGCGCAGGCAATAGTAGAAAGGCAGCAGCAGGGCCAGCTCGGAAAAGAGGTGGATGAGGGCCGAAGCGCGATAGCTGTAGATGGGGATAAAGACGAGGTTGGCTACGACAGTGAAGGCCAGGCCAATAGCGAAGGCTTTGGTCAAGAAGCGCTGCTGATTCAGGGCGATGAGGACGTAGTGGGTGACGCTGTTGATGAAGCCAATGGGTATGGACCAGATCATCAGTTGCAGGGCGATCCGCGAATGGGGAAGGTATTGGGAGCCGCCCAGGAGATAGACCAAAGGCTCGGCCAGGGCGGTGGTGACAATGGCGGCGGGCAGAGCGACGATGACCAGCAGGCGGACGGACAGGAGATAGACCCTCATCAACGAGTCCCTGGCCGAGGCAGCGTAGCGAGACATGATGGGAAAGACGGCGATGGCAAAAGAGGCAGGGAGGATGTTCAGGGCGTCCATAAATTTGTAGGCCACGCTGTACAGTCCGACCACCGTGTTTCCCTGCATCGTCTCCAGGAGAGCCACGTCAATCTTGAAGAAGAAAGTGGAAAGGAGGTTGTTCAGCATCAGAGGCCAGGAGAGGCCGACCATCGAGCGCTGTAGGGAAAAATCGAGTTCGAGGCGCGGTCGGAAGCCGTGGCGGATCAACAGGTAGAGGAGGATGGCCGCGGTGACGACGTTGATCGCTATGGAGAGACCCGCCAGGCCAACGAAGCCCAGGCCGAGCAGCAAGACCAGAGTGCCCAGCACGACCTTGAGCAACGTAGTCACAGTGGTGACGGCCGCCGGGTACTCCATCTTCTCGAAGGCGTTGAAGACGGCGGTTAAGCCGTTGGCCAGGCTGCCGGGGAGAAGGCCCACAGCCAAGAGCACGATGGCAGCGATGGTATCGCCAGCCAGGGGGCGGGTGAGCTGACGTGCGCCAATGAAGATGGCCAGGAGAGGCACAGCGACGGCGATGAAGATCAGGCGCAAGACGGTGGTGTTGGCCAGGTACCGGTTGCCGAGGGCGCGATCCTTGGCCACCTCCCGCTGCAACAGGATGTTCAGCCCAAAGGTGGTGAAGATGTCCAGCCAGATCCAGATGGTGATGGCGAAATAGTACTTTCCGGCAGCATCGGGTCCCAGAATGCGCAGCATCAGCGCGGCGAAGGCGGTCTCGATGGCCTTGTTCACCAGTTGCAGGACGATGGGAGCCAGGCTGTTCTTGGCTACCCGCCCGGCATCGGAATCCTCAATGCTCTTTCGATAGAATCGCCCCCACAGCCAGTAGCCCAGCAGCAAGACCAGCATCAGACCGGCCATGAAACTGACGAAGAGCCCTATCTTGACGGACATCGGCGTATACTTAAAACGCACCGTCCAGCGGCCAGCCGGCACGGAAACCGCTCGGAAATTGCCATCGGCGCGGTGTATCTCCAGCTCCTGCTCCTCACCCTCCCCTGCCCCCTGGGGTCGGCGGAAGGCCTTCCAGCCAGGGAAAAAACTGTCGGCCAGGACGAGGAAACTCGGCTCCTCCAGCTCCACATTAATGAAGACTTGATTGGGGGTGTAGGAAGCAATGGTTGCAGGTTTCAGGTTGCAGGTTTGGGGTTGGAGGTTGGATATTGGATATTGGAGATTTGTCTCTTGTCGCTTGAGAATCACATGTTGGCGGGGGTCGTAGGTGCGCAGCGCTGTGGCCACGTCGTCGGTCACGACGGCGCAGCTTTCGGGCAGGGAAAAGGCGCGGGGCAGGCAGCCCTCGTTGCGGTAGACCCGCACCTCTTCGTCGTAGACCAAGGTGTATTTGGGGTTCTCGATCTGCTGGGTAGTCAGGATGTACTTGACGTTGAGCAGGTCCAACAGGGGTGAGTCCAGCGCCTGGCTGTGGTCGGTGTAAATGGGGGCGATGCGGTTGTATTGTAGTTCTGTCTGGGGATAGATGAGGCTCATGTAATCCGTGTACTGCCTGGGGATGATGGAGTCGTAGCCGCGCACGTCGTCGAGTTCATAGAACATACCCGCGTTGGCGTTGAAGGTCTTCTCGTCGGGGGCGTTGTAGGTGGTGATGCGGTAGAGGCTCTCGTCCTGCTGGAGGAACTCCACCACCGGCGGCTTGAAATCGAGGAGCCTGGGATCAGCAGCCGGGTTGAAGCCGTAGCCGAAGACGAAAACATCGCCGATCAGCACCAGCAAAGCTAGAGGTTTCCACACCTTATACTTGCCTAGCCGAAAAGAGCGACGAGCGAGAAGCAACACCGCCCCGCTGGAGGCCAGGAATAGCCCAAAGATCAGCAGGTTGCGGAACTCGTAAGAGTAAAACATCTGCCCATCGGCGAAGGCTTCGGGGGCCTTGGCCAGGCTGAGCACAGCCCGCTCGGCGAGGGGAATAACCACATCCGGGAAGAGAAGGCTGAGGGCCAGGGCAGCCACCAAGCCCAGCCCAGCCAGCAGGGCGAGCCAGCCTAGCTTGTAAACAATTGTGAATTGTGAATTGCGAATCGCGAATTTACGATTTGCCCCGATGCCTGCCAGCACCGCCACGCTCAGCGTGTAGGGGAATATCCATCGGAACGGCGAGTGCAACTGCTTGACGCCGGGCAGGAGGTAAAAGAGCACGGCATAAAGAGGAGTGCCGAAGACAAAAGCCAGGGAGATAGCGGCCAGGCCGGCGAAAATCCAAACGTATTTGTTACGCCGCCTAATAATAGCGATCAGAGCCAATAATAGAGGCAAGATGCCCAGATAGCTGCCCCCCTCGACGTAGTTCTTGATCCCCCAATCAATGGTGCTGATCGGATCGCCGTAGTAATTCTGGGTCACGGTCGCCGCTTGGCGGCTGAAAACGTCGAGGTAGCTGTGGTGGGTGGGATTCCCGAAGAAATCGGGGATGAGGAAGGCGATGAGGCGGCGGAGGGGATAAGCCCATCCTACCACCCGCTGGTAGCTGGCTGAGCTCTGCCGGAAGCTGCTGCTCACCAACTCATAGAGGGGGATAAGCTGCACCGCCCCCAGGGCCAGGCCCAGCACGACCATGACGACTAACCAGAACAAGGCGCGGCCCACTCGATGCCCCCCCTCGGTCCCTCCCAACTTTGAGGGGGAAGTTCTGTTTTGTTGATTTGCCGATTGCCACAGCCTGATCGCAGCATAGAAGGCCATGACCAGCAGCACGTAGTAAGAAATCTCTATGTGGCCAGCTAAAAGCTGAAAGCCGAGAGCGATAGCGCCGAAAACGACGTAGAGGAGTGAGCGGGGATTTGGCAATCCCCTCGGAGCAGTTTTGGATCCATTGATGATCAGCTCTATCATCGCCAGGAGCAAGGGGAGCCAGGCGGCGGCGGCGATGATCATGGTGAAGACCACGCTGACGACCATGAACGCGCTGAACATGTAGGTGATGGCGGTTACGGCGGCTCCCAGGCGATCCAGGCCTATGACCCGAGCGTAGATGAAGGCGAACAGGCCAGCCAGGAAGAGTTGAAGAACAGTAAAATAGCCATAGGCGCTAGCGATGGGCAAAACGTAGAAAAGTACACTGAAGGGGTACAGCGCGGAATGTTGGCCTGCGGCCAGGAAGGGTAGGCCAGCGAAGAGGTGGGGGTTCCAAAGAGGAATCTGGCGGGCTTTGATGGACTGGACAGTGAAAAGCTTCCAGACGTAATTCTCCAGGATCAGGTCGCTCAGGAGCTCGTTGTGGGGCACGGAGATGCCGAACTCATCGGCAAACGAGCGCCAGGGCTCAAAGGTGAACAGGTTATCGGCAGGCAGCAGGGTTTGGCCACCGAAGATAACCGGCCAGAAGAAAAGGGTAGCCAGGCCAAACAAACCGACAATTATAATCAGGGTTGGGAGCTTACTTCTACACATCGTTTCAAGTTTAAAGTTTGAAGTTTAAAGTTTCCACTTGCCTAATTGCCGCCCTCCACAGCGGCGAACCGATTATACTATGGGGAGGGCAAAAGGTCAACAAAGCGCATTCATTCATGTAAAATGTTACCGGAGTGGTATAATTCCCTCAAATGATAATGTTACCGGAGGGAAAAATGTCCAACGAAGACAAAATGAATATCGACGAACGACGAAAGTATCTGCGCAGGATGAAAAAGCGCTAT
>JAUWOY010000087.1 GCA_030611885.1 Chloroflexota bacterium | reverse complement strand
AGGTGCCTAACAAAGAGATGGACGCTCTCAACATCCAATTTCATGATGTTTGCCCGCAATGGAACTACACTATTCGTCCTCGATCAAATCCGACTCCTGCTTGACCAATGCGGGAAGTTATATTTTTACGGACCCTTAGGGGAACAATGGCAACTTGACGCCATTTGCTTGCGCCCTCGTTCTGAAGTTCTATCCGAAAAATATAGCGTCCGGGCTCTGTTACAGGTAGTGCTTGAAAATGCGTTCGAGCCCGATATCGTTCATATTCAGACAGGTCAACCTCAGATTCCAACGAGCCGAGAACTGTGCCAGAAGGGGACAAGAAAGTCAGGCGTGTATGTGCTCGGCCTGGCATGTCGGTGTTGGTCCTTACCCAGAGTGTCACGACGTCCAGTGGAATGGGGACCACTGTATCAGGTATTGGTTCACCTCTGATAGTAATTTGCTCAATTACATTCTGAAGGCTTACATTGTTTGATTCACGGTCAATGACAGCGCGTGAGCAAACTACCGTCCACACATGATCTATCATAGTACAAACCTTTCTTATCTTAATGTGCCGCTGAGGCACGATCGTCTAGGTAAAGGCTTCTTCCTAGCGGTGGCCAATTGGTCACATGGATTGTTTTTCCCCTGGAGTAGGCTTCTGGCTGATCAGTGGTGGGAACGGATGGTTGCGCGGGTGCTATTGCTTCCTCTTGCGACGTTATCCGCACCTCCAGTCGCCCTCCTAGCGCCTCTACTACACGCCGCAGAAAGGAAAGCCTCGGTTGGGTAGTCCCACTCTCCAACCGTGCAATGCTGGATTGTTTGGTGCCCACTAATTCAGCCAACTGTTCTTGCGTCAGCCCGCGCATGATTCGCAGTCGGGCTACCTGGTAGGCGGGTTCCAGTTCCTCAACAGCGGCCCGAAACCCCGGATCCTTCATTTGCTCGGCTTCCCAATCCTCGAATCTGATGTTAGTGTTGGCAGTCATTTCTCTCCTTTCAAGAACTCGGTCATACGTCGCTTGGCAATGGCGATGTGCCGCAGTGGGGTCTTCTGTCCTCGCTTGCGAAAGGCATGTAGGACGATAAAGCGGCGGCCTGTGTGGGCGAAGTAAAACAATCGGATTGCCCCCGGTCGTAGCTCCCAGAGAGGTTTGTGTCCTGTTAACGGCCTGGCATGAGGCATTCCCAGCTTTATCTCCAATTCGCGCAACAGTCGTAGGTAATTGTACACTTTTGCCCGTTCCCGATCTTGCAATCCGTTGATAAATTCAAGTACTGGGCTCTTGCCGCGGGCGTCAGCATAGAATTCAACTGTCCAGCGAGGTGGTCCTGTGGTCATTAGTACACCTTGTATTATAACATTATAGTTATAAAAGTCAAGTGATCGCGCCTTGCGCAGAGGTCAAAATCTCACAGCTTTAGGAGAAAAAAAGCTTACGACTTCTCGAAATCTTACCAGGCCATCTCTTCTCGCCCTGTCTTACGGTGGAGCCAATACAGGGCTTTGTAAACGAAGGGCGATAGCAGCACGTTGAACAAGGTGGAGGGCAGCACCACTTTGGTCAGGCTATCCGCCCAGGCTATCGAACAGCCCTGCATGTGCAGCAGGAGGAGGAAGAATAGGTCGTAGGCCAGGGTGGCAATTAGAGTCGCGATCAGGGGAAGGGCGATGTGGGTACGGAAGACGCTCAATTCTCCCACGCCAGCCAGCAAGCTGAGGGCCACAAGGGCCACTGTAGAGGTTCCAAAGGGAGCGCCTGAGAGCAAGTCCAGTCCCATTCCTCCGACCAGAGCCCAGATCACGCCCTCTTGTGCTCCTCGCAAGAGGCTCCAGGAAATCACCATCAGGAGCATGAGGTCGGGCTTCACGCCTATGATAGTCAGATGGGGCATCGTTGTCGTTTGTACGATGGCTACGGCGCTCAGCAGCAGTACGGTGGCATAAATATTTATGGCGACTCACCTCGATTTTCGAAATTCGATTTTCGATTCAAGTGACACCGCCGATGAAGGGGGCAATCGCAAATCGGCAATCAGCAATCGAAAATCGATAGTGCTTACGGATTTCTTGCCATTTCATTTTGGTTCTCCTACAAGCATCTGCCGATGCAATTCTACACCATACCTTGCACCGCTTCTCAGGGGACCAGCCTCTCAAAATCAGCAGGCAAGAAGTTGGTGATGACCAGGACTATCTCCAGGTTGTTGAAATCTACGGTGGGCCGGATGTCGGCCTGCTGAAACATCTCAATGTCGCGCTGGTGCACGGCTGTAACCTGGCCGATGATCAACTTCTGGGGGAAATTGCTGCCCAGGCCAGAGGTGAGGACTATGTCGTTGACGTTGACCGTCTCCCCCTGGGGGATGTATTTCATCGCCAGGCTCCCACCGACCTGACCCTCTACCACCCCCGTGGCCCGGGAGCTCTGGATGAGAGCGTTCACGGAGCTGGAGGGGTCAATGATCAGCATCACTTTGGCCCAGTTGGAGCCTACATCGGTGGTGCGTCCCACCAGCCCCCGCTCGGTGACCACTGGCATGCCCTTTTCGATTCCCTGCTGGGAGCCTGAGTTGATAATGAGATAACTTCGGAAGTTGCTGGGGTCGCGGCCAATGACTCGACCCTTTACCTCAGCCGCTTTGTAACTGTGGGTGGGGTTGGCCTGGGTGAAGCCTAGCAGCCTGCGCAAGGTCTCGTTCTCGGACTCGATCTCCTTCAGACGCACGTTCTCGATCATCAGGCTATCGGCCAGGCCTTGCAACTCCTCGTTGCGGCGGTGCAGCTCTCTGATATCTTGCGTAGCCTGGGTCAGGTCGCTGATGCTGTTGGCCAGGGAGGTCAGTTTTTCTTGAACGGGGACCACGAAGCGCAGCGCCAAATCCTCAATAGGCAGCAGGTCTTCATTCTGATCCAAGGCCAGTCCGGCCAGGCTCAGCAGGACGAGGATGATCAATACTGTGGATCTGGTTGGCAGACGCTTCATCAGAGCTCATTCCTTCGCTCGACCCTGTACTGTCCGTCCAGGACACGTGTTGCCAGCCGTAACCGGGCCCTTTATACGCTGGCCAGGATCTTGCTCAATTTGTCCAGATCCTCTAACACCATGCCCGCTCCACGGGCCACACAGGTCATCGGATCCTCGGCTACGTACACGTGCATCTTTGTTTCGTCAGTCAGCCGTTCGGCCAGGCCCCGCAATTGGCCCACGCCGCCAGCCAGGGCGATGCCTTGCTCCATCAGGTCGGCCACCAGCTCAGGGGGGGTTTCGTCGAGGGCGTCTTTGATCGTGTCTACAATGACGTTCAGGGAACCGGACAGCGCTTCCCGAATCTCTATGCTGCTCACTTCGATTGCTTGCGGCAGGCCGGTGATGAGGTTGCGCCCCCGCAGGATGGTGGTCTTCTCCTCAGGCAGGGGATAGGCGGAACCTATTTCGATTTTGACGTTTTCGGCCGTCCGCTCGCCAATGGTGATGTTGTACTTTTGGCGAGCATACTGAATTATGTCTTCGTCCATCTCGTCGCCGGCCACACGAATTGAGCGGCTGACTACGATCCCTCCCAGGGCGAACACAGCCACCTCGGTCGTGCCGCCCCCGACGTCTATGATCATGCTGCCCATGGCCTCGGTGATAGGCAATCCTGCTCCCAGCGCAGCAGCCATTGGCTCCTCGATGAGATAAGCCTCGCGGGCCCCGGCTGAGACGGTGGCGTCGTAGGCGGCCCGCTTCTCTACCTCGGTGCAGCCGTTGGGGATGCCGACCACTACCCTGGGGCGGGGAATGGGCAGGATCACGTGGTCGTGCACTTTCCCAATGAAGTAGTGAAGCATCTTCTCGGTGATCTCGAAGTCGGATATAACGCCATCGCGCAGGGGGCGGATGGCCACGATGTTGGCCGGCGTGCGCCCTACCATCTCCTTGGCTTCATTGCCGATGGCCAGTACCTTCCTGGTTTTCTTTTCAATGGCTACCCAGGACGGCTCGTTGATGATGATGCCCTTTCCGCGCACGTTCACCAGGGTGTTAGCTGTGCCCAGGTCTATGCCGATGTCCAGGGAAAACAGGCCCAAAAGGGCGTTTAGTGGATTAAACACTTATTATCCTCCTGTTGGCTAATGCTGATGGTCTAATGCTCTATGTCCCAAACTATCCAAATTATACCACAAATCACGTAATTGACAAAGTTGACAAAAGGTCAATGGTGCGGTAGAATGGGAAAGCAACAAGTCAATGGGGCAATGAGGTAATAGGAGGTAATACGATGGCAGAGAAAAAGGTCGGAGAGGTAACGCACTATTGGGGCCAGATCGCTGTGGCCGGCATCAAAGTCACCGCTGCTTTGAGCCAGGGCGACACCGTCCGCATCAAGGGGGCCACTACTGACTTCGAGCAGACCGTGGGCTCCATGCAGATCGAGCACCAGAATATCGAGACCGCTAAAAAGGGCCAGGAGATCGGCCTCAAGGTCAAGGAGAAGGTACGCCGAGGGGATACGGTGTACAAGGTGGAATAGTGGATGTCCTGTCGAAAGTCCGCCAGGCCATTGACCGACGTGGTCTCTTGGCTGGGGGTGGGACGGTGGTGGTCGGCGTCTCCGGCGGCCCCGATTCCCTCTGCCTGCTGCACGTCCTGAACCGCTTGCGCGAGGTCTACCGGATCGAGCTGCACGTGGCCCACCTCGATCACCGCATCCGGGGCCTGGAGTCGCAGGAGGACGCGGCTTTCGTGGCCAGGCTGGCTGGGGAATGGGGCTTGCCGGCCACCGTCGAAGCCCGCGACGTACCGCAGTTGGCCAGGGAGAGCAAGCTGGCCATCGAAGAAGCAGCCCGTCAGGCCCGCTACTCGTTTTTGGCCCAGGTCGCTCTGGCAGTGGGTGCGAAGAGAATCGCCGTAGGCCACAACGCCGATGACCAGACGGAGACCATCGTCATGCACTGGCTGCGGGGGGCGGGGCTGGCCGGCCTGCGGGGAATGTTGCCTCAGGCTGATCTGGGGGGGATGCGACTGGAGGCGGCCTGGCCCGATCGCCCTCCCCTGCACCTTCGACTGATCCGCCCCCTGCTGGAGACACCCCGCGCCGAGATTGAGGCCTACTGCCGGGAGCACAGCTTGAAGCCCCGCTTTGATCGCTCCAACCTGGACACCACCTATTATCGCAACCGGCTGCGCCACGAGCTGATTCCCTATCTTGAAAGCTACAACCCCAACATCCGAGAGGTGGTGCGCCGTTCGGCCCAGGTCATCGGCGCCGACTACAGCCTCTTGCAGGCCGAGCTGGAGCGCGTCTGGCCAGTAGTCGTTTCCTCGGAATCGGGGGCGGCCATCGCCTTCGATCTGGAGCGCTGGCGGGGCTTGCCCACCAGCCAGCAGCGTTCCACCCTGCGGGAGGCCGTCCATCGCCTGCGCCGCTCGCTGCGCAACATCAACTGGATCCACATCGAGAACGCCCTGTCGGCCTTGAGGGCCAAGCCAGCGGGAACCCAGGTCACCTTGCCCCAGGGCCTGATGCTTTCCATTGGCTATCACGATTTCACCGTCGCCGACGAGGGTTACGTGCCCCAAGTGGACTGGCCCCTTCTCTTTGTGGAGAGCTTGTCCGTGGCAGTGCCGGGGGTTACAGAGTTGCCCGATTCTGGCTGGTGTCTCGAGGCTGCCATCATCGAGCAGGGGGAGTTTGGCCGGGCTCACCTGGATAATCCCAATCCCTGGCAGGCTTTTCTGGATTACGAGAGCACAGGCTTGGGGTTGGTGCTGCGCCAGCGCCGCTCTGGCGACCGTTTTCAGCCCCTGGGCCTGGGTGGCCACGAGAAGAGCCTCCACACCTTTATGATTGACGTCAAGATACCGCGCTCCCTGCGGGGTTTCGTTCCCATCGTAGCTTCGCCTCGGCACATCGTCTGGGTGGCTGGCTGGCGCGTTGACGAACGGGCCAAAATCACTGCCGAAACAGAGCGCGTCCTGCATCTGGCCTTCCGTTTGGTGGACAGCGAGCAGGAGGGGCACTTTGTTTTTGACTTTTTTCGCAAATTGTGATATAGTATTCAACAAATAAAAATGTCTCCGACTCATCTCGCTCCCTCTGGGACGGATGAGCGATAGGGCATGAGAAGCAATCCTCATACCTGCCATTACGCAAAGGAGGCGAATCTTTTAGCCGCTGTGACGGCTGATGGGTTGCCTCTTTTTTGATTGAAATAGGTAACCAGTATCCTTGGACAATGCGCAACTTTGGGAGAGGAGGTGGTTCGTATCGAGTAGATTCCGAACGTTCGCCGAGATTCTCGTTCGCCTAGTTTCTAAAATTGAATGGAGGAGGAAACAGCAATGGAAGAGAAATTTAACAAACGGGTTTCTGATCTGCAGGAGCAGCTAAGCCAGGGCAAGATAACCCGGCGGGATTTCCTGCGCTACGCCACCCTGTTGGGTTTGTCCCTGGGGGCGGCGGAAGCCCTTGCCGCTTGCGCCCCGAAGCCAACGCCTACACCCACGCCGGTCCCCGCGCCGAAATTCTACGGTTGGATGGGTAAGGTGCTCGACGTGGACCTGACGGCGGGAAAGGCCGAAGTCAAAGCCCTCGACGAGGTATGTCCCGACTACAAGGACTACATCGGCGGCAGGGGGCTGGGGGTCAGGATGCTCTACGACGCGGTCGGGCCGGATACGGACCCGCTCGGCCCTGAAAACGTCGTCATATTCGCCGCGGGCCCGTTGACCGGAACGAGCGTGCCCGCTTCGGGAAGGTACTGCATCATATCGAAATCCCCCCTTGCCCGCCCAGCGGCCGGTAAGGACACCCGGGGGCTGATCTTCGACTCCCACTCCGGAGGCGACTGGAGCGACGTGATGAGGCACGCCGGCTTCGACGTCATAATCCTCAGGGGGAAGGCGGCTAGCCCGGTCTATCTCTGGATCGAGGACGGCAAGGCCGAGATCAAGGACGCAAAGGGCCTGTGGGGCAAAGGCACCTATGAGACGACGGTCGCCATCAAGGAGGAGATCGGCAAGCCGGGGATAAAGGTGGCCTGCATCGGCCCAGCAGGAGAGAAGCTGGTGAAAATTGCCTGCATTATCAACGAGGCGGATACGCCGGGATGGGCCCGGGCCTGCGGGAGGGATGGCGGAGGCGCGATCATGGGGTCGAAGAACCTCAAGGCGATCGCTGTCAGGGGGACGCTTGGGATCCCCATCGCCAAGGCGGGAGAATTTGCAGCCGTCGTCAGGGAGCAGATGGATAAGCTCCGCGCCGGCCCTGTGTGCGGAGTGGGCCTGCCGACCTACGGCACCCAGATCCTGTACAACGCCATCAACGGGGCGGGACTCCTGCCGGCGTGCAACTTCCAGTGGGGGATGTCCAAAGAGGCCAACAAGGCCGGCGGGGAGGCGATGGCAGGCGAGGTCGAGGGGGTGCCTAGGACCCTCATCGCGGCGAGAGGCTGCTGCCGCACCTGTCCCATCCACTGCGCCAGGCCATCGCGCATCCCGGAGCCGCGCCCGGACTATGTGACCATAGGCGAGGGCGAAGGGCCAGAGTACGAAAGCGCCTGGGCGCTCGGGGGTGATTGCGGGATCCATGATCTAATCGCCATAACGGAGGCGAACTATCTCTGCAACGATCTCGGGCTCGACACTATCTCAGCCGGGGCCACCATAGCCTGCGCCTTCGAGTTGTGCGAGAAGGGGGCCTTGGACCTCTCCGAGGTAGGGTATGCGAAGGGGGAGAACCCCTTCAGTGATGAGAGAGCCATGCTCAAGCTCGTCAGCAAGATCGCTGCCCGGGAGGGTGTGGGCGACGAGCTGGCCGAGGGTTCGAAGAGGCTGGCGGAGAAGTGCGGCCGCCCCGAGCTCTCCATGTCCGTGAAGGGCCTCGAGTTCCCGGCCTACGACCCCCGCGGTGTCCCGGCGCAGGGGCTTGCTTACGCCACCTCGAATAGGGGTGCATGCCACGTGCGCGGCTACCTGATAGCGGCGGAGGTGATGGGCCGCTACTGCGGGTTCTCGCCGCCCGATATCCCCGAGCCCACGGCGGAGTACAGGCTGGCGAAGGACGGCGACAAGACCGACCTGGTGCTGGTCTTCCAGCACGCCACCGCGGCCTTAGATTCGTTGGATCAGTGTCTTTTCACCGTCTTCGCGCTTGGGGCTGAGGATTACGCCAAAGGGCTGTCCGCAGCCACGGGCGTTGATTACTCGGCTGAGGACTTCCTGAAGGTGGGGGAGAGGGTCTGGAACCTGGAGAAGCTCTTCAACATCCGGGAGGGACTGACGAAGGACGATGACCGCCTGCCCCCTCGCCTGGAGGAGGAGCCGATGCCCAACGAGGTCTACTCGGCGGAGGAGAAAAAGGCTCTCACGCTGCCGGTGGAGGTCTCGCCCCACGGAACGATAGAGAAGCAGCCCTCGGCTGGCAGCGTCTGTCCCATCCCTGAGATGCTCCCAGTGTACTACGAGAAGCGCGGCTGGGACAGCGAGGGTGTGCCAACCGACGCCAAGCTCGCAGAGCTGGGGCTGACCTGGGCGAAGCCAGCGTAGAGACAAGCAAGGGAACGGAATGAGTCTGGAGGATGCGCTTGAGGCCCCAACCGGGTGTCTTTCATCGGGTTGGGGCTTCTCGCTTGCTCTTCCGTTACCGGAGTGCGGACGCAAGTCCGCAGGCTTGCGCCTGCACTCCTGCCCAAAGGATGTTTCAGAACTGCCCATCCCCACTTCAAGTGTGGATGCGACAGCTTGCTGGCGCCCAGAGCAAGCTTTGGCGTCCAAAGTTGGGAAGAGTGTTCGGAATTATGCATATTCCCATAACCTTTAGTTTCCGCTAAAGATTGTGAAGTTGTACATAAGACACCTTAACAATAGAAAAACTGGGCAACTTGAAACAGCCAACCAGCCCGTTTTTGGCCAGTGGCAAGCCCAAAAAGCTCATTTGGGCGCCTAAACCGCTGC